>NZ_SCWC02000009.1 GCF_004359525.2 Macrococcus equipercicus | reverse complement strand
ATTTTCCTAATGCCGAAGGCGTCAGGTCATATTCACGTACAATTTCATTTCTAGGTTTACCGTTCTCATAAAGTTTGACCATCTGTAGTTTAAACTCAGGACTGAAACTTCTTCTTTCTCGTGACATAAATAAATCGCCTACTTTTTTAGATTAACAATATCTATTCACATAGAAATTGTCCAACTAAGTGTAGACGATTCAGAATTCATAGATTATTCAGCAGAAAAGCAGAACGATCAAAAATCGCGTACTTCAAAAAATTCTCGTGAAATGACACCGAAATGGCTCGATAAAGAACAGACTTCAAAGCCTCTTACACCCGAGGAACAGGCAGAAGCTGAAAAATTGAAAGAACAAATAAAGAACGGTTTTTGGAGAGATGAACAAGAATAGACAATTTTAAACGATTATAACGTCTGAGATTGCGGTTTTAAACACGTTTTAGATGATTTCAACCACAAGTACATCAAAACTATAAATAAGGAGGGTTTATATGGACGATAAACGAAAAGAACTTGAGGAACTCGAAAAGAAAAGAAAGGAACTTCTAAAAGAGATTAAGGAACAGGAACAGCGACATTATAAGGCTTTAGTTGAGTTTTTCGGGGACGACTTCCCTCGCAATGAGAAGAAACGTCCGATTTCTCTCAAGCAGTTCAAAGATAAATACGAGTTAGTTGAAAAAAGAGGGAAATCTTTAGCTATGTTGGATCAAAAAGAAAAGTCAAAAATTGAAATAGCCGAACAATTCTTAAAAATAATGAATGTTTTAGCCCCCAAAATTGCGTCCAATAACGGATTTGTAAATTATCGAGAATCTGGAGAAGAACTATTAGCTTTAAAAAGGCTTTCAGAAAAAGAAAAAAAGTAAATACTTACACTTAACCTTAAAATTACCTTAAAAAATCTCCAAATATATTTACATTCTCTTTCCAAATTTTATAATTTAATTGCAACCGATTACAAAAACAAAGAGAAAAGGAGATTTTTACATGAAAATGACAATCGCAAAAGCATCATTATCATTAGCTATTTTGGCAGGAACAGGAGTTTATACAATTCCACAAACATATGCCAGCACTACAGAGACACAAGTACAACCATCCAATCAACAAATAGAATTGGCTAATACAATCAATTCTCATTTAACCAAAGAAGGTCAACACCTTAAAATTAAAAACCCCTTAATCTTAAGTGCAAAATTAAAGAAAATTTCTTCAGATGTTTCTCTTAAGGATGTAACACAATACGTTAACACATTCAATAATGTGTTAGATGGTAAAGAGGGCGTAGAAAAACAACAAGCTCTAAAAAATTATTTAAATGAAATAAACAAACAAAATATACAAAGTAGTGAAATGACTTTTTATGCTAAAAAGAAGAAAATTGATCCGTGCAAAGCTTTATCTGTCGTAGGATATGCTCATACAACAGCGTCAGCCGCTGCCGCTGTTGCGTTAGGTGTCTCAGGCCCTGTAGGATGGGGAGTTGTAGCTGGTATGGGACTTGCGTATACGGTAGGTGGTTTATATTGCTAGTACGTTCTATAAAAAATTATCAACTTACTATTTTTTATTTATTTATACTGCTAATTTTTTCGTTAGCATTTAAAGATAATTTACCTATGTATGTTGTAATGTCTATAGTTACTGTACTTACCACTTTCATGTTAGAAAATGCCTTTTTTAAAGAACATAGTTATCAAGAAAATAAAGGTAAAGTAGCTATTATATTTATAATAAATATAGCTATATTTATTATATTTACTACTTTAATTTTTAGGTAAGTTATACAATCAAGTTAGCCACCTAAGGTGGAAGATACACTAATTATTTATAAAAAAATACGCCATGACGAATTCATGTTAATATTGTAGTTCTCACACCGACAATAAAGGAATGAATTCGTATGACGCATATCAATGGTAACACGAAAACCGTTAAGGGCAAACACCTTTCTAGAGATGAACGGATCATCATACAGACGCTGATTGATGAAGGGTATTCAAACAGACAAATAGCCGGAAAGCTCGGTAGAGCGCCACAGACCATCAATAATGAGATAAAGCGCGGCATGTACACACAAAAGAGCCAGCAGATACAGAATAATAAAATCTACACTTACTACAAGTGCGTTTATTCACCTGATCTTGCTCAGGATAGATACTTTGAAAATCGTATCAAGTCAGGACGTCGTCCTATTCCTATCACAGGAAATCCCTTTGTTGAATGGGCTGATCATCTGATGATACATCAGGAAATGTCTCCGGCTTCCGTTATTATGCTGGCTAAAAAATCTAATCTTTTTCCAGAAAGATTCATACCCTGCATAAAGACACTCTATCACTGGATTGACAGAAAACTGATAAAGACACGCAATATTAATCTTCTGATGAAATTAAAGCTTAAGAATAAGAAGCCGACAGGCTTTACTCGTATCAATAAAAAAGTACTGGGTCAGTCTATTGAGCTGCGACCTCATGCAGTGGATACACGCACGACCTTCGGACATTGGGAGATAGATACTGTTGTCGGCCAGAAGTCTGCCGAAGACCAGGTTCTCCTCACCATGGTTGAGAGAAAAAGCCGGTATGAACTTATCTTAAAGATTGATGGTAAACAAAGCTGCCATGTAGTCAATGCACTACGTCATCTGATAAAAGAAACAGGAGATGCTTTCCCTAAAATATTCAAGTCCATTACATCAGATAACGGACCTGAATTCAGCGATCTTTCTGAATGTCTCAAGGGATTATCTGAAGTCTACTTTACCCACCCCTATGCCTCTTGGGAGAGAGGGACGAAAGAAAATCAGCACAGATTTATTCGCCGGCATATTTCTAAAGGTATCCCCATTTCAACTGTAACAGCTTCTACCGTCCATAGAATCCAGGAATGGATGAACAGATATCCACGCAAGATACTAAATGGACAGTCAGCGATGGAAGTGTTTTTGAAGGAACTAATCAAAGAGAACATACTGAGTGAATCCCTAGGATTCTATATGAACTAGATTTGTCAGGGTGGCTAACTTGTAATTGCAATTTAGAAAGATTAAAAATAGTATCATTTTAAAAATTATTATTAACTACAATTTTAATTTCTTTTCCATAAAATCGACAAACTCTATGGATCGATTATCACCATATCTTAATATATGAGATTTAACTTCTTTAAAATTTTTTTTTAAAAGAGGAGTTACTTCGGTAGTATCTGCCCATACATAAAAACTATGAGCATAATTAACTAATTCTGAAACGTCATAAAAATCTTGTGTATCAAGCATCTTTTCTAAACAATCATCTACATACATAAATAATTCTGATTGGCTCTTATCTTTTGATAAACGAAATAAATTGTCACTAAAATAAGTTTCGCTGACTTCTTCTTCCGCATACCAATTTTCAAATATAATATCTAGTTCTTTTTTTATAGAGTTTTTCAATATATCACCTCTTTACAAATTTTTGTAATTACTTGTTTACAAATTTAAAATCATCAAATTTGTAAGTTATTCTATTATAAACAAAATGTATTTCTATATTATCTTTCTTAGTAGCAGGATTCCCTATATGCACTCGCGTCATTTTGACCCATCCGTCTTTTTTGTGCCATCGCTTATCAGTCATCCCTTTTCTTAATCTTACATATGCCGAGTATGCCAATGACTCACTTAATACTTCCTCCATAAAAAGTTTTTCTTGAAGATTTTTTGGAGTAACTCTACCTGTAGAACCCTTATTCAATGATTTCTTTTTTCTCAGTTTATTTAAATTTTTGATTTGCTGATTGCTCGGTTTTGATTTAAGTTTTTTTGCTGCATTTTTACCTTCTTTAGTAAACGTCTTTTTAGCCAAATTGATTAACTTAGTCAATGCTTTTCTGATTGCTTGAGCTCTGCCACTTCTATTACCGTCTACATCAGTATAAAGTACCGAATTATTTTTAGCATAAGAATATACATTATGCATTTCTGCGGTTTCATCAGCGCCCAGTTCTGGATCAACTGCCAGGAATACGCCATGCTTAGGATGATAGTATCTCGCCATCAGATAGTACTGACTGGATTCAGTGTCATAGAAATATGAGGCATATCTGAACGGTTGATCTTTAAGGACTGAATCTTTGACAACTTCCTTGTTGGATTCATCAATTACTTTTAGTTTAAAATCAAGATCAAATGTCCTATTCAAAACAAAACACCCCTAAAGTTGAATTTTGTGGTTCAACTTTAGGGCTGTACTACACAAGGACAGTTAGATTTTTATTTTAATTTAAATAAGCGGAATCTTTTTCTTACTCTATTTAACTTTCTCATTGGAATTTTATTTCTATATTTTTCTAGGTTTATATTATAGAACTCTTCCATTTCTAATTTCAATCGATTTCTTAACAGAATAAATTCATGAATGAGATAATCTAAATCGAATATGTTATTTAAATCTTCCTCTTTCCATAATACATTTAACTGTCCTTTACTATCTAAAACTTTTATAGAAATAAATGGTTAATCTTCTTCTATCTCTATAGAATAGTATTCAAAATCTACTACTTCGAAATCATATATATACTTTAACCATTTATCTAGATAAAAGTAAAATTCCAACATTGCAATGCTTTCCTTAAAAAATAATATGTTATTGATTTTTATTGTCAAATCCCCTTCAATAAAAATCAATTTTGTTATGTCTTTTTTCATCAGGATTAAGCATGTTGAATTCATCAGTCAATACAAAATCTAGTGTTATTTTGTTATTCATGAGTACTCCTTCCTAAGAAATTGGAAACGCTGTCCATATATTTCCTTGATAATCAACAATTACTCTGTATCGTCTACACTACAATCTATTCACACGTGACCGAAAAGATGGATAAAGAAAAGATGCATAAACTAGAAGCAGTTAAAATATGCTAGGCTAAGAGTCGATTTTTCGATTCTTTTTTTATGTCTCGATAACTGTTTTTCTCACACTCCGCCCTTTTTCAATATCTTAAGGTAAAAAAATAACCCTCAAAGCTTTATGGCTCTAAGAGTTATCTGATTTGTATCAATTATTTCGCATATTCGACTGCACGCATTTCTCTCACGACAGTGACTTTTATGTGTCCTGGATACTGCAGTTCTTCTTCAATCTGATTCTTGATGTCCCGTGCAAGACGGTGTGCTTTCAAGTCGTCCACTTCTTCCGGTGTGACGATGATGCGGATTTCTCGTCCCGCCTGGATAGCGAATGACTTCTCAACACCATCATAGCTTTCAGCGATCTCCTCAAGGCGTGAGAGACGTCTTACGTAGTTCTCAAGCGTCTCACGTCTTGCGCCCGGTCGCGCAGCGCTCAGTGCGTCTGCTGCCGCGACAAGAATAGAGATGACAGATGTCGGTTCCACATCACCATGATGCGAATGGATTGCGTTAATCACGACAGGATGCTCCTTGTATTTCTTCGCAAGGTCCACGCCGATCTCAACGTGACTGCCTTCCACTTCATGGTCAATCGCTTTGCCGATATCGTGAAGTAAGCCTGCACGTTTTGCGAGCGTGACATCTTCGCCGAGCTCCGCTGCCATCATCCCGGCTAAGTGTGCCACTTCCACAGAGTGCTTCAGCACGTTCTGACCGTAGCTTGTCCGGTACTTCATCCGGCCGAGTATTTTCACTAAGTCAGGATGTAAGTTATGGATGCCGAGTTCAAACGTCGCCGCTTCCCCTGCTTCTCTGATGACTTCATCGACAGAGCGGCGGGCTTTCTCGACCATCTCTTCAATACGGCCTGGATGGATACGACCGTCTGAGACAAGGTTTTCAAGCGCAATCTTCGCGATTTCGCGTCTGATCGGGTCAAACCCTGACAGAATGACTGCTTCTGGTGTGTCATCGATGATTAAATCGATACCTGTCAGTGTCTCAAGTGTCCGGATGTTACGTCCTTCACGGCCGATGATCCGTCCTTTCATCTCATCATTTGGAAGATTGATGACAGAGACCGTTGATTCCGATGTATGGTCTGCTGCTAACCGCTGTACTGTCGTGGCAAGAAGCATCTTCGCCTTCTTGTCGACCGTATCTTTTGCTTCCTGTTCTTTCTCTTTCACTAATACTGCTATGTCATGAGAGAGTTCTTCTTCGACCTGGTCAATAATTTCCTGTTTCGCTTCATCTTGAGTCAGTCCGGAGATGCGTATCAGTTCCTGTTCATGTTTCACTATGATATCCTGGACACTTTGCTCTAACGCATCAACTTGATGTTGTTTTGCTTCAATTTTAGATTCTTTTTGTTCTAAAAGCTCATCTTTCTTATCTAAAAGATCGCTTTTTCGATCTAAGTTCTCTTCTTTTTGAAGTAGCCTTGCTTCTTGTCTTGATAAATCGGATCGTCGGTCGCGGTATTCTTCTTCCAGACGATCGCTGCGCAGCTGGTACTCTTCCTTCGCTTCAAGCAGCTTTTCCTTTTTCAGACTTTCAGCTTCTTTTCTAGCTTCTCTAACAATATGATCACCAGTTTGTCTTGCCTGAATCTGCTGGTTCGTCAAATTCGTCTTTGCTAGATAATAACCGGCAGCAACTCCTAGAATGATGCCAAGCAAAATGAATAAGGCGTATAGCATAACATAAACACCTCCTTTTGCTTAATTATCTAGTTATTCTTAAATAGCGATATATATAATTTGGAATTATATATATTAATTGTACGTTTTGAAGTGCAGTAAAGTCAAGGTCACTAGACTAATTAATCATAGACAAAAACTGAAGTCAGAATGACTTCAGTTTCATTATCGAGCTTATACTAATTCGTCTTCGAACAAGTCAGCAGCTTTGTCTTCTTCCGGTTCAGCAGGCGTTTCTTCTGCTACCGCGTCTTTTGGCATGATACCGATTTCCTGACGGATCTTCGTATCGATCTCTTTCAGAATTTCAGGATTCTCCTTCAAGTACATCTTCACGTTTTCTTTACCTTGACCCATCCGTTCTCCGTTATATGAATACCAGGCGCCGGATTTCTGAATGATTTCATGCTCTGCACCTAAATCGATGATCTCACCTTCACGTGAAATCCCTTGACCATACATAATATCCACTTCAGCTACACGGAATGGCGGCGCTACTTTGTTTTTCACGACTTTGATCTTCGTGCGGTTACCGACGACTTCCACGCCTTGCTTCAACTGCTCAGCACGTCTCACTTCCAGTCTGACAGAGCTGTAGAATTTAAGCGCACGGCCGCCTGGTGTTGTTTCAGGATTACCGAACATCACACCGATTTTTTCACGGATCTGGTTGATGAAGATAGCAATTGTATTGGATTTTGAGATAGCCCCTGATAACTTACGCAGTGCCTGCGACATGAGACGCGCCTGCAGACCGACGTGCGTGTCACCCATCTCGCCTTCAATCTCCGCCTTTGGTGTTAATGCTGCGACTGAGTCGACAACGATGATATCAACGGCACCACTACGGACGAATGCTTCTGCGATTTCCAGACCCTGCTCCCCGTGGTCCGGCTGAGACAAGTAAAGCTCATCAATGTTGACACCCAGTTTCTGTGCATAGACAGGATCCAGTGCATGCTCCGCATCGATAAACGCTGCGACACCGCCCTGCGCCTGAACTTCTGCAATCGCGTGAAGTGCGACTGTTGTTTTACCTGAGCTTTCAGGTCCGTAGATTTCAATGATTCTTCCCTTCGGATAGCCGCCTACCCCTAAAGCGCCGTCCAATGTAATAGAACCGCTGGAAACTGTAGAGACGTTACGTGCTGTGTTCTCTCCGAGCTTCATGACAGCTCCTTTACCGAAAGATTTCTCCATATTTTTAATGACTGTATCTAAAGCTTTCTGACGTTCGTTCAAATATATATCCTCCTTAATAACACAAGTGTTATTAGCTGATTTTTTAGCGCTCTTATAAGTATTACTATACTGATTTTCAGACGAAATAGCAAGCGAAAAGCAAACGTTTGTTCGTATTTTTTCATACAGTATTTACCGATAAATCATCAGGACTTCATGAACGCATCAGTCATTTTTTACGCCTTAATGACTTACTATCAGTTTATCATATTCTGTGTTTTAATAAAAAAAGAACAGCCGCAGCTGTTCAATTATTTTGAATTTTTGAAGACATCACGGCCATGATAGAAGTATTCAATCCCTGATAAAATGGTGAAGAAGACTGCTAAATACATGAGCCAGTAACCGAGGCCGAAGCCCAGCCAGTTGACAAATGGTTCGTTCAGCAGCAGCAGGGTCATCGCGACCATCGTCACCGCTGTCTTGATCTTACCGAGCTTGCCGGCTGCTGAGACATAGCCCTGCTCGACCTGCAGCAATCTGAGGCCGGTCACCGCAAATTCACGGGCAATGATCACAATCGCCATCCAGGCCGGCAGTACATTCAGCTCTACTAAGGCAATCAGACCGGCCGATACTAACAGCTTATCCGCCAGAGGATCCAAAAACTTGCCCATATTCGTCACGAGCTGCCACTTCCGTGCAAGATAGCCGTCTATCCAGTCTGTCAGCGACGCAAAAATAAAGATCAAAGCGCCGATAAACTGCTCGATGCGCATATCATAGCTGCCTAGAATGCTGATTGACCCCATGTGGAAGTCAGCCAGCAAAAATAAGATGAAGACGGGAATCAATAACACGCGGGCCACGGTAATCTGATTCGGAATATTCATTTATAATCCTACTTTCTCTGTTAATCTGTTGACTCTATAGCAAACTGATACGTTCTTGTAATCAAACTGTCTGCTGTTTTCGGTACATCTAGTTTTTGATCGTTGATCCACACCTGCAGATCAGTGGAATTCCCGGAGATCAATGTGACGGTTTTAACTTTGTTATCAATCGTCATCGTCTTGTCCTTCACTTTCTGATAAGCATAGCGTTTTTCGTTGTCATCATTCACCTGTATCCACGTCGGGACACTTGACTTCACTTTCAGCACAAGCCGTTCATTTGTTACGACGTCATAGCTCAACGTAGACCCGTCAAACGATTTATATTTGACCGATGTCTTGACCACTTTCACCGGTTTCACTGGCTTTTCTTTCACTTCTTGTTTTTTAGCGGCGGCTTTCGACTTTTCTTTCGCTTCTACTTTGACGTCCCGGCTCTCATTGACGTTCCCTGCCGTCCAACGGTTATCCGTGGATTTGAACAGCAGTTTGGCACTCAGCAGCCAGACCACACTGATGACAAGTATCAGGCCGACTAATGAGATGATGAGCTGCCGGATGAGCTGGTCGTCTTTTTTGACGATAGTCTGCGTCTCGTTCAAATGTTGTTTAGCTTCCACTGCAGAAATATAGTCATCAGGCAGTTCATCCTGATGTTCTTCAATCAGTTTCTCCGCATTCAAATTGACGCTTTTTGCATATTTCTCAATGAAGCCGACCGTATAGTTCGGGTTTGGCAGTGATGCGAAGTCATTGCGTTCAATCATTTCGATATATTTACGCTGTATCTTTATTTTGTTCTCAAGGTCAACCAGTGTCATTCCAAGTGATTCCCGTTTTTGCTTCAGCTTACGTCCAATAGGCTGCATGTATTGACCTCCTTACTCGTAAAATCCAAAACCTTCATTGCCGAACAAGTTATTTTTGCTGACCTGCTCATATGTAATCTGCTGCTCTTCTGATTCCCTGAGCTCGATGATATAGTCAAAATCATCAAGTGTGAACTCGCTGTTCTCGACGAACAGGTCAGGATGCTCCACTACTTTGACGGCAGGCAGCGCCATCACTTCCTTGATGAGCTGCATATGTTTCATATCCGTCTGCTTAGCACTGACAGCGCCGTCAATAATATAAATATAGTTGCCGTCATATTCACCTTTGAAGAGTGAGTTCCGCACCGTCTGCTTGATCATCGTTGAAGAAATGAACAGCCACTTCTTATGCGCACAGACGCTCGCAGCGACGATAGATTCTGTCTTACCGACGCGCGGCATCCCTCTAATGCCGATCAGACAGTGATTTTTTTCTTTAAAAAGCTCCGCCATAAAGTCAACGAGTATCCCGAGTTCTTTTCGGACAAATCTGAACGTCTTCCGGTCATCCAGGTCCCGCTTAATATAGCGGCCGTGTCTGACAGCCAGCCGGTCCCGCAGCTGCGGTGTCCGGAGTTTTGTAATCTCTATCTCCTCGAGCTGGTTGACGATGCTTTCAAAGCGTGCGACTTTCTCCATATTGTCAGTCTTCAGCAGCAGCCCGCGACGGCCCTGATCGACGCCGTTAATCGTAATGATGCTGATACCGAGCGTACCAAGCAGACTTGAAATATCTCCCAGCAGCCCCGGCCGGTTCACTTTAATCTCGTACTCGAGATACCATTGTTTATGCATTGTCCATCCCCCTAGATCAGCCATCCGGCGTTGATTCGCATTACCTGTCCCGTCACATGCCTCGAGCGTTCATGCAGCAAATACAGCACCATATGAGCCACTTCTTCCGGAGTCACAAGTTCCCCCTGCGGAATGTCTTCCAGTATCAGCGGCAGTTCTTCCAGCGCCGCTGTCATTCGTCCGCTGACGAGCCCGGGTGTCACTGCATTGACTGTAATATGACTCGGTGCCAGCTCCTTGGCCATCGCTTTGACCAGGCCGAGCTGACCGGCTTTCATCGCCGAGTATACGGCCTCCATGGCAGCGCCTGTCTCTCCCCATATCGAACTGATTACCACTATATTACCACATCGTCTCCTGACCAGCGTAGGAATTATCCACTGGACGACCGTGATTAAATTTTTCAGATGAATCATATACTGACGGTCGACCGCTTCAGCCGTCTCATCCTGCAGGAGGCCGAATTGTGCGGTGCCTGCTGAATAGATGACGCCGTCCAGCTGCTCAAAAAAATCGGGACGGACGGCAAGCCCCGCCGTTAAATCTGCCTGCCAGTAAGTCACACGGTCATCCCAGCGTGCAGTGAGTACAGCAAGGTCTGCGTGATGGTAATGACAGACAGCCGTGTGCCCTGCTGCAAGCAGCGCATCGATGACAGCACGGCCGATATCACCGCTGCCTCCGGTCACTAAAAAGTTAGCCATTCGGCATCAGGCGGCTGTCTGTCATACGCGTAAGATCGATTTTGCTGAACGTGTTGAGACTGTCTTTCAGTGTCAGCTGTTCAAGTATCGGCAGAATATCAAACAGCACCGCACCATTGAAGTAGTAACGCGTGAACTGATTGGCGATATATTCAGGAGAATTCAGGCTCGAGATATACTCACCGATCGTCTGCTTGACAAGCCGTGCAAACGCTTCGTCGCTGAAGGAATAATGAGTCAGGCGTTCAATGAGGCGTGCTTTCAGGACATCAGGCTGTTTCGTCGAGCCGGCGATAAAGAGATGGGAGAACGTCGGCTCAAGCGTGAAGCTGTAGCCGAACGTGTCATCAATCAAACCGTCTGCCAGCAGCTCATGATAAAATGCCGTCTGTTCACCGAGCAGCAGGTCCAGTATAAACATCACTTCAAGCTCTGTCTGAATCAATGACTGGTCAAGCTGATGCAGCTCAGCTTTAATGCCGAGCATCAGCTTCGGCTGCTGGACGTCCGCCGTCTGTTCGAGCAGCGCTTCCTTGACGTGCGGCGGCTCATGAATGTCAGCTGTCCGCGCGAAATACGCAGTGTCAGACACCGCATATTGGTTGGCGTCAACAACTTCCGCTATTGTCTCAGGGTCGATATTGCCGACGATGAACATGACCATGTTCTCTGGCCGGTAAAATGTATGATAGCAGCTGTACAGCTTATCAGCAGTAATGTCATTGATAGAAGCAATGCTGCCGGCGATGTCTTCTTTAACCGGATGGTTATGATACATGCCTTGCAGCGTCTGATAATAAAGACGGTAGTTCGGCTGATCCTGATACATCTGAATCTCCTCAGCAATGATACCGATCTCTTTTTCCACAGATTCTTTAGAGAAATAAGGGCGCTGGACCATCGACAGCAGCAGCTTGATATTAGCTTCAATATTGTCTACGGCAGTGAACAAATAGCTTGTCCGGTCGTATGACGTGAAGGCATTGGCAGAAGCTCCGTTTTTTGAGAAAGCGTTGAACATATCTCCTTCTTCTTTCTCAAACATCTTATGCTCAAGGAAATGGGCGATCCCTTCCGGCATCTTTATCATGTCATCGGCACCGTAAGGAACAAACTGATTATGCAGTGAGCCGTAACGGGTAGTGAGTGTGACATAAGTTTTCTGGAACCCTTTTTTCGGAATGACAAACAACTTCAGACCGTTGTTCAACGTCGTCTCAAATAATGATTCGTCAATCTGCTCATAAATTAATTCTTTCATGCTTTCACCTCATTGGTCAGACAGTATATCGTATGGACATGAACATGCTGAGCGACATGGATGACATTTTCATAAGTCACCTCATTGATGCCTGCAATCCACTCTTCTGTTGTCAGCTTGATGTCGTCAAAACCTTTAGCATACGTCGCCTCGATCCATCCTTTCGGTCGGTCAAATGTCTCTTTTTTATGAGTGACCAGCATCGTTTTCGCGGTATGTATTAACTCTTCACTGAACTGTCCTGCTTTAATCATGTCAAGCTGCTCCAAAATGGTATTGACAGCAAGCTCACGTGTTTCTTTATTGACGCCGGCAATGACGTACAGATAACCGAGACGCGCATCAATCTGCGAATGAATCTGATAGGCAAGGCTCAGTTTCTCTCTGACATTCATAAACAGCAGGCTCGTCACATCACCACCAAAAATCTGGTTGAAGACAACGAACGAAAAGTAATCACGTGTGCCGTAAGTGATGTCCGCTGTCATTCCGATATTGATTTTAGCCTGCGTCGTATCTGTCTGCTCTGTGACATAGTGAGGAACATCCTGCCGGCCGATATTCAAGTCTTCAAGCACGGCAGTGCCCTGCGGCAGCGCTAAATAGCGTCTGACGTCACGGGTCACTTCATCACTATCAACGTCACCGATGACAAAAATCTCTTTCTCATCATGGTGCAGCATCGCCTCATAGGCCTTATAAATAGAACCAGGTGTGACCGCAGCAAGCTCTTCTTCTATGCCGTAACTCGGGAAGCGGTAGTCATGTCCTTTGAACATCTCCTGCATGAGCTGCTGATATCCATACTGTGTTTTATTGTCCTTGATGGAGTCAAAGCGCGCCTGCATCAATTGCTTTTCAACAGCTACTTTGCCCGGGTGAAATGCCTCGCCTTCAAGGAGCGGTCGCTGAATGACTTCTTCCAGCAGTTCGAGTGCCTGAACGAATAAATTCTCCGGTCGGCTCAAATATTTATCATTGATGATATCAATGCCGATCGTCAAGACGTGCGCCGTCTTCTGTTTTGTGACATAGCTGAACAAATTAGCCCCGTAATTTTCTGCGACCACATCATGCAGCTGCTGCTCGGATGGGTACCGGGCCGTTACTTTTGTCATCAGTTTACTCAGTAGCGCACGCTCTGTCACCGTGTCCTTGTTAATCGGTGCTTTGAATTTAATGACTATCGATATCGTTTTAAATTTATGTTCCTCGTTAATATGTACTGGTATCATGTCGTCACTTCATTTCCCGCTTGATTTGGAATTTCATCTGGTTCGATTTGAAATAGTTCATGGAAAAAAGCACCGGCCTGTCGTCCTCATTGTAATGAACCTGCTTAAACAGCAGCAGGCTTTCTTCCGGCGCACATTCCAGCGCATTCGAAATGTAAGGTTCATAACTGATCGCTTCTATTTCGCAAGTCGCATAGGCCACTTTGAATCCCGGATTATCCTGGAGAATCTGCAGCAGTGAAAGCTTATCGTTTAAATGCAGATAATCAAAGTCCGGCTGATTGATTTTATCCAGGCAGTAAGCGACCGGCAGTCCATCGGCAGTACGGATACGTTCCACTACTGTGATCAGCTGGTCGTCAGTAATATTCAAGATTTTTTTGTCATCGCGTGATGGCACTTCCGGATCCTGACTGATGATAATCGTTCCGGCCGTACAGCCGACTTCTTCAATCATCTTTGTAATGCTCCGGAGTTCATCCACCGGATAGAAAAACGCCGGTTCCGGCTTAACGCAGTAGCCTTCCTGAAATTTCTCTGTCAATATCTGTTCAGTAATCAATTCTCTGATCGCCTGTTCGACATTATCCTGTGAAATATCGAGTGTACGGGAAATTTCGTAGAGACTGGGTATCGGCGCATTAGGCGCAAACTGCTTCTGTTCAATATTCATGATAATCCAGTCTTTAACAGTTAATATTGTATGTTGAACGGACACCATTCATTCCTCCATCATTCTTTCGTTTCATCTATCAGTACTTGTCTCGGCTTGCTGCCTGATGCAGGACCGATCACCTGATTCATTTCAAGTTCGTCAATTAATCGCGCAGCTCTATTATATCCTATTCTGAACTGCCGCTGTAACAATGAAGCACTTGCTTTCTGCTGGGCGACGACAAATTCATAGGCTTCAAAGTAAAGGGCATCTTCTGACGGCGAGTCCGTCTTGATCTCATCCGGCTCCAGTTCCTTGACGTAGTTCGCAGACTGCTGCTTCGTGACATAGTTGACGACAGCTTCTACTTCCTTGTCTGACAGGAATGCCCCTTGTATACGGGTCGGTTTTGACTGACCGGACGGCAGGAACAGCATATCACCGCGTCCGAGCAGTTTTTCCGCACCCTGCGAGTCGAGAATAGTGCGTGAGTCGATCTGTGAGCTGACCGCAAAGGCAATGCGTGACGGAATGTTCGCCTTGATCAGACCAGTGATGACGTCCACTGACGGGCGCTGCGTAGCGATGATCAGATGGATACCAGCTGCACGAGCCATCTGTGCAATCCGCATAATAGCACTTTCCACGTCCTTACTCGCCACCATCATCAAGTCAGCGAGCTCATCAACAATGACCACAATATAGGGCAGCTTAGCGTTCTTCTCACCAAGCTCTTCATTCTGTCTCGTCAAGTATTGGTTGTATCCTTCTATATTTCTTGTTCCGGTATGACTGAATAAGTCATAGCGCCGTTCCATCTCACCGACGATTTTCTGCAGTGCCTGTGCCGCTTTCTGCGGATTGGTGACGACAGGTGTCAATAAGTGCGGAATTCCGTTATAAACATTCAGCTCGACCATTTTAGGGTCAATCATCATCAGTTTGACTTCGTGCGGCTTCGCATTCATCAGTATACTGGTGATAATGCCGTTAATGCACACTGATTTACCGCTGCCGGTAGAACCGGCTACAAGTAAGTGGGGCATTTTGTTCAGTTCAGCTGTAATGGCGTCCCCTGAGATATTACGGCCGAGGACGACTTTCAATTTGTTATCTTCGACCGGCTCTTCTTCCAGCACTTCCCGCAGTGTGACCATTGAGACCGAATTATTCGGCACTTCAATCCCTACTGCGGACTTCCCTGGAATCGGCGCTTCAATTCTTATATCTTTGGCGGCGAGTGCGAGCGCAATGTCATTCGACAGGTTGACGATACGGCTGACTTTGACACCCATCGCGGGCTGCACTTCATACTGCGTCACTGCAGGACCGATTCTGATCTGACTGACTTTCGCATTGACGCCGAAGTTTTTCAGTGTCGATTCCAGCAGCTGACCGCGCTGCTTGATCGTCTTCATGTCAGACTTCACGCCGCCGTCAGGCAAATTCAGCAGGTCAAGCGGCGGCAGTGCATAATCTGGATTGTCATCATCCATGACAGGAGGGGTCGCCTTTTTGACAGGCTGCTCTTTTTTCCGTGACTCGTGATGGGACAGCGGGATATCAGTGTGTTCTTCAGCGACCGGTTCATCTGCCTGGATATCATAGTCAGCTGTGACATCATCAACCGGCACTTCGTGAAGCTCTGACACATCGATGACGTGGTGGTCACGTGTCGATTTCAGCTGCTGCACTTTTGTCTGCGTTTTTGTCTGCGCTTGCTGTGTCAAGTGCAGCAGCTGCTCGAAGATGACCTTTGATTCTGCTCTGATTGAGCGGCCGGCGATTAATATGCCTGCAACACCGAGAACAAGCAGTGCAAAAATCAGGGCTCCGATAGGACTGATCAGCTGGCTGAGCGACCGTTCGAGCGCATAACCGAGAAAGCCGCCGCCTTGAAAATGGAAATGCGAATCAGATTCTGTTTCAAAAATCCCGTTAAACGTCGGCCTGACCTGCACTGCTGTTAAATGGCGGACAGATTCAAAGACAAGACAGAGGCCGAGCTGCAGTGTCACCCAGCCGGCAAGCCGCCTGTTCAACGGGACGAATTGTTTGTTCACTGTATAATAAATGGTCAGCATGACAAAGAATAAGTATGTAAAGTAACGGGCGCTTCCCGTCAGCAAGATCATCAGACAGTCAATCGCAAGACCGACAAGTCCAAACTGCAGTATACCAAGGACAAAGAGTGCCAATATGACAAGTGATGTCAAATAGATGACAGGGGTGCCCGGCTTTTTAGTCTTACGCTTCTTTGCGGCCGGCTTTCTTTTTTTGCTGCTTGCTTTTTTAACTACCAATCATGACACCTCTCATGATAAATAAATAAACAAGCCTAAGCTTGTTTATTTAATGTTATCAAATTTAAATTTCTGAAATCACCGGAATGATCATCGGTCTTCTCTTCGTTGAATCATAGAGGAATTTACCGAGCTTGTCGCGCATATCCTGCTTGATTTCTGACCATTCGATGCGGTTCTGCATCAGGCCTTCTTCGACGATAGCGCGCACTTTATCTTCTGCTTCCTTCAGGAGTTCTTCACTCTCACGGACATAGACAAAGCCACGTGACTGAATCTGCGGACCTGCCACGATTCGTCTGTTCTTCGGATCAAGTGTCACAACTGCGATGAAGATACCATCTTCAGCCAGCAGACGACGGTCACGCAGTACGATGTTACCGACATCGCCGACACCGATACCGTCGATCAGCACATTGCCTGCTGTGACTTTTTCGTTGGCCACCATTTTCTCACCGTCAAAGTTGACCGCGTCTCCTTTTTCAAGCAGGAAAATATGCTCCGGCTGAACACCTGTTTCAGCTGCGAGCTTAGCATGTGCAATCTGCATCTTGAATTCCCCCTGCACAGGAATGAAATATTTCGGCTGCATTAAGTTCAGCATCAACTTCAGCTCTTCCATACAGCCGTGACCGGATGCATGAATCTTCTTGTTCGTCGGTACGACATGCGCGCCCGCTTTCACCAGGTGATTGATCGTTGAACCCAGTATGACTTCCATGCCGGAAGACGGTGTCGTCGTAATGAAGACAGTATCCCCTTCTTCGATATTCATGATGCTGTGTTTTTGCAGTGCCATATGAGCTAATGCTTCAATCGGTTCACCCTGCGAGCCTGTAGAGATGATGACGATTTCATTCTTCGGATATTTCGCTACATCTTTAATCGGGATCAACAGCTGCTCCGGAATATCGAAGTAGCCGAGCTTACGTGCAATATTGAATGAACTTTCAAGTGACTTACCAAGGAATGTCACTTTACGATTGTTTCTAGCAGCAGCTGTCAGCACCTGCTGAATACGGATGAAGTTGGACGCGTAGCACGAGACGATAATCCGGCCGTTTGCTTTCGCAAACTCATCATTGATATGACTCTCAATGACATTCTCAGGTGTATTGTAGCCGGGTTTCTCTGCTTCAGTCGAATCACTGATCAGTGCCAGCACGCCGCTTTCACCGATAGCGCTCATCTTCGACATATCCGGGCGATAGGGCCCTTTGACACTCTGGTCGAACTTAAACTCACCTGTGTAGACGACCGCACCATGAGACGTATGGATGCAGATACCAAGGGCGTCAGGAATACTGTGGGTCGTATTGAAGAAGGTGATGTTGACGCCTTTGAAGCGCATCACTGATTCGTTGTTCACTGTATAATATTTTAACTTGCGATCAATCTTCGCGTCTTTCATATGGTCTTTCACTAATGCCAGTGTCAGGCGTGAGCCGTAAATCGGCGCATCGATCTTACCGATGATATAACGCAGCGCACCGATTGCATCTTCATGACCGTGTGTCAGGAAGATCCCTTTCAGACGCTCTTTGTTCTCAATGACATACTGAATGTCCGGAATGACGACATCAATTCCGAGCATCTCGTCTTCCGGGAACATCAGCCCTGCATCCAGCATGAACATCTCATCATCTACTTCAACGATGTACATGTTCTTTGCGATTTCCCCTACGCCGCCGAGCGGAATGATTTTAATATGGTTGTTATCTTTTTTCACTAAATTCAAAATAGTTCCTCCTAAAATTCTTTCCCGTACAAAACATATTGTCTTTATTATAAGCTATTTGATTCTTATAACACAATAAAAAATAGGCGGCGGCTTGTTGAAACGCTTAAGTGCCATCTGCTCACCGGCACCTCAACAAAAAAACCGGATGAAGTTCATCCGGTTTAAAAGTGCTGGTACAGCACATCACGCTGAAATGTTAGTCGCTCGTTTCTTCAAGTTCGATGCGGTAATTGCCGCCGACAACGGTCAAGTTGCTCACTTTAATGCGGGATGATGAATAGCGCTCCTCGTCTCCTTTAAAGACGGCAATGGAATCGATGGACTGGCTTGTCTCAAGCTGGTTGAAGAACAACCCGACATCCCCGTCTGTTGTCGTGATTCTGACGGACGGCTGCTCAACGGTCAACTGCCCTTCTGCTTCGAATGTCTGATCATTGATGTTTAACTTATCAAATACCATAATGATGCCTCCTTTGTCTTCACTTTTATTTTAATATTAAATGCCGGTTATGACAAAGATTTAGTGAACGTCATCCTGGACGGCTGAACGGCAAGCATCTGCAGCACTTTATGGATGTCAGTCAAGGTGATAGCTTCTATATGCGCTTCAAATTCTTCCAGTGTGACGACTCTGCCGTAATACATGTAGCTCTGACCGTTACGCATCATAATATGACCGTCATAATCATTATTCATATAGGCATTCGTGATGAGATAAGTTTTCGCCCGCGTAAGCTGTTCTTCCGTGACCTGATCCTTAAACGCTGCCAGCAGCCGGTCAATCTCACTGGCCGCTTCTTCGACCGCAGTATGGTCACAGGCGATATAAATGGAGAACACCCCGCCTTCACTATAAGCATCGAGTGACGAATAGACGTTATAGCAGAGGCCCAGCTCTTCACGCAGCCGTCTGAACAATGGCGAGGAGACTGACTCACCGAACATGGAGCTGAACAGGCTGAACGCATCGTATAATGGATGATGGTAACCTACCGCATCATAGCCGATCAATAAATGCGCCTGCTCATAATCATGATGCTGGACGTCGCTGAAAGGTTCAAACCGATAGTCAATTGGTGCTGCCTTATCCGTCTGAGCCGGTGTCATCCGGCTGAAGACATCGCGCAGTACCGTTGAATCCTGGCCGGCATAAGAAATAATGATATGGTCCGCTCTGTAGAAGCGGCTGTAAAAGTTAATGAGCACTTCACGGTCAATCTGTCCGACTGATGCTTTAGTGCCAAGAATCGGCACGGCAAACGGTGTATTGCTGAATGCTTGCTCCTGAAACACTTCATAGATCAAGTCTTCCGGATCGTCTTCTGTCATCTTGATTTCTTCCAGGATGACCTGCTGCTCGCGCCTCACTTCTTCTTCGGGGAAGGTCGAGCAGTTCAGCATCTCATCCAGCAGGTGAATCGCCCGCTCTTCAAAACGCTGCAATGTCTTGATGGTATAGCATGTGTATTCCTTTGTTGTATAGGCATTGACTTCTCCGCCGATCGCATCCATTTCGTCAGCCAGCTGTTGTGCAGTGAACGACTGTGTCCCTTTGAACAGCATATGTTCCATAAAATGAGCGGTCCCTGCCGGGAAGTCCTCTTCGTTCTTCGTTCCGACTTTGACGAATGCTGCAATATGCACGGTCTGATGTACGTTGTGCTTATCCAGCACTACGAGTCCATTGTTTAACTTCAAGCATTAACCTCTTTCCTATATAAAAACCGGGACTATGCCGTCATTCTTCAATGAAGACGCCTGGTGAAACCGTGCGCAACATCGAAGAATTCAGACTTATGTCCCAGCCTTCTTTCTATTATTCTGTTGTTTCAGTAGTTGATTCCGGCAGCAGTTCTTTACGCGACGCATTGACCCGTCCTTGACGGTCGATTTCTGTCACTTTAACAGGGAACTGGTCGCCGAGCTTCACGACGTCTTCTACTTTGTTCACTCTTTCCTTGGCAAGCTGTGAAATATGAACAAGCGCATCTTTACCTGGGAAGATTTCAACGAACGCACCGAATTTCTCGATACGTTTAACTGTTGACATATAAACTTCGCCGACGACTGCTTCACGCACGATGTTTTCAATCAGACGTTTTGCTTCCTGAATCATGGCAGCATCACTCGAACCGATGAACACAGTGCCATCCTGCTCGATATCAAGCTTAACGCCGGTCGCATCAATGATTTCATTGATCTTTTTGCCGCCTGGTCCGATCACGTCACGGATTTTGTCAGGATTGATATGAATGATTTCAATTTTTGGTGCATACGCGCTCAGCGTCTCACGCGGTGCGCTGATGGTCTGCATCATGTGATCCATGATATGCATGCGCCCGATTCTCGCCTGCTCCAGCGCTTCTTTCAGAATCTCTTCAGACAGACCATCAATTTTGATATCCATCTGAATCGCTGTTATACCCTTAGCCGTACCTGCTACTTTGAAGTCCATATCACCGAGTGCGTCTTCCATCCCCTGGATGTCAGAGAGAATCGTATAGTCTTCATCTTTCTTCACAAGTCCCATCGCAATCCCGGCAACAGGCGCCTTAATCGGCACACCGGCATCCATCAGTGCAAGCGTTGAGCCGCAGATTGACGCCTGTGAGCTTGAACCATTGGATTCCAGCACTTCTGATACGACCCGGATTGTATAAGGGAAGTCCTTCTCGTCAGGAATGACCTGCAGCAGGGCACGTTCGCCGAGTGCACCGTGACCAATCTCACGACGCCCCGGTGCACGGATCGGTCCTGTTTCACCGACCGAGAAGTTCGGGAAGTTATAGTGGTGCATATAGCGTTTCTGCTCTTCGACACCGAGCCCATCAATAATCTGATGCTCACCTAAAGCACCGAGTGTCGCAACTGATAAAGCCTGCGTCTGACCACGCGTGAACAGACCTGAGCCGTGCGCTCTCGGCAGCAGCCCTACTTCACTGTCAAGCGGTCTGATCTCATCAGGCCGACGACCGTCCGGACGTACTTTATCTTCAGTGATCTGACGGCGCACTTCTTCTTTGATCAGGCTATCGAATGTTTTGTTCACGACAGTTAAAACCGCGTCATCCTGACCTTCATATTTGTCCAGGAGCTGCAGCTTGACCGCTGTAATATTTTCCTCACGCTCAAGCTTATCCTTTGTCTGAATAGCAGCTGCCAGCCCCAATTCTTCAGCATAATGCTTCACTTCAGTCTCAACAGCTTCATTCGGCGCTGCAGGAACAAATTCTTTCTTCACTGGTGCTACTTCGTCCACAATCGTTTCCTGGAAAGCAACAAGTTCCTTGATCGCCTGATGGCCGAACATAATCGCTTCAAGCATCTTGTCCTCAGACACTTCTTTAGCACCTGCTTCCACCATGTTGACCGCATCTTTATGTCCTGCTACTTGCAGATCAAGGTCCGACTGCGCACGCTGCGCGACTGTCGGGTTGATGACGAGTTCGCCGTCTACAAGCCCGACATTCACGCCGGCAATCGGGCCCTGGAAAGGAATGTCAGATACAGCAAGTGCGACTGATGAGCCGAGCATCGCTGCCATTTCCGGAGAGTTATCTGTATCCACGCTCATCACGATAGAGATGACTTGAATATCATTGCGGTAACCTTTCGGGAACAGCGGACGGATCGGACGGTCGATTAAACGGGCAGTCAATGTCGCGTCTTCACCCGGGCGTCCTTCACGTTTGTTGAAGCCGCCTGGAATCTTGCCGGCCGCATATAATTTCTCCTCATAGTTGACCATGAGCGGGAAGAAGTCAACATCCCTTGGTTGTTTGCTTGCAGTTGCAGTAGATAATACTACTGTGTCGCCGTAGCGGACAAGTGCCGCGCCGTTCGCCTGTTTTGCCAGCTGGCCGACTTCAACTGTCAACGGGCGTCCTGCCCATTCTGTTGTAAATACTTTTTTCTGAGACATTAAAAATGCTCCTCTCCAATATATATCATCCATCATATCATTTATCTTTTGTTTGAGGTATATTTAGACATAAAAAAATCGAAAGAAACAACTGTCTCTTTCGACTTGAATTAAGATTAACGACGTAATCCTAAAGATTTAATTAGTTCACGGTAACGTTGAACGTCATTTTCACGTAAGTAAGTCAGTAAGTTTTTACGACGACCTACCATTTTAAGTAAACCACGACGTGAATGGTGATCTTTTTTGTGTGTACGTAAGTGCTCGTTTAATGCATTGATTTCTGCAGTTAACACAGCAATCTGTACTTCAGGTGATCCTGTGTCTGTTTCGTGTACGCGGTATTGTGCGATTAATTCATTTTTACGTTCTTGTGAAATTGCCATAATTAAATGACCTCCTATTATATAATTACACCATAACCTGAGCCATTCGTCGGAGTGTCGAAATGCCAAGGAAAGGTACTTGACTATTATAGCACTATCGCTCAATTAATCAAGTGAAATATCAGCTAAGAGCTGTTCAGCCGATTCCTTATCCTGCTTAATCTGGGCGATAAGGGCATCTATGCCGCTGAACTTCTGCTCGGGTCTGATGAATTCATGCCAGAACACTTCGACACGTTCGCCGTAAATAGATTCCGCGAAATCGAAAATATGAACTTCTATGGAGACGGCAGAAACCGCCGGGTCATGAAATGTCGGTTTATAGCCGATATTACAGACACCTTTCAGCAGCTGGTCTGAACCTGTCCGTTTCAGCGTCACGGCATAAACACCGAGCTTCGGCAGCACATAGGCTTCATCAGGTGCCACATTAGCAGTAGGAAAACCGATTGTCCGGCCGCGCTTCTCCCCCTGCACGACGAGACCCGAAATTTTGTAGGGCCGCCCGAGCTGCGCATTTGCTTCATTAACATGTCCTTCTATCAGCGCATTTCTGATGTGCGTCGTCGCAATCTTGGCTGTATTCAACTCCTGCTTCGCAACAGCCGTCACATTGAATCCCTGCTTATCAGCTTCAAGCTTCATCATATTCCCTTTACCGAACTTACCGTATGTAAAATCAAATCCGGCAACCACTTCTTTGACGTGATTGTTCGTCAAATAGTCACGGATGAAATCCTCTTCCGCCATCTGTGCAAACTTGGATGTGAAAGATACGACAAACAAATAATCAATCCCGATGGCTTCCAGCAGGCGTCTCTTCTCATCAAGCGGGGTCAAATAGTCCGTCCGCTTCTTTTCGGGGTTAAGGACGACTGACGGGTGCGGATCAAACGTCATCACTGCTTTAGCCAGCTCCTTCTCTTCAGCAATCTCCTTCATCGTATTGATGACTGACATATGACCGAGATGCAGCCCGTCAAAAAATCCGATCGCAAGCGCGACATCGGGATGATTATACATGTCTGTCAAATTATGATTCGTATGTATCGTCTTCATCATTATCACGTTCTCTTTCCCATATACTTTATGCTTAGTGTATCAGAAAATGACGTCATGAAGCCAAAAAAAGATTCCATCATATAGACGGAATCTTGATAAACGTTTAGCCTTCCTGCTGAACCATTCTCACTAATGCACTAGCGATGGCATTTTTCTCTTCGCCCTGTGCATTGTTCCATAATTCATTAAGAACTTTTTCTTCACGGTTTTTAGGTTCTTCGTTTTTCGCTAAGTGATCAGCGACTTTTTCAGCAGCTTTCACGATAGCTTCATCGCTCATGCCTAATTTTTCAGCTCTGCCGACTTGTTTGTTTAAGTAAGATTTGAAGTTATTGAAGCTTTCTAAGATCTGGTCTTTATCTTCCTGTGATAAGTTGTTTACGTGTTCTTCTGGATTTACATTTGTCATTGTTCATTTCTCCTTTGTTAGGACAGTGTCCTTTGATTGAGTATGAAACTATCAACGTCATAACTCTATGACTATCGATAGTATATGTATATCCCGTCACAGAAAGTTTAAACACATATTAATGAATTTTACATCTAATTTTCTAATTAAATACTTTTACTGCTTTAACCTGTCCCGGTTTTTCGGGGTGCGGTGCATAGATGGCCAGCGCTTTATTCTCATAGATAATGACAGTCTGCTCAATCACAGGAAGCTCGTCATCCCTAAACTTCTGGCCGTTGGTCACACGTGTTTTCAGCGCCTCGTCCACTGCGAGATGCGGCAGTTCTTTCAGCCCTTCTTCTATCGGCCGCAGCAATGGCTGGACATCCACTGTGTCCGCAATCTGCTCGAGCGTATAACAGTCATTTAAAGTGAATCCGCCGCTTTCCAGCCGGGTCAGCCTTGACATATGGCCGACTGTATTCAGTTGTTCAGCGATTTGAGTGGCGAGTGTCCGGATATAAGTACCTTTACCGCATGCGACATCAACCATAAATGTCAGCCGGCCGTCCTTATAAGTCAGTCTTGATGTCCGCGTGATCTCCTTAATATGGACGATGCGGGACGGCCGCTCAATCACTTTTCCTTCGCGGGCATATTCGTATAGTTTGCGGCCGTTTACTTTAACGGCTGAGAACATGGGCGGTGTCTGTTCGATATGTCCAGTGAGCTGCATCAAGGCATTGTCCACCTGTGCTTCGGTATAGCAGTCCGGATGGATGAGCTCCGTCGTAATCACTTCACCGGTCTGGTCTTCTGTCGTCGTCTGGCTGCCGAGCGTGATCTCTGCTGTGTAGCGCTTCCCGCTGTCCATAATATAGTCGCTTATTCTTGTCGCAGGACCGATACAGACGGGCAGCACCCCGTCCACTGCAGGGTCGAGCGTCCCTGTATGGCCGACTTTTTTTGTCTTTAATAGTTTTCTCAGCTTGAAGACCACGTCGTGACTCGTCATGCCCCGTGGTTTGTTAATAGCAAGTACGCCGTTCAGCATCGTCATTCCTCCATTAAAAAAGCAGATAGTAGGCACTATCTGCTAGCCTTTATTAAGATCAGCAATCATACGTTCAATCTTGTTACCGTAATCAATCGATTCATCATAGACGAATTTCAGTTCAGGCACAATACGCAGTTTCATGCGCTGACCGACTTCTGTCTTCATGAAACCTTTTGCTTTTTCAAGACCTGCAAGTGTCTCACGACGTTCTTTATCGCTGCCGAGAACCGTCACATAGACCGTCGCAAGAGATAAGTCTCCTGTCACTTCTACTTCTGTGACCGTCACAAAGCCGACACGCGGGTCTTTAATCTTCTGGCTGATGATTTCACTCAGCTCTTTTTTCATCTGTTCGCCGACGCGTTCTTTTCTGTTATTCATAGTTATTCACCTCTATTATCTCTACCCTGAATTAAAGTTGACAATGCAATTTATTATAGATTTTTATCGCGGTGATGTCAATTTAATCCCGGAGTTTCTTCATGGCCGCCGCGACATCACGGTCACCTGCAGCGCCTAAACTCAGTTCAGAAATAATATTCTCGTAATCATGGTCATTGCGGTTCTGACTGAGCTTGTATGCCGCCTGAATATCCGTAATATCAATTCTGAAGCCGACGATACCTCTGATCTGCTGCTGACTCGTCTCAGTCAGATTGTCCCACGTCTTACCGTTCGCTTCATACGTATCAAGCAGCAGCTTCAGATCCTCCCTCAGTTCATCTTCCGTCAGTAACCGGCTGTGTCCATACACATGAATGCTCTGATAGTTCCAGGTCGAGACATTCTCATGGTCATACCATGTCGAGGAGACAAACGCATGCGGCCCATGAAAGATAGTCAGGACGTCAGCGTTGTCATCAAGATTTTTCCACTGTGTGTTAGCTCTCGCATAATGACCGGATAAATATAAGTTTTCATTGTCTTCACGCAACATTAACGGCACATGTGTCGCCACAGGTTTACCGTTATCCGTCGTCACGACCGTTGCGAAAGAATGGTCATTAATAAACTGTTTGATCTCTTTCAAATCTTTCATTTCAAAATATTTCGGGATGAACATATGGACCTCCAGTTGATGATTTTTGAGCAGCTTAATCGTCATGCTCTATTTAAATAGAAGATTCACTTCATATTATAACATCCCTATCACTCAAACCCACTATGCGATGAAATTCATCTGATTGTTTTAATTCTTCTCATCAAAAAACCTTACTATCTACAGATATGTAAACAGTAAGGTCAGATATAATATTGTTACTAAAAACTATAATATGGCTATCAGTAAGCAAACAATCTTAAGCTCTCTTAATCTCTTCCATCACAAACGCTTCGAAGATGTCGCCTTCTTTGATGTCATTGAAGTTCTCAATCGTGATACCACATTCGTACCCCGCTGATACTTCTTTCACATCATCTTTGAAACGACGGAGTGCATCGACAGCACCTTCATAGACGACGATGCCGTCACGGATAATGCGGACGCTTGCGTTACGTGTGATCTTACCTTCTGTGACATAGCTTCCTGCGACTGTACCGACTTTAGAGATATTGATGGTCTGACGGACTTCTGCCTGACCGATGACTTTCTCCTCGAATTCAGGATCAAGCATCCCTTTCATCGCGAATTCAATCTCTTCGATGACTTTATAGATAATACGGTGCAGACGCATATCGACTTTCTCTGCTTCTGCGGCACGTTTCGCGTTGACATCAGGACGGACGTTGAAACCGATGATAATCCCGTTTGATGCTGATGCTAATGTAACGTCTGATTCGTTGATAGCGCCGACTGCTGTATGGATGATACGCACGTTGACACCTTCAACATCAATTTTCATGAGTGATGCTGCCAGGGCTTCGACAGAACCTTGGACGTCCCCTTTGATGATGACGTTCAAGTCTTTCATTTCACCCTGCTTCATCTGTTCGAACAAGTTGTCGAGTGACACTTTCTGGCTTTCCTGACGCTGCGCCATAATGTTCTGCTGCTGACGTGCTTCACCGATGCGGCGTGCTTTCTTCTCATCTTTGAAGACGACGAAGCGGTCCCCTGCAAGCGGTACGTCCTGCAGACCTGTGATCTCAACTGGTGTAGACGGTGCTGCTGTCTTAATACGCTTGCCAAGGTCATTGACCATCGCACGGACACGGCCGTATGTGTTACCGACAACGATGGAATCACCGACTTCAAGCGTACCATCCTGAACAAGTAGTGACGCTGCTGGTCCACGTGACTTATCAAGCTCCGCTTCGATGACTGTACCGATTGCTGAGCGTTTCGGATTCGCTTTCAGTTCTTCTACTTCTGTAATAAGGAGAATCATCTCAAGCAGGTCATCGATACCTTCGCCGTTGATCGCTGACAGCTGAACGAAGATGGTATCGCCGCCCCAGTCTTCCGGATATAAGCCGTACTCGCCTAATTCCTGCATGACGCGGTCCGGATTGGCAGTCGGTTTGTCGATTTTGTTGACTGCTACGATAATCGGCACTTCTGCTGCTTTCGCATGGTTGATCGCTTCGATCGTCTGCGGCATGACACCGTCATCTGCAGCGACTACAAGAATAGTGATATCTGTGACCTGGGCACCTCGCGCACGCATTGTAGTGAACGCTGCGTGACCCGGTGTATCAAGGAATGTGATTTTCTTGCCGTTTGTTTCAATCTGATAGGCACCGATATGCTGTGTGATACCCCCTGCTTCTCCTGCTGTCACACGTGTGTTACGGATAGAGTCAAGCAGTGTCGTTTTACCGTGGTCAACGTGACCCATGATAGTGACGACCGGTGGGCGTTCCTGTTTGTCAGCTTCTGCTCCTGCTTCGTCCTCGAAATAAGTTTCAAGGTCTGTCGCATCAATGATGACTTCCAGTTCTGCCTCAACTTCGTATTCCGCGCAGATCAGCTCGATGGCATCTTCGTTCAGCGCCTGATTGATGTTCGCCATAATGCCGACCATGAACAAGTTTTTCACGATTTCTGACGCATCTTTGTTCAGTTTATCTGCCAGTTCACCGACAGTGATTCCTTCGTGATAAGTAATTTTAGAAGGTGTCTCTTTCACGACCGGCGCCTGCTGTACGGCAGGTTTGTTTGTTTTACCTTTGCCTTTTTTGTTCTGTCCAGGACGCTGGTTATTACGGTTCTGGTTGTTCGGACGCTGTGGACGGCTTCCCGGTTTCTGTGCATTATTGTTCGGGCGCTGGCCGTTTTGCGCCGGCTTCTGGCCGTTGTTATTGGCAGGTTTCTGGCTGTTGTTCGGGCGCTGGTTGTTCTGCGCCGGCTTCTGACCGTTGTTATTGGCAGGCTTCTGGCCATTGTGCGGGCGCTGGTTGTTCTGCGCCGGTTTCTGACCATTGTTCGGACGTGTATTATTTTGCGCCGGACGCTGCTCTTGTGCAGCGTTCTTTTTAAATACTTTGTCGAGTGCAGTAATTTCATTCGGTTCAAGTGTCTGCATATGACTTGTCACTTCAACATCGATTTTTTTCAGTTCATCGATGATATCTTTGGATCTTAACTTCACTTCTTTTGCATATTCGTATACTCTTTTTTTACTCATAGGCTCTCTCCTCATTGCTCTCACGAATCATCGTCTCAAGTTTCTTCGCAAAACCTGCATCCATGACACCGATGATGACGCGTTCATCCTTGCCGATTGCATAGCCGAGTTCATAGCGGGACCCGAACTCGACACACTTCACGCGGTAGGAATGACATTTATTCGTGATGTTTTTTTTAGTATTCGCTGATGCATCTGATGATACAATGACCAGTCTGACTTTATTTTTCCGTACTTCATTGATGACCAGTTCTTCACCCGTTGTCAGCTTTCTCGCACGCATCGCAAGTCCGATCAGATTGAATATTTTGTCTCTGTTCATCGTTTCGGAATCTTTTCACGGTAGATGAGACGGATGACTTCATCGTAGATCGGTGCCATGTCATCTGTATTGCTGTCAAAAAACTGTTCCAGCCGTTTCTTTTTGCGTGCTGCTTCCACGATTTCAAGGTCTTTCGACACATAGGCACCGCGTCCGTTGGCTTTGCCGGTCGGGTCGACGGCCATTTCGCCTTCTTTCGAGCGGACGACACGAATCATTTCTTTCTTAGGCTTCATTTCCTGACTTAAAATGCATTTACGCATGGGAATCTTTTTCTGCTTCATTGAAATCCCCCTTATTCTACTGGATAGATACCCGCTTCTTTAGCGTCAGTCTCACTTTTAATATCAATTTTCCAACCGGTCAGTTTTGCCGCAAGACGTGCGTTCTGACCTTTTTTACCGATGGCAAGAGACAACTGATAATCCGGTACGATGACCGTCGTTGATTGATTCTCTTCATTAATGAGCACATCTACCACTTGTGATGGGCTGAGCGCATTTTTAACGAACGTTTTCGGATCGGCGCTCCATTCAACGATATCAATTTTCTCGCCGCCGAGTTCATCCACGACCGCACCGACACGCGCACCTTTAGCACCCACACACGCGCCGACTGCATCAATATCAGGATTTTCCGAGTGGACGCTGATCTTAGAGCGGTCACCCGCTTCACGTGCCACTGATTTCACGACAACTGTGCCGTCGAAAATTTCTGGGACTTCCTGCTCAAATAATCGTTTCAGCAGACCCGGGTGGCTGCGGGATACAAAGATCTGCGGGCCTTTCGTCGTCTGTTCAACTTTGTTGACATACACTTTAATGCGCTCAGTCGGACGGTATACATCGTTCGGGCTGCGCTCTGCATCAGACAGCACAGCTTCAGTCTTACCTAACGTCACATAGACATAACGGTGATCCACACGGTCGATGACACCGGTCATGATGTCATCTTCTTTATCGATGAACTCATTATATAGGATGCCGCGTTCTGCATCACGGAGACGCTGCATCACTGCCTGCTTTGCTGCCTGGGCACTTACCCGGCCGAAATCTTTAGGTGTCACATTCTCTTCGAAGATGTCACCGACTTCATAAGCGGGGTTGCTTTCAAGCGCCATTTCAAGAGAAACTTGTTCCCGTGGGTTTTCCACTTCTTCTACAACATCTTTACGTGAATAAACCGCATATGTCCCGTTGTCCATGTTCAGTTCCACCCGGACGTTGTTAGCAGAGTTGTAGTTTTTCTTGTAGGCTGTGATCAATGCCGCTTCAATTGTTTCAATCAATACTTCACGTGGAATGCTTTTTTCTTTCTCAAGGAAATCAATTGCATTTAATAATTCATTATTTTTCACTTTAGTTCCTCCATCACTAAAAAATGACTGCACGTCTGATTTTTGCGATTTTCTTTCTCGGCAGTTCAATTTCTTTTGTTCTTGTCTTGATTCTTACAGACATTTTAATGACTTCCTCATCATAGCTGAGTAGTTCGCCGAGCCATTCCTTGTCACCGTTGATTTCTTCATAGAGTTTCACGTAGATGGGATGACCGACCGCTGCTTCATAGTCTTTTTCCTTTTTCAGAGGTCTTTCAGCACCCGGTGACGATACATCCATGAAATAGGCCTCTTTAATCGGGTCTTCTTTGTCCATCACTTCGCTGATCTTTTCACTGGCAAGTGCACAGTCTGAAATATCGATGCCGCCTGCCTTATCAATCGCAATGCGCAAGTAATAATCAGGTCCTTCTTTCACATATTCGACATCAACGAGTTCAAAGCCAAGGTCAGCGACAATCGGGCTGACAATTTCCTCTACACGTTCTGTGATTTTGCTCATATAGTCCTCCTTCATGATACAAGAAGAAAAGAGCGGGATATCCCACTCTTTCCGTCGTAGAGTATTTTCTTTAAGCATAACTATTATAACATAAACAGACGCATCGAACAAATACGGTGTGAAATTTATCTCTGCTACAGATCAAAGATACTCAGCTGCGCTTTATCCGGCATGTTATTCAATGTGCCGAGCTCCGTCAAGTAATCGATGATTTTCTGGGAGACACCTGCTTTTTTGTTCAGCTCTTCTTTCGACAGAAACGGCCCTTCCTCACGCGCTGCGACGATTCTCCGGGCCACGTTCTCACCGAGACCCGGCACTGCGATGAACGGCGGAATCAGCGTGTCTCCTTCAATGATGAAGTCAAAGGCCGCACTCTTCTCCAGTGACACCGGCTGCATTCTGAAGCCGCGCTGCGCCATTTCGTTCGCAAGCTCAAGCACGGTCAGCACGTCTTTTTCTTTTTTCGCAAGGTCGTGGAAGCGGCTGTAGTAATCTTTTACTGCTGCTTTCAGCGTATGCTTGTCCTTCGTCATCGTCAATAAATCAAAGTCAGACGCCCGGACCGTGAAGTAGCTCGCATAGTAGTACAGCGGATGATGTACTTTGAAGTAGGCAATTCTTACCGCCATCAGCACATAAGCTGCCGCATGGGCTTTCGGGAACATGTATTTAATCTTCTTGCATGACTCAAGATACCATTCAGGCACATTGTTCTCACGCATCGCTTCTTCAAACTCTTCTGACAGTCCTTTACCTTTACGCACGGACTCCATGATCTTGAAGGCAAGCGACGGCTCAAGACCCGCGTACATCAAGTACACCATGATGTCATCCCGGCAGCCGATAACCCCTGACAAGTCACATGTACCCGTGCGTATGAGTTCCTGCGCGTTACCGAGCCAGACATCCGTCCCGTGAGACAGCCCTGAGATCTGCACAAGTTCAGAGAAAGTGCTCGGCTTCGTGTCTTCCAGCATCTGCCGGACGAAGCCGGTACCGAACTCAGGGACACCGAACGTACCGGTCTTGCATAGAATATCTTCTTCTGTCACACCGAGACTTCGGGGACTTGAGAAGATCTTCATCGTCTCTTTATCATCCACCGGTATCGTTTTCGGGTCAATGCCTGATAAGTCCTGCAGCATGCGGATCATCGTCGGGTCATCGTGTCCGAGTATATCCAGCTTCAGCAAGTTATCATGGATGGAATGGAAGTCAAAGTGCGTCGTCTTCCAGGCAGAGTTCTGATCGTCCGCAGGATACTGGATCGGTGTGAAATCATAAATATCCATATGCTCAGGGACAACGATGATGCCGCCCGGATGCTGACCTGTCGTCCGTTTGACGCCAGTACACGCCTTAACAAGGCGGTCGACTTCGGCACCGCGCTTATGCATGCTGTTGTCGTTCAGATAACCTTTGACGTAGCCGAATGCCGTCTTCTCTGCCACCGTACCGATCGTGCCGGCACGGAACACTTTGTCCTCACCGAACAGCTCCTTCGTATAGTTATGAGCTTTCGGCTGATACTCACCACTGAAGTTCAAGTCGATATCCGGCACTTTGTCCCCTTTGAAGCCGAGAAACGTCTCAAACGGTATATCCTGCCCTTCTTTGATGAACGGCACATGACAGACGTCACACGATTTATCAGGTAAGTCAAAGCCACTTGAGACAGAACCGTCATCAAAGAAATGACTCGCCTTACACTGCGGACAGATGTAATGCGGCGGCAGCGGATTCACTTCCGTGATCTCTGTCATCGTCGCAACAAAGCTTGAACCGACCGAACCCCGTGAGCCGACGAGATAGCCATCGTCTAGAGAGCGTTTCACGAGCTTCTGCGAAATTAAGTAGATGACCGCGAAGCCGTTGCCGATAATACTTGCAAGCTCCTTCTCAAGCCGTGCGGTGACGATGTCCGGCAGTTCTTCTCCGTAAAGCTTGCGCGCATGTTCATAGGACATCTCCCGTATTTCTTCATTCGCGCCTTCAATCGATGGTGTATACAGTTCATCGCGGATCGGTACGACACGCTCAATACGGTCTGCAAGCAGGTTCGTATTAGTGATGACAATTTCACGCGCTTTCTCCTCACCGAGGAACATGAAGTCATCCATCATCTCATCTGTCGTCCTGAAATGCGCATCCGGGAAGCCGCTTTTATTCAGCGGGTTGCCGGGCATTGAGGCGATGAGAATTTCACGGGCAATTTTGTCATGCTCATATAAGTAATGGACATTGCCTGTCGCGAGCACCGGCTTATTCAGTTTCTCACCGACTGCGATAATCCGCTGATAAATCTCTTCCAGTGTCTTGTTGTCACGGATTAAGTCACGTGCCAATAAGTGCTGGTAGAGCGCTTTCGGCTGGACTTCTATGAAGTCATAGAAGTCCGCAATTTTTTCCACTTCAGCCTGATCTTTGTTCATGACGGCTGTAAATACTTCACCGTTATCACAGGCGCTGCCGACCAGCAGTCCTTCCCGGTTGGCATTGAGCAGGGAACGCGGAATACGCGGCGTCCGGTAGAAATAGCTGACGAGTGATTCACTGACGATTTTGAACAGATTTTTCAGTCCGGTCTGGTTCTGCACAATCAGTGTCACATGCACAGGACGAGCCCGCTTATAGGCATCCTGATTAGACAACTTCTTATCGATATCGAGATGATTAGTGACGCCGAGCTGCTCCATCTGCTTCAGCATCTTGACGAAAATATGGGCGGTTGTCTCCGCGTCATAGATGGCGCGGTGATGCTGGGTCAGTTCGACCCCGTACTTCTTCGCGAGGAAATTCAGACCATGCTTACCCATCTCCGTGTTGATCGTCCGGGACAGTTCCAGCGTATCGATGACCCCGTTTGTACTCGCGCCGAGATTTAAACGTTCATATCCTGTGTCAATGAAACCCATGTCAAAGCTTGCATTATGTGCGACATAAATGGCGTCGCCCGCCCAGTCTTTAAACTCAGGCAGCACGTCTTCAATCGGCGGTGCACCGACCAGCATATCATCTGTAATTCCGGTCAGCCGTTTGATCGTCTCGTTCAGCCGTTCACCCGGGTTACTGAACCGTTCAAACTTATCGATGATCTCTCCGTCCTTCACTTTAACGGCTGCAAGCTCGATGATTTTGTCATACTGTGAACTTAAGCCGGTCGTCTCGACGTCAAAGACGACGTAAGTGCTGTCTTTCAGCACTCTATCAGTCGGATGATACGTGATCGGCACCCCGTCATCAACGAGCATCCCTTCAAGGCCATAGATCATCTTAATGCCGTTCTTCTCAGCAGCGGCATGCGCATCAGGATACGCCTGCACGACGTTATGGTCCGTCACTGCAATGGCCTTATGCCCCCACTGTGCCGCCTGCTCGACGTATTTACCGATATGCGTAATGCCGTCCATCTGACTCATGCTGGAATGCAGATGGAATTCAACACGTTTTTCCTCTGACTTATCTGTCTTAGGGGATTTCTTGATCTCATGAATGTCGTTCAGCATCATCACAAGGTCGCGGATAAATGTATCTTCCTCAATCCGTCCCTGTGCCCGCACCCATTTGCCGGGTTTCAGCGCATTGAAATGTTCCAGGTCATTCTTGCCTTTACGGGTGAACATTTTGAGCGTCAAGGAATCCGTATAATCCGTAATCTTCAGCTGGACAATATGACGGCCGCTTTTCAGCTCCTTGATCTCGACATCAAAGATCACTCCTTCGATGGCTGCTTTGAACTCCTCTTCAATAATCGATGAAATCGGACGAATCGTCTCGACGTTGATTTCTTTGCCGATCGCACACACGCTCACTTCATCACTGTCGTCTTCTGCCCGCTGCCGCTGCATTTCAGCGACACGGACGCGTGCTTCCAGGGCGCTCGTCGTGTCCTCCTCCTGAATATGTGCCTCCAGCGACTCCAGTTCCTTCACATGCTCTTCCTCAGAGATTTCAAAGACAATCTTATCAAGTGCGAAACCGGCCTGTTTGAATGCCTCCAGCAGTGAGCCGTTGCACGCCTTCTCGAGGTGTTTCTCTTCCACTTCATTATGAACCTGGAATTTCAGCACCGAACCTGAGAAGTGATATTTCTTATTTTTCAGCTGGACTTTCAGGCTCGGGCTGATTGCTGTCTGGTCGATGCAGTGATGCAGGTATCCGGACAGTTTCTCTGTCATATCCGACTGGTCGAGCGCCTTGATGGACACAGTGACTGCTGCAATATGACTGAATGCGGTCTTCAGTTCATTGCAGAGCTGGAAGTAGAGATCGCTCGGCAGTATGACTGGACTCGTAATATAAAAATGCCACTTTCTATCTTTCTGTGAAATATCAAGCCGCTCAAGTGAGCTTCCCGCTGCTATATCATCCGGAAAGACATTCGTCATTTTCAGCTGCGTCAATAGTATCTTAAATTTTTCGTATTTATCTGCCACGCCAGAACCACCTTCTCAAAATAAAAAGTAACACGCTGATGCGTATTACTTTTTGCTTCACTCATTATATCAAATTTTCTAGTCAAGCGTATCATATAACGAATCGATTTCGGCTTTCAGTTCGCCGATGTTCACATCAAATGATTCGCCGGTCTTTCTTACTTTCACTTCAACAATGCCGTCTGCTGCGTTTTTGCCGACTAAGATGCGCAGCGGCACACCAATTAAATCTGCATCATTGAATTTAACGCCGGCACGTTCTGTCCGGTCGTCATATAATACTTCGTAGTCTTTACTGAAGGTGGCATACAGTTCGTCAGCAAGCTGGCGCTGCGCCTCCTGCTTCGGATTGACTGAGATGATATGCAAGTCAAATGGTGTAATAGACTTCGGCCAGATGATACCGTTATCATCGTGATGCTGTTCAATGACTGCAGATAATGTGCGGGATACCCCGATACCGTAGCAGCCCATAATCATCGGACGTGCTTTTCCCTGCTCGTCAAGGAACGTCGCTTTCATCGCTTCAGAATACTTCGTGCCGAGCTTAAACACCTGACCGACTTCAATCCCTTCAGCAAATTTCACCGGGCCGCTGCCGTCTGCCGCGGGTTCACCTTCTGTGATAAACCGGAAATCACCGAACGCGGTCACTGTGAAATCTCTGTTTAAGTTCGCATTGATGTAATGGTACTCCGTCTCATTGGCACCGACTGCAAGATTGTTGATATCCTGCACTGAATAGTCCGCATAGATCTCTATCTTATCGACACCGACCGGTCCAAGTGAACCCGGCTTCGCGTTCATGATCCCTTCAATTTCAGCTTCTGTTGCCAGTTCCACATATTCTGTGCCGAAATAAGACTTCACTTTGACATCGTTCAGCTCATGATGGCCGCGGAGCAGGAACATGACGAAACGGTCATCGACTTTCACGATCATTGACTTCACAATTTCGTCTAATCGTCTGCCGAGCAGATCAGCAAGCTGCTGCGCTGTTTTGACACCCGGCGTATGGATCTTTTCAAGCGGCTGCTCTTCTGTATGCTGGACATCAGGCGTATAGACGACTTCAGCTTTCTCAATGTTTGCTGCATAGTCGCTGCCGTCTGTATAGGCGATCGTATCTTCACCGATCTCAGCAAGCGCCATGAACTCATGTGTATGACTGCCGCCGATTGCACCGCTGTCTGCGATCACCGGACGGAATTTCAAGTTCACCCGTGAGAAAATATTGGAGTAAGCGCGGTACATATCCTGATAAGTCGCATCGAGCGATTCTTCAGAGGCATGGAAACTGTAGGCATCTTTCATAATAAACTCACGGCCGCGGAGCAGACCGAATCTCGGCCGTTTTTCATCCCTGAATTTATTTTGAATCTGGAACAGTGTCACAGGAAGCTTTTTGTAGGACTTCAGTTCATCACGTACAAGAGAAGTGATGATCTCTTCATGTGTCGGACCGAGCGCAAACTCACGGCCGTGACGGTCAGTCATACGCATCAGCTCCGCACCGTAGCTCGGCCAGCGACCGCTTTCCTGCCAAAGTTCTGACGGCTGCAGCGCCGGCATTAAAATTTCAATCCCGTCGATTGCTTCCATTTCCTCACGGACAATCGCTTCAATCTTATTCAGTACACGTTTAGAGATCGGCAGATAGCTGTAAATACCACTGGCAATCTGTTTGATCATCCCTGCTTTCAGCAGCAGCTGATGACTTTTTGAATCCGCATCATTCGGTACTTCCCTTAATGTCGGAATAAACATTTTTGACTGCTTCATTAAATAATCCTCCTTGTTTTAAAAGAAATAACGCTGAATATCATTCCATGTCACCATGATCATAACGAAGAACAGGAACACGGCGCCAAGCGAGATAATAGCAATCTCAGCCTTTTTATTGACCGGACGTCTGAAAATCGCTTCATAAAGCACAAATAAAATTCGTCCGCCATCGAGTGCCGGAATCGGCAGCAGGTTCATGATGCCGAGATTCACTGATAATGATGCGGTAAAGTAGACGAGCGGCAGAATACCAAGCGATGCAATTTTTTCGGTGTTTTTGTATATACCGACAGGTCCGTTCAACATATCAAATGAGAATGTCCCCGTGAAAATACTGGTGAACAGCGCACCGACAAGACTGAAAATCATCAGCCCTGTCTTAAACGTTGTTTTCACGCCGTAGATCAAAGGATCTAACAGATTATCATGTGTGAACAGCGGATTGACACCGATAACTGCCCGCTTCACTTGTTTTGAGCCATCCTGCAGCGTCGCCTTCACAGGTTTTATCTCTTTCTTCAGTTCTCTGCCGTCACGTTCGATAATGATGTGATGGGTTTTGATGTCATTACTGTTGAAGTAAGACGTCATGTCCTCCCATTTGGAGATAGAATTGCCATCTATACTGACAACTCTGTCCTTCGTGACAAGTCCTGCTTTATCGGCCGGGCTGTCCTGCAGAATATCTCCGATGACCGCCTTATCAGTCGGTGTGCCTGTCGCATAGAAGTAACCGATGAACAACACGAGCGCGAGCAGGAAGTTAAAGAGCGGCCCTGCAAACAATGTCAGAAACTTCGGCCACGGCTTCTTGTTTTTGAACTGACGGTCACGCGGCGCGATTTGTATCAAGTCCCCTTCACGGACAAAATAAGCTTCATCAGCGATCGGGTAAGTGACTTCTTCATTCGTATACTGGTCAATCCCTTTAATAAACAGCTGGTCTTCGAAATCACTGTCCACGGCTTCCAGCTGTTCAATCTGTCTGAACTGATGCTGGTCATCTAAAATAATATGCGTGACTTCGTTCTGCTCATTTTTCTTAATACTGACGGTCATGCCTGCTGTCACAGGATTCTGCTCCATTCCGCTGCCCGCCATCATGACATAGCCGCCGACCGGCAGCAGACGGATGGTATACAATGTTTCATCTTTCTTATAAGAGAAGAGCTTCGGACCCATCCCGATCGCAAATTCCGGACACATGATACCTGCGCGTTTCGCAAAATATAAATGGCCGAATTCATGCACTGTGACCAGGACTCCGAAGACAATAATAAACGACAGCATTCCTAACATAGCTTACACCTCATAGTGACGTGACTTATAGTCAGCATCGATTTCTAGTATCGTCTCAAGGTCAGGATTGAGTATGACGTCATGCGCCTTCATTTCGCGTTCAATCAGCCGCTCAATATCAAGGAAGCTGATCTCACCGTTTAAAAATTTAGCAACAGCTGCTTCATTGACCGCATTCATGACAACCGGCATCGTCCCGCCGATGTGGATTGCATCGTAGGCAAATTTCAGACATCTGAAGCGCTCGAGGTCCATCGGCTTGAAGTTCAGCTGCCCGATTGCTGCAAGGTCGAGCCGTTCCGCCTGCCGCGGCAGCCGCTCTGGATAACTGAAGGCGTATTGAATCGGCATACGCATGTCCGGTGTTCCGAGTTGTGCGATGACACTAGTATCATTGAATTCTACCATAGAATGAATAATACTTTCCTTATGAAGCACTGTATCAATATGGTCAACAGGTACATCAAACAGCCATTTCGCTTCTATCACTTCAAGTCCTTTATTCATCATCGTCGCAGAATCAATCGTGATTTTTCTTCCCATCGACCAGTTCGGATGATTGAGTGCATCTTCAAGCGTCACATGTTCAAGCTCGTCTCTTGATAAGTCTCTGAACGAGCCGCCGCTCGCTGTGATGATCAGCCGCTCAATCGTCTTCTCATCCTCACCGTTCAGGCACTGGTAAATCGCTGAATGCTCTGAATCCACCGGCAGGATTTTAACGTTATGTCGTCTTGCTGCCGCCATCACAAGTTCACCGGCCACAACAAGTGTCTCCTTGTTGGCAAGCGCGATGTCAATACCCTGCTCGATGGCATGCAGCGTCGGCTTCAGACCGACGCTTCCTAAAATAGCGTTCAGCAGCATATCATTTTGTTCATAGCCTGCGACGTCGAGAAGTCCCGCGTCCCCTGACACTACTTTAATGTTATAGTCAGCAAGCTGAGCGGCATCTTCCGCATTCTGCACGCAGACGAGCTCCGGCTGAAACTCTTCAATGATCGCTCTCGCTTGATCAAGACTTCTGCCGACAGAGAAACTGACAAGCCGGTAGCAGTCTGAATGCTCTCGTATGACATCAAGTCCCTGCATCCCGACTGAACCACTGGCACCAAGTATTCCAATATTTTTCATGTCTTCACCTAACCTTGAAAGTTGATTAATAAAATATTCATCAGTGGCAGCACAAAAATAAAGCTGTCAAAGCGGTCTAAAATACCACCGTGTCCCGGCAGCAATGTTCCTGAATCTTTGACATCAAAGTGACGCTTAAGCGCTGATTCCACTAAATCGCCCAGTTGACCGAACATGCTGAGCAGCCAAGTGACAATGAGCAGCGGGAACAGACTGAGCGGCATATCATAATAAATGCTGAAAATAATCGCAACGATCGTACTGCTCAATATGCCGCCGACAAATCCCTCGATTGTTTTGTTCGGGCTGATTTCAGGCCACAGTTTCCGTCTGCCGAACAGGCGGCCGAATATATAGGCGCCTGTATCCGTCAGCCAGACAATGAGCAGCGCGAATAACAGAAAGTGCAGGCCGGCACTGTTTCTCGTCTCATAGAAATACATGAAGCCGATACCGACATAGGCGACGGCGAGCATACAGAATGCCGCATCGACAAAGGTGAATCTGTTCTTTGAGACGACCGTGTAACTCAGCAGTACAAGACTCATAATGATGAGAAATGGCACTTGATAGCGCATCTCGACCAGTTCACTGCGCTGCGGTGACATGATCAGACAGAGTGCAATCAAGCTGATGACACCAGGCAGTGAATAAAGTTTGATATGCTTCATGTTCAGCACTTCTTTCAGTGCTACAGCGGCCAGCAAATAGGCAAGGATTAATACGGGCCAGCCCCCGTAAATGACAATCGGCAGAAAAATAGCCATAGCAATAATGGCTGTGATTGTTCTAGTTTTCATAAATGTACTCCTTAAAGTCCCCCAAATCGACGTTGACGGTTATTATAGATGGTGATGGCATGATCGAAATCCGCTTCCGCGAAGTCCGGCCAGAACTTATCTTCAAATACAAATTCACTGTATGACGTCTGCCAGATCAGGAAGTTGCTGAGTCTTTCTTCTCCTGATGTTCTGATTAACAGGTCGGGATCAGGAAAATGTTTTGTGAATAAATAGCTGCTGAACAGCTCTTCATCAATCTCGCTGAGTTTCAGGTTATTATCCTTATATTCTTCAGCAATCCGCTGTACTGCTGAGACGATCTCTTTCCGGCCGCCGTAATTCATCGCGAAAATCAGCTTAAGACCAGAGTTGTCCTTTGTCTTGTCCTTCACTTCAGTAAGTGCAGCCTTCGTATGTGCCGGCAGCTGGTCAATGAAACCGATGGATTCAACTTTGACGTTCTGTTCGATCAGCTCAGGCAGGAACGATGACAGGAAGTCGCCCGGCAGCTTCATCAAGAAATTCACTTCATCTTCAGGACGAGTCCAGTTTTCAGTGGAAAAAGCATAGAGCGTTAAATACTTGACTCCGATTTTACTCGCATGTCTTGTAATGCGTTTAACCGTCTGCATCCCTTCGTAATGACCTGTAACACGCGGCATTTTCCGCTGTTTCGCCCAGCGGCCGTTGCCGTCCATAATAATCGCAATATGTTCAGGTACAGGTTGATGAACGGTTTTTTCTAACGAAGAACTTTTCTTGAATAAATTAAACATACGTTCCTCCAACTATTCATAATACTATTTCTTTATTCTATCATAACCCATAATTGAAGTCGTTAATTTTATTAATGCACATCATTCATAAAAAAGAAGCTGAGACGGGCAGCGCTTCTTTGAATCGTCTCCAAAGAAACCGCTTGATGTCTCAACTTCATGAACTTGGCTGTTAGACAGCCATAATATCTTTTTCTTTACTGTCTGTCAGTGAATCAATTTTCTTGATGTAATCATTCGTCAAGTTTTGAACGTCGTCTGTGAAGCTCTTTAAATCGTCTTCAGTCAGTTCGCCTGATTTTTCCGCTTTCTTCAGTGCATCGTTGGCATCACGACGGATATTACGGATAGCGACTTTCGCGTTCTCTGCTTCTTTCTTCGCATCTTTCACGAGATCTTTACGGCGTTCTTCTGTCAGTGCAGGCACTGTGATACGGATGACATTGCCGTCTGATGTCGGGTTCAGTCCAAGGTTCGCCTGGTTGATAGCCTTTAAGATATCATTGATAGATGTTTTGTCATATGGAGATACTACGAGCATTCTTGCTTCCGGCACAGAGATCCCTGCTAACTGCTGCACAGGTGTATCCGCTCCGTAGTAGTTCACTGTCACACGGTCCAGTAAATTGGCACTGGCATTGCCTGCACGGATGCCGGCAAATTCACGTGTTAAGCTGTCGATACTTTTTGACATCTTGTCTTTTGCTTCATTAATAATTGCTGTCGTCATTATAATTCTCCTATCATTACTTAGTGATCGTCGTTCCGATAACTTCGCCTTTTACAGCGCGTTTAATGTTACCTTCTTCCATAATTGAGAATACCACGAGCGGGATATCGTTGTCCATACAGAACGAGCTTGCTGTAGAGTCCATGACCTGCAGGCCTTCCTGCAGCATTTGGATATAAGTCAATGACTCATATTTTTTTGCAGTAGGATCAAGTTTCGGGTCAGCAGAATATACGCCGTCCACATTATTTTTGCCCATCAGAATAACATCCGCTTCCATTTCAGCGGCACGTAGTGCAGCTGTTGTATCTGTTGAGAAGTAAGGGTTGCCGATACCTGCAGCGAAAATAACAACGCGGCCCTTTTCCAGGTGGCGGATGGCACGTCTTCGGATATACGGCTCAGCGACCTGCTGCATCGCGATCGAAGTCAGTACGCGGGTATCACAGTCGAGCTGCTCCAGACTGTCCTGTAATGCCAGTGAGTTCATGACTGTCGCAAGCATGCCCATGTAGTCAGCTGTCCCGCGGTCCATACCGAGGTCGCTGCCGGTTTTACCGCGCCAGATATTCCCGCCGCCGACGATGACTGCTATTTCACAGTCCATCTGTGCAACTTCAGCGACCTGCTTGGCAATATTTTTAATGATGACCGGATTAATTCCGAAGCCTGCTTCTCCTGCTAATGCTTCTCCGCTCAGTTTTAATACAACGCGTTTATATTTGGAAGTTTCCAAGTGTTATCGCCCTTTCAGAATTTATATTTTCTACCTCTTTGCTGATGAAAGAAGCGCACAAAACTATATGTATTATATCAATAATCACTTCAAAAGTTAAAGGGTTTCTTAGTCCGCTCAAAAACGATGTAAAAAAAGGGACACGACGTATCGTGTCCTTAATTATTAGTTACCTTTGATCTGACCCATTACTTCATCAGCAAAGTTATCAGAGCGTTTTTCGATACCTTCTCCGACTTCAAAGCGGACGAATGATTTTAATGTGCCACCTTTAGATTTCAAGAACTCTGCCACTGTCTGATCAGGGTTTTTAACGAACGGCTGATCGACCGCACAAATTTCTTCAAGGTATTTACGAAGACGACCTTCAACCATTTTCTCAACGATATTTTCAGGTTTTCCTTCGTTTAATGCCTGCTGTTTAAGAATTTCTTTTTCATGCTCTAACTCTTCAGCAGATACTTGTTCACGAGAAACGAATTTAGGGTTTAATGCAGCGATATGCATTGCTACGTCTTTAGCAGCTGCAGCGTCTGTTGTATTTTCAACGACTGCAAGCACACCAATACGGCCGCCCATGTGTAAGTACTCACCGAATGCATCTGCATCTGTTTTAGTCGCCAGTACGAAACGACGTAATGTTAATTTTTCACCGATTGTAGAAATCGCTTCGTTAATTTTGTTTTCAACTGTTTTGCCTTCAGCCATTTCAGAAGTCAGTAATTCATCAACATCTGCTGGTTTAACAGCAAGAATGTGATCCGCCATTTCTTTAACCAATGCCTGGAAACCTTCATTACGAGCAACGAAGTCTGTTTCAGAGTTTAATTCAAGAAGAACCGCATCGTTACCGTTAGATGCCACATAAGTTGTACCTTCTGCTGCAATACGGTCTGCTTTTTTAGCTGCTTTTGCGATACCTTTTTCACGTAAGTAATCTACTGCAGCATCGATGTCACCGTTTGTTTCAGTCAATGCCTTTTTGCAGTCCATCATACCTGCGCCAGTTCTTTCACGTAATTGTTTAACTAATTGTGCTGAGATAGCCATGAATAAATTCCTCCAGATAATAGTTATGTGCTCACAGTTTCATCATACTAAATTGCATGATAAAAGGCGAAAAATTTACTTAATTTCTTTTAAAAAAGGTGATAAGACATTCAACTTATCACCTGGTTTGCTATAATTAAGCTTCAGTTGTTTCTGCAGCTTCTGTTGCTTCAGCAGCTGGAGCTTCTGTTAAATCGATGTTCTGCTCTGCAGCCACTTCTTCGTTAGAAACGCCTTGTTTTGCTTCTAAAATAGCGTCAGCCATTTTACCAGTTAATAATTTAACGGCACGAATCGCATCGTCGTTGGCAGGGATGACGTAGTCGATTTCATCTGGATCACAGTTTGTATCAACGATACCGACGATTGGAATGTGTAATTTTTTCGCTTCAGCGATTGCGTTGCGCTCTTTACGCGGGTCAACAACGAAGATTGCTGATGGCATAGATTTCATGTCGCGGATACCGCCTAAGAATTTGATCAGACGATCGTATTCTTTTTTAAGTTCTACGACTTCTTTTTTAGGAAGAACGTCGAAAGTGCCGTCTGCTTCCATTTTTTCGATTTCAGCAATACGTTTAACACGTTTGTTGATTGTTTTGTAGTTTGTTAAAGTTCCACCTAACCAGCGCTGGTTGATGTAGAACTGACCTGAACGTTCAGCTTCTTCTTTAACTGATTCCTGTGCTTGTTTTTTAGTACCGACGAATAAGACAGTACCGCCTTCTTCAGCAACAGATTTCATGAAGTTGTATGCTTCTTCAACTTTCTTCACTGTTTTTTGAAGGTCGATGATGTAGATACCATTTCTTTCAGTGAAAATGTATTTCTTCATTTTTGGGTTCCAGCGACGTGTCTGATGACCGAAGTGAACACCAGCTTCTAACAATTGTTTCATTGAGATAACTGCCATTTTATTTTCCTCCTAGTGGTTTATTCCGCCATTACAGGCAATTTTGACAACAGCTGTGCTGCACCCATCAAAATACTTATCTGCAATGTGTGAATTAGCTTTTTACAAGCCGTTTATTAATATACCATATTTCATGGATTAAGACAAGAAAAATTCCGTCTGCAGTGCGTTATCTTTCAGCACTGCTGCCATCACACAAAAAACGAACTGCCCGCTGCTGGACAATTCGTTCATATGATTAGTGGCTGTTCGCCAATTCTTCTAAAAACTGCTCTTTCTTGATCTTGATGAACGTCCCTTTCATACCTAACGAACGCGATTCAATGACGCCTGCACTTTCCAGTTTACGCAGTGCATTGACGATGACTGAACGTGTGATACCGACGCGGTCAGCTACTTTAGAAGCGACCAGCAGACCTTCTGAAGCATTCAGCTCTTCAAAGATATGTTCGATTGCTTCTTTCTCTGAATAAGACAATGAACTGATGGCCATCGTAATCGCTGCTCTGTCGCGGGCGATCTGTTCGACTTCTGTATGCTTCTCTCTCAAGATCTCCATACCGACGACAGTCGCTGCATATTCACCGAGAACAAGATCGTTATCATCAAAGTGATTGTCGACACGGCCGAGCACTAATGTCCCAAGACGGTCACCACCGCCTTTAATCGGGATAATCGTCGTCTGACTTTCTTTGAACAGCTCTTCACTTTCCGGCGGGAAGACGGTCAGATGATTAGACAGCGGGATATTGGATTCCGTCTGTTCGACTTCAGATAATAAGTCTGTATACTCTTTAGGGATTTGACGCTCTTCCAGCATTTTGATAATCCGTTCGTTCTTCAGCAGTTCGTTGACGCCAAACCCTAATATTCTCCCTCTTCTTGAGACGATAAAGACGTTGGACTGCATCGTTTTACCGAGATGGTCAGCCATATCCTTGAAGTCGACAGCGAGCCCTTCATGCTCCTGCAATAATGTGTTGATTTCACGTGTTCTCGTTAATAAATCCATCTTGATTCTCCTTTTTATAAAATAAATTCACTTAAACTTTTATTTTTTGCTATTGAACCAAGCTTCAATTCAACATACTGCTTTGTAATATCGACATGGGCATTCGGCATTTCGGATGCTTCAAACAATAAGTCTTCCAGCATTTTCTCGAGGATTGTATGCAGACGTCTTGCCCCGATGTTGTCCGTCTCCTGATTGACTTCATAAGCAATTTCAGCGAGGCGCTTAATGGCATCGTCTGTGAAGCTGATCGTCACATCTTCCGTTGCCAGCAGACTTTCATACTGCTTCAAGAGTGACAGACGCGGTTCCCGCAGAATTTTCTCGAAGTCTTCGACGGACAGTTTATCGAGCTCCACTCTGATCGGGAAACGTCCCTGCAGCTCAGGGATAAGGTCGCTCGGTTTAGCGACGTGGAACGCACCGGCACCGATAAACAAAATATGCGCCGTGTTCACTGCCCCGTATTTCGTCTGGATGACACTGCCTTCCACAATCGGTAGAATGTCGCGCTGCACGCCCTGGCGGGAGACGTCTGGTCCGCTGTTTGAGGAGCCTGCGATTTTATCGATTTCATCGATGAAAACAATCCCCATCTGCTCAGTCAGCTGTACCGCTTCCTGATTCACCGTTTCCTGGTCGATCAGCTTTGATGCTTCCTCGTCAATAAGAATCGGACGAGCTTTTGCGACCGTCAGACGGCGCTCCACTTTCTTCTTCGGCATCATCTGGCTCAGCATGTCCTGCATGTTGTTCTCCATGCCCGGTATGCCGAATGCCTGCTGCTCCTGCTCCACTTTGATGACGATTTCTTCATTTTCCAGCTGCTGTGCTGCAAGCTTAGTCCGGATATCACGGCGCTTCGAACTGATTTCTTCTGTCACTTCCTCATCATCGCTCTGCTCACCGAAGCCCGGGAACTGACCGCCGAACAGTGACTCCAAAGGATTGCTCTGTGCCTGCTTCTTCTTCATGGCCGGTACAAGCAGTTTGACCAGTCGTTCTTCGGCCTGTTTTTCCGCTTCACCCAGCACTTCTTTCTTCTTCTCCTCTTTGACGAGCCGGACACCGTTCTCGACTAAATCACGGATCATACTTTCAACGTCGCGTCCGACATAACCGACTTCCGTATATTTAGTCGCTTCGACTTTAACAAAGGGTGCACCGACGAATTTTGCGATCCGCCGTGCGATTTCCGTCTTGCCGACACCCGTCGGACCGATCATGAGCATGTTCTTCGGAATGATTTCCTGCTGCAGCTGCTCATCGAGAAGTGACCGTCGGTAGCGGTTGCGCAGACTGATTGCTACTTTTTTCTTTGCTTCTGCCTGACCGACAATATGCTGATTCAGTTCATTGACTATTTCTTTTGGCGTCATCTTCATCTGAATGTTCATGATGCCTCCTTATAATTCTTCCACAATAATATTGTGATTGGTAAAGACACAAATATCAGCTGCCGTCTCAAGACTTGCTTGTGCAATTTCTTTTGCCGACAGATGCGGCGCGTGTTTTTTGAGTGCACGGCCGGCACTGAGCGCGTAGTTGCCGCCTGAGCCGATCGCCATGATGTCGTCATCCGGCTGAATGACTTCACCTGTACCGCTTACCAGGAGCAGTTCACTGTCATTCATGACAAGCAGCATCGCTTCCAGCTGACGGAGCATTTTATCGCCGCGCCACTCTTTGGCAAGCTCCACTGCTGCACGAGACAAGTTGCCATTATATTCATAGAGCTTCGCTTCAAATTTTTCAAACAATGTGAATGCATCGGCGACGCTGCCGGCAAATCCCGCGACGACCTGGTCGTCAAATAATCGTCTGACTTTCTTAGCCGTCGCTTTCATGATGACCTGTTCGCCGAGCGTCACCTGTCCGTCACCACTCATAGCAGAATGACCATTATGTCTCACTGCAAATATCGTTGTTGCATGCATTGCCAATTGTAACCTCTCCTTTATGCACGGGGATGTGCATTTAAATACGTCTGTCTCAGATGTTCCTTTGTCACGTGAGTATAACGTCCGGTCGTCGATAAGTTGACATGTCCCAGTAAGTCCTGCACTGTCCTGAGGTCTGCCCCTTCGTTAAGGAGGTGCGTCGCAAACGTATGGCGCAGCTTATGGGGATGTATCTCAGAAACATTGCCTGCCCGCATGATGACCTGGTCAAGAATATAGCGGACACCGCGTGTCGTCAGCGGCTCACCGCGGCTGTTGATAAGCAGATAGTCATGATCATGCGCATACTGCTGCCTTACCGGGAAATAGTTACGCAGACTTTTCAGTGCGAAGCTGCCAAACGGTACAATCCGCTCCTTATTCCCTTTTCCGAGTAATTTGATGACCATCATCTCCTCATCAATGTCCTGAAGTTTCAGGTTCACCAGTTCAGAGACCCGTGCACCCGTCGCATAGAGCAGCTCAAGTATCAGCTGGTCACGCTTATGCAGTGGTTTGCCCTGATCGATTTCCGCAAACAGCTGAGCCATTTCTTCTTCATAGAAAAATGCCGGCAGATACTGTTCTTTCTTCGGATGAACGAGTGCATCAAATGGATTCAAGGCGTCTTTATCAAGCTGTATAAACCGGTAGAATGTCTTCAAACTGGATATTTTCCGCGATACTGACGAACGCGTCAGTTTTTGGTCATATAAATAGACTAAATAACCCCGGGCATTTTGATAGCTGAATGTTTCAATATTCAGCCCTTCACGGTTTAAATAGTCTATAAAAGATCGCACATCATTGTTATATGCGGTGAGCGTGTGGCTAGAAAAATTTTTTTCGTTCTTCAAGTATGCGATGAACGCGTTAATCTGACTTTGCACGACGACCCCTCCAGTTATCTGAATTGTATCACAATTCAAATTTCTTTAACACTAATAACTATAATGTCACTTTAAACTGTTCTAAAGTGTCAAGCGCACGGGCAGCGAGTGCCTCATAACGTTCTTTTTTGTCTTTGATTCTCTTCTCCAGGGGTGGCAGTAATCCGAAGTTCGCATTCATCGGCTGGAAATTCTTACTGCTTGTATGTGTGATGTAATACGCCATGGCACCAATCATGGTTTTCTCAGGGAATGTGATCGGCGTTACACCGGACAGTAACTTGCTGGCGTTAATGCCGGCAATAAGACCGCTTGCTGCACTTTCCACATAACCCTCAACGCCTGTCATCTGACCTGCCAGGAACAAATCTTCTTTACCTTTGAACTGGTACGTCTGCTCCAGGTTGGTCGGTGAGTTAATGAATGTATTGCGGTGCATAACACCGTATCTGACGATATCGACATTTTCCAGACCCGGAATGAGACGCAGCACTTCTTTTTGGGCGCCCCACTTTAAGTGTGTCTGGAAGCCGACAATATTATATAACGTTCCGGCCGCATCATCCTGACGCAGCTGGACAACAGCATAAGGCCGCTTCCCGGTTTTCGGATCTTCCAGACCGACCGGCTTCATCGGGCCGAATAACAATGTCTTCTTGCCGCGGCGGGCCATCTCTTCAAACGGCATACAGCCTTCAAAATAAATCTCTTTTTCGAAGTCTTTCAACGGCACGACTTCAGCAGTCGTCAGCGCCTCATAGAAGCGGTCGAACTCCTCTTCTGTCATCGGGCAGTTCAAGTAAGCCGCTTCTCCTTTATCATAGCGGGATTTCAAATATACTTTGTCCATATCGATGGATTCTTTCTCGACGATCGGTGCTGCTGCGTCATAAAAGTACAGATGACTTTGACCGGTCAGCTCCTGAATGCTCTTTGATAACTGCTCAGTCGTCAGCGGGCCTGTTGCGATAATCGTCGGACCTGCCGGCACTTCATTGATTTCCTCGTTAATCACTGTAATGTTCTCGTGATTTTTCAGCGTATCCGTAATATAGCCGCTGAATTCATGGCGGTCTACTGCCAAGGCACCGCCCGCAGGGACGCTTGCGCTGTCAGCTGCCTTCATGATCAGCGAATCAAGACGGCGCATCTCTTCTTTCAGTACACCGACACCGTTAGTCAGAGCATTTCCTCGTAAAGAGTTTGAGCAGACAAGCTCTGCAAATTTATCTGTATGGTGAGCAGGCGTCTGTTTCACCGGACGCATTTCATATAAGTTCACCTTGATGCCGCGCTTCGCCAGCTGATAAGCAGCTTCAGAACCAGCAAGTCCTGCACCAATAACATTAATCGTAGTCATAATAATTCCTCCTTGTATCCTCAATGATTGTAATATATTCTGACTATTAAATAAACCATTAACAACTATCATGCAGAATCGTTCGTAATACGAATTATTCAGCTGCGCATAATTTTGGCTATGCCTGTGAAACCTGCCAAAAATCGCCGCTATATAACAGCTGACTAATATTAATGGAAGAAACTCATGCTGTGTCATAGAACAGCAGTAAAACACCCTCCAGAGAAATATTCTTCCGGAGGGTGTATTTATTGTGCTTTTTCCTCGTATTCGCAAGAAGGACAGGCGACCTGCATAGTCTTGCCTTTTTTACGTTCCACGAGCTGTGTCTCACATTTCGGACATTTCCGCGCAACCGGTTTATCCCAGGAAATATAATCACATTCCGGGAAGTTAGTACAGCCGTAGAAGATTCTGTTCTTCTTCGACTTACGTTCCACGACTTCTCCGTCATCACATTTTGGACAAGGAACACCGATCGACTTAACGATGGCTTTCGTGTTACGGCAGTCCGGAAAGTTCGAGCAGGCCATGAATTTACCGTAGCGGCCCATCTTGATGACCATCGGCGAACCGCATTTCTCACAGTCTTCACCAGCCGGCTCATCTTTAATCTCAATTTTCTCCATCTCTTCTTCAGCGCGTTCGACATGCAGTTTGAAGTCCCCGTAGAATGTCTCGATGACTTTCTTCCAGGTGATCTCGCCGTTCGCCACGCGGTCAAGCAGTGCCTCCATGTTCGCCGTGAAGTCCACTTCAACAATTTCAGGGAAGTATTCCTTGACTGATTCGTTGACGATCAGCCCAAGCTCTGTCGGATAAAACTTCTTCTGGTCAATCTTGACGTAATTACGTTTTGTGATCGTGTCAATCGTCGGTGCGTAGGTCGACGGCCGGCCGATCCCTTTTTCTTCAAGCGTTTTGACAAGCCGTGCTTCCGTATAGCGCGGCGGCGGCTGTGTAAAGTGCTGGTTTTCGTCAATGTTCGTCGCTTTGACCCGGTCTCCGACAACAAGTTCAGGCAGCCTGTTCTCGCCCTCGTCCTCCGTGTCATCCTGACCTTCGACGTAGACGCTCATGAATCCTTTGAACTTGATCGTCTGACCGTTCGCCCGGAACTTGATCGGTCCCTGCACTAAGTCGACTGCCACAGTATCGATGACCGCTGCGGCCATCTGACTTGCCATGAAACGTTCCCAGATAAGTTTATACAGTCTTAACTGGTCTCTTGATAAGTAAGCTTTCATATCATTCGGCGTGCGCAGTGCTGATGTCGGCCGGATTGCCTCGTGGGCATCCTGCGCACCCGCTTTCTGTCCTGCTGCCTTGCGTTTCGATAAATACTGCTCACCGAAGTGGTCTTTAATGTATCCTGCCGCTTCTGTTTTTGCCGTCTCAGAAATACGGGTCGAGTCCGTTCTCATGTAAGTGATCAGACCGACTGTCCCCTGCTTCTTCAGGTCGATCCCTTCGTACAGCTGCTGTGCAAGCATCATCGTCTTGCGGGCCTTGAAGTTCAGCTTACGTGCTGCTTCCTGCTGTAGACTGGAAGTCGTAAAAGGATTGGCGGGGTTTCTGAGCTTCTCTTTTTTTGACACATCTGTCACATCAAATAAATCAGAGGATAACTGCTTCACAATCGCTTTAACGTCCTGCTCGCTTCTTAGTTTCGTCGGTTTGTTGTTCTCATGCAGGAATTTCGCTTTGAACGTGACGCCCTGATGTTCAAACAGCCCATCGATTGTCCAGTACTCTTCCGGCTTGAAGGCATTGATTTCTTCTTCGCGGTCGATGATCAGTTTAAGCGCCACTGACTGCACGCGGCCGGCTGACAGACCTTTTTTGACTTTCTTCCATAACACGGGTGAGATGTTATAACCGACGAGACGGTCAAGTGCACGTCTTGCCTGTTGTGCATCGACCAGCTCATGCTGAATGGCGCGCGGTGATTTAAAGCTCTCCTTCACCGCATCTTTCGTAATTTCATTGAACACTACACGTGACTTTGCGTTTTCATCAATATCCAGTAAATGTGCCAAATGCCAGGCAATCGCTTCACCTTCGCGGTCCGGGTCACTTGCCAGGAAGACATGCTTTGCTTTCTTCGCATGTTTTTTCAGTTCCTGGACAACAGGCCCTTTACCACGAATTGTAATATATCTCGGCTCAAAATCGTTATCAACGTCGATTCCCATCTGACTGCGCGGTAAATCCCGCACATGTCCCATGGAGGCGATAACCTTATATTTTTTTCCTAAATATTTTTCAATGGTTTTTGCTTTTGCAGGCGATTCAACAATGACAAGATTCTCTGCCAATTGTATCTCCCCTTCATTTCTTACTATTTCGTATTCAAGTGTAAATGATAACGGTAGCGCTAAATAGTTGTCAATTATAAAATCTTTAAGCTGTCTTATTATTGATAATCTTCGAGTATGTCAGCTACCGACAGACAGGCTTTTGCGCCTTCTGAAATTCTTAAGTTGCACCCTTCTGAATAAACACTTGTGATCGGACCGGGCAGACAGTAGACGTTGCGGTTCTGGTCGAGTGCCTGGTCACACGTGATCAGACTGCCGCTGCGTCGTTTCGCCTCAGTGATCAATGTGCCCTGACAGAGCCCGCTGATAATCCGGTTGCGTTCAGGGAACTGCCAGGCACGCGGGCTTACGTGCGGCGGATATTCACTGATGACAAGATGCTGCCTTTCCATATACTTTCTGAGGAGGGCGGTCTCCTCCGGGTAATGATGGTCATGACCGAAGCCGAGAACGCCGATTGTACGGCCGTTACTTCTCATCGTCATGATATGCGCATCAGAATCCGTCCCTTTCGCGAGCCCGCTCACTATGACGAGCTGATGCCGGGTCAGTTCAGGTATAAACTGTGTTAGTACAGTCGTTGTATATTCTGTCCGCTCCCTGCCGCCGACCACGGCAAGGCAGCGCCCTGTTAAATAGTCCGTATTACCCCTGCAGAAGAGCACCCACGGATAATCATACAGCTCACGCAGCAGCGCAGGATAATTCGCTTCATTGTAATAGACTAACGTCATCCCTTTGTCATGCAGTGCTGCTTTAAGCGCTGAACTATCCAGCGTCTGCAGTTTCTTGAGTTTTTTACGGAGCGCCGGGTCCTGATACTCCTTTAGCAGGGCTTCATATTTCAAGCTGATATAGTTGAAACAGCCGAACCGCTCCTTGAACCGGTGCAGCTGCGCTGTTGAAAAGCCTGCATAAATCAACTTTAAGATCATATCCTGTTCCATTATCTTCACCTCACTCTAAGCATAGACACTGATTGTGAAGAATAAATGACATAGAATTATTGTTTAGAATGAGATTTGTAAAATTCTACGTGAAATAGTCATCTTTTCTCATAACTTCAACTAAAATAAGGATAAAATCAAACTAATTATGAAATCTCATCCATACTTTAAATATAATGTATTAATAACATTTCGTTTGTCAAAATAAGCTAGACAACTTCTCATCTTCGATGAAACTCATAAATACTTCCAATGGTGTCCTGTAACCAAGAGATTTTCTTGGCCGATTATTGAGGGAATGTGCAACTTGAATAATATAATCGTCTGTAACTGTGTTGAAATCCATATCTTTGTCCAGACCGTTTCTTCTAAGCATACCATTTGAATGTTCATTAAGACCACGCTGCGAAAGTGTGCCTGGATCAGCAAAAAAGATAGATATATCGTGTTGGTTACTGATTGACTTCCAGCTGGAAAACTCTTTACCGCAGTCGAATGTAATGGATTTAAAGAGACGATAAGGTAAAGCCGAGAACATGCTGCCCAGTGCTTTTTCAATATCAGATGCTTTGCGACCTTCCGGTCGTAGGGTGATGATCATCTTGGAAACACGTTCAACAAGGGTGATGATTGCGCTGCCGTGATGACGTCCGACAATCGTATCGCCTTCAAGATGACCGAACTCTTTATCAAAGTCAGGGAATTCAACTGTTCTTTCTGAAATGTGACGTTTGAAAGTCTGACGACCTCTTTTCTCATGATGACCGTTAGGTTTTCTTTTCCCTTTCATCGGAAGTGACTGAACAGGAAGAATATCTTCCCTGAACATTCTGTACAGAGTTTTAACAGAGCAGCTGATAGATTCTTCATTCCTGCCTATGATAGTGTCAGGTGTCCAGCCGTCGGCTATTCTTTCTCGAATATAACTGGTCTGACGATTAGGAAGGACGATTTTATGTCTTCCACAACGGGATTTTCTTTTCTTATAGTTCTGATAGAATTCCAGTGCAGATATACCTGCTTTGAATGCATTAATCACATTATAGACGGTCTGTCTTGAACGCTTAATTCTCCGGCAAATCTCACTGCCCGAAATTTTCTGGTGGTAATATGATTCTATGAGCGCAAGTTCATCCGTGGTAAGATGTGTATAGGCCATTTGTGCTAACTCCTTATGTTTTCTTTGTTCGGAAATACATATTGAGTTTAGCACAGAAGGCTTTTTTAGTTGTCTAGCTTAATTTTACAATTGGCGGAAGTGGCTTATCTATTAATTTAGATAAGTCACTTCTTTTATGACACCATTTTATATAAATTTATCTACTTAAACTTATAATTTTTCTCTAAATACTCTTCTTCAGCACCAGTAAGCTCATACTTCATCAAAACATCATTCATAGACAGAAAAGTATTATCACGATAAAAATCAAAAAAGGCAGACCGAAGTCTACCTGGAGAATCTATTTAACTGTTAAACATTTTTCGTATAAGCCATCTTCTTCTTTGATACGTTCCACTAATGTAGAACCGATGTCAGATGGTGTTGCTGCAGTCTTGATGCCTGCTGCGTTCATTGCTTTGATCTTTTCAGCCGCTGTTCCTTTACCGCCTGAAATGATGGCACCTGCGTGGCCCATACGTTTTCCTGGAGGTGCTGTCTGGCCGCCGATGAAGCCGACAACAGGTTTCGTCATGTTCGCTTTCACCCATTCAGCTGCTTCTTCTTCAGCCGTTCCACCGATTTCACCGATCATGACAACCGCGAGTGTCTCAGGGTCGTTGTTGAACGCTTCTAGACAGTCGATGAAGTCTGTACCGTTGACCGGGTCCCCGCCGATACCGACAGCTGTTGTCTGGCCGATGCCAAGCTGTGTCAACTGATGAACCGCTTCATACGTCAATGTACCAGAACGGGAGACAACGCCGACGTGACCTTTTTTGTGGATGTAGCCCGGCATAATGCCGATCTTACATTCGTCCGCCGTGATGACACCTGGACAGTTAGGGCCGACAAGGCGTGTTTTCTTGCCCTGCATGTAGCGTTTCACTTTGACCATATCCAGTACTGGAATATGTTCTGTAATACAGATGGCAAGCTCAAGTTCTGCATCGACACATTCAATGATTGCGTCTGCAGCAAATGGTGCCGGCACATAGATGACTGAAACTGTTGCGCCTGTCGCTTGAACTGCTTCTTCGACTGTATTGAACACAGGAACGCCTTCCACTTCAAGGCCGCCTTTACCAGGTGTTACACCGGCAACGATCTGTGTCCCGTATTCAAGCATCTGTTTTGTATGAAACAGCGCTGTAGCGCCTGTAATCCCTTGTACTAATACTTTCGTATTTTTATCAATAAATACTCCCACGAATTTCTCCCCGCTTCCTATTTAGCTTGTTTAACTAATTCAACGATTTTCTGTGCGCCTTCTGCCATTGTACCTGCAGGTGTAATCGCTAAGCCGGAATTGCTTAGAATCTCTTTACCCTGATCAACGTTTGTCCCTTCAAGACGAACCACAAGTGGAATCGTTAACTCTAATTCTTTCGCCGCTGCAACGACACCTTCAGCGATGACATCACATTTCATGATGCCGCCGAAAATATTGACGAAAATACCTTCTACTTTGTCATCACCTAAGATGATTTTGAAAGCTTCTGTTACTTTCTCTTTTGTTGCGCCGCCTCCTACGTCCAGGAAGTTCGCGGGATTTCCGCCGAAGTGATTGATCGTATCCATCGTCGCCATCGCAAGACCTGCACCATTGACCATACAGCCGATGTTGCCGTCAAGTGCGATATACGCAAGGTCATATTTAGACGCTTCGATTTCTTTTGGATCTTCTTCTTCTAGGTCACGTAATTCAACGATATCTTTGTGACGGTATAATGCGTTCGCATCGAAGTTGATTTTTGCGTCCAGTGCCAGAACGTCACCTGAACCTGTTGTTACAAGAGGATTGATTTCGATGATTGATGCATCTTTTTTGATGAAGACATCATATAGGCCAAGCATGATTTTCACTGCTTTGTTTACAGATTCTTTCGGAATATTGATATTGAAAGCAAGTCTTCTTGCCTGGTAAGGCATTAAGCCGGTCACAGGATCGATGACTTCCTTGAAGATTTTTTCTGGGTTTGTTTCTGCGACTTCCTCAATCTCAGTTCCGCCTTCTTCTGACCCCATCAAGACCACTGAATCAGTCGCACGGTCAAGGACGAACCCTAAGTAGTACTCTTTTTGAATATCGCAGCCTTCTTCAACGAGTAGACGTTTCACTTCTTTACCTTCAGGACCCGTCTGGTGAGTGACCAGCACTTTACCAAGAAGTTCTTTAGCGTAAGCTTTTACTTCATCAAGATTTTTAGCAATTTTAACTCCGCCGGCCTTACCGCGGCCCCCGGCATGGATCTGCGCTTTAACGACATAGACGCCAGGTTTTAATTCCTTTGCTACTTTTACAGCTTCCTCAGGTGTATAAGCTACTGAACCTTCAGGCACAGCTACACCCATTGAGCGAAAAATTTCTTTTCCTTGATACTCATGGATATTCATTTTCCATCCTCCTAAAATACGGGTTAAATTTTGCTTACGTAGCAATTATAGAAAATGAAAGCGTTATTGTAAACCGTAATCGGCTATTATGTCATATTTATTGGTGTAGTATGATACTCTTGATCGGTTCAAATGTCCGGCGGTGAATCGGCGTGATTCCTAAGCGTTCGATTCCTTCCAGATGCTTCTTCGTGCCGTAGCCGGCATTATTCTTAAAATCATAGCCCGGATACTGGACGTCATAAGCCATCATCAGCCGGTCGCGGTATTCCTTGGCGATAATGCTTGCAGCCCCGATGGAGACGCTTCTTGAATCTCCTTTAATGAGGGCTTCTTCAACTAAGCCGGTACCGAGCGTCATGGCGTCGATAAGCAGGACAGACGGCTTCACGGTCAGACTTTCGACTGCCCGGCGCATCGCGAGCTTACTTGCCTCGTATATATTGATCGCATCAATCTCTTCGACTGTCGCCGTCCCTAGCGCATAATCACTGACAGCTGCAAGGAGCTGCGCTTCCAGCGACTGTCGTTTCTTTGCGGACAGCTGCTTGGAATCGGTCAGGCCGGGATAATAGTGACCCTCCTCCAGAATGACTGCACATGCGACGACTGGTCCTGCAAGCGGTCCACGGCCGACTTCGTCGATGCCGCAGATGATGTCACCGGCATACTGCGCTTCAAATGTGCTTGCCCTGTCGTAGTTCATGCGCTGCTCGCGTTCCAGGTCGAGCTGACGGAGCCTGCTCGTCACAAGCCTGCGGGCTCCGGTCCGTTCGTCCTCCTTGTAAATCTTGTTCAGCGCTGCTCTGTCGGTGAGTTCAGCGACTACCTTCTTCAGTTCATTCAGCGTCATCGGTCAGCTGCTCCAGCTCTGCCACCCGGTCAAATGTATAGCGGCCGAACTTGGCATTTCTGATTTCGCGGATGATGAGCTCTACGACGGATTCATAATCAGTCTCGCCGCCTTTATTTTTCATGCCGCGGCTGCGGCCGATCGCGTCAAACAGTTCGATGTACGGCGCATCGTCTGTGACGTCGATATTGTAATGTTTGTTCAATGTCGCGAGATCGTGCTGCTGCACAAACTCCAGACCGTAGATGGCCACTTCATCGAGATGGACGATGCTGTCTTTAATGGCACCGGTCAGGCTCAGTTTTTTGCCGACAAGCTGGTCTTCGAACTTCGGCCAGAGTATCCCAGGCGTATCAAGCAGCTCCAGCACTTTGCCGACTTTGATCCACTGCTGCTTCTTAGTGACACCAGGCGTATTGCCGGTCTTTGCGATCGATTTCTTTGCCAGCCGGTTGATCAGTGTCGATTTACCGACGTTCGGAATACCGACAATCATTGCTCTGATAGCACGCGGACGCAGGCCTTTCGCTGCCAGCCGGTCAAATTTTTCTTGTGTGACATGTTCTGCCGCTTTAACGACTTTATCTAAGTTCTTACCGTTCTTGGCATCAAGCATGACCGGATAAATACCTTGTTTCTCAAAGTGATTCATCCATTTCTGCGTCTCGCGCGGGTCAGCCATATCCATTTTATTCAGCAGCACGACTCTCGGCTTATCTTTAATCACTTCATCGATCATCGGATTTCTTGAAGAATACGGTATACGTGCATCGAGGAGTTCGAACACACAGTCGACCATCTTTAATTGTTCAGTTACTTCTCGTCTTGCTTTGGCCATATGGCCCGGGAACCATTGTATTGTCATTGATTGACCTCTTTTCTGTTATTATTGTAATAATCATATATACTTAAAATGTACTATAATAAGGTGTTAATTTCATCAAAACATTCCACAGTTAAAGGAGCCGTTATGAAGCTGTCACTTATCGTTCCGATATATAATGAAGAAAAAAATATAGCACGCCTTTACCATACTATCACAAAAACTATGGAACTGAATCAGTACGACTATGAATTAATCATGGTCAATGATGGTTCCCGTGATCATTCATTACCGCTCATAGAAAACTTAAGCTTCAAGGACACGCGGGTCAAATATATTTCTTTCAGCAGAAATTTCGGCAAAGAAGCGGCGATGCTTGCCGGGCTGGAAGCAGCGGCAGGCGATGCGGCCGTCATCTTGGATGCTGACCTGCAGCACCCGCCTGAGTTGATTCCACAGCTTGTGAACGCGTATCACGCAGGGTTCAATCAAGTGGTCGCCCGCCGTAACCGCCGTGGTGAGCCGCTGTTCAGAAGACTGCCGACCACTTTCTTCTATGCGCTTATCAACAACGCTGTTGATGTCAAGCTGACGGACGGTGAAGGTGATTTCAGACTGCTGTCACGGCCGGTCATTGACGCGATACTGTCACTCGACGAATACAACCGCTTTTCGAAGGGCATATATGACTGGGTCGGTTTCAACAAGAAGACGATTGAGTTCGACAATGTCGCACGGGAAAACGGCAGCTCCGCGTTTTCGTTCTTTAAGCTGATTGACTATGCCATTGACGGCATTTTGAGCTACAACAATAAGCCGCTCCGTGTCTGCTTTTATTTCGGTGCCTTCACGCTGAGTGTCTGTCTTGCCTACATATTAGTGACATTGATTCAGATCATCCAGAGCGGCATCGATGAACCCGGCTACTTCACCATCATCTCCGCCATTCTGTTTCTCGGCGGGGTGCAGCTGTTCAGCCTCGGCATCATCGGTGAGTATATCGGGAAGATCTACTACGAGACGAAAAGACGGCCGCATTATTTAATACAGCACGCCAATATTGAAGAGAAGGATGCAGAATCATGAGCTGCTTCAGCCATCCGTTCGTCAAGTTCGTGCTGGTCGGTCTGGTCAATACAGCGAATTATTACATCGTCTATCTCATACTGCTGACGCTCGGTCTGCCTTATCTCGCGAGTCATATCACAGGTTTTCTCGCGGCATTCGTCGTCTCCTATTTCCTGAACTGTTACTATGTGTATCAGGTGCAGCCGACAGTAAAAACGTTTCTGCAGTTTCCGTTGACGCAGGTGGTCAATATGGGGCTTCAAAGTGCGCTGCTCTATGTATTTGTCGCACTGCTTCATATCAGCCCGGCACTTGCACCCTTTCCGGCGCTCATCATCACTGTTCCTGTGACTTACGTCTTATCCAAAAAAATTCTTGTTAAGGAGTCATCATGAAAGTCATTAAACGTTCTGTGCTGTCAACCTTAATCTATTTGATGATTTTTCTCGTTCTAGCTGTCATCGGTCACAGTTTCTACATCTATCGTTTCCTGAAGGACGGCACGATTTTCACAGGTCCGAACGATGGTCTGGAGCAGATGCTGCCGATGCAGCTTTATTTATATCATAAAATAACGTCCGGCAAGTTCTTCTATGACATGGACTTCGGGCTCGGCGGCGACTTCTATACAGACCTTGCCTATTACTATTCCACGTCCGTCGTCTTTTTCGTCAACGTCATCGGCGTCAGACTGCTCGATGTGTTTCTATCGTTGAAGACGAACACGATTCAGTTCTGGGCAGTGAACGCCTTCTATATTTCCATCGTCAAGTCCGCTGCTGCGATGTATTTCACTTATTTATATTTGCGCTGGTTGAAAGTGAAGGAGCTGCCGGCTGTACTGGGCGCTTTTTTATTCCTGACGTCCGCCATTTATTTCCGCTTCACTTTATACTGGTCTTTCTTTTCAGATGTCTTTATTTTTCTGCCGCTGCTGCTGCTCGGCATCGAGCGGTATATTCAGGGCGGCAGAAAAGGGATGTTCATCACTGCTGCGGCGCTGATTTTCATCAATAATTTTTATTTTGCCTATTATCAGGTGCTGTTCGGCCTTATCTACTTTTTGATCCGCAACATTTTCAGACATCCTGATGACAAGCTGTCACGCTTAAAGCAGTGGACCGGCTTTATCATCATGTCGGCACTCGGTATCGGCATAGCGCTCTTCAGCTTCTTCTACGGCGTCAAAGGATTTATGCAGAACGACCGGGCGCCCTTCAAAGACCCGATCCCGCTGTTCAGCCCGTTCGATCAGCACGCGAATATTTTCTATGACAACTACCTGGTCATTGTCCTCTACATCACACTGCAGGCACTATTGACCTTTAAGTTCTACAAAAGTTATTACTACCGCTTGTTTGCACTGATGACGCTCGCTTTGATCTATTTAAGCTTTATGCCGTTCATCGACTCGGTGTTCAACGGCTTTTCAGCACCGCAGAAACGCTGGCATTACTTGCTGACGTTCTTCTCAAGCGGCCTGATTGCGATGTACATCTCGCGCTTCAAGACGATTTCCATCCAGAACTATCTGTATTCCATTATTCCGGGCGCAGTCATCGTGGGCCTCAGCTACGTTTATATCGCTAAGAAAGTAGACTGGATCTGGTTTTTGCCGCTGACGGCTGTCCTCGGCCTGCTCGTACTCATGATGAAACAGCAGTCGCTTAAACAAACCGCCTATATCGCGCTGGTCCTCAGTATAGCGGCGCTCGACCTTGTCGTCGTGAAAGACCATAATCTCTATGACAACTATAATCCGGGTATTAACGCCCGGGCAAAGATGTCATACATCGACTCAAGTGTCTATAACTCAGGTCTGCAGCAGCAGATCATCGATGAACTGAAATCAACATTGAAGCCCGGCGAACGGATTGACTGGCGCGTCCTCGAGCAGGACAATACGCCGATGTATCAGAGTTTCAGCGGTGTCAGCCTGTATTCCAGTATATTTGACGGCAGCATTATCGATTACTTTTACAACAAGCTGAAAATCAATATTAAAGAGGAGTCCATCAGCCGCTACTCCGGCCTGCAGGAAAGAAGTAATCTTGAATCGCTCTTCAATGTGCGTTATGTCGTCAGAAAAGACTACCAGCATGATGTTCCTGAGAACTTCAAGCTGATCCGCACAGTTGGCAGATACCGCATCTATGAAAATACAAAGATGCTGCCGGTCGTCAGAATCACCAGCAATATTACACAGCAGGACACGCTCACTGAACCGATCGACCGGGAGCATGCGATGATTGAAGGCGTCGTGCTGCAGCATGCGAAGACTAACTTTCAGCTCCCGCGTTCTGACAATCTGCTCGCTGAGTCGCACGTCACGCCGAGCGGTGGCCAGTGGCTGAAAGACGACATCCTAAAAGTTGAGCCACCGAGCGGCGGCGTCATCGTCACTCTGCCTCAGCATGCACTCAATAATAAGGAGTTCTACATTGATATGACAGTCACATTGACATCTGCTGAAAGTAATATCCAGATCAATGTCAACGGCTACGCCAACAACCGGCTGTTCAAGACGAGTAAGTACCGGACGCATCAGGATCACCTTCTCTACCGGGTGAAACCTAAGGACGGCAAAATATTGGTCGGCCTGACTCACGGCACTTACCGTTTCAAGATCAATGGCATCTACGGTGAGGACTATAAGACGCTGACACAGGCCGCTGGTCATACGGATCACATATTCAAGGAGGACGGCAACAAAATGTCAGTCACGCTGCACGATCCGCAGTCCGGCTATTTGATCACACCGATTGTCTACCGCGACGGTTTGACGGCAGAAGTTGACGGCCGTGCCGTGCCGGTCAAACGTGCCAACTATTTGATGAGCGCGGTCAAAGTGACGAGCGGCAGCCATATCGTCACGTTTAAATATATACCGCCCTATTTCTATTTAATGGTGACAGTGTCTATATTATCTGCTGGACTCAGCGTGCTTTATATTTACGGACGAAGAAGGAATGAGCGCCATGATGAAACCACTTAACAGACTGCCCGCAAAGCTGCTGACGCTTTGTCTGCTGCTGTCACTGGCAGCGCATAGCGTCGTCATTTACCGCTTCTTTGCTGCCGGTACATTGTTTACCGGTAAAGGCGACGGTCTTGCGCAGATGATTCCGTTTCAGATGTATTTATATGAGCAGTTCTCCCATTTCAATTTCTTCTATGATATGGGCTTTGGTATCGGCGGTGATTTTTTCAGAAGTCTTGCCTATTATTATTCGACTTCTCCGATCGCCTATCTTTATTTCACCGTTGTCTATGTGCTGGACCTTATACTGCCGCTGCCGACCCAGCATGTTGATTTCTGGGCGGTCAATCAGCTGACCGTCTCCATCTTCAAGCTGGCGGTCATCATTTACGTGATGTTCCGGATGCTGCGTTATTTCGGCATCAATAAGTATGCCGCCATGACCGGTGCGATGCTTTACAGCTATTCGACCGTTTATTTCTTCTTCACCTTCACATGGAGCTTCTTCAGCGACGTCATGCTGTACTTGCCGCTGACGATTCTCGGTATGGAGCGCTTTTTCCATGAGAAGAAAATCGGACTGTTCATTTTAGGGATTGCAGTGACGCTGCATTCCAACTTTTATTTCAGCTACTATGAATTTATCTTCGTCTTATTTTATTTTCTGTACCGCACGATTTATCCGAAGCGCAGCGACATTGTGCCGCGGCTCACTAAAGTCTGTGTGCTGACCATCGCCGTACTGCTGGCCGTGATGACTGCTGCGGTCGGCTTTTATACCGGTGTAACCAGCTATCTGCTGAACGACCGGACACTGCCGCCGCTTAAGCTGAAGCCGTTCATCGACTTCAATATACTTTATAATGTGTTTTATCACGGCTACTACGTTGTCATCCCGTTTATTACAGTGATGGCACTCATCACCTTCAAGCTGTACCGTAACTACACGTTCAGATTGTTTGCCGTCATCACGCTGCTCTTTCTTGCGGGCTCTTTGTCACCGCTCTTTGACAGTTTCTTCAACGGCTTTTCCATCGATCAGCGCCGCTGGGTATACTTTCTTGTCTTCTCGTCGGCTGTCGTCTGTGCGGTCTATTTACAGCACATCCGTACGCTGTCAGCAAAAGATATAGCGGTGTCATTGCTTCCTGTCGTCATCATCTATCCGCTGTCCATCTACAGCACTCATCAGTGGCTGCCGTGGCTTGTATTTGTACCGGTGATTATCACGCTCATCTTCATGGTCCCCCGGTCTGAGCAGCGGCTGTACGTGCTGCTGACAGGTGTCATCATCTACGGGAACTTCTACTTTGTCCACGACTACATTACAGCGCAGATGGATACTCTTCATCCGGCAGACATCAGAAATATGAAGTTCATCCATTCGGGCAATTACAACAGTGCAGTCCAGCAGTCCATGATACAGACCGTGACAACGAGACATCCGTCAGAACGGATCGACTGGCAGACTTCTGCGACGCATAACACGCCGATGTATCAGCATTTCAACGGCATCAAGCTGTATTCCAGCATCTTTGATAAGGATATTTATCAGTTTTACGACAAAGCGCTTAATATTACGATGGACACAGACAGCAACAGCATTTATTACCGGCTCGGTGAACGTGCCAATCTGTATGCGCTCTTTAACGTCAATCACAGCCTGCGGACGAACAACACAGCGACACTGCCTTATGGTTTCAGGGCAGTGGACAAGCGGAGTGACGCCGTGCAGCATTATACGATGTATGCCAACCAGTATCAGCTGCCGGTCGTCAGAGTGACCGATCGCGTGTTTTCCCCGTCTGCCTTGAAGACACCGATTGACCGGGAGCATGCGATGCTGCGTGGTGTCGTGCTGGAAGATACGCCGGCAAATGCTGCAGTGGCACCGGCAAGGAACCTGCTCCCGCATGCCCGCGTGACGTTTCATCATGCCGCTTTGAACGGGACTCATTTAGCCGTCGATCAGGATCAGGGCGGGATGACATTCACGCTGGATAAAGAGCTGGCAAACCGCTACAAAGATTTATATATCGACGTCAGCATCGAACTGAAAAGTCCGAGCAAGTATCATTACGTCTGGTTCAATGAGATCTATCAGTCAAGAAAGCCGCTCGATGATGATTATAGACGGTTCAACCCGAGGATCACCATGCGGATCAAATCAAGTCCGACGATTGACCTGAAGCTGATGACCGGCCGCTACACGGTCAAGATCAACGGCATATACGGCGAGGACTACAGGACGCTGCAAGCCGCGGCACACGCTCCGACGCACCAGCTGAAACAAGCGGGCAGTAAGCTTGTCGTCACGCTCGGCACGCATGACCCCGGCTATGCAGTCATACCGACCCCTTACTTAAAAGGTATGACTGCCCGTGTCGACGGCAGAGCGGCTGAAATCATGGAAGGCAATTATTTGATGACCGCTGTCAAAATAGGTGCTGATGCCAGACAGATCGTTATCAGCTACACGCCGCCTTGGTTCCATCTCATGCAGCTGATCAGCATTATAGGCATTCTGTCTGCCGTCGTCTTCTCCCGGAAATTATACCGCCGTGAACTTTTTCCAAAGGAATACCGCGCTGTCTCCAATGAAGAAGACATTGACTACGTGGCACCGGAACAGCCGCTTGATGACCTCTAGTAAGTCCTGCAGAACTGTGCAGGGCTTTTTTTATGGCGATAAAAATCCGCAAAAAAAAGCCCTTGACTGATCAAGGGCTGTCATATCATAAGATATGCGTTTTTATTAGCGAATTTCTTTAATACGAGCCGCTTTACCGCGAAGGCTGCGTAAGTAGTAAAGTTTCGCACGACGTACTTTACCACGACGTAATACTTCTAACTTCTCGATTTTTGGAGTGTGTACTGGGAAAGTACGTTCTACACCCACACCGTAAGAGATCTTACGAACCGTGAAAGTTTCAGAGATACCGCCGCCACGACGTTTGATAACAACACCTTCGTATAACTGAACACGTTCGCGAGTTCCCTCTACGATACGTACGTGTACACGTACTGTGTCACCAGGACGGAATGATGGTAGATCTGTACGCAATTGGTCTTTTGTAATTGCATCGATTAATTGATTATTCATATTTTCTTCTCCTTCTGCCTATGTTCTTAAATCATTGAATTCAGCGGACCATAGTGATTGTTGTGTTTTCACACTTTTAGTATCATACCATAATGATGATAGAATTTCAATCACTAATCTTAATTTTCCTCATAACCGAGTGATTTTAAATACTTCAAGTCGTCTTTAGTGAGCGGATAACTCTCAAGCAGGTCCGGACGACGTTCATACGTGCGCTTCAGTGACTGCTCATGACGCCACTCAGCAATCCGCTGATGATTGCCGCTCATGAGGACATCCGGCACAGTCATGCCTTCGTAGTCAGAAGGTCTCGTATACTGCGGATGTTCAAGCAGTCCTGACGAGAACGAGTCATCTTCATGAGAGACCTGATTGCCGAGGACATCCGGGATGAGCCGGACAATCGCATCTGTCATCGTCATCGCCGCAAGCTCCCCGCCGGTCAGCACGAAGTCGCCGAGCGATAGTTCATCAGTGACCAGCTCAGTACGAATTCGTTCATCATAGCCTTCGTAATGCCCGCAGATGAAGACGAGGTGCTCAGCGTGTGCAAGCTCCTCTGCCTTCTGCTGGTTGAACGGCTCACCTTGCGGACACATGAGGACGATACGTGTCTGTTCAGTCGTCTCAAGTGCTTTCATCGCATTGAACACGGGTTCAGGCTTCAGCACCATCCCCTGACCGCCGCCGTACGGATAATCATCGACCTGGGCATGCTTGTTAAGCGCATAGTCGCGGAAGTTCACCGTGTTCAATGTGACAATGCCTTTATCCTGTGACCGCTTCATAATCGAATGGTTCAACGTCTCAAACATCTCAGGAAACAATGTCAGAAAATCGATTCTCACGACAGCAGCCCGTCCATCGCTTCTATTTCAATTGTCTTGTTGTCGACATCGACTTTTTTGACGACGTCCGCGATATAAGGGATGAGATGCTCCTTATCGCCTTTAACGACCCAGACGTCATTTGCTCCTGTCTCAAAGATATCAGTGACCCGGCCGATCGGTTCGCCTTCATTGAACACTGTGCAGCCGATGATGTCGTGATAGTAGTACTCATGTTCAGCAAGCGCAATCTCCACTTCCTCAAGCTCCTGAAAGACATCTGCCCCTTTATACTGCTCAACCGCATTAATATTCAAAAGCCCGTCAAATGTCAACAGATGAAAGTTTTTGTGCGTGCGATACGACTTGATCTTGACGACCGTTTCTTCCTTACCCGACTGGATAATGAGCTCGTGACCCGGCTGGAAGCGTTCCTTTGTGAAATCCGATTCAGACAGCACTCTCACTTCCCCTTTAATCCCGTGCATATTGACAATCTTACCGACATTTACTTTCATGGCATTCCCTCCTAATGAAAAAAGAGCACCACACGGGCACCCTTAATCAATTTCTACAAACACTCTTTTGCCGTTCTCGCTGCGGCTGGCGGCAAGCGTGCGGACCGCTTTTGCGATGCGCCCCTGCCTGCCGATCACCTTGCCCGTATCATCAGGGTGTACACTCAAATAATACGTCACACTATTCGCATGTTCTTCCTTGGAAATTTCAATCTCTTCGGGAAAATCGACGAGCGGTTCAATGATAGTTTGTAATAATTTTTCCATTATTACTTCGCGATTTTAGAGTTATGGAATTTCTCCATAATTCCTTGCGTAGATAAAATGTTACGTACTGTATCCGTCGGTTTCGCACCGTCAGCTAACCATTTTAAAGCTAATTCTTCATTAACTTTGATTTCTGCTGCTGGTTTCGCAACTGGATTGTAAGTTCCGATTGCTTCGATGATACGTCCGTCACGAGGCGCACGAGCGTCTGCAACTACGATACGGTAGAACGGGTTTCTTTTTGAACCCATACGTGTTAAACGAATTTTAACTGCCATTATAAAATCTCTCCATTTCATTTCTTAATCTCAAGTACATACTATAACAGGATATCGAATCGCTGTAAAGTGTTTTTTCTTTACAGGCTGAAATTATTTACAATATTACTGAATCCAAGTGATTCCGTGTCATAGTAAAAGCCCTCCGTTACCGGAGAGCCCATTGTTATTCATTCGGGTCGTTCTCTGCATCTTCATGCGTTTTATGAACCGTACCTGGTTCGTGGTCCGGTCCGGCATAGATGGAATAGATCTTCAGCGGCTCAGTGCCTTTGTTAGTGACGTTATGCCAAGTGTCAGCCGGCACGATGATTGCGTCATCCGCTTTCACTTCTTTTTCGAAGTTCAAGTTATCTTCAGACGGTCCCATCTGGCATAACCCTTCACCCTGCTCAATACGCAGAAACTGATCGATGCCCTCATGCACTTCCAGCCCGATATCATCGCCCGGCTGAATCGTCATCAATGTGACCTGCAGTTTCTCTCCGGTCCATATCGTCGTACGGAAATTTTCGTTGTCAAGCGTCATACCTTCAATATTTTCGGCAAACGGTTTCTTTCCCTGGTCTTCGTAATTATAAGCCATTGTCAAACCTCCTGAAAATTTTGGTTATGCTCTGTTATACCCATTTTCCGCATGTTCAATCTTACCCGTCACCTTCAGGCAGCGTTTTAACGAAAAAGATGAGCACAATTGTCTGAAGGCACAGCATCAGGCACAGACCAAGGCGGATGTAAAAATGATCAATCATATAGATTGAGAAGCCGACGACAATATAGACGCTGATTAACAGCTCTATTTTCCGTGTCATCGTATAGCCGCGGTACTTCCTGAAATCCTCGACGTAAGCCTGGTACGGCTTCGTCCGTATCAGCCAGCTGTGAAATCGCTCAGAGCTCCTCGCAAAGCACAAACCAGCAAGCAGGAGAAAAGGGGTCGTCGGCAGAAGCGGCATGATGACGCCGATGAATCCAAGAATGGCACTGATACTTCCGATAATCAGCAGAATAACCCTCATCTTCTGCCTCCTTCCTTCTCCTTCATTTTAACATGAAGGAGACTATAAAAAATACACCCGGCATGCCAGGTGCATATGGTTCTTATTTCTGCGCAAAATATGCATCGACAATCGGCTTCACGCGTTCACCGTACAGCCTGATTGCGTTCATTGTCCTGTCATGCGTCATAGAGCCCATCGGCAGATGAATCATGAAGCGGTCAAGTCCAAGCCCTTCCGCAGTGTCAATGATCTTCTGCGCGACGCGTTCAGGACTGCCGACATACAGAGCACCGTGCTCAATTTCATGCATATACGCCTGTTCAGAATACGGCGGCCAGCCGCGTTCTTTCGCCAGGACATTGTGACTTGCAGCAGTCGGCGGATAGTATTCTTGGAATGCCTGTTCATCTGTCTCTGCGATGTAGCCCCATGAGTGCGTCGCTATCTTCAGCCTGCTCTTATCAACCCCATGACTGTCAGCGGCTGCGTGATAGACAGCAATGTTCTGCCGGAAACGCAGCGGATTGCCGCCGATAATGGCATAAGTGATCGGCAGACCGAGCGCGCCTGCTCTATAAGATGATTCAGGCGTGCCGCCCGTCGCGAGATATATCGGAAGCTCGTCCTGCACCGCACGCGGGTAGACACCTTTATTTTCGATCGGCTGGCGCGTTGAACCGGACCAGGTGACCCGCTCATTGTTGTTGACCGCCATCAATAAGTCCAGCTTCTCTTCATATAACATTTCGTAGTCCCTTAAGTCATAGCCGAACAGCGGAAACGACTCGATGAATGACCCGCGGCCTGCCATAATTTCAGCGCGGCCGTTTGATAACGCATCAAGTGTCGCAAATCGCTGGTACACACGCACAGGGTCATCAGAGGACAATACTGTCACAGCCGAAGATAATCTGATGCGGCTCGTCTGCGCGGCCGCTGCAGCAAGTATGGTCACCGGATCAGACACCGCATAATCCGCACGATGATGCTCGCCGAGTCCATATATATCAAGGCCGAGCGAATCGGCCAGCTTGATTTCCTCCACGATATTGCGGATTCGCTCATCCGCAGGAATTTTGTCCTGTATTCCTTCAGGTGTATGAATTCTATTGTTGTCACCGAATGATGTAATCCCAAGTTCTATCTTCATGAATGACCACTCTTTCTAGTATAATTTTTATATCAACTAAAATTATAACCGAAAAGAGGCGGATATCAATTGTTTTGTTCAGGCCGGCTGATATTTCCTCTTTGCCAGCCGCCATAACACGATAATCAGTACAATGCTCAGCGCAGTATCCACTATGCCGCCTTCAAGACCGAAGAAACCGCCGTTCAGCAGTGTCATATCTTTATGCAGCACCGTTGTGACGACCGACGCCGGCAGCCCTTCGCCGCTGACTTCAATACCGAGCACGACACCGAGCATAATATTCCAGAAACTGTGGGCAGCACCCGTCAGCCAGATATTATCCGTCCAGTAGAAGAGCAGCGAGAAGACGATGCCGGCAAGCAGCAGGTTGATAAACGTCAGTATGCTCATATTCGAATTCATCAAGTGCAGCGCCGCAAACAACAGGGAGTTGATCAGTATCCCTGCCATGACACCGAGCTGCCGGCTGATCTTATTCATAATAAACCCCCGGCAGATGACCTCTTCTGTCAGCCCCTGCACCATGAAGCCGAGCGTAAGCCCGATCACTGTCAGCCATTCAATCTGTGCAGGCACCGTCGTCGACAAAGCACCCGCCAGCAGATTGATGTCATATTCAAGCAGAATAGCACCAGCGCCAAGCAGTGCACCAATGACATACTTGCCCGGCAGCTGTCTGCCGAAAAATCCGAGCGCACCAACCGGATGACGGTAGAAGAACTTGTTGATGATAAAGATGAGCAGTAACGTTGCCGGGAAGCCGAGCAGCGACAAATACGTGTTCGCCTTATTACTGTTCATCAGCTCATCCAGAGTGATGGACTGATCAACCATTAAAATAACCGGAATCGCGATAAGCGTCGCAATAAGCGGACCGATCAGAAACGCCGCAATGGTCCAGAGTATCGTCGTCCACCAGCGCGGATCCTTCTCGTGATTCGTAGATAACTGCATACTATGATTCAACTTCATTATAACCACTCCTTCACAACAATATTATCACCCATACCAATCACAGCGGCAAAAGCACAGGATATTTAAGATAACTTTAAGAAAAAAGTGGACGTCACCATTAAGATGCGTCCACAGATCAATCTATTTCATTCAATTTTACCGGCTGTGCTTCGGATCATCTCCGTACTGATTTGTACCTTGCTCTCCTTCTTTCATCATCGTAAAGATCATGAAGATAAAGTAGCCGAGTAATGTAATAAACAGCAGAATGCTGCTGACTACAATCGTGTTATTAATATAGTCGTTAGTAACGCCTTTATTCAATTCACTTTCGCCAAAATTAGGAAACAACATAACAATCAATGTCAGCGCGAACATCGGAACGGCCCATTTCCCGCTCAGTCCGTTGTCATGAAATCTTCTGACAGTGACTGAAAAATCCGGAACCAGGAAAATAACAGCAAGTATCATCGTAACCGCGTAGTTCGCTGTCCCCTTAACATGCAGCGCCTCCAGCAGACAGCTGATCAACACAGTAATAAGTGAGTTGAACAGCACAGACCACCAGTATTCCTTGCGCCTGGCACGGCCCGACATGTTAAAAGTATTCTTCCAGTAACTGATATAAGCTTCCAGTGGATTCATCGGTATTTTCTGCAAAACAGTTCCTCATTTCTCTCTATAATAGTTTAATTATAGATTAAAATACTTTTATTGTAAATGAAGTTATAAATTACTTTTTAATAAATAATATAGTCTTTATCATCTCATAATAAAAAGTCACTGAATATAATACTCAGTGACTTTAGCAGGACCATGAATTAACGATTAATGCTTTCATTTGATTGATCTTCTGTACCAGCAGCTTTTGCAGCAGCTTTCTTCATATTCTTTCTAGCTATATCAAACTTACTTTCATTATTACTTTTAGACGCAGCATCTTTCGTCGGCCACGGTGTCTGATTCTTTTTCAAGTCAGTATACTGATTGAATAGATTTGCCATCGTTATCACTCATTTCATATTTAATAACTCATTATAAACGAAAAGCTGATATTAGTATAGTAAACGATAGAGATAGTAAAAGTACCCGTCTTAAAACATCCCATGTGTTTATATCTCACTTATACCTAAAACTACTGAATCGTCTACACTTAGTTGGACAATTTCTATGTGAATAGATATTGTTAATCTAAGAAAGTAGGCGATTTATTTATGTCACGAGAAAGAAGAAGTTTCAGTCCTGAGTTTAAACTACAGATGGTCAAACTTTATGAGAACGGTAAACCTAGAAATGAAATTGTACGTGAATATGACCTGACGCCTTCGGCATTAGGAAAATGGATCAAACAACATCAGTCCACAGGATCATTTCTGAACAATGACAATATGAGTGATGAAGAGAAGGAAATGAAAAGATTACGTAAAGAGAATCAGCAGCTGAAGATGGAGAATGACATTTTAGTTTTGCAGCGCTGATCATGGGACGAAGATAGCCGTCATTCGTGAGAATGCCGAGAAATATTCAGTATCAGCAATGTGTAAAGTCCTGCAGATTCCCAGAAGCACCTACTATTATGAAGTGAATAAACTG
>NZ_SCWC02000008.1 GCF_004359525.2 Macrococcus equipercicus | reverse complement strand
AAACTCTCCATAATAGTTTGTCTGATAAAAGCTCGTTGACTGCTTAAGCCAGTCACTCTGAAAGTACTAAAGTACTCAAATTATTGGAATTAACGTTGACATATTGTCATTCAGTTTTCAATGTTCATTTTGGGGTTCAAAATTCATTTTAGCAGATGTTTTAGCTCTCTGCAAGAATTAAGACTACCTTATATACTATAAAGTGTTTCAACCACTTTCGCAAGTATCAATTTTACACTTTGTAGCAACTTGTTTGCTGTTGTTTACTGCGTTATTGCTGTCGTTTTCAGCGACTTTTATATCTTAACAAGGCTCTATATTAAAGTCAACACTTTACGACAACTTTTTTGCAGTTTTTTTTAATTCGTTAGTAAACCGTGTGTACCTTTATCGAAATAGTGTCTTTTAACCGTAAAAAAAGCATCCCTGAGCATTGTCAGAGACGCCTTGATAGCTTTATTCTACTTTTTCTTGTTCTTTCTGGCTGAGACTTTTGTATTCTTCACTTGCACCTTTTCTTCCGGTTTAATTTCGCCTTTCGCTACTTTACGTGCATAACGCTCTTGTCTGGATGCCTTATTATATTTCGGCAGCACAAGCAGCTGATAGGCATTACATAATAACAGCGGGAAAATAGTGCAGTATAACCACGTTGTATCCTCTACTCTTAAAAAAGGGATGAGTTCTACTGTTGTCATTACAATCATAAAGAACATCGCCGGAATCACAACATTCGTTTTCGTCAGCTTCACTTTATAGTAACTGACAATGACAGCCGCTATCAGTATTAATATTGGAATCCAGATAAAGTGCTGAATATCGCCGGCATGTCTGCCGAATCTCAAATAACGGAAATAGATCAGATCAAACAGTGCAAAAATGGTGATGACCGCCTGAATGGGATTCCACGCTGAGCGGAATATACCTGCTCCCAGCTGATGAATAAATAAATAACTGAAATATGCAAGCTGACTGATTGATGCAATTAGCAGGCCATAGCCGATAAACCAGATGAATGCTGCTATAAAGTCGCCGAACTGTCCTTTAAATAAATAGACAGTCAGACGGTCATATCCAAATATGAGGCTGACAAGCAGCGTTGCTATCAGTCCAAGCAGCAACGTCATCCCATAAAACTTACCTAAATTTCTTATTGTCACAGCTCTGCCTCTCTTACTTCTCTGTTTTCTCTATAACCTTCGCCGCCATATTTCTGTAAATAATGCCGAGCGGATGATCCGCTGCATAAACAGATGGGGCAAAGTCATATTCATTCCAGTCAGGCTGTGCAAGCGGCAGCTGACCGATCAATTCTGTATTCAGCTCGTCAGCTAGTTTCTCACCGCCACCTGTACCAAAGACATATTCTCTATTCCCGGTTTCACGGCTTTCAAAGTAAGACATGTTCTCTACAACGCCGAGAATGTCATGATTAGTATGGAGCGCCATAGCACCGGCACGCGCAGCAACGAATGCTGCAGTCGGATGCGGTGTTGTTACGACAATCTCTTTGCTTTTCGGCAGCATCTCATGCACATCAAGTGCCACGTCACCTGTACCCGGCGGCAGATCAAGGAGAATGTAATCAAGCTCGCCCCACTCTACTTCCCGGAAAAAGTTGTTGATCATCTTGCCAAGCATCGGCCCGCGCCAGATGACCGGTGTGTTTTCCTCGACGAAGAATGCCATCGAAATAACTTTGACACCGAAACGTTCAACAGGCACAATCATCTGCCCGTTGATTCCTGGACGTGACGTAATACCCATCATATCCGGTACACTGAAACCGTAAATATCCGCATCGACAAGCCCGACTTTTTTGCCGAGTCTTGCAAGTGCGACAGCCAGATTGACAGAGACCGTCGATTTACCGACGCCACCTTTACCAGAGGCGATTGAGATAAATTCTGTATTCTTCAGTTGACGTTCAATCTCTGAACCTGTTTCAGCACGGAACTGTTCAAGTGCTGCATCTTCCAGCTGTTCAAATCTCAGACCGACTGTACGCGCACCATTAGCTTTCAATGTTTCGACGATCTTAGTCTGCAGGTCAAGCTGCGGCTGTCCGCCAAGCTTTGCCATAGCAATCTTCACACTGACATGCTCTTTCTCTTCTTTAATAGTGACTTCTTTAATGCCGCCTGTTTCTTTCAATGGAATATTGATGATTGGATCTAGAATTTCACCAAGCAGATTTGTTGCCGCTTCTATAGTTAACACATTCATACGCCCCTTTAATTATTCATTACTATAAGGATAACAAAAAACACGTCCTTTGTATAAATGTATTATATGACAAATTTTTAACTACTTTAGGATTGAAAGAGTATAATTAAGGTTATTAACAACCATACTCAGACAATCAGGAGGAAGACGATGATACTCAACCACACAATCATGCAGTATTTTGAATGGTACACAAACGGCGACGGCAACCACTGGAATCGACTGAAAGAAGATGCAGCAACACTGAAAGAACGCGGAATAGACGCCGTATGGATTCCGCCGGTCACTAAGGCTGACAACAATCAAAACCCGGGTTACAGTGTCTATGACCATTTTGATATAGGAGAGTTCGACCAAAAAGGCAGCGTCCGCACAAAATATGGCACGAAAGAGGAATTAAAAGCAGCGATTCAGGCATGCCACGACAATGACATTAAAGTATATGTTGATGTGGTTATGAACCACAAAGCTGGTGCTGATGAGACTGAAGTGTTCCAAGTAGTTGAAGTAGACCCGGAGAACAGAACCGAAGTGATTTCAGAACCATTTGATATAGAAGGTTACACGAAATTCACTTTCCCCGGCCGTAACGGTAAATACAGCGACTTCATCTGGAACTATACGCACTTTAACGGCACAGATTACGATCATGCGACCGGTAATACAGGTGTCTACCGTATTCTCGGAGAAAATAAAGGCTGGAATGAAAATGTCGATGACGAAAAAGGTAACTTCGATTACTTAATGTTCAGCAATATCGACTACAAGCATCCAGATGTCAGAAACGAAATGATTGAATGGGGCAAATGGCTGATAGATGAGCTTGGTATTGACGGCATGCGTCTTGATGCGATCAAACATATCGAAAGTTACTTCGTCCGTGACTTCGTGCAGGCGATGAACGAACATACGGATAACAACTTCTACTTTGTCGGTGAGTTCTGGCGCGCTGATGTTCAGACGAATGAAAGCTTCCTTGTCGACGCTGACTATTCTCTTGATTTATTCGATGTCGCGCTCCACTATAACTTAAAAGAAGCATCAGAAGCAGGTGCAGCCTATGACTTAAGAACGATCTTTGACAACACGCTCGTTAAGGAAAATCCATTAAATGCAGTGACATTTGTCGACAATCACGATTCTCAGCCGGGAGAGGCACTTGAGTCGTTCGTCAAAGACTGGTTTAAGCAGAGTGCCTATGCGTTAACTTTACTGCGTTATGACGGCTTCCCGGTCGTCTTCTACGGTGACTACTACGGCATCGCAGGTGACGCGCCGGTTGAGGGCAAACAGATGGCTATCGATCCACTCCTCTATGTCCGTAAAAAGAAAGCGTTCGGTCAGCAGGATGATTACTTTGACCACGAAAATGTTATCGGCTGGGTAAGACGCGGGGCGAAGGAAGTTGATCATTCCGGCTGTGCAGTCATCATCAACAGCGGCACAGAAGATGCGGAAAAAACAATGTTCGTCGGTAAAGAGCGTCAAGGACAAGTGTGGATTGACTACACGAACACACGTGACGAGGAAGTCATCATTGACGAAGAAGGAAATGGCCTGTTCAAAGTGAATCCGGGCAGCGTCTCTGTCTACTGCCAGAAAGAAGAATAACAACAATTCACGAGAAAAAGGTGACGGCGTATAATAGCCGTCACCTTTTTCATATTGTCAGTCATCATTCTTCTGATTTAAATTCTCACTGTCCGGATAAAACAGTTCTGTCAGTGCATAAAGTATGCCGATGATCACTAGAATGACAAAATAATTGATCTTAATATATTCGTAATTCAAATGCACAAACAAATAAAAAATCGTCGTACTGATAAACACAACTAATGAATGAAACTTAAACCCTTGCAGCAACGAGTGCTCAGGATAATTCTTTTTCAGCTCATCAAAAATAAATTCGATGAATACAAGAAGAAAATAGCCGGTCAGCATATAAGAGCCATAATAGAATAAATTATCTACAAAGCTCTGATTGTAAGTAAACTCAGCCAGCTTCCAGTAAATCAAAATACGGCTTAAACCAAATAAACCGAAAGCAACCATTACTACAAAGGTGATGCCGGACAATAATACGATAGCTGTGATCATCAGCAGTGATAGCAGCGTCCTGCCATTGACTTTGAAGCCCTTCACTCTATCCCTTCTTCCTGAATCTGTTGACGCCTATATATTAACATAGTCTGACGTTTCTTAATAAATAGTACTATACACAATATCTCCGTCAACGACAGTCATAGCGACTTTAATTTGATGAATATTAAACGGGTTGATGGTGAAAGGATCCGCCTCGAGTATGGTGAAGTCTGCAAGGTAGCCTGCTTTAATGAGCCCGTTATCCGGACGTTCTGCTACAGTCGCTGCAAGCTCCGTATACAACCTGACAGCATTGAAGACCGAAAGTGCTTCGTCCATCGTATACTGCACTGCAGCGTCAAACGGCCGGCGGTTCACCGCTGCATCTATTCCGACCAGTGGATTGAAGCTCTCAATCGGTGCATCTGAGCCGCCGCCGATAATTATGCCTTTATTAAGCAGTGTCTGCCAGGCATAAGCGTAAGTCAGCCGCTCTTCACCAACCCGCTCGATCGCCCATGGAAAGTCTGATGTCAGAAACGACGGCTGCACGTCACAAATAATCGGCAGCTCCGCCATTCTGTCTATCAGGTCTTCAGCAAGAAAACTCACATGAATGAGCCGGTCGCGTCCTGACCGCGGCGGATACTTCTCAACAGCATCAAGCACCATTTCACAGGCACGGTCGCCGATCATATGGACTGCGACTGTTGCACCGTAGCGGCGTGCTTTCTGCACTTCTGCTTCCAGTTCCTGCTGCGTATAGATCGCAAGTCCTGAAGTTTCCGGCGCATCGCTGTACGGTTCACGGAACAATGCTGTTCTGCCGCCGAGCGCCCCGTCTGCATAAAACTTCATTGAATCAGCTTTTATCCAAGTATCATACGTATAGTCGGATGCCATCAGTTCCTCAAATATAGATGTATGGCGCAGCAGGTTCAGCCGCAGCTGCTTCTTACCCTTGCCGAATGTATGTTGATAAGCGCGGAAAACATTATGAAAATTATTATAATAACCGAGGTCTTCTGTATGGATGGCGGTCAGCCCGACTGCATGCATAGCGTCTGCTGCCCGTTCCATGTGACGGGACAATGATTCCTCCGTCTCATGCACGCTTGCATTGACGAACAGTTCCATCGCATTGTCGTGCACCCAGCCATTCAGCATTCCATCCTGCCGCTCAAAATGCCCGCCTTCCATATCTGCAACGTCTTCACTGATCGCTAAAGCATTAAAGGCCGCACTGTTGACGATAGCTGCGTGACGGCAGATGCGCTTTACAATCACTTTATGTGACGTTACTGCATCCAGTTCCCTGCGTGTCAGCTTATGATTCAGCTGATTGTCATCGTAGCCTTCGCACACAAGCCAGCTGCCCTCAGGTAATGCTTCCGCGGCAGCTGCTATCTTCTTCATGACGTCATCAATCGAGCGGTCATCTCTGAAATCAATACCACCGAGCGCCATACCTGTACCGACGAGATGAATATGCGTATCAATAAATCCAGGAAACATTACCCGGCTCTTTAAATCAATGTATTCAGCGCCATCAATCTCCGGTGTCTCCTCAAACAATGCGACAATCCGGTTACCTTCCACACCGACAGCAGCAACTGTTCTGCCTTCTTTGTCCATCGTGTAAATCGTACCATTATAATAAATCTTCATATGTGCCCCCTAACAAAAAAAGATATACTATCGCTAGTATATCTCTTAATGATTGAACTGACTATAACGGTAAACCTAATGCTTCAAAAGTGTTGCCGCCACGTATATCACCTGACTCAAAACCTTGATTGAACCATTTCATCCGCTGCTCACTTGATCCATGAGTGAATGTATCTGTATTGACGCGGCCTGTTGCCTGCTTCTGCAGTGTATCATCGCCGACAGCCTGTGCTGCTTTGATCGCTTCTTCAATGTCGCCTGCTTCAGTGACACCCATCTCTTTCTCGTAATGGGCATACACACCCGCATAATAATCGGCCTGCAGTTCCATTGCTACAGAATATTTATTAAATTCTGTTTCACTTAACTGCTGTCTCAGACGATTGACTTTGTCAGCGACTCCCAGCTGATTCTGCACATGGTGACCTACTTCGTGCGCGATAACATAAGCCATCGCAAAGTCACCAGGCGCCTGGAATCTCTGATCCAGTTCATCCATAAATGATAAGTCAATATAAAGCTTCTCATCCGCCGGACAGTAGAATGGACCCATATCAGAGCTTGCATTACCACATCCTGTTTGAATACCTTGAGAAAATAAAACCATCGTCGGCTCTTTATATGTCAGACCTTCCTGCTGAAATAAATTATGCCATACTGTCTCTGTATCTTTCAGAACAACACTTGCAAACTGCTGCCGGTCGCTCTGACCGGATTCACCCGTCTGCTGCTGTGTCTGCTGAGGCTGCTGTTGACTAGAAGAACCGCCGCCGAGAATATCAGAGGGATTGTTGCCCATCAGCATATAAATAATGGCAATTATAATCCCGAGACAGCCGACACCGCCACCTGTTGCCAATCCGCGGCCGCCACCGCCGCCGACATTTTCTACATTGGAGCTTCCTTGCCTACCTTGCCATTCCATAATGTATCCCCCTATAAAATAAGCTGTTAATGAATAACTTATTGTTTAATACCCATTATAGAATAATTATTATCATCTAAATCTATAAAATTTAAAGGAGAGCCAGCACTTAAACGGCTGCCTCTACTTTATTAGTCTTGAAATGCTTTAATTTTATCGATGGACGATAAGCCTTTCGTCACTAAATACTGGCCACCGAGATGCGCCTTAATGACAACGAGTTCATTGTTCGTCTCTTTGCCATACACTTTCTGGACATAATATTTCGTTACAGGTTTCTTTAGTTTCTTATCTTTCTCCTTCGTCACGACGTCTTTCATGACAAAGCGTTCCGGCAGCCATATATGATTTTTATATGACGGATAAACCTTCACATGAAGCGGATCACCATCGACAAGATGGTCGGCCTTGTTAAGAAACCCGCTGTACTGGAATTCTGAAGCTTCGGGTTTTTTCGTTTCAGGCTGCTCAGTCGTCGGCTGCTCAGTTTCAGGCTGTGATGCTGCCACCGGTAAATTCCCTTCAGCCAGATGTTCCACTGGCGTTTTGCTGATCGTCTCCAGCTGTCCTTTAAATGTCTCACCTTTTACTGCAGAGCTTGTCACCTTCAGCTTCATATTAGGCTCAAGAAACTGCATGTCATAACGGTTGGCAGTTCCATCTATATAAAGTGCATCCATACTTAACGTGACGACCGGCTTGTACTGGCTGCTGCTTGTGAATGACTGCAGTTGTTCCTCGTTGACGGAAAGCACTGTGCCGTCTGCTCCTGCTTTTACCGTCAAGTCATCAATCTGCTTAACGATTCTCTTCTGTCTCTCCTTAAGAATATCGATGTTATTCTCAGCTTTCGTCAGTTCGGAGTCCAGCCAGTTCAACTGTGCATTAATTGTTGCGGTGTCCCTCGCAGCAGCTGTCAGTTTCTTGTCCTCATAAGCTGCAATCTGACCTCTCACCTGCTCTTTAGCGACCCGTCTATTATCCAGCTGCAGTTCAACTTCTGTCTCATCGTTGTTCAATCGTTCATCAATATAGGTGAAGAGCGGATCCCCTTTTTGGACTTTATCTCCTGTCTGCACGTGCATCAGTACAGGTTCCTTCTGCGAAGCCCGCAAATAATAGAAGCCGAGCTTCTGTCGAGCTTCTGCCTTAGTATTGATGACATGATTCTTCATCCGTTCATCAATATCGAGCGTGTTATTCGCATTCATTGCCCGGAACGTCATAAAAATCCCGCTTATGATGATAAGTCCAAGTATTACAAGTGTTAATATTACCGGCCAGAACCAACTCTTTTTCATATACAGCCCTCTGCATCATATTTTTTCATTTAGTGTAGCAATAAATCATAGTGTTATTATTAAGTGACGCTAAATTATTTGTAAATTATTTGATGAGCCGGTCATCATCTGACTTAATATGTGAATTGAAGTCTTTCATATTCTGACGTTTGACTGACTGATGATAACGGTAGAGCAGCAGCAAAAAGACAAGCCCTACCAATAAAGACACATAGCCCATAAAAGTCAGTTCACCGCGCCCGGCTCCTATAATATAGTAATAAGCAAAATAAAAGTTGAGCAGTGCGATGACGCTCATCCCGATATACGGATACATCCAATCACCTACAATATCCCGTTGTCTAGTAATGCCTGACGTGCCGTCTCTATGCTGTCTCTGCCTTCTTTATTTTTCAGCGGACTGAACTCTGAATGTCGTTCAACTTGTAATGTGCAAAACGACTGTGCATACTGAAAAATATCGAAGTAGAACTTCTCAAATTTCAACGTCTCTTTCTTCACAACTTCGAAGTCTTCATCAAGCTGCGCCAAATTCTTGATTGCTAAGTGGTAGGGCAGCTCTTTCTGTGACGCTTCCTGCAGAAAGTCCAGTCTAAAAATATGGATGCCGATGTTGGCGTTCTTGAACGTATTCTCCATACCTTCCGGCAGTTCTGTGTATTCCATCACACGCTTCTTATCATCGACCATAATGACGCGGCCGACACTTTCTGCTTCAAGCGGTGCGATGGTCTTTGTTGTCACGTCTGCATTTGATTCGACAGCAAGACCACATAATACAGGGTCCAGCACTTTGACCAGCACATTATCAATGTTATTTAAATATACGTGAGTGACACCTTGTTTGTTCATTCTATTATATATGCCGGTAGCAGCCATCGCCTCAAAGACACCACCGTTGCCGTTCGGTGCTGTCAGCAATGTGCTGCCTGCGTTCAGCAGCAGTTCCCCTGCCGGAGATAATGCGACAATATTCGGCTGCTTGAAGAAAGTAACTGCTGAATCCGGGTAGCCGAAATAATCATGACGGCTGAAGAACTCAATTGTTTCGTGATGATTAATGTCACTTGTCATAACATACCAGGGCACAGTGACGTTCAGCTGTTCATTCAGGCGGAGCAGCTGATCGGCCTGCATCTGGAAGAGGCTGATGCCGTCGAATGAGAAGGTTCCTTTCGGCCCTTTATGAGCAAGCCGTGTCCCTTGTCCACCGGCCATTAACAAAGCGGCAAACCTGCCTGCCTGAATCGCCTCAAGTCCAAGCTGTTCAAGTTCCTGAATGCGGGCATCCGACATATCGCGCTTCACTTCAGCTGCTACATCTGTCACTTCGCCTGCTGGTGCTGCCACATGACGATTCACATATACTTCTTCGTACAGCGCTTTGATTTCTTCTAAATCAAGCGCACTGAGTTCCTGTTCAAGATTATTTTTTTCACTTTCAGACATCATGGTTATCATTTCAGTGATGAGATGATGATGATATTTTGGTAAATCCTGAATATTAGCCATAGTTTCTCCTTTGAAATACATAATTTCTCTTCCATTATAATTTGTTTAAGTCGTTAGTGCATTATAAATGTATCCACTCGAGTGTCCGGTGGAATATTTCTGTATAGAGCAGATAAGCGGTCAGCAGTGAAAACGTCGTCGCCAGTGATAAATCCATGGCACCGCCGGTCTTGAAAGTCAGCGGCAGCGTCACTTTGTAATCGAGCGGAAACAATAAGGCCACTCCTCTCGGTGTCATCATATCAAGCAGAATATGGCTCGCTATTCCGAGCATCGCACATATGATATAAGTCAGCTCAATGTTGCTGAGCGTCATCAGCACCGCAATAATAGCCATAAACAACAAAGAATGCGTGAGCGTCCGATGCCCGAAGAAAAAATTAATCAGTCTGCTCAGCAGTTTGAACTCCCTGCCGATCTTGCTGCCTGAATGGCAAATATCAGGGACCAGGCTGAAAACACCGGTCGTTCCGATCATTACGGCACTTGTGCCGATATCATGTGATGTATTAATCGCATAGGCGGTCCCGAGCAGAATGCCGAAAGCCGCATGAGTTTTACCTGTCATAATCGATTCCTTTCCTGACAATAAAAAAATCTACTTCTTCGCTGATTGAGGAGTAGATTTATTATTGGTTTTAATTAAGGGGCCACGTCGGGTTGAGGTGCTTCTGTCGACAATCCGCCCGGCTTTATTATCTCTGTGGAAACCGGCTGCTCTGTCGCCGCCTCGCTCGATGGAGACTCAGTCGTCGGCGTTTCAGTTGCAGGCTCAGGCTGCTCTACTGCTTCACACTGCTTGTGCTGACAAATGTAGCCTTCTGCCGTCAAGTTATTCCACGCTCTTGAATATTCCACTGAATTTTCGATGTCAGTACATGTTTTAGTATCAGCCATACTTGCCTCTGTCAAACATGATTTTGCTTGATTATATTTATCAGTATCCAGCCCTTCAGCCGTGCTTGATTTTTTGCGTCCACGTTCTTTAGCCGCTTCAATCTTCTTCCGGGCATCATCTGATTGCTTGACCTTCACTTCTACTTTAGGTGTTTCTGTCGTTCCGTCCGCGTTCACAGTTTTTTTGTCTTCAGTCTTTGGCGTGCTGTTACAGGCACTAAGTAAGACTGATAAACTTAACAGCAGCAGCATTAGTTGTTTCATCAAGTCTCTCCTAACATACTGTATTTATCTATTATACTGATTATCCGGAAAATGTGAATTTATTTTTAGTACACCTCACTATATCTGTTATGATAATAGCATTACTAAAGGAGTGAAATCATGTCAGAACAACAAAAAGGTATCATTTTTGCGGCAACCAGCTATCTGTTATGGGGTATACTTCCCTTTTACTGGCGTCTTATCGGCGGTATCGGTGCCTATGAAATTCTTGCCCACCGGATTATCTGGTCATTTGTCTTTATGGTTATTTTAATTGTGGCACTCGGAAAGACGACAGCGCTCAAAGTTCAGACGCTTCAGCTGCTGACGAACAAGAAAGCTGCCATCAGTCTATTTGTCGCAGGTGTCGTCATCGCTTTTAACTGGGGACTCTTCATCTGGGCGGTCGCCAATCATCATGTGCTGCAGGCAAGCCTCGGTTATTATATCAACCCCCTGATGAGCATACTGCTCGGCATGATTTTTATGAAGGAGCGCTTTTCAAGAGTAGAATGGACTGCCATCATACTGGCAGCGCTCGGCGTTCTCTATATGGCATTGTCCATTGGTGAGATTCCTTATATCTCGCTGCTGCTGGCTGTATCATTCGCCCTGTACGGGCTGATTAAAAAGAACGTCAAGATGGATGCGATGTTCACGATTCTTCTTGAATGTCTGGCCACACTGCCGTTTGCGCTTGCAGGGATATGGTACTTGAAAGCTGTCGGCATGAGCAGCTTCGGCTATAACAAAGACAGTGGCATTCTGCTGTTTTCAGGCATATTGACAGCTATTCCGCTGATCTTGTTCACAGCAGGCGCCAGACGAATTCCGCTGTCACTGATCGGCTTCCTTCAGTATATCGCTCCGACGTTAATGTTCATTCAAGGCGTCTTCCTCTATAATGAAGCATTCAGTATGACGCACCTGATCACTTTCGCCTGCATCTGGTTAGGTCTTATCATTTACAGCTGCGCTAAATATCAGCAGTACCGCACGCAGCGAAGACTATCGGCGTAATAGAGGACATCATTTTGTGCTTCAATTACGTTCAAAAAAAGTTAAAAACGTTTAATTTCGTTTAAGCGTGTCACTTAAATTGTAAGCGAATGCAAAATACAGTATATTAAAGCTATAAAAATGATAAGGATGTGTTTAGCAATGGCAATGAGAGTAACTAAGAATGATAAAGAAGTAAGCATCAAATGGCGTGTAGCAGATATCGTAATTCCTAACGAGGATATCGTAAGTGTTAAAGAAGACACTAACATTTACGCGAGCACGAACGAAGACGAAGCTAACGTTGTGAGAATCGGTTCTACTTTCGGCAAAACCAATCGCATTCTTTTAGATACTAAAGATAAACACTACATCATTTATACGCATAACGACAAAAAGATTCTTAATGAATTAAGCAAATAATTGACGGCCATCCATTATGGATGGCTTTTTTTGCGTCGTTCATTCATATGATTAGTGTTTTGCCGCCTACTTTTGATACGATGAGACTAGCAGAAGGAGGTTGAACATGGAAAACTTATCAGGTAAATCAGCATTGATCACCGGCGGCTCGCGCGGCATCGGCCGTGCAGTCGCACTGAAACTTGCAAGTATTGGTGTCAACATCGCGATTACGGGACGTAACTATGAGTCACTGCAGGAGACATTAGCTGCCGCTGACCAGTATGATGTGGATGCGGCAGCTATCGTCGCGGATATGAAGAACAAAGATGATATTAAAGCGGCTGTCAATCATACGATTGAAACGTTCGGCCATATTGATATTTTAATCAACAATGCCGGCGTGATGGACAATGCATTATTTCTCGATACGACTGAAGAGATGTTCCGCGATCTTTTTGAGACGAATGTCATGGGGCCTTATCACATGATGCAGCAAGTACTGCCGCAGATGATTGAACGAAAGACCGGTGATATCGTCAACATCGCTTCTATGTCTGCCGTCAATGCCTCTGAGCAGACAGCCGCTTATTCAGCGACTAAGTTCGCACTGACGGGGCTGACAGAAGGTGTGATGAAAGAAATGCGCAAACATAATATACGTACATTCACTATCAATCCATCTGCTGTGCTGACAGACTTAATCGGCGAACCATCACTTGAGCGGGATACAATGATCCATGCAGAAGATGTCGCAGATGTCATCGTCAGCCAGCTGCAGCTGAACCGCAGAGTTTTCGTGAAGACCAATCAAATTTGGGCGACAAACCCACAGCAGAAATAATAGGAGGAACTTTATATGTTTATCGTCACTAACCGTATCAAAATGAAATCCGGCTTTGCGGAGAAAATGGCACCGATGTTCACTAAAGGCGGCGCTATCGAAGAGTTAAAAGGATTCATCAAAATTGAAACATGGTCTGTCCAAAACAATGAACATGACGAGCTTCATGTGAACACCTACTGGGAAACACTCGAAGACTTTGAAGCGTGGAAAACATCTGATGCTTTCAAGCAGGCGCACAGTCGTCCATCAGGCGGCGGAGAAAAAGGCGAATCACCAATGCTCGGCTCAGAACTCGTCATCTCAAAACTTGAAACAAAGTTAGAGAAATAATTCAGTTTTAGATTGATTATAATAAAAAGTGGCCTTCAGATGCTGTCTGAAGGCCACTTCTCGCTCAATTTCGGCGATTTCTCGGAATTTTGGCCTTCAGATGCTGTTTGAAGGCCACTTCTCGCTCAATTTCGGCGATTTCTCAGAATTTTGGCCTTCAGATGCTGTCTGAAGGCCACTTCTCACTCAATTTCAGCGATTTCTTAGAATTTTGGCCTTCAGATGCTGTTTGAAGGCCACTTCTCGCTCAATTTCGGCGATTTCTCAGAATTTTGGCCTTCAGATGCTGTCTGAAGGCCACTTCTCGCTCAATTTCGGCGATTTCTCAGAATTTTGGCCTTCAGATGCTGTTTGAAGGCCACTTTCTGTTATATTATTGCTTTAAACATAACAAACTCCCTGCAGACAGCTTCTGCAGGGAGTTTTCTTACGCTTAATTTTTGCTCGGACTATAAAATGAAATGCCCCATCAAGACGATAATCGGTAAGATGATAATCGTTCTAATCAAGAAAATAGCGAATAACTTAGGCAGGCTGACCGGAATTTTAGATCCCAGTATAACGCCCCCTACTTCTGATAAATAAATCAGCTGTGAAATACTCAGTGCTGCTACGACGAAACGCGTCAGTTCACTGTGTACATCAGCGATTAAAATCGCCGGCAGGAACATGTCGGCAAAACCAATCAGAATAGTTTCTGAAGCTGCTACTGCTTCTGGTACATTCATCAGCTGAAGAATCGGTACAAATGGTGCACCGACCCATCTGAAGAATGGTGTATATTCAGCAATCATCGTTGCCAGTGTTCCGATACACATAACAACAGGCAGCACCGCAAACCACATATCCATTACGGTACGTGAGCCGAGTGTCAGCAGGCCTTTAACATCCGCGCCTTTAATTCCACGTTCAACAGCGTTTTCAAAACCATATGTAATCGCATTATGCGTATCAGGTGTTACTTCGCTTAAGCGTTTTGTGGACCCGTTAGAGTAAGAATCGGCAATTTGTTTAAGCGGCCAAATTCTCGGTGTAATCATTGCTGCAACTAAACATGATACAATGACCGTGAAATAAAAATAGAAGAAATGATTCATTAAGTCTACTTTTTTTGCGATAACGATAGCAAATGTAATCGATACGACTGAGAAGCTGGTTGCAATGACTGTCGCTTCACGTCTTGTATAAAATCCTTCATCGTATTGTTTCGATGCCATCATCACACCGACTGTGCCATCACCGACGAATGACGCCAAGTTCTCAACCGCTGAACGACCCGGCAATGTAAATAGTGGTCTCATCACGCGTGAGAACATCGGGCCGATAAATTCAAACAGTCCGTAGTCCATTAGTAACGGCAGGAAAATGCCGGCGAAAAAGAAGACGGAGATTAAAGTCGGCAGTAAGCCGTTATAAATCAGTCCACCTGTCTCTTCTGTATTGATCCACGGTACATTCAAGTTAAAGTAGATGATGGTCGCAAATATACCACCAATGACGCGGATGAGCAGCCAGATCCAGTTCACTTCAAACAGATTTTTAAAGAATGACGTTTTCGCATTGCGTGTCAGTGAAAAATAAATCGTCAGTAAAATTGATAAAATAATAACAATATAAATTAACGTCGGCATAAATCCACCAATCAGATTTTTGAATTTATCCGCAAGCACTGCAACTGGCAGACTTGTTTCACCATTGATCTTCAATGGCGTCATAAAAAGAAATATCCCGATCAGAGATGCGATGATGAACTTCCATAAACCTTTCTTACGTTGACTCTCTGTATATTCGTTCATAAAATCCTCCAAAATTTATTCACTTTAAGTAATAAAAATACATTAACATGTTTATAATAACACATCAAAAGTATTAATATGCATTATTTTAACTAAATATTCTTTATCCATTTAAAGTGTTGTTCATACACTTACCATGAATGATTATACATGCAAATGAAACCGTTTACAACACAAAATAAACTGAAAATTAAATGTTTGCATAATAATATAACGTTTTTATAATGACAAAAAAACCCGGATGGATATGTTTCAATCCATTCGGGTTTAGAGCAGGAATCATTAATTGATATGGACATCCGCCTGTTTGTAGTACAGATTTTTCGGCGCAATGTTCGGATGTAGTTTCAGGTTACTTTTCACGAGCTTCCAGTCGTTCTTATAATAAAAAGCATTGGCGCGTACATCATGAACATCTGCTGTTAAGTAGTAACGTCCCGGTTCGGCAGTCAGTGCTGCCAGCAGAGCAGAGCCGATGCCATTCTGCCGGTAGCCCTGCTTCACAGCCATTGAAACGACTTCAAATGAGCTGTTCAGCACTTGCTGCTCATCAGCAGTGATAAACTGATCAATCAGTCCGCGATAAAACTGGTCCGCAGCGCTCATATAGCCGAACAGAAATCCGGTCACGATGCCGCTATTTGTGCTGACCAGACATCTGAATCCTTGAGTCTCACTATACTTCTTCATGTCTTCACATAATTGACGCATAGAACGCTTATCATCAAAGTTTGCGAGATGAAGTGCTGCAATGTCTTCAACATAATCGGGTAGTTCAACATTTGTTAGTTCTTTAATCATCCCTACCAATCCCTTCGTCAAACGATATATTAATCTTCAAAGATGATAGATTCGAGCATCTCGATTTCCTGCACGCTCATCTCTTCTCCAGCATTTTTGAAGTTCTTCTTCGCCAGCTTGAAGTGCTCTTTTGCCTCATTCTGGTTGTCCTGTGCTGCATTCAGTTCACCGAGTGCCCGGTGGATGGAACCAATGCCAAGTGCGTCTCCTGCTTTTTCTGCAAGTTGAAGCGCCTCTTTCAAAATTTGTACAGCTTCCGTGTATTTTCCTTCCTGCATATAAACGTAACCGAGCTCATAGCGATTGACTGATTTGAGTAAGTCATCGTCAGCGAAGTCAGTGCTGATGATAGCTGCTTCTTGTGCAAAATAATCTTTTGCTGCTTCAAACTCACTGTCCATGCGGGAGACAATGCCGAGTTCGTGAATAGCTGCATACTTGTCTTCAGCGGACTCTGCCCCTTCCAGCAGCCGCTGATATACTTCTTTCGCTTTTTCCAGGTTGAGCTTCAATGTATAGAAGTAACCGAGTGCGCTTAAATATTGAGTATAATCTTCGTCTTCAGGCTTGACATTGTTTTTCAAAGTCGCGAATAAACGTTCCGCTTCTTTCTCGTCTCCTTCATGAAACGCTTCAAATGCCTGGTCGATCGTCGTATTGATATCCATAGTATGTCCACCCCGTAAAATTAGTTGTTACTTAAATTTTAAACCGTGCAATATCGAAAGTCTATTATAAGCGATAAGTTTAGTGAATATTCTTGATAATACGTGTATTATTGTACTTCTGGCAGTATTTGTTATAATCATCATACGACTGAACAGAGAGGAATCATATGTCATATACTAAACTATTTACATTTATACTCAGTATTTTCGTCGTCGGTATGGTGGAGCTGATGATAGCCGGCATTTTGACGCTTGTCAGTGATGACCTGCATATATCAGAAGCGCTCGCAGGACAGCTGGTGACAATCTATGCCTTTACTTTTGCGTTATCAGGCCCGCTGCTTGTCAAACTGACCGAGAAGTATAACCCGAAATGGGTACTGCTCATTACAATGGGTGTCTTTATAATCGGTAATGCCATTAATGCCGCCGGACCGACATTTGCAGTCATTGTAGTCGGCCGCATCATCGCCTCGGCTGCCGCTGCGCTCATTGTCGTCAAGCTGCTCGCACTCACCGTCGTCTTAAGCCGGCCGGAAGTCCGCGGCAAAATGCTCGGACTCGTCTATATCGGATTCAGCGGTGCCAATGTGTTCGGCGTACCGATCGGCACTAAAATCGGTGAACTCTTCGGCTGGCGTGCAACGTTCTGGATGATTGTCGCTGTCAGCTTCATCGCTGCAGTACTATTGATGTTCCAGCTGCCGAGCAGAATCGCACCAGTATCACCAGCAACTGCCGGTAAGGTGAAATCAAAACTACTTTATCCGCAAGAAGCAGCTAAATATATTTCCATCACCTTTTTAATACTAGCAGCTAACTCAGCTGTTTTCACATATATCAGTCCCATAATGATCAACGGCGGCTATCATTTATCAGAAGTATCCATCGCCTTATTTATCGCAGGTATCGGCAGCATGACCGGCACAAGCCTTGGCGGGGCAATGACTGATAAACTTGGCAGCCGAAAGTGGCTGCTGCTCAGTATAGCTATCTTTATTCTATCCGTGTTACTCCTTAATGTGACGTTACCTGTCTACTTGCTGCTGCTGCTTATTATTCTGACGTGGAATTTATCAGAATGGGGGACAAACCCCGCCATCCAGATGGGTATCATCAATCAAGTAGAAGGCGATACGAGTCAGATCATGGCTTGGAATATGTCAGCATTAAATGCCGGCATCGGTTTCGGCGCATTAATCGGCGGTGTACTGGTTGAATATTTCGCACCGTCATTCAGCACTTATATCGCTGCCGCACTCGCTATTATCTGTCTGTTAATAGCGACGACTATTAAGAGATAGTCAGTATTATATCGGAATTTTGGCCTTCAAACTGGTTTTGAAGGCCACTTCTCTTTAATTTTCAGTGATTTCTCGGAATTTTGGCCTTCAAACAGCTCCTGAAGGCCACTTCTCTTGTCACTTTAAATAAGATAACAGCAGTTCTCTATCTTCCTCAAATGACAGGCTTAAATTCATTAGTCTATCGTAATCTATCCAGGCAATGTCATGAATCAGCTGGTCGGGATTATGAAACGTCCGATCGCCCCCTGTTATTTCAACTAAATAGTAGTTGATCGTCACTTCAAAGTCTTTAACAGTCGTCTCTTTAGTCTTCACAAAGCTTTGAATGGCTGCATGATAACCGGTTTCTTCATATATTTCACGAATGCAGCATGCTTCAAATGTTTCTCCTGCTGCTAAGCCGCCTGACGGAACAGACCACAGCTTTTCTTCGTCGGCTGTTCCCTGCAGGACCATCAGTAATTTCTTGTCCTGTAGACAAATGCCGGCTGAACCTTTAAATGCTTTCATGCCATCTCCTCCTTTCCTCTATACTACCAAAAAAGCACACCCTTAAAGAGTGTGCTTTTGTCATATTATGCTGTTTCTTCGTATACCGGCACCCAGCCTGCTTCATCCACAAAGATACGGACGGCAACGACTTTGCGGTTGTCTGCCAATGTAAAGTAATGACGGATGTTCGGTGGTACTGAGATTAAATCTCCTGGATTTAAATGAACTTCAAAGAACTCACCGTCTTTGCCCTGGATGACAAAGACGCCGTTTCCGCTGACAATCAATCTGACTTCATCATCCGTATGATGGTGTTCACGATTGAAGTTCTCGAGCAGCTGCTCGATGTTCGGTGTCGCTGATGATAAGCTGATGACGTCACTTGCCTTATAGCCGCGGCGCTCGCTGATATCCGCAATTTCTTCTTTATATGTATCAAGGATCGTCTGTTTGTCTTCATCTGACAGCTGATAGTTCTCGACTAATGCTTCCGGCAGCTTTGTCGTATCCCACTGTTCGTAGATCACTTCATTGTTCTCCAAAAATGATTTAACTTCCTCAGGATTTGAAAATTCTCTACCACTTTGCTGTAATTTTATTGTTGTCATTTAAATACACTCCTCTGTTATAGTAGTTGGCTTGATTTAACTTCAGTTGGTAATCGAATAAAAACTCTGCCGCTTCCAGCAGCTTGAAAGCTTCCGCGGCATCTTTCCCCCATACGTTGATGCCGTGGTTCCATATGAGCATGGCCCCTTTATCACCACGAATATGCGGTTCAAACAATGCGGCCAGTGTCGGAATGTCGGCTGGATTATCGATGATCGGAATCACAAGTTCGTCTGTCTCCTCCCACAATCCGAATGCTTTAATCAGCTCCTGGTTTTTGAAGCGGATATTGCCGTGCGCTTTATAAACGCTGGAGATAACATTGTTGTTGACTGTATGCACATGTAATGAACAGCCGGCGTTTGTCTTCTCAAATATCTGCAGATGAAGCAATGTTTCCAGCGATGGTCTGAGAGAAGTATCAATCGGTTCGCCGTTATTAGTCACATGGACGAAGCTGTCGTCTGTTGTGTCATATTTGTTGATGCCGCTCGTCGTCACGAGCAGACTGTCTGAATCGTAGCGGACTGCAAGATTGCCGCTTGTTCCGGGGAACCAGCCTCTGTCAGCGAGCCGTTGTTTGACGGCTGCAAGCTCGTTCCACGGTTGACTGCCGATAATCACTTCATCACCTCCTTTAATTGAATCGTTATATCATCAAATGTCTCAAACGGATAGAAAGCTAAATCATGGTCTTCAGCATAATCCGTCAGTTTGTCTGTCGTAAATAACAGCGCCGCTTCATGAGCCGCCAGCCGGTCTGTCAGACTGTCGCCGATGACAATCACGTCACTCGCCTCATGATTCACCGCGCGCAGTATCGACGGCTTGCATGTCCCGCATGCTTGACTGTCACATGCCTCGTCGCATGGATGACTCCAGTTGACCGCCATATAATCGCCTGACATATCGACGTCATTCGCAAATACTTCTGTCACACCGCGGAAGCGGCTGAGTATCGGATCGATGAAGAAGTGCATGCCCCCGCTGACAATATAGAACGGAATATCTTCAGCCCGAGCAAAATCCAGCAGCTCCTGAAATCCTTGACGGACCGGAATTTCATTGACGGCATAGTCAATGATATCTTCTTTCAGTGCCGTAGGAATGAGGGCAAACAGTCTAGTAACTCCTTCTTGAACAGAGATATCATCTGCAAGAATCTGTCTGATGATCGGTGCGCTTTCGTCAGGGACAAAGCGCTTCATAATAGAGACGATTGTATCTTTTGTCGTCACGGTGCCGTCAAAGTCACAGCAGATTATGAACCCCATAATGTCACCGCCTGCTCGTAGGCACTGCCCGTTGTACCGCCGTAATACAAGTCAATCGCTTCAGTAAATGCCCGGCCACCAGCCGCGGCACCTTCCGGATGACCATGAACGCCGCCGCCCGCATTGATGACTTGATCCACTCCGTAGCTATCAATCAGCTTATTGACGAGTCCCGGATGAATGCCGGCAGACGGTACAGGAAATGCCGCGCTAATCGGCAGCGTCTTCACACATTCAGCAACAATCGCTCCGGCTGTCTCCTCAGATAAAGTCACCGAGCCGAACGGTGCCGGAAAAAGCACTAAATCCGCACCAGCAAGACGCGTCAGTTTCGCGAGTATCAGCGGATAACTCAGACCGTAATCCGGACTGCCGGCAATCGCACCGCTGAACGCCGGATGCGCCATAAGCGGCACGCCGAGCTCAAGTGCCCTCAAACCTTTCAGTACATCAAGACCGTAGCTGTGCACATTGAACAAAAATGCCCGTGCGCCGAGTTCAACCCCGCGCCTTGCTTTTTCCGGCAGGTCGAACACTGGTCCTGATAAGTTCACGGCATAAATAACTTTCCTGCCGGTCTCCTGCTCCACTTCATCAAGTACACGGTTTGCAATTTGAATGCGCTCTTCAAACGGCAGTTCAGGCACGTCATACAAAATTTCATCGTCTTTAATCAGATTGACACCACCAAGTGCCTGAGCACGCAGCTGCTCCTCAAAGAACACTTTGTCCCGGCCGATGATTCCTTTAAATATACTCATCACAAGCGGCCGGCCGGCTACCCCGAGTAATTCTCTAATGCCTTCAATTCCAAATGCCGGCCCTTTGAAATGACGATAATAATCAGCTGCAAATTCAAGGTCTATCAGCTTCACTTCACCGTCCAGTGACAGCTTGCCGAACACTGTCGTTATAATAGAAGAAAAGTCCGGAGTGACATTGGATTCCGGATAGCCGATAACGACTTCCAGTAAATTTTCTTCCAGTACTTTCTTCTCGATGACCTGACCTTTGAACCGTTCCAGATGGTCACGGTCTTCAGCCGTCAAATCCGTCCAGCTGCCCACTGTCAGTCCGATCGCCAGCTTCTCAGCGACTGCGTCAATCTTCGATTCAGGCTGCCTGATGTGGTAAGTTGCGTTGATGGTCATGTCGTAATCTCCTTCTTCTCAAATAGCTGAATGATCGCTTCTTTATTTGCTTTGATAATGCCATGTTCTGTCGCAATGCCGGTGATCAATTTATGCGGTGTGATGTCAAAGGCCGGATTATAGACGGGAACGTCAGGGATGCTGAGTGCCTGCTCATTGAGCGTGGTCACTTCTACGCTCTGCCGTTCTTCAATCGGGATACGACTGCCGTCAGCGAGAGAAATATCAAATGACGGGGTCGGCGCAGCGACGTAAAACGGCACATTGTAGTAGTTCGCACAGATGGCCAGCGGCATCGTGCCGATTTTGTTCACTGTATCACCGTTAGCCGCAATGCGGTCACAGCCGACAATGACTGCATCAATCTTCCCCTGCTGCATGAGTGTCGCAGCTGTGGAGTCCGTGATGGTTGTCACATCGATGCCCGCCTGACTGAGTTCGTAGGCAGTGAGCGCGCCCTGCAGTCTTGGCCTTGTCTCGTCAGAGTAAACTTTAATGTTCCAGCCGCGCTCATGTGCGAGATACATCGGTGCTGTCGCTGTACCGTATGCGGCAGTCGCCAGTGCACCAGGATTGCAGTGTGTGAGCAGGGTCACGCCGTCATGCAGCACTTCAAGCAGATGTTCACCGATGCGGCGGTTAATCTCCGCATCTTCTTTAAAAATGTCGTGGGCCGCCTGCTCCAGACGCTGAATCGTTTCTGCCGGATTGTCCCTCACGAGCGGCTTCAGCCGGTTCAATGCCCACATTAAATTCACGGCGGTCGGTCGTGTATGCCAGAGGCGGTCAATGACATTCTCCATATAGTCCGTAAAGTGCGCGTCACCTGTAAACTGACGCGCTCCAATGACAGCACCGTATGCAGCTGTCATACCGATAGCGGGTGCACCGCGGACAATCATCTCTTCTATTGCCCGGGCAATCGTTTCGTAATCCGTGTAATCACGGTACACTGTCGCATGCGGCAGCTTCGTCTGATCGAGCAAAGTCAGCACGCCGTCGTTGTAGCTTAATGCATTGATGTTCATGCGACCTGCACCTCATAATCGTTATAAATGGAGAAGAGCGATGGATAGACTCTCGCTTCTTCTGGATACTGCACTAAAAATTTCGCGAACTTCAGCAGCTGCACTTCTTTCTGCAGACGGACGTCAGCAGAAAGTGATGTGATGTCACTGACTTTTGCGAGACCGACGATGCGTCTGATGATTTCCAGGCCTGCGATGACGTGTGCATCCCGTTCTATTTCTCTTATGTAACTTGCAAACACTTTCTCCTGCTTCAGTGAGACGTCACGCGTTTTATCTTTCAGAAGTTTGAGCGCACGACTTTTGAAATAGGCCTGCACTTCATTGATGACTGTCTCGATATAATGCGCCTGCGTTAAATCATGCTGTGCTTCGGCATGTGCATAGGCGAAGAAGAGGTGCGCAATGACATTGCCGACATCATAACCCGCCGGCCCGAAGAAGCCGAACTCCGGATCGATGACTTTTGTGCTGTCGCGATTTACAAACACTGACCCTGTATGCAGGTCGCCGTGGATCAGCGCTTCTGCTTTGTTCATAAACTTCAGCTTCGCCTGCGCCACTGCGACTTTCAGTTCTTCGTCGTCGTACAGCAATGACTGAACAAACGGCGCAAGCGTCTCGGACACTTCGTTACGGTGATTGTTATCATAGAACGGCTCTGTATAGACGAGGTCTTCTGATATTTCGCATAGTTCCGGGTTGATCATCTCCTGCTGCAGTGCTTTCTTTTCTTTCGGGTGAAGGACAAAGTCTGATGTATTAATCAATGTCTCTGCAAGGTAGCGTCCTAAGTCTTCCCCGAGGTTCGGAAATGAATCGCCGGTGTTCAGCGCACTGCGCAGTATTTTATGGTCGGCTAAGTCCTCCATAATGACGCATTTCATCGTCTCGTCTACTAAATAGACGGTCGGCGTTAAATCCGGCACGAATGAACCGTGAACTTCCAGCAGCTTCCCTTCGCGTATCGTGCGGTCGGTCGACAGTACAAATTCATCCGAAATACGCGCTGTACGGCCGGAATGTTTGACGATGACGGACTGCCCTTTACTGTCTTCAACACGGAAGACGTAGTTCAAATTACCGTCACCGATTTCCGTCGCAATGAGCTCGTCGCTACCGAAAAATTCGGTTTTATGGCGCACATAAGCTTTGACCGCTTCCTCATCCATTAGAAAATACTCTTCAAACTGACTCATTTCTTCACCTCATCTATTTTTTTGCAACAAAAAAAGACGTTTTCCCTGTCTCACAGAAAAACGTCGCCTTTAGTATCTCTACTTATCTTTCAGTACATGCGTACTGTAGGATTTGGCACCTTGTCCGTGTCGGCAGGTTGCTGGACTTCATCGGGCCTATCCCTCAGTCACTCTTGATAAGTTATTTAATTGGTTGATAGATAGAATCTTACAGCATAGTGAAAATTCCGTCAATTGCTTTTTTTCAGAAAGCTATAAATATTATGATTAAATATAGCCGTAATAGCAGCGGGTCACATTCGGCACCTTCACTTTTCCGTCTTCAGCAAACTCATGAAACATCTTAGTGAGTGCCTGCTCGAAAGCCGGATAATTCTCGTGGGAAGGCTCTAAAGAATAGCTTGCCGAGACGCAGCGGCCGACAAATTTCTTCAGCGTGTAATCAAGCGGATAGTCAAATTCAAACAGTTCAAAGTCACCTTCAAAGAAATCGCTGATGACTCCTTCTCCGCTGTCTTCACCCCCGCTGAATCCCTTGAAATCCGGGCAATGCTGCTTGAACACAGCATGCGTCTTCTTATTGATTGGTGCTTCTTCTATACGCGAGTTCCAGATGAGACAGACCGGACCATTGCCTGCTAAAATACGCTGACATTCTTTTTTGAAGTGATGTACTTCAAACCAATGGAACGACTGAGCCGCCGTAATCATATCGACGCTGTTGTCGTCAAGCTCTGTGTGCTCCGCAGGGCGCTCGCTGATGGACAGCTGACCGCACATCAGACCATCTCTCAGTTCATTGGCCATCGCCTGGTTCGGTTCAATCGCAATGACATGACAGCCGAGGTCGAGCAGCTTCTCCGTGAACTTCCCGGTGCCCGCTCCGATATCCGCGATAACCGTCTGTTCAGTGATTATAAACCGGTCTTTCATAAAGGCAAGCAGCGCATCTGGATAAGACGGTCTGCCCAGTTCGTATATTTCTGCTTTATTAGTAAACAGTTCGGTATTATCCACATCTGTAACCCCCTGACGCTAAATAAAACGCTGTGTAAAATGTCCCTTCCCTTGTTCCATGTCTATCATACCATACGCCCCGTTAATGATCGTCATCTGCGGCGGCTTATGGCCGAAATCCACATCGTAAAGCACAGGAACATTTAACGTTGTCGCCATCTCCCGGTAAACGTCTTCATACTGATAGCTCTCTTTTATTTTCGGTTTGCCGACCCGGCTGAAGATGATACCGGCGCAGTCTTTAAACCAGCCGGCATACATCATCTGGACAAGTGACCGTTTGAAATCGACTGTGTCGAGCTCGCTGTCATCGATATACCATACAATGGATTCATTATTAGTATGATTCTTCCTGAATGCTTCAATATCACCGTATTCCGTACCGATGAGATGGCGGAAGCAGTCGATACAGCCGCCGAGCATTCTTCCCTCCATATGCATGCCTGACACTTTCTCACCTGCTGCATCGAAGCCTTTCCATTCCGTCTGTTCAGACAGCTTAAAGACGATGGACGTCGGATTTTCATGATCCCATTCTTCCTGATATAGTTTGGATGACACCTGCTCGACCGAGTCGCCGGATTTCGTATTTAATACTTGCAGCCACTTCGCCGTCACTTCATCCATCGCTTCACCGCGCAGGTCGACGATATTCGCCATATGGGCTGTCGCAATGCCTGTCTTCAGCGTAATCGGCAGCATGACGGTTGAAATATCTGAGTAGCCGGTCAGCCATTTGGGCTTCAGCTTGCTGAAATCAAGATGTTCCAGCATCTCCACCGCAAGATGACCACCCCACGGCGGCATGATGATGTCTACTTCATCGTCGTTCATCATCGCTATCAAACCTTCAGCCCGTTCTTCACCGGAACAGGCCCGCGCATTCTCCTGCCCCCATATCTCCGCTTTCTTCTTAATCTTGAAACCACGCTCTTCCATCCGTGCAAATGTATTTTTAAACAATGTTTCTGTCTCGCGGTAAATGCCGTTTGAGACCGGTGTCACACCGATCACATAATCCGGCTTCATTTCAGGGTATTTCATCGTCATCATCCTTTTTATCGTAATCGATCCTGAATCATACCAATAGCACTTAAGTATGAATAACTGACGACCGGGCCGATAAACTTGAAGCCGCGCTTTTTCAGGTCCCTGCTCACCGCTTCAGAGAGTTCATCCTTCACCGGGACATCTGCTTCCCGTTCGTAATAGCGGACGACAGGCTCGTCTACAAACGCCCATATATAGTCTGAGAAAGAGCCGAATTCCTGCTGCACTTTCTGAAAGGCCCGCGCATTGGTCACGACGCTTTCAACTTTTGCCCGGTGCTTAATCATATCCGGTATGTCCAGAATCGTATTAAGTGTATTATCATCATATTTCACTATTTCAGCGACCTCAAACCCGCTAAATGCAATTTGCATCGTTTTTCTTTTCTTCAGCACCGTCAGCCATGACAAACCGGCCTGAAATCCTTCTAGAATCAGCAGCTCAAATAACAGCCAGTCATCAAAGACCGGCCTCCCCCATTCCGTGTCGTAATATTCGGTCAGCAAAGGATGTGCATCTGCCCAGCTGAAACGTGTCATAAATTCACCTGTTTTCTTCAGAATTTTCCAGTGCTTCACTCAGCAGCTGGAATGCAAGCAGCAGCATAACAACAAAACAGAGCGGAACAACAAATGTCCACCATGAACTATATAACTCTCTCATATGATAGCCGAGCAGAGAGGACAGCTCTCTGACAGCTGGTTTTGTCGGTGGAGAAGGACAACCCGGTCCAAAGCAGACGTCCGTCCCGCCAAAAAATATCGCTAAAAATGAAATGTGAGCCATGACCATAATAGATTGATAAACCAGCCGCGTAAAGATAATCAGCAGCCGTGATTTAATATTCGGTAATACATGATGCCACAGTAGTCTTATCTTCCCTGCGCCGAGGACAACAGCTGAATCAATGAAATCGCGTTTCAACAGTTGCCTGATTTCATCTCGAATCACGATTAACGTTGTCGGCAGCAGCACAAGTGCCAGCACGACTGTTGTATAAATTACGCGTGTAGTTCTACTGTACACAAAACCATCCAGTGTCTCGACGACTACCGGCTCAAGCAGAATATAAGCAATAATTGCCTGGGGAATAAAGTAATAGGATGTTAAGACTGCATCAGTCACGAAGTCAAAACTTCCTTTCTTAAAACTCAGCCACGCACCGGCAATAAGAGCCAGCAAAAAACAAAAAAGTGCAATACCAATCACAAATAGTAGCGTGATACGCAGACCGGCCAGCGCTTCAAAAAATATATGATAACCATCAGCATCTGTGCCAAACCAAACATCTCTGCCCGGTGCAATCGGGCTTCCAGCTTTGATGTCACCAGCCGCCGTCTTCAAATAAAAGGTCTGCGGCACTTGTCTGTTCAATACATCGAAGTAGATAACACTAATCGCAAAAGGAATAACGATAAAAACAAGAGACAGCAGCAGTTTCATGTGCTTCTTCATAACGATACTCCAGTGAATCTTTCAATAAAGAATTTCAAGCCTATGAACATCATATAAAGCGGGATGAACATAAGGATAAGCACTGTCAGTATAATTTCAGGCTGATGATAAGTATAAAGAAAAGACGTCGCTCCAAAAATTCCGAATAGAATCTCCATGACAAACAGACTGGATAATGTCATCCATACTACTTGTCTGAAGTTAATATAATAAATAGAAGCGATATTAGGCATAATATGCTTAATAAGAATTTCAGTCTCTGATAAGCCTTTCCCTTTAGCCGTCATGACATAACTTTCACTGCGTTCCTCTTCGATAGCCTGATCGAGAATTTTGTAGAACTGAACAAAGGGAACGATCGACAGCAGCACAGCCGGCAGCAGTATAATGTCTTTATCGACAGTTGAGGCAACATCAATAACCAATAGACCTGTGTGTTTATAAGTAAGGATGACTAATAAGATAACAATCGGCATAATGAAAATATCCGGCAGGTAACCAAGTACTCTAACAATTCTCGTCATCAGCCAGTTCAACCATTTCACTCGTTTGGCGATGGCAATCATTAAAAAACTGAGAACAATAGCGATGATCAGCGCGAGTATAAATATCTTCATCGTGTTCAACCACGGCTGAATGATGAAAGGAAAGAGCTTCCTCTCAATGAATCCACCCGCAATCTGGAAGTGAAAGTCATAAATATGAATCAGATTTCCGGCCAAATGCGCGAGACTCACTATATAATGCTGGACATTTAAGCCCTCGACTGTAAACAGTTGAGTGAACGGCGCAATAATTATAAAAGAAATGAGAACAATAAGCAGACGCAGGCTTTCAACTATCAGCTGTTTCATATAATCCCTCCCACCCTATTATATAATGAATATTCAGATAATTACTATATTTTCAGAAAAATTCATAAATAAAATCAGCTTACGCCGCTTTTATGATTGCTGCTATTTTTTTGTAGTAGTCAGCTGCATGCGGGACAAAGTCTTCCATCCGAACTAATGTCTCGTCGCCGGTCATGACGCTGATACCTTCTAATTCATCCAGTTCCATATTGAAGAACTGCACAATTAAGTGTTTCTCGAAGCTGATCAAGTCACATACTTCCTGGTCTTCAAAATTAATCTGCTGCAGTTCGTCGTCTGTCACATGATACGTATGGACATGGGCAAACTCGCGGTCGATATAACGGTCAATTCCTTCGATATCTATTTCAGCCTTGATGATTTCCGCCAGCTTCAACCGGCTGGTCTCCGGTTGAATGCCAAGTTCTTCTTTAATCTCACGGTAAGCATCCTGTATCGTTTCGTCGCTTGTGAGATGGCCGCCGACTGAAATATCAAGCATGTCCGGGAAGTCTTTCTTATCTTCAGCACGCCGCTGGAAATACACGAAGTTCTCATCGAAGAGCAGGCACTGAAATGTTTCGTGCCATTCTCCTGTCCGGTGCACTTCATCCCGGTCCATCACGCCTTTATAATTACGATTCATGTCGACAATCCTTAACTGCTCTGTCATATGATGACCTCCTTATTAAGTCTCAATACTCGTTACCTGTAGACGATTAACCCGATAATGATTCCTGTTACAACGATCAGCCACGGTGCAATTTTGAAGTAGTGCAGCATGATAAAGAGCAGTGCTGCGACTAAAACATCAAGCGGCGCTGTAATGGTATGCGTGATGATCGGTGTGATCCATGCTGCTGCCAGTATACCCAGCACGCCGGCATTAATCCCCTTCAATGCACGGCGCATCACTGTATTTTTGCGCATCTGCTCCCAGAACGGCAGACAGCCGAGTATGAGCAGGAATGCCGGCAGAAAGATGGCGAACATTGCAAACAGGCCGCCGAGCAGCCCTTTGATAACAGCTCCTAAGTAGGAGGCGAATGTAAACAACGGGCCGGGCACCGCCTGCGCAAAGCCGTATCCCGCGATAAAATCATCCGCCGTCATCATTCCGGGTACAAATTCCCGTTCAAGCAGCGGCAGTACAACATGACCGCCGCCGAACACAAGCAGCCCTGAGCGGTAAAACTTATCGAACATGTGCAGCCAGTCATTATCCACTAAGCTGGTGACAAGCGGCAGCACCAGCAATATTGTCAGCAGAACTATAAGACTAACTATTCCCGTTCTTTTCGAAACCGGTACTAAGAAGCGGTCTGATTGATCATCTCCTGCCGCTTTAAACAGTATAATACCGCTAACGCCTGAGATAATGATAATGCCAATCTGGGTGAACGCAGTCGGCAGCAGCAGGCTGACGAAAAGCGCTGCTGCGGCAATAATAACTGCTGCGCTAGACGTCATGCTCGTTCTGCCCATGCCGAGCAGTGCATGCAGCACGACTGCGACAGCGACTAGTTTTAACCCTTGGATCCAGTCAAGTGACACTGAAAATGTATGAATGAGATAGACCGCCGCAATTAACAGCAGTACTGACGGCAGCGTGAAACCGAGAAAAGCAAGTATCCCGCCGATGATTCCACCGCGCATCATGCCGATGGCCATCCCTACTTGACTGCTGGCAGGCCCCGGCAGAAACTGGCAGAGGGCGACCAGATCCTGATACATCTTATCGCTCAGCCATTGCCGCCTTTCTACATATTCATTCCTGAAATAGCCTAAATGTGCGGTCGGCCCGCCGAATGACGTCAAGCCGAGCTTTAACGCCACCATAAAAATTTCTATTAACCGGTTCATACGTTCCTCCTGAAGCAATGATTACTCCTATCATACTATGTTTTAGCAGTCTGTAATATTACAATACTATTGAGAGATTGTTGAGGACTGCAGCCGGGCGACGACTAGAAAATAGCATACATGTGAGAGAAACCAGCCTGCAGCACCAATAACAGACAATGGAGATAACGGCCTTACAGCAAGTGCTGTCAATATAAAGTAGAGCGCACAAGTGAAAATTAGGCTGATGATGAGCGCCGCTTTATAGAACCTCCCATATTTCCGGGCAATGACTAACAGCAGCATGTAAATAATAACTCCGGTTATCATATGATAAGCAGCTTCTTCAGCGAATGACGGCTTCCTCTCCCTATAATCAATCATGAAATCGACATTCAACAGTAGTTTGGTCAGCTGCGTATGAAATAGAGCGTCCCATAGCACATTCAGCAGCAACAGGAAGACCGCAGTGCCTATGCTGTAAAGTCCATGCTTCATTTCTTGTCCTTCTTTCATGAAAAATAATTTACTTCAACTTCATGCTATATAGGCATATTAACCAAAATAGTCATGCTTTCGTCATAAATTTACTCCAGATAAAATATTTTCCCTAAAAATATGTGCGAAGTTTTAAGTTATCTTATACAATAAGACAATAGGCGAAAAAGTTAAACGCTTTCAAATTAAAGCACTGCCCTATTTATCATTCTCGAGAACTCAAAGGAGTGATCACATGGAAGATACTATATTAATCAAATCATATAAATACCCTAACAATCCTCACGTTGAATACAAAGGCAAACTACTGGATGAAACTTCTCATTACTGGCTGGTTTACTGCCCGAAATTCAATGAACTTAAGCATTTCATCAACGAACAGACGTACATATCAGAACATGCCAGTCTGCATTTCTTCTCAAAATATCACGGCTACACCGTGTCTATCTGCATCGATGATGACATGAAACCGCTCAGCATGTTCTGCAACATCTCCACGCCATGTAAAAATGAGAACGGCAATATCACTTATATTGATATCGATATGGATTATGTCAAAACAAGCGAAGGTCTCTGGTTCCTGAAAAATCATGAGATGTATTTAAAGAACAGCAGAAAATACCACTATCCTATTCAGCTGACTAATTTCGCTGTTGTGTCATTACAGGAACTGAAAAACAATATTACAAACGGTGTCTTTCCGTTCGGCGTCCAACAATTTGATACAGTAAAGCACCTTATCGCTAAATAAGGTGCTTTCTTTAATGATGATGGCTGTGCGCCTGTTCCTGATGGGTGCAGATAATCGATGCTGCGTGCTGCGTCGTCGTGCATTCCACTTGGATAGTCGTATGGCCGATATTCTTGTGCTCCAGTCGATGACTGATCTCTTCCTGGATCATTTGACTTTCCTGGACAGTCATCCCGCCATCAACGACAACATGGCAGCTCAGTGCATTCTGTCCGCTCGTAATGCTCCATATATGCAGATCATGTAAATCTATTACACCGTCAACCTCATTAATCGTGCTGATGACTTCATCGATATCGACGTTAGCAGGTGTCCCCTCCATCAAAATATGGACAGCGTCACGCGTCACTCTGAAGCCGCTGACGAGCACTAGTAAGGCAACGATGATACTGGCAATCGGATCAGCGATACCAAGATTAAAGAACATAATGAGCAGTGCTGCGATAATCGCACCGACAGAACCAAGCAGGTCCCCGATGACATGCAGGAAAGCTGCGCGGATGTTCAAGTTCTCATGCGTATCACCGCGCATCAACAGCCACGCGACAAAGATATTGACGAGGAGACCGATGACAGCGATGATCAGCATGCCCCTTGATGCCACTGCCGGTGGATGCTGGAAACGGCCGACCGCTTCTACTAATATGTATAGTGATATACCGATCAATGCAACGCCATTGACTACAGCAGCTAATATTTCAAATCGCTTATAGCCATATGTCTTCGTATAATTTGCTGACTTCGTACCATAAACGAGTGCCATCAATCCTACACCGAGCGATATAGCATCAGACAGCATATGTCCCGCATCTGACAGCAGTGCAAGACTATTCGTCATAAACCCGCCGACTGCTTCAACAATCATATAGGCGGTAATAACAATAAAGCTCAGTAACAGTGCCTTTTTATTTGCCGTATGGGCATGGTTATGTTCACCTGCCATACTATCACCTCTTATCTCTCGAGCCTGCAGTCCATGCCGGCATATACTTATTTCAACCAGCCGCGCAGAAATTTCTCTACTTTTGCCGCTTCATCAACGACATCTTTAATGCGGTCTACTTTCTGCTGGTCCGTCACAAACGCTGAGACAATCCCGGTATCAAGAATCGATTTCACAGAATCACTGACAGACTCTTTCGGTACATGCCCGTCAGTTGTCACTGTCTCATCCGCGACTGCACTGACTTCTGCACTGCCTTTTTTATTTTTATCAGAATGATTTTTCAGTAGTGCGGTCGTCGTCGTTAAGAACACTGTCGCAAGACCGCTGTATTTCTGCAGCTGATTCAGCTGTTCAGTCACCTGCTCGCGACTTTCTAATTTTCTCACATAGCCCATGACGTCTTTCGTGATATAAATACCTGCTCCAATGCCAAATCCTAGTCTCAGCCACTTTTCCATATGTAATTCCCTCGCTTTTAGTTAGTTTTTCAGTCGTTATGTTCTTATCCTCTTTACCCAATAAACCGTTTTTTATACGCATCCGGCATTATTTCGCATGACTTTGGTGCGAGCCGGTGGCGGTATTTAGCGATGATTTCATAAAGTGCATCTCTTAACACTTTTGGTACAAGCCGGCCGGCAAAGGCAAGTTTTCTGCAGCCGATTGCGGCCAGAATTTCGATCACGGCATCTGATTTCGTATAACTGTGCCGGCCGGCAATCAGCATGACGCTGTCAGCCGTGCGCACGGGCAGGCTCTGAAAGAACGCCGAGTACTGATCAGCAAACAACAGCCGTTCATTGCTGTCATGTTTCAGCAGCCAGCGGATCCAGTACTGACAGAACCCGCAGTCACCATCATAAATCACAACATTCATCGCTCTCACCTCTATCAGTTTATCATATACTTTACCCGTTATATGTTTCAACAGCTACGTTCAGTGGAACTATAATTGTAGATTTAAACTATAAGGAGCGATGACTATGAAGACTATTTATGAAACGAGCGCGATTAATACCGGCGGCCGTGCAGGTGAAGCCTATACAGAAGACGGCAACTTAAAAGTCAAGGTCGACAAACCAAAGGAAATGGGTGGTACAGCGACGACTGAAACGAATCCGGAACAATTATTCGCAGCGGGTTACAGCACATGTTTCAACAGTGCGCTTGAACTCGTACTGAAAGCAGCTCATAAAGATTATGAATCAAGTCAGGTCAAAGCAACAGTCCGCTTAATTGAAGACCCAGATGACAAAAACAGCTTCAAGCTCGATATTGATTTAGCAGCAGATATTAAAGGACTATCACAGGCCGATGCAGAGAAATTCATCAAGATTGCTCATAAGCACTGCCCTTACTCAAAAGCGCTGCACGGCAACGTCAATGTGAACTTATCAGCGACAGGCACTGAATAATAAAGAATGGACGGTGTCATATGACACCGTCCATTCTTGATTATTCCACCCAGTTCCCTTGACGGAACACAGGGACAACTTTACCATCTCTTGTGATGCCGTCGATATCGAGTTCTTTGCTGCCGATCATAAAGTCGACGTGTGTTAAAGAGCTGTTCAAGCCGACTGCATCGCGCTCTTCCTCGGTCATCTCGTTTGCTCCGGGCACTGGTCCTGGATAAGCTTTGCCGAGAGCAACGTGGCATGATGCATTCTCATCGAACAATGTGTTGTAATAAAGAATACCGGAGTTCGAAATCGGTGAATCAACCGGTACTAACGCTGCTTCTCCTAGTCGTCTTGCACCTTCGTCCGTATCCAGCAGTTCTCTCAGGGCATCAAAGCCTTGTTCTGCCTCAAAGTCAGTGACTACACCATCTTTAAAAGTCAGCTTGAAGTGATCGATGATCTGTCCTGCGTAACTCAGCGGCAGCGTATTGCTGACGACACCGTTCACCCGGCGGTAATCCGGTGACGTAAACACTTCTTCTGTCGGCATATTGACTTTAATATCAAGGTTACCGCGGCTTTTATGGCCGCCGCCTGCAAACTGTGAGCCGTCAATCAGACCGATTTCAAGGTCAGTGCCCGGTGCCGTATATTTCAGCCGGTCAAAGTTGAAATCACTTAACCATTTAGCACGTGACTTCAGAAAATCACCGTGGGCATTCCATGCGGCTACTGGGTCTTCCTGATCCACCCGCACTGTTTTCAATATATTTTCCATCAGTTCAGCTACTGCTTCTTCCTCTGCTAAGTCAGGGAAGACAAGCTTCGCCCATTCTGGACCCGGGTAGCCGACGATACACCACGGCTGGTCATGACGCATGCGTGAATCACTGAGTTCCTTTGATACTTCACGGCCGGCACGATTAGCTGCCGCAAGTTTTTCAGGAGCAGCATCTTTCAGGCTTTCAGGAGATGTCGCGTGAATAAACAGCATTGATACTTTTTCCTGCAAGTAATAGTCGTTTTTCACTTTTAAATAAGGTGGTAAGTCTTCAATAGTTTCGATAGACTGATATTTCATATGGTCCTGCTGAAGCGTGCTGTCAGACAGCTCAACAATGACTTTCTTCGCTCCAAGCTCATAGCTCGCTGTTGTAAACGCGCGCACTAAATCAAGTGCACGGACGTCTGACAGCACGACAACTGTTTCGCCCGGCTGCACGTTCAATCCGACTTTCGCAATGACTTCAGCATATTTTTTGATCTGTTCAGTAAACTGTTTCATCCAATCACCCCAGTGTTTTATTATTCACATTATATCGGAAGCCGAAGTAATTTGTAAATGAATATACTATTTAATCTTCATCCGCTGCAGCCGTAAAGCGTTCAGCACAACAGAGACTGAGCTGAATGCCATCGCAGCACCCGCTACCCACGGCGCAAGCAGACCAAGTGCTGCGACAGGGATACCAATGACATTGTAGCCGAATGCCCAGAACAAATTCTGCTTAATGTTGCGCATCGTCTTCCGGCTCATAATGAGCGCATCAGCAATACTGTTCAAATCACCGCGGATCAATGTAATATCGGCTGCTTCCATTGCAACGTCAGTCCCTGTCCCGATTGCCATACCGATGTCCGCTGTGGCAAGTGCCGGTGCATCATTAATACCGTCGCCGACCATTGCTACTGTCTTGCCCTCTGACTGCAGCCTGCGCACTACTTTCGCCTTGTCTTCCGGCAGCACTTCTGAAATGATCTGATCCACACCTACTTGTCTGCCGATTGCTTCTGCTGTCCTCTTGTTATCTCCAGTCAGCATGATGACTGCCACACCGAGAGATTTCAGGCGTGCCACAGCTTCTCCCGAGGTTTCTTTCACTGTGTCAGCAACCGCGATCAGCCCTTCGAACTTATTGTCGACAGCAATCAGCATGACTGTCTTACCATCTGCTTCAAATGCATGCATCTGTTCCAGCACGTGTTCATCGACAGAGACTGATGCCAGCAGTCGCTCAGTGCCGATGATGATTTCACGGCTGGCGATGACTGCTTGAATACCATAGCCCGGGATTACTTGAAACTGGTCAGGCTTAACTAATGTCAGCTCTTCCGCTGCTGCTTTGTTGACGACCGCTTCAGCAAGCGGATGTTCCGACTGCTTCTCAGCAGAAGCAGCAAGTGTCAGCAGCTCTGCATGCGGCATATCGACTGATATGATATCTGTCAGCACAGGCTGACCATGCGTCACTGTCCCGGTCTTATCGATCACCACTGTATTGACTCGGCCCGTCTGCTCAAGAAACTCTCCGCCTTTGAACAATACGCCCGCTTCAGCAGCACGCCCGGATCCTGCCATAATTGATGTCGGCGTCGCGAGTCCGAGCGCACACGGACAGGCGATGACGAGCACGCTGATTGTAATTTCAAGTGCCTGGGCAAAGTTGCCCGGCGCAGCGAACATATACCAGATGAGTCCGGCCGCCAGTGCAAGAGTGATGACAATCGGCACAAAAACATTGGAAATTTGGTCAGCCAGACGCTGAATCGGTGCTTTCGAACCTTGAGCGTCAGAGACGACTTTAATAATCTGTGCGAGCGCTGTCTCTTTACCGACTTTCGTTGCACGCATCGTAATAAAGCCGTTCTTATTAAGCGTCGCCCCGTAAAGCGTGTCACCCGCACTTTTGTCGACCGGCAGACTTTCACCTGTCAGCATTGATTCATCCACCGCTGACTGTCCTTCCAGCATTTCACCGTCAACTGGGATTTTTTCCCCGGGTTTCACCTGCACGATGTCTCCTATGATGACTTCTGCTAACGGAATCGTCAGTTCTTCGCCATTACGGCTGACCACTGCTGTTTCAGCCTGCAGCCCCATCAGTGCTTTTATAGCGCCGGACGATTTACCCTTCGCTCTTGCTTCTAATAATTTCCCGAGCAATATTAATGTGATCAGTACAGTACTCGTCTCAAAATAAAGGTGCGTATGATGTCCTTTAAACATCTGGTAGACACTATAGCCATAAGCCGCTGATGTACCGAGTACAACAAGGACATCCATATTGGCACTGCCATTTTTCAGTGCTTTATAGGCACCTGTGTAGAACTGCCGGCCGATAATGAACTGCACCGGCGTGGCAAACAGCAGCTGAACCCACGGATTCATCAGGAGCACCGGCACCCGCAGAAAAGACGTCAGCTTAAAGTGACCGAGCATCGTCCATAACAATGGCAGCGACAATACCGCAGCAGCGATGAACTTAATGAGCTGCCGGCGTGACTCCTCGCCCCTTATATCTTCTGTCTGTTGTGAGTCTACTTCCTGGAATGCGCCGTAGCCAAGTTTCTCAATCCGCGCTATAATATGCGCCGCATCAGTCATGTCCGGGTCATAAGTCACTGTTGCATGTTCCAGCGCTAAATTGACATTCGCTTCATCAATGCCTTCCATTTTGTTCAGCACTCTCTCTATACGGCTGGAGCAGGCAGCACACGTCATACCTGTGATCTCAAGCTCTGTTTTGTGCGGTTTCATTTATTCACCTTCCTATACCATACCAGGGTATATTTAAATTAAAAAATAAGTGCGAAAAATTCGCACTCTCTCACTATTCTATTGTCGGAATCACTTCGTAGCCCTGCTCTTCGATGGCATCTTTAATATCTTCGACAGCGGCTTTCGTATCGTCAAATCCTACAGCGACTTCCCCGCTTTCAAGATTCACGGTCACATCGTTTACCCCTTCAACTGCACTGACACTTTCTTCTACAGCTGAACGGCAGTGTTCACAAGTCATACCTCGTACGTTCAATGTTTGGTTTGCCATATTAACCACTCCTTGTTATTTTCTCATTAACTTCTGCATCGTGACTAACAATTCATCCAGCACTTCATCATCACCGGCGTTCAACCGGTTGACAACGCAGCCTTTCAAGTGACCTTCAAGCAGTATTTTCGCCACGCTGTTAAGCGCTGACTGGGCAGCTGATAACTGCGTGATCACTTCATCACAGTAGACATCTTTCTCTATCATCCCTTTAATCCCGCGGATCTGCCCTTCTACTCTGTTCAGACGGTTGACCATATCTTTTTTGACATGATCAGGATGGTGGCTCCTGCGTTCTTCTGTCAATGGCAACACCTCCTGTTACATAGTAATCATACCCCCTAAGGGTACTATTGTCAAACAGATGAACTGACTGCTGCTAACTCCGGCAGCTGTCCGAGTGCTACTTCCGTTGAGAAATCCCGGATCAGCAGAGTATTAGAACGCTCACTGAACCGCTCTGCATCACTCCCGCTGTCCAGCACAAAAAATGTGACGATGTTATCCACTCAAAATTTGGTCCACAAATCAAAATGCGGGCCATTTTCTTTCAAATTTGGTCCACAAATCAAAATGTGGCCCATTTTCATTTCAAATTTGGTCCACAAATCAAAATGTGGGCCATTTTCATTTCAAATTTGGTCCACAAATCAAAATATGGCCCATTTTCATTTCAAATTTGGTCCACAAATCAAAATGTGGGCCATTTTCATTTCAAATTTGGTCTACATTTTAAGTCCTTTGTGTTTCTGCAGACAATATGGGTTTTGTCAATCTGACTCAATACCAAATTTACACAAAAAAGAAGCAGCAATACAACCGCTCTGCTTCACTCTTAATATTTTTTCACTTCTTCTTAACAGGCAGCCATATTTCGCTGTATTTTATTTCACTGTTGTTGTTCTGCGTGAATGATATTTCCGGGCCTGCTGTCACTATGTAATCTGATTCCGGCAGCCACTCTGCATAAATCATCCCCCATATATCCTGCAGGGTCTGCGGAAATGGTCCTGTGCTCGGGAATACGGCCCATGTGCCGCTTTCGACATGCAGCTGCTTCAGTTCGTCTGTCGGGTTGTCTTTCGCTGTGATGAAACCGATCATATGCGTCAGCTCCCCTTTTCCTTCAAAGCGCGTGTCGTCAAAGTCAAAGGAAGCATTGACGACTTGATGAGGATATAAATCATTCAAGCAATTCATCGTGTCATGTTGTGATGCAGTGATGCTCTGTGCAAGTTCTATGATTTCCGCGTTTAATCCTTCAAAGCGGATAGGCACTCGTTTAGTCACACCGACGATATTAAATGCGTCTTTCTCTTCAATCCTCACTTCCACTGCCGTCACCCCTCACATCATTTTAGGTTACGCTTACATTGTACATGAAATCTTCAATATAATCGATTAATCAATCATATAGGTACTGTGAGCCATATATCGTTATAATGTAAGAAAGTCCAACTTATGGAGGTGCCCTATGGCAGAACAGATTATTATTAATAATGTCTCCAAATCCTTCGGTAATGCTCAAGTGCTGACTGGTATCGACTTCGATATGGACAGCGGCAGAATATACGGCTTTATCGGGCCGTCTGGTGCGGGCAAGACAACGCTTGTGCGGATGATTGCAGGGCTTGACTATCCGTCTGCCGGCAGTATTTATGTGCTTGATAAAGTAGTCCCTGATAGATCGCTCATGCAGCACGTCGGCTTTATGGCACAGTCTGATGCTTTGTACAGCGAGTTAACGGGACGTGAGAATCTGGCATTCTACTGTTCTTTATATTCACTTAAGAAGAATGTCGCGAAAGAACGCATCGCTTATACAGCAGGTCTTGTCGGTCTGGAAAACGATCTGAACAAGAAAGTCAGCCAGTATTCAGGCGGTATGAAGCGGCGCTTGTCACTGGCGATCGCACTGCTGCACAATCCGACGATTATTATACTGGATGAGCCGACCGTAGGCATCGATCCGGAACTGCGCCGGTCAATATGGGAGGAGCTTGCGAAACTTAAAGCGCAAGGAAAGACGATTATTATGACGACGCACGTAATGGATGAAGCAGAACGCTGTGACTATATCGCGATGATCAAAGATGGTACGATACTGGCATCAGGCACGCCTTATCATTTGAAGACTCAGTATCATGCAGCGTCATTCGATGATGTCTTCATTAAGGCCGGCAGAAAGCAGGTGCCGCTATGAGAATGACAGGAATCGTCAAACGCATACTGCTTGAGAAGCTGAGAGATAAACGGACACTTGCCATGCTGTTCATTGCGCCGCTATTCATTTTGACGCTCATGCACGCAGCCTTTGACAACAGCACGAAGAAACCTGCAATCGGCACTGTAAATATTGAACCTTCTATAGTAGATAGACTAGAAGACAGTGAAATGACTGTGACGGATTACAGGAATAAGCCGTCTGACTTAAAGTCCTTTATGGAAGATCATCAGCTGGACGGCATAGTGATCAAAACTAAAGATAAAGTGACTATCAAGCTGCTCAATGATGACCCGGCTATTGCGAACAAAATTAAGCTGCTGGTCAATCAGATTTACCAGCAGAAAACACAGAGCACGTTAATCGATGATATGAAAGCACAGCTTAAAGACCTCACTCAAGTACTCAATAAAATCCCGTTCAGTCCGACAAAAAATATGACAGTCAATAAACCAGAACAGACGACGGTCAAGACTGATTATATTTACGGCAGTAAAGATACATCAGCTTTTGACACTTTGTCACCAGTGCTCATCGGCTTTTTCGTATTTTTCTTCGTCTTCCTTATTGCAGGTATCGGTTTCTTGAAAGAACGGACGACAGGTACGCTTGAGCGGATGCTCCTGTCACCGGTAAAAAGATACGAAGTGACACTCAGCTATGTCATCAGCTACGGACTGCTTGCATCAATCCAGACACTTGTCATCGTCCTGTTCGCTGTCTTCGTACTCGGCATTGCTGCACCTAAGACCATCCTGCAAGTAATTGTCGTCAACTTGTTTGTGGCACTCGTCGCATTGTCACTCGGGCTGTTATTATCAGCGTTCGCCAAGTCGGAGTTCCAGATGATTCAGTTCATCCCGCTCGTCATTGTACCGCAAGCCTTTCTCTCAGGATTGTTTCCACTTGAAAATATGGCGGGCTGGCTGCAAGTACTTGCCAGAATTATGCCGCTGTACTACGCTGGAGATGCACTGAAGAAAATCATGTACAAAGAGTGGCCGCTCAGCGCTGTCACTTTAGATATCATCGTTCTCGCTGTATTTGCATTGCTGTTCATCGGTCTGAACGTTGCAGCACTAAAGAAATACCGTAGAATTTAACGCTGAATTGTCCAATTATTTCAAACTAATATAATTTCTATTAATATAAATTGATACTTTACTGGACAAAGCCATTTATGTGTTATATACTAAGAGTAATTAAATCGAACGTTTAAAAGGCAACGCATTCACATGGTACAAAAGTAACGTGGTTTGTTAATACTTTTGTAACGTGTGAATTTCTTTTTGAGAAATTCTGATTTAGTAATAATTATTTGGAGGTCATTACACATGACACAAGGTACAGTTAAATGGTTTAACGCAGAAAAAGGTTTCGGTTTCATTTCAGTTGAAGGCGGAGACGACGTATTCGCTCACTTCAGCGCTATCGAAGGCGACGGCTACAAAACATTAGAAGAAGGACAAGCTGTTGAATTCAACATCGAAGAAGGCCAACGTGGTCCTCAAGCAGCTAACATCGTTAAATTATAATTTAACCTTCAAGACATCTCCTAGGAGATGTCTTTTTTTGTCTATTTATTTGAGTCAGCGGCAATAAAAAAGGACCGCTTTATTGCCGCTGACTACAGCTCTTCCAGTTCTTCGGCAAATGGCCTGAACAGAATAGTGACTAGACTCAATATACTATAGACAATGAACAATCCTCTGAATCCTGTGACTTCCAGTATAAACCCCGAGAAGAATGTTCCGAGGAACTGACCGGCAGCAAGCGTCACAAATGTGATGATAATACCCATCGATGGGAACTCCACATAGAGCCTTGAACTCCAGAAAGCATACACACCCATACTGAACACGTAAATCATGCCGAACAATACCGTTGAAGCTGCCATCAGCATACTGTTCTGAGTCAGTATTAACATGACGTTGGCAGCAGCAAGTGATAATCCTGTGAATATATGGATGCGCGTCAGACCGAACAACTCAAAGGCACGTCCGGCAAAACCGCCGAGCAGGCCGCCGAGACCGAGCGTCACCCAGAACAGACTCGTCCACTGTTTGAAGTCCGTCTCATAAATATAGGACTGGAAATACGTCCAGTACGCTGATGTCCCGATACCGAGCAGCACTGTGGAAAGAATCAGCTTTCTGCCGTAGAAAATATACCGTAGATCCATCTTATAGTTCAAATGTCCCATATTAACAAACGGCAGCTTCTTATAGTTCACAAGTGTGATCAGTACACTGAGTACAATGAACGTAAAGTAACTGTACCGCCAGTGTCCTTTAAAGAAGAAGACAACCAGTCCTATAATGACAAGGCCGAGACCAATGCCGGTATTGAGCCAGGCATTGCTTCTATCCTGATAACCATATGTCACTTCTTCTTTAATAATATAGCCGAATGGTGACGTAGCCATACCAGCAGAAAATCCGAGTATGCAGACTCCTATGCCAAACAGCATATAATGAGTGGAGAGCACCAGCAATGACAGTCCGAACAACGATAACAAAGCTGATATAAGCAGATCGTCGCGCGGCTGGACGTTTTTGAAGACAGTAAAGACCGACAGCAGCCCGAGTATATATGTTAAATAAGAGACCGCTGAAATCAGACCAGATATTTGATTAGTCATCTGCAGCGGCCCATTGAAATAAGGCAGCAGCAGACCATAACTAAAGCGCGAAATGCCATAAGCCATTGCGATAAATATAATACCTGTAAAAACAAGCTGATTTTCTTTATTCATATCATTAACTCCCGCTAAACATATCGCTCGGTATTTACCCTTTCCTGTTAAAATAAACCTGTAATAAATTTACAGGTTTATTTTATTTACCTACTCACCAGTCTCACTGAATGCTTTAATACGCGTGCCAATTTCGTCTCTGACGCGCTGAAATACTGACCAGTCCTGCCCGGCTGGATCGTCGAATCCCCAGTGCACTGTCTTCACATGAGCCGGTGTCACAGGGCAGACGTCTCTTGCATGATCACAAAGTGTGATGACTAAGTCAGCACTGTTCAACAGTTCACTGTCTATTTTATCTGACGTCTGCTCAGTAATATCAATCCCTACTTCTTTCATTGCCTCTATCGCTTTAGGATTGACGCCGTGCGTTTCAATCCCTGCGGAGTATACGTTCCATTCAGGTAAATATTTTTTCCCGAATCCTTCTGCTATTTGACTGCGGCATGAATTACCCGTACATAAGAAATATATCGTCTTATTCTTTTTCATTGTCATTCTCCTTTTAATTTAATAGCATCGATAAATATAATCCGACAAGTGTCATGAACAACACCGGAATCGTGATGACGATACCTGTCTTGAAGTATGTACCCCATGAGATTTTGACGCCTTTACCACGCAGTACATGTAACCATAACAATGTCGCAAGTGAGCCGATCGGTGTAATCTTTGGACCAAGGTCACAGCCGATGACATTGGCATAGACGAGCGCTTCTTTGATGGCCCCTGCTGTCTGCGCCTGATGAATCGCAATAGAATCAATCAGCACAGTCGGCATATTGTTCATAATGGATGACAGCACAGCTGACAAGAATCCCATTCCCATCACCGCACCGAACAACCCGGTCTGGCTGATGTGATGAATCAGATTTGCAAGCACGCTTGTCAGACCGACGTTTTTCAGGCCGTAAATCACGACATACATACCGATAGAGAAGAAGACGATAGCCCACGGTGCACCTTTAATGACTTTCGCAGTATGCACAGCACCACTTCGGCGTGCAAACAAAATGAACACTAAGGCGATGATTCCAGCGATGAGTGACACAGGGACATGAATGACGTCGCTGAGTAAATAACCCATCAGCAGCAGTCCGAGGACAATCCATGACATAGTGAACAGTGTCTTATCCTTGATCACTGAGGCAGGTGCCGGCAGCTGCGTCTCATCATAGTGTCTCGGCACGCGTCTGCCGAAGTAAAGCCATAACACGATGATACTTGCGAGCAGACTGAAAATATTCGGCAGCAGCATATGTTTGGCATATTCCAGAAAGCTGATATCGAAGTAATCCGCAGATACAATGTTCACAAGATTGCTGACAATCAGCGGCAGACTCGTCGTATCCGCAATGAAACCGGAAGCAATGATGAACGGGAAGACCATCTTCTCATCAAACTTCAGATTACGCACCATCGCAAGCACGATTGGCGTCAAAATCAATGCCGCCCCGTCATTCGCAAAAAATGCTGCGACGACTGCACCGAGCAGACAGACGTAGATGAACATCAGAAATGAATTTCCCCGCGCCAGATGCGTCATATGCAGGGCCGCCCATTCAAAGAAGCCGATTTCATCTAGAATAAGAGAGATTAAAATGACAGCGATAAACGTAAACGTCGCGTTCCAGACAATACCAGTTACAGCGAGTACGTCATTGAAGTCAACGACGCCGAATAGTAAAGCAAGCAGCGCCCCACCGACTGCAGAATAACCGATTGATAAACCTTTCGGCTGCCAGATGACAAGTGTTAATGTGATTAAAAATATAAGAACAGCAATCCAGGTCATGATTCACAACAACTTTCTTTAGTAATTTGGTCGCACACACAGTGAGTGTTGTCAGTAAATAACTGCTCAATGAACTGCATGGTACGATTCGTCGTCTCACGGTTCAGCGCATACATCACGCGCGTGCCTTCTTTCCATGAAGTCACTATATCCATATCTTTCAGCTGCTTCATATGATGAGACAGTGTCGGCTGAGTGACATTGAAATGTTTAAGAATATCACATGCACAGAGCGGACCACATGACAACAGATCAATAATCTCAAGCCTATTGCGGTCTGACAGTACTTTGAACACAGCGGACAGTCGTTCGTAGTCCATATACTTCCTCCTTAATATAGATGTTCGTCTATATAATAAAGGAAATATAGATAAGTGTCTATATTAGAAAAATAGTTTTTGTCAGTGAACGATATTCGTGTTCTTGATTTTCAACCGTCACTGTTAAAAATATCTGTGTCTGCCTGACAAGCTTTTATTCCTGAAACCGAGCGATGCTGCAAGTTTCTTAGACCATTTTCCGTGCTATGTATGTTTTAATAGTAATAGCTGATACTAAAGGAGATTGAGTCATGAATTTAGGTAACTTTTCGTTAAGTCTGGAAGTAAAAGATATTAATGCTTCACTGGAGTTTTATAAGAAGCTCGGCTTCAAGCAGATTATGGGCGACTTAAGCCAGAAATGGTGTGTAGTCAGAAATGGTGAGTGCACGATCGGTTTGTTCCAAGGGATGTTTGACAGTCATATACTGACATTCAATCCGAAATGGGATGCTGACTTTCAGGAGAATCAAAATGCACCGGATATCCGGGAGATTGAAGCAAAACTTCGTGCAGCAGGCATTGAACCGGTCAAATCTTTTGAATATGAAACGACAGGTCCCGCTCATTTTGTCATTGAAGATCCAGATGGCCATACGATTATGTTTGAGCAGTACTTATAGTCAATAGGCATTATATCTTTGATATAATGTCTTTTTTTGAAAACTCTCTCTTTTTAAAAGCATTCTATAAAGGTGTATGATAACGATATACCTTATTATTGGAGTGGTTTATTGTGTTCTTTTTATTATTTGCGTTACTGATCGGAATCGGCGTTCCGGTGCAGACGGCTGTGAATTCGAGGTTACGCAGCTATGTCCTCTCGCCTTTTGTCGCTTCACTGATTTCATTCACGGTCGGGATGACTTTTCTCGGCATTGCTACGTTACTGACTAAAGGTACTCTGCTGTTTCCCGCGTCTTTAGTTACGGAAGAACCGGCCTGGCTGTGGATAGGCGGATTGCTTGGTGTCATCGGTCTGACTGGTAATATACTGCTGTTCCCTAAGCTTGGTGGTGTCCAGACTGTATTACTGCCGATTATGGGGCAGATTATTGCCAGCATGCTGATTGATACTTTCGGATTATTTAACTCGCTTCAGCAGCCGTTCACTTTGATGCGCGGCGTCGGTGTTCTTATTCTTGTCGTCGGATTAATATGTATCGTTGTTTTGCCGGATGTGCTGAACCGCAGAAAACGCGGTATGCCAGCTGAGACGCAGGGCAGTAAACTGCCGTTTCAGTTGTTCGGCATTCTTGCCGGGATGATGATGGCAACGCAGGCCCCTATTAACGGTCACCTCGGCAGTGTTCTTCATTCACCGATTCATGCTGCTTTCATTTCCTTTACTGTCGGAATGATCATCTTATTGCTGATAGTCACGCTCGGCTTGAGAAAGCTGCCTAACGTCAAACTGGCTTTCGGTCAAGGACGGCCATGGTGGATTCTTACCGGTGGTCTGATCGGTTCAATATTTGTGCTCGGCATGGCGACACTCGTACCGATAGTAGGTACAGGACTTGTCGTCATTGTCGGACTGTTCGGCCAGATTCTCTGCAGTATGATGATTGATCAGTTCGGTCTGCTCGGAGCGAAGAAAACTTCTGTCACCGGCATTCAGTTACTCGGCATTCTATTGATGATTATCGGCGTTATTCTGATAGAAGTGTTTTAATGAATAGTGATTAACATAAAAAAGACGGTGCTTTCTCTATGGAAAGCAACCGTCTTCTTTAAAGAGTTATGATGCAATTATCGGTTTTTGCGTCACAACTTTGAGAGTGATGATGCAATTATCGGTTTTTGCGTCACAACTTTGAGAGTGATGATGCAATTATCGGTTTTTGCGTCACAACTTTGAGAGTGATGATGCAATTATTGGTATTTCTTACTTATGACTAATGGGAGTATCGCCTCGTTCGAAGTATCAACCCTTTGGAATTGTCATCTACTCTTCTATGCGTCAAGACAAAAAAGAACCATCCTGAAGTAACAGGATGGTTCTCATTGATTTTATAATTTTTTGTTATCGTTCTGTGGTAATGTATTATGCAGTGATGCCGGTGGGTTCTCAAGTTCTGGCACTGCACCTTCGAAAGGAATTTTTTCTACGTAATTGAACTCGCCGTCGCCGGCAGGAGTTGTGCCGCCTGCCCATGAACCGAGGCTGCTTTCTTCTGAGCTTGCAGAATGGTTATACAATGAGAAGGCAATATCTGTACGTTCTTTTGAACGGTCGAATGTTGAAGGAACAATTTTGCCTTCAGACGCTTCAAGTTCTGCAATGGCCTGCATCCATAAGTTCTGATGGAAAGAGTCACGCGCAATCAGTACTGCCAGCATATCTTTAAGACCTGGATCATCAGCCATCTCATAAATGCGGACTGCCTGGATTCTACCTTGAGATTCCGCATTTAAGTTCGCACGGAAGTCTGCAAGCAGGTTACCACTTGAAATAATATAGCTGCCCATCCATGGATTGCCGACGCTGTCAGCTGGACGCGCATTTAAGCCGGACACAATCGCATGCTGCGGATTCATTCCAGCTAAAATTGAACCGACAACCGGATCTTTCGCTGCCGCTTCCTGATGCTTAATGTCCGTACCTTCCAGCAGACGGCCGACCATCGTTGCAAGCATCTCAATATGTCCTAATTCCTCAGTACCAATATCAAGTAATAAATCTTTATATTTTTCGTTACCTTTTCTTACACCCCAGCCCTGGAACAAGTACTGCATGGCTACACTCATCTCACCAAATTGCCCACCGATTAACTCCTGAACTTTCTTCGCCATTAACGGATCTGGTTTTACCGGTTTCGCTTCAAACTGTAAATGTTTATCATGTAAGAACATAAAGTAACCTCCTAAGAATATAGTCGTTGTACTTTTAATACATAACCTCTATTTGGTATTAATAAACATTTTGTAATCGAATTTCATATTTTTGTATACCTATACAGTACAAGAAGCCCATCCGGCTGCGGCTGGATGGGCTTATATTAATTTTATGCAGCAACACGCGATGCAGGAATTACACGGTCCATTATAAATCCGATAAAGCTGAATATCATGAAGGGAACAAGCCAGGCAAGCCCAAGTGATGAGAGCGGCAGCATATTATAGAATCCATGAAACCATCCGACCTGCTCCGCGATAATCTGCAGCACTGAAAAAAGCAGCGTGACCGCAGCCGGCAGGATGAACAAATATTTCGACCGTCCTTTAATGATGACCTGGACGCATGACAGCAGGACAAGAACGATAGACACCGGATAGATAAAGATGAGCAGCGGCACTGCAAGACTTAATATTGTCTCCAGTCCAAGCGTCGTAAAACAGAAGCCCATGACAGAAAAAATGAGTGCCCATCGCTGATAAGAAATCTTGCCGTAAATTTTATGGAAAAACTCAGCACAGGCATTGACGAGCCCGATACAAGTTGTCAGACAGGCAAGCAGTACAATCGCAGCAAACAGCAGGTTACCGAGGCTGCCGAAGTTTCGGAGTGACTGATACGTTAAAATATCTGTTCCGTCTTTAAATGCATGAGCACTTGAAGTGCCGCCCATATAGGCAAGCGACAAATAAATCAGCAGCAGCAGTGACGATGAAATGATACCGGCCTTAAAAATACTGATGACAATCTGCTTCTTATCAGTGATCCCTGCGTATTTAAATGAATTGACGACTACTACCGAGAACGCAAGCGCAGCGACAAGATCCATCGTAAAGTAGCCTTCAAGTAATCCAGATACAAACGGCGCATGAATATACTTACCATGCGCAGGCTGCAGCGCGCGTTCCGGATGCATTATCGTAAACAGTGAGAGTAAAGCGATGACAAATAGCAGCACAGGTGTCAGCACTTTCCCGAGTGTCGCTGCCATCTTTGATGGATTCAAAGCGATGATATAGACCAGGATAAAAAACAGCAGCGAGAAAACAATGAGCAGCCAATAACCTGCAGCAGGGAAAATGCTTTTCACACCAATTTCGTAGGCGACATTCGCCGCTCTCGGAATGCCGTATAACGCTCCGATGGATAAGTAGATGACAATCGCAAAAATCAGTCCGAATACCGGGTGAACTTTATTACCGGCACCTTCTACACCCTCGTCATAGTAAGCGGTGATAATGACCGTCAATAGCGGCAGCAGTATACCTGTCACTACAAAGCCAAGCATCGCAATCCAGAGATGCTGACCTGCTGTGTACCCGAGCATCGGCGGAAAGATGAGATTACCCGCCCCGAAAAATAGTGAAAATAACATTAAACCTGACACAACTACTGTTTTATTCATGACTTCCTCCTGAGTACTAAGTGCGAACACAATTATCTAAAAATTATAATGTTTCGAAAAATTAATGTCAATCACACTTTAAACCGAAAAAGCATCTCTACAAAAATGTAAAGATGCTGAGCTCTCACAAATCGGTCGAGAACTTCACTGCCTGCTTATATCACCTGGTTTCATCAATAGGGAATTTTTATTAATTTATAAAGTATTCAGTCAAAAAGTGCTCTCGCTCTTTTGACCTGCTGGATAAATATTTCTTGCCGAATTCATCAAGTAGCCCATGAAATTCCTTGGCATCTTCTGACGTGAAGTCAGCCGGCAGCACGACTTCTTGTTTGAACTTGTTGTAGCTGTCAGTATTGCTGTAACCGAGGCGGGCATAGAGCCGCCTCGTATAGCTGTCAGGAATGAATTCGACTCGATGAAACAAGTAGACAAGAAGAACATCCGCTGTCTCAGGACCGATGCCATGAAGCTTCAGCAGTTCATTCCTCAAATCAGTGCCGTAATCATCTGACAGCTGCCTGTAATTAAAATCGTATAGTGCCAGCCAGTCGAGCAGCGTCTTCACAGCTTTTGATTTGTTCTTATAGTAGCCGCTCGGACGAATCAACTCAGCTATTTCGTCCGTAGTGAGTGCCGCAAGTTTATAACGATCAAACGCTGTCATCTGCCGGATATTAGCGAGTGACTTTACGACATTATTCCAGTTGGTGTTCTGCACGAGAATGGCACCGAGCATCATCTCAATTTCACTTTCTGCCGGCCACCACCCTTGCGGTCCCATATGGTGATACAGTAATTGGTATAATTCTGTTGTCTCCAGCATAATCAGTTCACCTGCCTTTAATAATTAGTGGACATTGATTAAGTTATAACAGTTTACATTTAGTTTATATTACAATATTTACTATATTTTAATAAAATGTAATAGCAGATTTTTACTCAGCTGTAGCATACTCCATCATAAAAAACTATAAATATAAAATGGATTCAGAAAATATAAATTATCTGACAGCTGTCTATATAAGCTATAATATTATTAAATAGTAATTTATACTTGAAATACTAAGTCGATTTAACAGTGCCTTATGCCATGCTATAAATTTGGAGGGTTATATGAATATACCTATCATGCTTGCAACTATCGAAGAGTACATCATTACAAGCAACAATCTAAAGCCTGATGATGGCTTTACGCCGCACATCGTATCAATGTATCAGGACATCACGAATGAAAGTATCTTCATGCTGAAATCCTCTGAGCAGGCGGCTCACTACGCTGAACTTGCGGTCGCGAAAAAGCCGGCACTTATCATTACAGACATAGCTTTAGCAGAAAGCAGCATTCCAGTAGTAGTGGTCAGTGACTTCGCGGCGGTGGCCAATCAGCTGATCCGTCTGCTTTACGATGACGCTATCAGCCGCCTGAAATTCATCGCCGTGACCGGTACTAACGGTAAAACGACAACAAGCCATATGATCGCTAAACTGCTGACATGTTCAGGCCAGAAGACAGGTATTATCGGCACGCTTGGTATTTTCGACTGCCATTATCATAAGCTTGATTTTAATCATTCCACTCAAACAACTCCGATGTATTTCGAGCTGGCTGAGATCATCAAATATTTCGCGGAAGAAGCGTATGACTATATTGTTTATGAAGCGACTTCTATCGCACTCGACCAGCAGCGTACAGATTTCATCAGTAATGACCTCGCAGTTTTCACTAATTTCAGTCCGGAACATCTTGAATATCACGGGACGATGGCCTCTTATCTTCAAGCCAAATTGCGGCTTGATGCGTTAAGCAAGGATAACATCGTCAATATGGATACTCGAGAATATCATTCACTTGCACAAGGCCCTTTCCATTTTTCCAGTAATGCAGACACTTATTATCAGTTCAACTTACACGATGACTACATCGATCTCAAGGTCGGCAGCGAGCAGCACCGCCTTTATCCTTCATTTTTCGGCGAACATAATTACATCAATATCTCAACGAGTGTGTTCGCGCTGCATAAACTCGGCTTCCCTATTAATCAGCTGCTGAAATATGCGGGAGAAGTGCAGCCGCCTGTCCACCGGTTTGAAGTGCTGGACATTCAAGGCTATGAATTCATACTCGACTTCGCCCATACGCCAGTTGCCGTCAATGAATCCATTCATAACGCACTGAAGTATGCCGCAAGACAACAGAAAAACTTGAATGTCATGGTGACCGGCATCGGCTTACGAGGGTTTGATAAGATTATGCTGACCGTCAAACAGCTGCCGCCGGGCGTCCATCAGCTGATGCTGGCAGCTGAGCAGGTAGGCTATGTCGAGCCCGAGACTATCATGACGACGATGATTGACCATTTAACTGACTGTTATAACAGCGACCATGTTCTGTCATCACCATCAAGAAAAGAAGGGATCAGTCAACTGATCAAAGCGACTGATCCTGCTGAAGATATTATACTTCTTACCGGCATCAACGAGCCTCAGCATTTCAGAGGCAGCACAATCGAGCATGATGACCAGCAGTATATTAAACAGCTGCTCTGTGACCATTAAAAAGAGGCAGTGATTAAGGGAGTCCTTGATCACTGCTGTTAGTTGTTATAGCTTTAAATTGGCTTTCAGTTCTTCATCTGACAAACGGCGGCGTCCTTGGTGATGCTGTTCAAAAGCGTAGCCGAGCTGCAGTACTTTCTCGTCTTCATCCATCTCTGCTGTAATCGTCAGACCATGCGGCGCCCCGTCTTTATCAACACCAAGCGGGATTGAGATTTCCGGATAACCTGCCACTGCTGTTACGAGTGTGCCAGCGTAATCAAGATACGCAACGCTGTCCAGCTGATGACGGTCGATCAAGTCATCATAATAGCTTGCCGCATGATGAATGGTCTCATCAACAAGCCTTTGATTATTGTCAGCGGCTGCTGCTGTTTCAACGTGCCCTTGACCGTATTTGCCGCGCGTCTTCATATCTTCCTTATTGTAGGCAATCAGTTCATCCAGCGTATTGAATGGCAGGCTGTGCTGCTTCGCGTAGCGCTCTACCGCCGGGCCGAATTCAGCATTGATAACCGGTACATTATCAATATTTGATGTGTCGAACTTCAGTTCAATTACTTCAGCGCCTGCCTGACGCAATGAGTCAATTGCGCGCTGCGTCATCTCGTGATCGTCCTGAATCACGCCGATGCGTTTGTTATTCAAGCTGCCTGCACGTACTTCATCAATGTCAATTCGGTCTAACCGGTCGGCAGTGATAGCGTTGTAGCCGTACACTGCATCCGTGACTGATTTAGTGATCGGCCCGACGACATCAAGTGACGTCGCAAGCGGAAAGACGCCTTCACCTGCTGTACGGTTGATGCTTGGCTTGAAGCCGACTGTTGACGTATAAGCAGCGGGTGCGACAATAGAACCTGTTGTCTCTGTACCAAGTGCAATAGCACCGATATTAGCAGTCGTACTTGTCCCGGCACCTGAACTTGAACCAAGTGGTGATAATTCAAGCGGCTTATACGGATTAAGCGTCTGACCATGTTTTGAACTGTAACCGCTCGGCATCTTCGGCGACATGTAGTTCGCCAGTTCAGATAAATTGGTTTTCGCCATAATAATGGCGCCCGCTTCTTTCAAGCGTTTTACAACGTCAGCATCTTCTGCCGGGATATAGTCCCGCATCATATAAGTGCCGACACTTGTAATCATATCAGAAGTATTAATATTTTCTTTCACTGTCACCGGAATACCAAACAGAATTCCTTTTTCAACGACTGGTGATGCATCGCACTTGCGGGCAAGCTCCAGCGCTTCACTATTAATCTCAGAAATCCCGTTAATACCATTCTCTGCCTGGTCGAACGTCAAAATACGATCCAAGTAGAACGCAGTCAATATTTCATAGTTCAGCTCATTGTTCCGAATAGCGTCCTGTATTTCTTCAACCGAACGATCAATGATGAATTCCGCCTTTGACCGGACAAGTTCGAGGTTCACACCTTCCAGCTGGTCTGAGGCAGCTTTAACAAGACGGTCTCTATTGTACATTGCATATGATTCTTTAGCAGTTCTAGGTTCTTTCTTCTGCGCTATCGCTATTCCTACACTCGCCATAAGCGCTGCTACACCTACTGCCGTGCCGATAGATATATTTTTCTTGTTCACTTGAGTTCCTTCTTTCTTATATGTAATGGTCTAATTGCCAATTCTTATTCATTCCCTAAAACAGTCAACTCAATCGTCGTATTTATTAGCGCGATGCGTGAATTTAAGTTTGCACGTCACGTTTTAAGTTTCTTGACTTATCATTAAATCCGTCCAGCTTAACAGCATCATCAAATACAGAATCTTATGATAATATAATCATAACAGCAAACTACCTTTTAGGAAATGAGTGAATGACATGATTAGATTTGATAATGATTATACAGAGGGCGCGCACCCTTTCATACTTGAGGAACTCGTCAAGACCAATACAGTGCAGCTGCCGGGTTACGGCGAGGATGAGTACTGCAGGCTTGCAGCTGAGCATATTAAAAGACATTGTGCCAATGAGGACGTCGATGTTCATTTTATGGTCGGCGGCACGCAGGCCAACACAACGATTATCTCTGCGATTTTGCGGCCGCACCAAGCTGTGCTGGCAGCGGACTCCGGCCATATCGCTGTCCATGAAACAGGTGCGATTGAATCGACCGGCCATAAAGTGCTGGAGCTGCAGAATACAGAAGGTAAAATCAATGCCGACCAGATCGCAAGCTATGTGCAGAATCACTGGGATGACCCGACCCATGAACATATTCCGCAGCCGAAGCTCGTCTATCTGTCTCAGCCGACTGAGCTCGGCACACTTTATACAAAAGCTGAACTGCAGGCAATCAGAGACGTCTGCCTTGCTAAAAACCTTTATTTAATGGTCGATGGTGCCCGTCTTGGCTACGGCATGGCTGCTAAAACCAACGATGTGACATTGCATGACCTGACGACATTAACAGATATATTCTATATCGGTGGCACAAAAGTCGGCGCGATGTTCGGTGAAGCGATCGTCATCAGTCATGACTATATTAAAGAAGATTTCCGCTATATTATGAAGCAGCGCGGTGGTATGCTCGCTAAAGGCCGCTTCCTCGGGCTGCAGTTCAAAGTGCTGTTTGAAGATAACCTGTACTTTGACGTCTCAAATCACGCTATCCGTATGGCTGAACTGCTGCTTGCCGCGTTCAAGGACAAAGGCATTGCGCTCAAATATGATTCACCGACGAATCAAATCTTCCCGATATTAGAAGATGACAAAATTAAAGAACTGCATGACCATTACTCCTTCTATGTATGGGAGGAAGCAGGTGACGGCAGAAAAGCAGTCAGAATCTGTACGAGCTGGTCGACTAAAGAAGAAGACATCAACAGCTTCATTGCTGCGTTATAGCACTTACTTTATCTCACAAAAAATACGGCTGCTTTCCGCGGAAGGCAGCCGTATTTTTTATGCAGTCTTGTCAGTTCTTCTTATAATAGTACACCGGTATACCGATTAATGTCACAGCGATTCCTATAATAGCAAGAACCGGCTGTGTGACTAGTGTATTGATCATGACATAAACGCCTGCGACTAGTGAAATCCCTGGAATGACTGGATAGAGCGGCACTTTGTAAGGGCGCTCCATACGTGGTTCCCGTCTGCGCAGTATAAACACTGCGACAAACGCCATGCAGTAGAAGAGCCAGATAACAAAGACCAGCATATTAGTAATCGAGTCGAAGGCACCGAGTGATACCATAATCATCGCAATCATCAGCTGAATGAGACCGCTGAACCACGGCGCGCCTGCTTTAGTGAGACTCATAAACTGCTTACTCCATGGCAGCATACTTTTCTCCGCCATCGCATAAGGCACACGCATGCCAGTCATTGTATAGCCGTTCAATGCGCCGTACACAGAGATCAGAATGCCGATTGTGATTAACTTGCCGCCCGCTTCTCCGAACAACTTAACCGCCGTATCAGTAGCGGCATTCAAATTGCCAGCGAGTCCGCTGATCGGAAATGTCAGTAAAAATGCAGCATTGATCAGCAAGTAGATTGCCATGACCAGTCCAAGACCGATTGTAATCGCTGCCGGTAAATCTTTCTTCGGATTCTTCATTTCCCCGGCAATATTGCCGACATGAATCCAGCCGTCATAAGCGAACATTGTCGCCAGCAAGCCGGCACCGATGGCGGTGAACAGCCCGCTGTTCGCGCCTGCAGCGGGGAATAATGAGAACTGAACGTCCCCTGACTGCATCAGTCCGAACACAATGATTAAAATGAGCGGAATCAGTTTGATCACTAATGTCACCGACTGCAGAATACCGCCCGCTTTAGAGCCGAGTATGTTGATCAAGTAAATGGATAGCGCCGCGACAAAAGCGATAGGAATCAACAATGTCGGTGCCAGATGGAACAGATTGATCACCTGCGTCGCAAAGACGATGGCCTGGGCCGCGACATTGGCCGGGAAGTAAATGAACGCCTGTGCCCAGCCGGATAAGAAGCCCCAGAACTTGCCGTAAGTATATTCTAAATACGTCGTCAGGCCGCCCGTCTCCGGGATAGCTGCAGCGAGTTCCGCTGCTGTGAGTCCTGCGCATATAGTAATAATGCCGCCGATCAGCCAGACAAGCAGTGTCAGTCCTGCACTTCCTGTCACTTCTGTAATATTCGATACTTTAAAAAACACACCTGAACCGATGACTGTCCCCATCACCAATGCCAGTGCCGGAAAGAAGCCAATGCTCTTTTTGAGTTCAGAGCTATTATTCATCTATTTTAGTCCTCCTAATGTAATCGCTTCAAAAACTTACTTATGTATAGTAACATACTCGCCCTCGATATGTAGCAGTTACTAAAAAAAAGAAACATAGCATCTGCTATGTTTCCGCTGGTCGTCTAAGAACGGTTTAAATACTTCTCAATATAAAAGGCTGATTCTTCAATCGACTTGTATTCTGTATTGATCACTATCGCGTTCAGCCGTTCAAACACTTCTTCTGCGTATATCAGCTCTTCTTTAATACGCTGTAAGTTATTGTAGTCAGCCGGCCCCTGCAGCCCCAATATCTTCACCCGTTCCGTTCTAATATTCATAATATAGTTCGGACCTGCCGTAAGACCGAATACTTTCAAGTGCTGCTTGAACAGCGCTTCCGGCAGCGGTACTTCCGGCACAAGCGGGATGTTCGCTATTTTATAGCCTTTGTTGGCAAGATACATGCTGAGCGGTGTCTTTGATGTCCGTGACACACCGACAATCACTGCATCTGCTTCGCTTAAATCATTGAAGTTCTTACCGTCATCGTACTTCACCGAATATTCCATCGCTTCAATCCGTTTGAAATATGTGCTGTCGAGCCTCCGCAGCGCCCCGCTTTCTAATAACGGTTCGACGTTCGTCTGCTGCTGAATAATATGGATCAGCCCTGACAAATAGTCAACATAAGGAATGCCGTAGTCTGCTGCAAACTTAAGGCCCAGCTGATTCAGCTCCTGGTCAACAAGTGTCGTCACTAATATCGCATTGCTGCTTTTGGCGAGCTCCAGTATGTTCTGGAACTGTTCCTTATCCTTCATAAAAGGGAACTTCTTAATGACGACAGAATCAAGCATCGGAAACTGGGTGAGTGTCGCATGAATCATGCGCTGCGCTGTCTCGCCGATAGAATCCGAGACGACAAATATCGTTAGTTCGTGGTCGTTCAAATCAAGACCTCCTACTGTGCTGCTACTTGACTCTGTGCTGCCGCAAGCACTGCTCCTGGTACACGGAACGGAGAACATGACACGTAATCAACGGCCAGTTGATTGAAGAACTGAATAGACTTCGCATCGCCGCCCAGTTCCCCGCACACACCGATCTTAATGGCTGGTTTCACGGCTTTCGCCTGCTCGACAGTCAGCTTGATCAGCTGACCGATACCCGCAACGTCCAGCGTCTGGAACGGGTCAACTTCAAGAATGCCGCGGTCGATATATTCACCGATGAATTTACCGGCATCATCGCGGGAGAAGCCGTATGTCAGCTGCGTTAAATCATTCGTCCCGAAACTGAAGAAATCACATTCTTCAGCGAGCTGTCCTGCAATCAGGCACGCGCGCGGCGTTTCGATCATTGTTCCTATCAAGTAGCTGACAGATGTATTTTCTGCTGCTTCAAGTGCCTGTACTTTGTTGTGAATCACTGCTTTCAGCTCAGTGAATTCTTTCACCGTCGCAACAAGCGGAATCATAATTTCCGGTTGACACTCTATACCCTGTGATTTCAGTCGGATAACACTGCTGATGATTGCCTCTGCCTGCATTTCATACAGTTCTGGATACGTGATGGCAAGGCGGCAGCCGCGGTGGCCGAGCATCGGGTTGACTTCCTGCAGTTCTTTCATGCGTTCTGTCAGCTTGTCAGAGGACAGTCCAAGCTGTGCAGCGACTGTCTCGATCTCTTCTGCTGAATGCGGCAGGAACTCATGCAGCGGTGGATCAAGCAGCCGGACAATCGTCGGCCGGTCTCCGGATAATTTGAAGATCGCTTCAAAATCTTCTGTCTGATATTTTAAGATGGTGTCCAGTGCCTGCTGCCGCTCGTCCTGCGTAGATGACAGAATAAAACGGCGCATTTCAACCAGGCGTTCTGCGCCGAAGAACATATGCTCAGTACGGACTAAACCGATCCCTGCAGCATTGAAGCCGTAACCGACTTTAATATCCGCCTCTGTCTCGGCATTCATGCGGACGCTGAGCCGACCGGCATCAGCCGCCCATTCCATGAACTGTTCAAATTCCGGCGTGTGTTCTGCGCTCACTGTTTCAAGCTCACCTAAATAGACGCGGCCGGTCGAACCGTCAACTGAGACGATATCTCCTTCAACAATCGTGCCGCCTGGATAAATGACGCGTTTTTCTTTAGTGTTGATTGTCAAGTCGGAACAGCCCGTCACACAGCATTTCCCCATGCCGCGGGCGACGACTGCCGCATGGGATGTCATTCCACCGTGTGTTGTAATAATGGCTTCCGCTGCAATCATCCCTTCGATATCTTCCGGAGACGTTTCAGGACGCATCAATATGACTTTTTCTCCAGCTGCGGCCTGGGCTTTCGCATCAGCGGCAGAGAAGACAACTTTGCCGGTCGCAGCGCCGGGGCTCGCCGGCAGACCGATCGTTGAAATCGTTTCAGTATGTGCCAGTGCGGCCGGATGAAATGCCGGGTGCAGCAGCTGGTCGATTGACCGCACGTCTACTTTCGCTATCGCATCTGCTGTCGATAATACACCGTCCTCCACCATATCAGCTGCAATTTTCATCGCGGCTTTTGCGGTGCGTTTCCCGTTACGGGTCTGCAGTATATATAATTTTTCGTTTTCAATGGTGAACTCAATGTCCTGCATATCTTTGTAATGTGCTTCTAGACGTTCTGTGACATCAACGAACTGCTGGTAGACATCCGGCATCTGGTCGTTTAACGTCGAGATTTTCTGCGGGGTACGGATACCGGCAACGACATCTTCACCTTGGGCATTCAGTAAATATTCACCGTACAATACGTTCTCACCGGTCGACGGGTTCCGCGTGAATGCCACACCTGTCCCGCTCTTGTCACCGCTGTTACCGAACACCATTTCCTGCACGTTCACTGCAGTGCCGATATCGTGAGGAATCTCGTTCAGCTCACGGTACACGCGGGCACGGTCGTTATTCCAAGATTTGAAGACCGCTTCGATCGCTGCACGCAGCTGGTTAAGCGGATTCTGCGGGAACGCCTGATACACTTCTTCGACATAGACTTCCTTGTAGTGACTGCAGATGGTCTGTAAATGGTCCGCTGAAATAGCAGCGTCACTTGTATAGCCGTGCTCCTGCTTGAACTCATTGAAGTACTCATCGAACGCTGCCATCGGAATATTATAGACGACTTGACCGAACATCTGCAGCAGACGACGGTAGCAGTCATACGCGAAACGCGGATCATTTGTCTTTCGAGCGAGCTTCTCCACATTGTCATCATTTAATCCTAAGTTCAAAATCGTGTCCATCATACCCGGCATCGAAATCTTCGCACCGCTCCGGACAGAGACGAGCAGTAAGTTGTCATCAGCAGAAAAAGCCTTGCCGGTCGTATCCGACAGACGCTTTAACTGCGTCTCGAGCTCTGCCAGCAGCTCGTCTGACAGCGTCTCGCCCTGCTTCAAATATTCAATGCATGCTTCAGTCGTAATCGTGAAACCATTCGGCACAGGCAGCCCTAGACGCATCATCTCTGATAAATTGGCTCCTTTACCGCCTAACAGGTCTTTCATTGATTGCCTGCCTTCTTCAAATGCATAAATATATTTAGTCACGACTCATCACCTCAAAATTTAATGTGTTATACTATTTGTTAATTAGTATGTCATATTAAAAATAAAATGACAATCAAAAACTGAGCGACGATCTAAAAAAATGCCCCTCTTTTTAATAGAGGCGCATGTCATAACTATTTTACTCTTAAATCCGATTCCTGCAATTTCACCCGGCGGGCTGTTGATTCCTTGAATATTTGTTCCATCTTGTGAGCATCGTCGTCCTGTATCGCAGTTTTCAGTTCCCGTAATGCTTCTTCAAACCGTTCGATATAGGTGATTAAGTGATCTTTGTTATTCATGAAGAGTTCGGGCCATAATTTTTCGTTCATGTTGGCAATGCGCGTTAAGTCACGATAGCTGTCACCGATGAAGCGGATGGTTTCATGCGACCGGTCATCACTGTTGATCAAGGCGACCGCAATCGCATGGGTCAGCTGACTTGTATGAGCAATCATCTCATCATGTGTATTGGCGTCTGTCATCGTCACCCGTTTGAATCCTAAGTGAGACAGAAAGTCTTTGAACCAGTCAATATTTTCCTGCTTATTACGGTCTGTCGGTGTAATCACATAATTAGCACCTTCAAAGACACTTGCATCAGCATATTCAAATCCACGCTTTTCTCGGCCGGCCATGGGGTGTCCGAAGATGAAATCGACCTGTTCAGGGATGACGTCAGCCATCGAAGCAATGACAGTACGCTTGACACCTGTTGTGTCAGTGATAATCGCCCCTGCCTTGAAATCATTTTGATGCGTGCGGACATATTCTTTCATCACTTCTGGATAGAGCGCAAATATAACAAGGTCCGCCTGCTGCAGCACCGTCTTATTCACGGTTTCCCCGTGATCGATGAATCCCTCGTCCTGTGCCAGTTTTAATGTTTCTAAGTTTGTATCAATCGCCATAATACGGTGGTCTTCATTATGACTACGAATGGCTTTCGCGAATGTACCACCAATGACACCGAGTCCTACTATCGCAATATTCATTGAGTCACCTCTATACCTTTTAATGGTTTAAAGCGTAACAATAAATTCAGTTCATTCATCAGCTGACCCGCCTGTCGTCCGGATAGGTGCTAATCTACTTTCAATCTCCACTCTATCTGCTTCTAAAAACGGCGGCAGTGATAACTGTTCACCTAAAGTTGCTTCCTGCTCATTCTCCAAAAATCCTGGTCCGTTCGTTGCCAGCTCAATGACAATCCGTTCAGGTGTCGTAATATAAAGTGACTTAAAGAAGAAGCGGTCAATGACCGGTGACGTCATAAGCCCATTTTCACGCAGCCAGCCCAGCCATTCTTCCAGCTCCGCTTCATCTTTAACCTGCAGTGCAATATGATGCATGCTTCCTCGTCCCGGACGTTCTCTTTCACTGATGTTATGTTTCACGTGAAGCTCATCGCTGCTGCCCCCTTTATTAACGCTGTACACACGTATCGTGTCACCTGTTCCCGGATGAACAAATGACCGTGCTATGCGGTAGCTGAATACATTTTTCAGCATTTCTTCAAAGCTGTCAATATCGCTGACATCCAGCTGGAATGGACCGAGCCCTGCAATCTGATATTCAGTCGGCACAGGACTGTTGTCCCATGGTTCATAGTGCGGGACATACGCTTCGTTCTCGTCACTGACTAGTGCGAGCCGCTGCTGATCAAAATCTTCGAATTCAAGTGTCAGCCGTGAGTTGATGCGCACGGGTTCTTTGTACGGTACATTAAAGTCGTCGAAGCGCTGCTTAAAATAATGGATGGCCGCGTCAGTCGGTACGCGCAGTGAAATACGCGTGATGCTGTCTGACCCCCGCCACGTGCGCCCTGCCATCGGTATTTCAAAGAACGTGATATCTGTTCCTTCGTTACCAATACGGTCGCCGAAAAACAAGTGATACATGTCCGGGCTATCTTGATTGACCGTCTTCTTCACAAGCCGCATCCCAAGAATCTCCGCATAAAAATGATAATTGTCTGATGCATCCTTTGTGATGCCTGATGCATGGTGATGACCTAAAATTTGTCTCATTATATACTCCTTCTGTTTAATTAGTATAAAAATTATACCATAAACTTAGTACTCATTCTGCTCTTATGAACTGGCGGCAACAAAAAACCTTATCACAGCAAAAGCTGTAATAAGGTTTCATTTAGTTAACAGTGTGATCTACTGCTACTCTAGATTGCCGCTCTACTGCTTCTTTCCGCTGTCTTAACAGCAGCAGACCGTTCAGGATGACAAGTATCGTCGAGCCTTCGTGGAACAGCACGGCTGTCGGCAGGCTGAGCAAGCCGAAAATATTCAGTATGACGAGAATGACGATGACTGACAGTGAAAATACAACGTTCATCATAATTTTACTGTTCAATCTTCTGCTTAAGTTAAAACTATAGAGTAATTTCAATAAATCACTTTTCACGATGACGACATCAGCTGATTCCATCGCGACCGATGAACCGCTGCCCATCGCGATACCGATATCTGCACTGGCTAATGCCGGCGCATCATTGATACCATCACCGATCATACCAACCAGCTTGTTGTTCTTCTGGCTGGCAGTGACATAGTTAATTTTGTCTTCCGGCAGACACGACGGAATATAGTGCGTAATACCGACTTCATCAGCGACCTTTTTAGCCACCTGTTCATTATCACCGGTAAGTAGAATGACATCGATATTCTGCTGCTGGAATCCCGATACTGCTGACACCGATTCTTGACGCACCTGGTCAGCAAGTGAGAAATAACCGACGATGTCATCACCTTTGCTGACGAGAACAGTCGTCTTCCCTTCAGCTGCTTTTGCCTGATAGTGATGGTTATCCCGGTAACCGGCAAATGCTGACGGTTTACCGACTTTAATAGCACCTTTAACTAAGCCGGAAGCTGTTTTCTCTTCAACAGGCTGTGTCTGATCAACCGTATCGAGATTCAGTTCTTTGAACCCCGTGACGATAGCCTGTGCAATCGGATGACTGGATTGCTGTTCCATATAGACAACTTCTTTTAAGACATCTTCCGGTACCTCATAATCGGTCACTTGGAATTCGCCGAGCGTCAGCGTCCCTGTTTTGTCGCTGTATAATACGTCCATTCTGCTGAGTGCTTCCATGGCAGCACCGCCTTTGAACAGCACACCATTTTTCGCACCGTTACTGATGGCACTGAGCGTAGCAGGTGTTGCGGATGCTACTAAGGCACATGGGCTTGCGACTGTCAGCAGCACCATTCCTCGGTAGAACGCTTCCTGGAAGCCGAGATGATTGAAATAATACAGAATAAAGATAAAGATTGGTACGGCAATCAGCACACCGATGACATACTTTGCTTCGATCCGGTCGATGAACTTCGATACTTTCGATGGTCTGTTCTGTGCTTCTTCAACCATCCGGATAATATTTGAGAACACAGTCTCACTGCTTAATTTGTTCACCCGCAGATAGAAGACGTTGCCTTCATTGATTGTTCCGGCAAATACTTCTGCGCCGCTTTCTTTCTCGACAGGAACTGCTTCACCTGTCAGCGCTGATTCATTGACCATCGCCGCGCGGTCTATCATACCGTCAATCGGAATCTGCTCGCCTTTCGATACAACGACTATATCTCCGACTTGCAGTTCATCAGTCAGCACTTTAATGATTTCACCGTTCGCTTTTAATACGTGTGCGGTATCCGGCACTTGCGCCATCAGTTCTGATATAGCATTCGTTGATTTGTTTGACGCGTAGTCTTCCAGCGCTTCTGCTCCCGCGAATATTAACAGCAGAACCGCCCCTTCAGACTCATAGTTGATCACGACAGCGCCGAGCGCGGCAAGAATCATCAACAGATCGACGTTCGGTGATTTTGCCTGAATCGTTTCAACAACTGCTTCCTTTGCCGCGTAAAATCCTAAGAAGAATATAGCGATATAAAACGGAAATCGGCTTAACTGCATGTTAATGCCGGATAAAATATAACCTAGTATAGTGAACAGAATACCAATCAACAGAAACTGGCCCTGCCTTGATCTCATTAAATAGTTAAACATGTCTATCACTCCTTATCATTCATCGAGTATAGATAACCATCCCTTATTTATAATAATTATAATCTGTATAAGTAATAATAGTCAATTAAATTATCTAATTGAGAATAATATATTATAATTGAGAATAATTATCATAATCATTGAGTTGATGAGTCAGTGTCAATTGCCGGTACGGTGCTTGTTCATTAAGTCCACCGGGATATGACAGTAATGGTCCGGAAACTTATCAAGATGATGCTGATGTTCCTCCGCACTCGGGATATAATTCATGAGCGGCAGTACTTCGACTTTAATACGGCTTGCATCTGGACGCTCTGTAATGTAGGATGCCGCTGCCTCCAAATGATCATCGTCTTCGCTGTAGATGCCCGTTCTATACTTCCTGCCGACATCGATGCCTTGCTTATCCACACTGTACGGATCAATGATCTGAAAGAACTCGCCCAATAATTCATAAAGTGAGAGTACTTCCGGATCAAACACGGTTTTGACGCACTCCGCATAACCGTCATAGTCTCCGTCAAGTGTTCGGCTGCTGCCGTTCGCTCTGCCCGCTTCTGTCTTCACTACACCCGGAATCGTCTTAATAAAGGCCTGCACGCCCCAGAGACAGCCGCCTGCCATATAAATTGTTTCCATCTTACTCCCCCTCAATTCATTACACTTTATTTACATTATACATTTTTGATAAAAAAAATAACGCCTGTTATAGAGGCGTTCGGTTCTGTGTTCAGTTAACCATCACTTGTAATCATGACATGGACATTCGGCCGATTCGTATAAACGCCGCTGATGCCGTATGTCGATAGGCGTTCCATATCTCTTTCATTATCGATTGTATAGGAGCGGACGATTAAGCCTGCCTGCTTCAATTGTCTGACATTTTCTGCAGTGGCATCCTGATAATTGATCGAGACAGAATCTGCATATGTTTTAATTGTTGTCAGTTCAGGCTGTGCTAACTTACGGACATCGCCTTTCCATATCGACTGATTGAGTGGCAGCCCGGGTGCAAGTGTTTTCAGCTTCTTTAATGAAGCCGGCGTGAACGATTCCACGACGACTGTTCTATTGCTGAAGTTCTCAGCCGTCAGCATGCCGTGCCGCTGCAGCGACAGAGCGACCTGCTGCTCCATGCCTTTGTTCTTCTCCGGCACTTTCATCTCAATATTCAGCTTCGCTCTGCCGGCGTAGCGTGCCAGTATTTCATCGAGCGTTCTGATCTTCTCATGTGAATACGCAGCTTTAGCCCGTTCAGGATATTTCTTATTGAACCAGCTGCCGGCATCAAGCGTCTTCAGTTCAGCGAGCGTCTTATGACGCACCAGTCCAGCGCCGTCCGTCGTCCGCTCGAGCGTTTCATCGTGAAACGCGACCACTTCGCCGTCTTTAGTCAGCTGCAGGTCAATTTCAATCACGTCCGCCTGCTGCTTGATGGCAAGGTCGTAAGACGCAAATGTATGTTCAGGAGCATCATAGCTGGCGCCGCGATGGGCTATCGTTAATGGTTTTGTGACTTCAGCTTCTGATGTCAGAAACGGTGAAACAATTAGTACAGAAAATAAAAGAGCGATTGATTTTTTCATGTCCATCCTCATCATTTATTTTTTGTTAATTGGTTCTGTGAAGCACCTATATTATAGCAATGAAAAGTTGTCATAACGGGCTCTATTACGATATTAACAAACACTTTGAACTCTTAATGCTGAAGCTACGGAATTTACAGAACGGTTGATTTGTTAATAAATCATGAACTTTCGGTATTATCGTCGTCGTCATCGTGCCGATACTTGCGACTATTCTGTTATAAATAATAAGACGCACTTTCCGGTGATGGAAAGTGCGTCTTATTTATATTACCGATGCCTCCACCCAGAATCGAACTGAGGATTCATCATTACCATTGATGGGTTATACCACTTAACTATAGAGGCCTGAAACCCTCGATGCGATTCGAACGCACGACCTACTCCTTAGGAGGGAGTTGCTCTACCAGCTGAGCTACGAGGATATTGAGTTCTGAATTATTATTTTAACATAGAGCAGTGATGACTGTCAGTTAAAATTTCAAAACTGTCTAGTATGGCTTTTCATTATTTAGTTTTTCTACTTTAAACAGAAATTCTCAAAATAAATTAAATGCTTTCATATTACAAAAGCTAATTATTAGTACATTAACTTTAACAAAAGTTATTAACGCTATAAAAAATTTTATGCTACTGTGATAATTAACAAAAACACTAAATTTATTAAGGAAGAATACTATGGAAATAACAATTAGAGAATTCAATACTACAGATTCACGAAAACTTGATCGATTATTTACTGAACTTGGATATCCAACAACTAATAAAGAGCTTTCAGTACGTTTAGATAAACTGATGAATCATAAAGATTATTTTGCATTAGTTGTAGAGCATAATCAAAGAATTATCGGCTTTTGTGGAATGTGCAGAATGATGTTCTTTGAAAGAGATGGAAATTATATGAGAATACTTGCTTTTATTATTGATTCTGAATATAGAAATAAAGGTATTGGCAGCCGTTTATTAATTGAAGCTGAAAAATTTTCTCAAACAAAACATTGTACAGTTATCACTTTAAATAGCGGAAATCGTGAAGAACGGAATATTGCTCATCAGTTTTATATCAGTAACGACTATATTTTAAAGTCATCAGGATTTGTTAAGATACTTTAATAAAAAATTTTTGATTTCATTCGTTTGCAACTACACATGTTTCAAATAAATATTGCGACAGACATCGAAATCACATAGGCCTAATTCTCCACTCTAGTGACACGTCTATATTTTCCGCTTCAATATCACATTCAACACACTGCCGACAATCACACCGACTGCCAGATTATGCGTCAACAGCACGAGGACGACTGTCACGACAATGACAGCTGTGTCTACTGTCGGTGCTGTGCGCATGAGTCTGAATGTCTTGAACTCAAATGTACTGAACGCGACAACGACCATAATACCCGCTAATATCGCCATCGGTATTTGTACAAGGAAATCACCGAGCACAATGATCATGAACATAAGGAAGAGACCGGCGGTGAGTGATGATAACCTTGAAGTACCGCCTGACTTTAAGTTCATGACGGACTGACCGATCATCGCGCAGCCGCCGATACCGCCGAATAATCCGGAGAGTATGTTCGCTATCCCCTGTCCGCGTGCTTCTTTATTTTTGTCGCTGTCAGACTGCAGTGTCTCATCGACAATACGGGCTGTCAGCAGGCTTTCAACAAGTCCGACGACTGCCATAGAGATAGAATACGGCAGAATAATCATGAGTGTCTCAACAGTGAACGGGACATGTGGGATGAGAAAATGCGGCAATGCGCGTGTGATCTCCCCGAGGTCACCGACTGTTCTGACAGGTGCGCTTGTGACAATGGAAATAGTCGTCAGTAACACGACTGCTATGAGTGGTGCCGGTATTTTCGTGAACACTTTCGGCAGGAAATGGACGATGACAATCGTCACGCCGGTGAACACGTAAGTCTGCCATGAATGGCCGAATATATGCTGCAGCTGGGAATGGAATATAAGAATCGCCAGTGCATCAACAAAGCCGATCATCACTGTGTTTGGTATGTATTTCATTAAATGGCCGACTTTAAGCAGGCCGAGTATGATCTGAATCACACCCATCAGCAACGTTGCCGCCAGTAAATAGTCGACGCCGTAGTTTTTGACCAGCGGGTAGACCAGCAGGGCGATCGCACCGGCCGCCGCTGAAATCATCGCCGGGCGACCGCCAGTGAATGCGATGGTCACTGCGATGACAAATGACGCATACAGGCCGACCATCGGGTCAACGCCGGCAATGACGGAAAACGCGATGACTTCAGGCACGAGCGCCAGCGCGACGACAATTCCAGCGAGCACATTGGCCCATGCGTTATTCAGCCACTGTGTTCTAATATGTTTTATCATGATGACCTCCATAAAAATACTAAAATGAGTATAACATGAATTATTCTCGATAAACTGTGTCTTTTCATAGCCGACACTTCATTACTGAATGACGAATGATAATTTTCATTATATAATGCTATTCATATTCATCACCGAAAGGAGTACGCCATGAACATTCGTCATATTCAGCAGAAAGACAATCCACTGATTCACAGCATCATCCAGCGCTCATTAGAAGCTCACCATCTCGCTATACCAGGTTCCGCTTATTATGACCCGCAGCTCGGCAAACTTTATGAGCATTATACAGCTGACGGCGCTGCCTACTGGGTCGCAGAAGACGACGGCGAACTACTCGGCGGCATCGGCATCGGTCCGTTCGACGGGGATATCTGCGAACTGCAGAAACTGTACTTGAAGCCTGAAGCGCAGGGCCGCGGCATCTCCAGACAGCTTATGGATACAGCCTTGAGTTTTGCAGCAGCGCACTATAACAAATGCTATCTCGAGACGATGCACCAGCTGAAGACTGCATGCATTCTCTATGACAAATACGGCTTCCAACTGCTTGATCAGCCTCTGCCGGGATCAGAACATTCGGCGATGGATGCCTGGTATTTAAAAGACTTGCATAAATGATCTGAACGCCTTCACTTCAGCTAATATATTTCAATTTTACCAACGATCAATTTCGTTCCCCTTCAAGTCCATGTGCTTGTACAAGCAACCTGCATACATTATACTTGACCAAGTGAAGGACAGTGCTTCACTTGTTTAACAAATGATGAGGAGTGGACAAAGATGAAGTTACAGTTAGCATTGGATCTTGTAGATATTCAAGGTGCCATTGAAGTGATAAAAGAAGTAGAAGCATATGTGGATGTCGTGGAAATCGGCACACCAGTGGTCATTAACGAAGGCTTAAGAGCGGTCAAAGAAGTAAAAGCTGCTTTCCCGAATATGACAGTACTTGCTGACTTGAAAATCATGGATGCAGCAGGCTATGAAGTGAGCCAGGCAGCAGCTGCCGGCGCAGATATCATTACGATTCTCGGCGCAGCAGAAGATGAATCTATTAAAGGTGCTGTTAAAGAAGCAAAAGCACAAGGAAAAGAAATCCTTGTCGATATGATTGCTGTCAGCGATATCGCAACACGTGCAAAAGAACTCGATGCCCTTGGCGTGGATTACATTTGTGTTCATACAGGTTATGACCTGCAGGCAGTCGGTAAAGATTCATTCGAAGACCTTGCAACGATTAAAAGTGTTGTGACAAACGCTAAAACAGCTGTTGCAGGCGGTATTAAGCTGGAGACACTTCCTGAAGTGATTAAGCAGCAGCCTGACTTGATTATTATCGGCGGCGGTATTACAAGCCAGGACGACAAAAAAGAAACAGCGCGTCAAATGCAGGAACTGATCAGCAAGTAATGGAAACAACTAATTACTTCAACAAAATCATCCAGGAGTTAACAACCGCCGCTGCTGCGATTAATGAGCGCGAAGCTGAACAGCTCGTCAATCAGATCCTGCAGTCCGATAAAGTATTCATTGCGGGCGCAGGACGGTCCGGTCTGATGGGTAGAGCCTTTGTCATGAGACTGATGCATATGGGCATCGAATGCTACGTCGTCGGTGAAACAGCTGCTGCACCGTTAGCAGCGGATGATTTGCTGATCATCTGCTCAGGTTCAGGAGAAACAAAGACATTGTCAGCGATCGCAGACAAAGCGAAGCAACTCGGCGGCAAGATCGCAGTAGTGACGACAGCAACTGAGTCCACTATCGCTAAACTTGCTGACGTCACAGTCGAACTGTCCGGTGCTACGAAAGACCAGTCAGCCAGCGACAAGACGATTCAGCCGATGGGTTCATTGTTCGAACAGTCGATGCTGCTCTTCTTTGATGCTATTGTTCTCAGATTAATGGAGAAACAAGAGCTCGACACTGAAAAAATGTACAAAAATCATGCCAACCTAGAATAGCAAAAAAGACAGACACTTTTGATGTCTGTCTTTTTTCGTCTTTATTGCTTAAGTTCATCTTCAACAAGCCATTTATGGTTGACCATCTTCTCGCCTGTCTTCTGATCTACATAGTCAATCATATAGACTGTTGTTTTCTTCGCAGAATCAATGGTTGCCTCTGCACCTTTCATCCCTTTCATATGAGACGCTGTGATGACCGCCTTATCACCCTTTGCCAGCGCCTGTCCGCCCACATCTTTCAGCTCTTCATGAACGACCCATTGATGGTTATCCACTTTGTCACCGCCATTTGTCGGATTATATGACACGCTGTAAACTGTTGTGTCAAATGCGCCCGATATTGTTGCTGCCGCGCCTTTCATCCCTTCCATGTGATCTGCCAGCACCGTTACTTTGTCTCCTACTTCATATTTCGGATGCGCTGCTTTTTTCATCCCTTTAGGAACGACTTTATCCATGGATGAATGATGATGTTCTGTCTGCTGCGGCTCAGCTTTACATCCTGTCAATGTGAGCACTGCTATCATACTTCCTGTCAGTAATAAACGCTTCTTCATCATGCGCCTCCTCTTTAATGAATTCATAATGTCCTGCTGTCTTTAAGCTAACATACCCTATCCAGGTATATCAAGTCATAACATTTTGAGGTCTTTCGATTATGCCGGCGAAGAAGGAGCTGTATTCAACCGCGTCACTGAATATAGTACAGTCAAGTCAAAGATGAACTCAGCATTACATGGCTGTTCAATCACTTTTTGGAAAATAAGCCGCAAAAAAATCCTCTTTCCTTAAACAGAAAGAGGATTGGTGCTATTATGCGGTCACCCACTGAGAAGCGCCGTATTCGTTGTATAGTTTCACCGCTGCTGCATCTTGAACGGATTCCGGAGCAGAAGCAGGCGACTTACCTTTCCACTCTGCCGGTGCGACAATGTCCCAAGTCGTCTGCAGGAACTGATACTTACCTGCAGCACCGGACGTCGGATTGATGGCACGAATATTGCCGCCCGATTCACGCTGTGCGATTAATTGTAAATGGTCATTGACTTGTACCGTTGCCGTTGACTGAGCAGCTTCTTCGCTGACAGGTGCCTGCTGTTTCACTGGCGCCTGCTGTTTTACCGGCATTGGCGCTGCTACAGGCTGTGCCATCGCTGCTTCAGCATGTGCAGGCGCTGTATGATATTTCCAGGTCCATGATGACCCGTTAGATTCAAAGTTAAAGTGATAGCCATTATAATCAAAATCGTAGTTATACGTGCCCGCTTCAACCGGTGCTTTATTTAACTGCGCCTGATGGTTCATTGCAAGATCGGCAAGTTCCGCTTTATTGACAGGCTGTTCTGCTGCATGCGCTGAATGGCCTGCAAACGTCACTCCTAAGCCTAATGTTAATGTCGTTAAAATTGTTTTATTCATTGTTAATTACCTCCAAAAATGTAGTGGTGCTCATCAGAATGAAACTACATTGCCTACCTTAACACACGAAATGTCATAGCAGGTTACATGGCAATAACAATTTATTACAGCGGGATAACTAACATAACAAAGTGACATACAGCTGTCATCTATTGAAATATAATCAATGAGCTAATTAATAGGGTACCGCTAAAGGCAAAACTTGGCACCTGAAGTTTTTGGCTCTCGCCCGTCGAAAGAATAACATGGCTCTTTCGTCTTCTAGATTCGCAGTCATAAGGCGTAACAAAGTGTAAGTTGTAAGACGTTAGCGTCCGCATCACAGGATTCTAGTGAGAAAAGTTCTTTCTACCAAAGCGCGATTACTGTGTTTTAAGTGCGACATCAATCATCGTCGTACTGTTGAACTGGTCTACTGTCATCGACTTCACGTTCGCCGCCGCTTCCAGCTCTTCAATATAACGGTTCACTCTGTCTTCTTCTATAATCCCTTCCTCAACGACGCCGACGCCCGCCACCGTCTTAATGCGCTCCTGACCGTAACCGAACTCTGTATAGTTCTGCAAATCTTCTATGATCTTGCGCTCTAGCTTCAGCTGTTCGAGCATGTCAGAAGCAGTCGTCCCGTCAGCAATGTCAGTCGCTGAGTTCTTCAGATGGATTGCCGTCTTAAGCGCAACGATATCATGTTTCAGCTGGTCGATCTTCGCTAGTGAATCAATGACCTTCTGTGACTTCTCTGCTGTGACAATCGTCTTGCTGTTCACTGCAATCGGTGTTCTATATTCAGAATGGAACTTCTGCAGCTCACGGTTCAGCTGTTGACGCAGTGTACTGATAAGAAAAATCGCCTGCTGGATAGATAATTGAGTCATCGTGACCTCCTGTAGTTAACGGTAATGATGGATGATTATAACCTATTCACAGGGCATCGCCGATCAGCGGCGCACTTGAGATTATAAAAAAACCATCACTTATTTTTTCTGCCTTCGTCCCGATAAATTAACAGCGATGAAATTTTATTGATGAATCCCATCCCTGTTTCTGTTATATTAGCGCTATTCATAACACCTTTAGCAAAACTTTCATCTTCACGACCCTTTAACCCCGGTTCATCCCAGTCTTTATTGCCGGTACGTCCTTGTGGATTATGTTCCCCTGCATGTTTCGGCGGCCAGTTGTTTGCCATCTTGATTCCCCCGTCTCTTTTAGAATGATGGATTATAACCCATTATATATGTTTGTCATTATAATACAAATAATTCTATATTTATCCGAGCACTTGTTCATATTGCGCCTGCTGCAGTGCATAATACTTCCCTTTTTTCTCGAGCAGCGCTTCATGACTGCCTTCTTCGACAATTCTACCGTCTTCTATAAAGAAAATACGGTCGACATCACGAATGGTCGATAACCGGTGCGCAATCGTCAATGTCGTACGACCTTCAGACAGCTGTTTGAAGGCTGCCTGTATTCTATTCTCTGTTTCCACGTCAAGTGCGCTTGTCGCTTCATCAAGAATAATAATCGGCGGGTTCTTCAGAAACATCCGCGCGATCGATACACGCTGCTTCTGACCACCTGACAGCTTCGTTCCGCGTTCACCGACAATCATATGGATGCCTTGCGGTAATGTATCAATAAACGACTTTAACTGTGCCTGCTCGACCGCTCTCATAATCTCTTCATCTGTTGCTGTTAAGTTACCATAGGCTATATTGTCCCGCAATGTCCCGCTGAACAAGAACACATCCTGCTGAACAACACCGATCTGCCTCCTGAGTGATTCAAGCGTGTAGTCCCGGGTGTCACGACCGTTAATCGTCACAGCACCGCTATATGGGTCATAGAACCTCGGCAGCAGTGAGCATATAGTCGTCTTCCCGCCGCCGCTCGGCCCGACCAGCGCAATCTTCTCACCGCGCCGAACCGAGAATGATAAGTGATCCAGAATCACTTCATCATCGTACTTAAAAGTCACGTCCTCATAACGAATTGTTTCAGGAACTCCTTCAAACGCAACCGCGTGCGCTGCATCTTTAATAGCAACTGGTGTGTTCATCAGCTCTTTGAAGTTGCTGAAGCCCGCGATGCCTTTCGGGAACAGCTCAATGATTAAGTTAATCGACTGCAGCGGCTTGAACAAAATATCTGTAATCATAATAAACGCAACAAACTCACCGTAACTCATCATGTCATGCAGTACGAAATAACAGCCGAGAATAAGCACGATAATGAGCGTGAATTTCTGTGACATATAACCGATTGACGAATTCCATGACATAAAGTTATAAGCTTTCAGCTTCGTCGCGCGGAAGTCTTCATTCGCTGTGTGGAAGCGGTCCGCTTCAAACCGTTCATTCGTAAACGCCTGTACCAGGCGGATGCCGCCGATGCTTTCACCGATGACGTCGTTAAATGTTGAGACGTTGCTGAACAGCCGTCTGAACTGCGTCGTCATCTTCTGGTTGAAGTAAATCGTCAAGACAAAAATAATCGGTACGATACAAAACGTAATGAGCGCAAGCTTGACATCAATCGTCAGCATGATGACCAGCGCCCCAATCACGGTCATCACAGCGACAAATACTTCCTCCGGACCGTGATGCGCCAGTTCTCCGATGTCCATCAAATCATTCGTCAGCCGGCCGATCAGTTTCCCCGTCTTGTTGTTGTCGAAGAAATTGAAATTCAAGCGCTGCAGGTGCCGGTACAGCTCATTTCGAATATCACGTTCAATATTAGTCCCGAGCTTATGACCCCAGTACGTCACGATAAATTTCAGCACCGTGACAAAAGCAAAGACCGCAAATAAACCGACCGCACCGAGTACAATCTTGTTCCATTCCTTGGATGGGAGCAGCTGGTCAATGAACAGACTCGTCATCAACGGAAAAATCAGCTCAAGCACACCGACAAAAACAGCTGAACCAAAGTCCAGCACAAATAACCCTTTATAAGGCTTGTAGTAATCAAAAAACCTTTTCATGTGTTACCTCCATCGCTATAATAATTCAGCTCATTATTAATATATCTTATTTCTCTCTAGTATGAGCTGAAATTATTTATAAAATTTGGAATAGATGAGTTCTATATAAATAATAGCCATACAATAATCAAGTTTCTGCTAACAATCATCACACTGAGATTTTCTTCTATTCCACTGTACACATTTTTCACAATGATAGCACATACCTTAAAATCGCCCAGTGTTATAAACGCTGTTTCCATCGCTTTAAACATTGAAATATCTGCTCAGTCTGGCAGCGATATTACAGTCATTAATATGAGCATGCCGCTTGCAGCTCATATTTTTTTGTCCAACTCATCCTAGCTTTTCTCGTTCCATTACACTTAATTAAGGCATATACTCTATTTAAGGTGTATTTTTTGTTATATAATAGAATGAACATACGACAGACTTAGAAATGGAGAAAATCAATGTTTTTAGCCTGGAAAGAAATAATGCATAACAAGCTCAAGTTTTCACTGATTATCGGTGTACTTGTATTGATCTCATATTTACTGTTTTTAATTTCAGGGTTATCCAACGGATTAATGGGGATGAACCGGGAAGCGATTGATCAGTGGGATCCGGATGCTATTATAGTGACGAAGGAGTCGAATCGAAACCTGGCTCAATCAATCATGGATGAAGATGCTCTAGGTGACCAGTTCGATAAAGCAGCCCCTATTAAACAGCTTGCTGTGATTATCGCTAAAGGTGATAACAAGCAGAACACATTGCTGTTCGGTATCGATAAAGAGACATTCATCAATCCTAACATCACGGAAGGGACATCGTTTGCTGCTGACGATGAAGTGGTCGCAAATGACGCTTTGAAGCAAAAAGGCTTCAGTATCGGGGATACAGTAGACATCGCAGGCAGTGATGATGATTTAAAGATCGTAGGATTCACTAATAACGCTAAATATAATGCGGCTAACATCCTCTATAGCAATCAAGCGACGGCAGACCGCTTATCCATGAATCGCCTTAAAGATAAGGCAAATGCGTTCCTCCTAAAAGATAAGAACTATAAGGATAAGACGATTGACAGTGACTTTGAAGCGATTGACAAGGAGACCTTCATCACGAAGCTTCCGGGCTATACCGAACAGAAGTTAACGCTTGATGTCATGAGTTATTTCCTGTTTACGATTGCGACATTCATCATCGGTATATTCCTATATATATTGACAATTCAGAAGGCACCCATCTTCGGATTGCTTAAAGCGCAGGGAATCAGCAACGGCTTCCTCGCCAAATCTCTCGTCATCCAGACGCTGATATTGTCTGTCATCGCAGTACTCATTGCGCTGGGACTCACTGCCATTACAGCGGCTATCATCCCGGACGTCGTACCCATTAAGTTTGTCTGGCCGACCATCGCTATTTACGCAGCTGTGATCATAGTGACGGCAGTCATCGGTGGATTATTCTCTATCCGCTCCATCCAGAAAGTAGATCCACTAAAAACGATAGGATAAGGTGATGACATGGTATTAACATTAACTGAAGTCAATAAATCATTCGGGAAAGATCAGACGTACGTAGAAGCATTAAAACCTGTAGATTTTAATATCAACGCAGGAGAAATGGCAGCTGTGATCGGTCCGTCAGGTTCCGGTAAAAGTACCTTCTTGACAATTGCAGGCCTGCTGCAGCAGCCGACAAACGGCAAAGTCATCATCAATAATCAGGACGTGAGCAAGCTGTCAGAGAGACAGCGCGCTAAAATACGCCTGAAACACATCGGATTCATTTTACAGTCATCCAACTTAGTGCCTTTTCTGAAAGTGAAAGATCAGTTCAAGCTGCTTGCTCAAGTGAATAAGAATCATATTCAACCGGCTGACTTCAACAATCAAGTTGAGACGCTAGGTTTAACAGCTGTGATGAATCAGTTCCCGGCTGAACTATCAGGCGGACAACGCCAGCGTGTAGCGATATTGAAGGCTATGTATACGAATCCATCACTCATTCTCGCTGACGAACCAACAGCAAGCCTGGACAGTGCGCGTGCATATGAAGTGATCGAAATGATTCAGCGCATCGTCAAAGAGACAAACAAAGCAGCAATTATCGTCACTCATGATAACCGCCTATTGGATTATTTCGATAAAGTCTATGTCATGGAAGACGGGAATTTGACGCTTCAAGACTAACAGAAGATGAAAGTAAAATATTAAGAGACCATTTAGGCGTGTCGTATGAATATGGATTGACTCATTAAATATATTAAAAAATCCGAAATGCAGCTGCATTTCGGATTTTTATTATCTTCTTCTCTTCGTAAATGCTCGAGTGCCATGAACTCTAGCTAAATCAAATAATGGACTCCAGGCATTCGTGTGGACGACGGGTGTTTGGTTATTGCCAAGCCTTCTGATTTGCTGCTCGTAATAGGCAATCCCGATAAATCCACCTAACATTTTATCAACTGCTTTTATTTTGGTCGTCAGTCTTGGAATCGTCATATCCTCATATGTTCCAGCCCGTAATTGATTCGGCAGTTCCGGGTTCAACACAAGTGGTCGTGCAATACCGATCATCGCCACATTCGTATTCATAATCGCATCAATCATGCTTTCTTGTTTTCTGAATCCACCGATCACTGAGATAGGTACATCTACCATTTCACTGATTTGTCTCGCATAATCTAAGAAATAGACTTCACCGTCACCCATCATTTCAGGTTTCTCATAATCTCCCCCTGAGATTTCTATATGATCGATGCCAAGTTCAGCCATCTTCTTAATCACTGCAATAGAATCATCCAATGAGAATCCTTTGTCATTAAAGTCTGTTGAGTTGATCTTTAAGCTGATCGGGAAATCCTCTCCCAATGCGTCTCTCATCCCTGTGTAAATATCTATTAAAAACTGCATCCGTCGCTCTAATGTCCCGCCATACTCATCAAAACGGCGATTGTCTCTTGACGATAAGAACTGACTCACTAAATAACCATGCGCACCGTGAATTTGAATACCCGTAAACCCGGCCTGCTTCGCAACTACTGCTGCAGTGACGAAACGTTCAATCGTTTCTTTGATTTCATTGCTGGTCATCTCACGCGGCGGATTGAATGCACTGCCTGCATCTCCTCCAATAGGAATAGCACTCGGTGCGATTGGCTGTTTGGATACAGACTTCGGACTTTGTTTACCTGGATGGTTAATCTGCATCCAAATATGACTGTCATTACGTTTACCCGCTTCCGCCCAGCGCGTTAACATAGCTAAATCTCTATCGTCTTCAATAACGACATTGCCCGGCTCACCAAGGTAACGTCTATCAATCATGACATTCCCTGTCAGCGACATGCCAATGCCGCCATCCGCCCAATGTTTATAGGCATTGACAAGTGCTGCAGTCGGCCGATGTGCGTTATCAGCCATCCCCTCACTCATCGCACCTTTATATAATCTATTTTTAATGGTTACACCGTTACTTAAAACAAGTGGCTCAAATAATTTTTCTACTGACATAATAATCTCTCCTATGATTTACTGATTAACTCTCATGATCACTTTACCCGTTGAATCGTCATCGAAAGCATCCTTCAATACTGCTTCGCTCTCTCTATCCAATTGTTTCTATCGTCTATTTTTCTTTGCTTTATTTGTTCTTCCAATTTTTTTCTGTCTTCTTCTTTTTTCCTTTTTTCATTATAGTAATCATTTAAAGTATTAAAATAGTTTTCTTCTAATATTTTTTGCATTTCTCTCAATAAATCAAATGCTTTTTGAGGAGTTAAAAATGATTTGATATAACATTTTTTCATCCATTCTGGATTAGGTTTAACTTCATCAAGATACCATTCTTCAATAATAGGCTTCAAATAAACTCCATATCCAGGATAACCATATTTAAAAGATGTTTCTTTTGTAATCAATACATGTAAAATAGTGTGTTCTATCAAATCACAATATACTAATCTATCTTTTCTCTGAGTCTCAAAAGGGATATTAAACTTCTTTACATAATCTTTATCCGATATTTTCAACCATTTGATTTCATCTATATGATGGCAATAAAGACCTTCGCTTGTTCTAGTAAATTTCCCTTTTGAAATGCTTTTTATCTCTCCCTTCATAAATCTATAATATGAAGCTTCCCTAAAATAGTCATCTTGTACAGGACCATATTTCTGAAGTAATAAATCAAGTGCCTCTGCATAGTTTTTTGATAATAAATCCATGCACTCTATAGAATTATCCATTCACAATTACTCCTAAGTTATATTTTATTTACAAAAGGAATAAACATTTTTGAATCCAGAAAAAATACTAAAATGGTCAAAAAATCATTTTCAGAGAAATGAAAAAACATAGGTTATGAAATAAGAGATAGCCGTCGATTTTGGATATTCTTACTTCGCGATGTTTATAGTATTGGACATCCATCTGAATATATTAAATTCGAAGAATGTGTAAAGTTAGATAAAACAAGTTTTATTGATGGCATGGATCCGTTCAGTTACTTGTCTATAGTTCCTCTATCTTTTCCCAGCTCTCTTGCCAGCTTACTCTTATTAATTTTCATTTTTCCATTCTCCATTATATCCTTCAGTTTGGATAAGTCTGAAAGACTTGTGATCTTAAATTCCGTATCTAAATTAACTGTGTAATTCATCATTTCACCTCTATGAAATTATGAAAAATCCAGTCAATTTTGTACATACTTATTTAAGCGAGAGTGTACATATTTAAGCTGGCATTTATATAATATCAGCATTATCTTTTCGTTCTTGCTTTTTGTTATAAATTCTAATATATCTGTCACTATCTCTTGCCCCAAAATATTTCGTTTCAGCCTTACCGTCTAAACCATAATGAACATTTTTCTTCACTGCTTTATCACTCATGATATAAAAATCCGATAAATCTTCTTCAAAGTCAAAAGCCAAATCTAAGCGAGTGAATCCAACATTATCGAGAGCGATAAAAATGTTTTTCTTTAACCAATTAATTTCATCATCATTTAATTTATTTGGATTAAATTCAACCCTAAAATTTCTTCTATCCCAAGCATCAGCTTTAAATCTATCATGTTCAATATATACTTTATCTGTAAATATTTGACCTTCAAACTTAATGTGTTAAGCAATTCCACAGATGAACAAACGGACTATTACCGAGCAAATCAGCCATATACTGCGATTTATCCTTATTCAGATCACCTATCAAAGTCATACGGTCAAAGCTAATTTTTGGTAGGGGGTGGTCGTAGTTTGCACACTTAACCGGCTATTAGATAGGCCCGGCTTCCAATTTATCATTTCCCACAAAAAAACCCCTTTTCTAATTACAAAGATTTGTAATAGAAAAAGAGTCCTAAACCCAACCAACCATAAATTCTGTATCTTGCAAAAATCTTTTAAATAAATTATGATTTGGGTACAGATTAATATCAAAATAGATTTCACACTTGTGAGATTATTTTTTGTCCTTCACCCTCGCCGTCCAAAGCAAATGGGTTTAGGACTCTTTTTTTATTCAGTTTTACTTTAGCAGTTTAACAATAGTGACTGCAACCAAACTATAAAATAAATTTCATTTTAGAGATCTAGATTTTACTACGAAAATCTAGATCTCTAATTTTTTATATACTTGTATAAAGCCAGTACAATCATAAATAATACAACGATAAGCAAACCTTCTAAGATTAAATATCCAGCTGGCACAAAGATTGACCAAAAGTCTTTCCAAAATTCTTCATTAACCATTTATATTCCTCCATTTGTTTTCAGAATAATATGTTAATATTATACTGTATCTATAATCAAGACAAGAAGAAACCCAGATTTCCCTTAGGGAAATCTAGGTTTTCATGTAATCTCAAAGACATCTATCAGTTATTCAATCTTTTTTCTCTAATCTCATCATTTCTTTTTTTCTTCAACTCCAAAATTTTTATTTTCACTAAATCTAAGTTTTCTTGAGGGATAAGACTGAAATTAGGCTCCTTAGATATAGATATAAATTCATTCAATGAACGATAATTCGAAAAATCTTGTAATTCAAGAACTCTCCAATAATGAAAAAATGCCATAGAATAAGCATCTTCAACCCAATTAAAATGAAAATGATAAATCATGCCTGCCAATTCATGATGTTTTTCATTATCCTCTAACGTCGCAATAATAGATAAGTAATAAGCAAATTTTTGATCATTCATTCCATCTTCCATTAAAGTACCTAACAATTCCTCATCAGCACTAATTACCATATCTCTGTATTTTTCTGAACATAAAGATAATAAATAGTCTACGGATTTCATTTTGGCACCACCCATCCATCGCTAACTAAGATTTGCCCGTTTTTTCGGACATATGTAACTACAACAGATCTCCCATATTTAGTATATACTTTCTTTAATGCAGACTTTTTATACTTTGACTCACTACCATATCTCATCGTAGCTGACATAATTCTTTCTAAATCTTCCCACTTACCTGAACTAATTTCTTTCCATAAATGATCTTTCCTAAGAATATGACTTACATTGTTTGAATTTTTCCCTATAGAAGATATGTAAGGTAAAACAGAATTTGATCTAATTATAAGAGGAAATCCTCCCCCACCACCAGTATTAGGAACATCTTGATCCAGTGTGAAAATATTTGAAGTATCTCCCAAATCAATTGTTGTTTGTCCTTCTGCATAGGATAATTTAGAAAAGCTAGAACTCAATCCAATTAGAAATAAAACCGTCAGAAATATCTTTAGAAACTTTTTCAAAACCAACACTCCCTTTTATGAATTTATTTGATTGTAGATTTTCTGAGAATAAAAAAGGGTATTTATTTTAATTTTTAAGAAAACTTTAAGGTTTCAAATTTACATTTATTCCAATTTCCTTTTTGAGCAGAAACTTTGAACCCTCACACTCCCCAAGATGTGCCACCCAGGGAAATTCGCCCTGGTGGGCCCACTTCAAAAGTGTACGCGAGGGTTCTTTTCTTTCTCAAAAAGTTTTCTCGGCATAAAAGTCCCCCAAAATTATCTCTGGTGCCCTCTCCCACTGTTTAAATCTTTCTTGTGTTCATCTATCCCACGAATTTCATTGATTTTATTAAAATATTTCATTTCTGCTTTATCAAAATTTTCCCCAATCACTGTCTCCGTAATATCTACGCCTAAGATTTTTTCTATCGATTCAAAAATCTTTTTTATCATGGTCAGCAATACAACAGCCGTATCTCTCGCATTAATAAATTCCTTATTTAGATCTCCATTTTTCTTATCTAGCTCCCTGTTCTTCTTCCGTTCTTTTTCTAATTCATCTAAAATATCATATCTATTTACATAGTCAAACCGATTTAGAATCTGCTGTGTAGCTTCAGCTTGCTCGCTCAATCGGTCAAATTCCTCTGCAGAAACGATATAATTGCCCGTTCTAGCCATCTCAGAGCCAAATAAACCTGTTTTCTTGTATTCCTCCTCATAATCGACCCTCACAGGCTCTCTGAGCGTCTCTACGGCGTTCTGATAGTCCTCTTTCACTCTATCCAATTCAATACTTAAATCATGCAGTTCCCGTCCTTTAGCGACCATATCTTGCTTGTGGTAGCCCGTTATTTGCTTAAAAGTATTAATTTCCTCTCTTTCCTTGCCCGAAATCAATTTTGACGTGCCACGATCCATACGAAAACCACGCTCATTTACGAAATCATTAAAACGGTCTTGAAACTCCGTCATTGCTTTTTTGTTCCCCAGCATTTCCTTAGCGGATAATCTACCGTCTTTTGTCAGCGGAACAAATCCAAAGTGCATATGCGGCACTTTTTCATCAAGATGAACCGTCGCATAAAGTAGATTTTCTCTACCGTATTCTTTTTCTAAAAACTCCAAAGAATTTTTAAAGAAATCTTTAATTTCTGAATCAGATTTCTGCTCAAAAAATTTATCATCTGATGTGATAATTCCGTCGATATGTTTCACTGCATCTGAACGAATTTTTCTTTTTTAGTTATAATTTTGTTCAATTTTTTTCTCAATCACTTCACTAAAATCGATGTTTTTTTCGTTCAATAAATCAAAATTTAAATGCGTTTTTTCAAAATCAATATCGGGATTATTATAATTTTTATTCTCACGCTGCACATGTTTTTGGATCCCTGTCGTGTTTGTTTTTGATTTTATTTTTTCAACTCTGATGATTGAATAACTCATAAGACTTATTTTCACTCCGTTCCAATAAATCATTAAGGCGTGTGCTCTGCGAGGCTTGTTTTTGCTGGCGCAAAAATTGACACTCCGTGTCAAAAAACCAATCCTTTTTTGTGCCAGGCACAAAAAAGATCGCCCAAAAAAGTGGGCGATAATTCACTCAAAAATTTATCATTTTTTCATTCAGTAAAGCCAAAAATCAATTTGTGTTTGCAAATTATTTTCGACTTTTCCTAAAGACATTTTCATCAAATCAGTTAAATCAATATCAGATATTTCTTTGATTAATTTTCGATATTTATATTTTGTTATAAATGCCAGTTTAAATATGTACACTCCCGCTTAAATAAGGATAGGCAAAATTGTCTGGACTTTTCATAATTTTAAAGAGAGATTATGATTTACATAGTTATGAATCGTTTCACTTGATTGGACAATACCTATGGGGAAGTCATTATTAAATCAAAAAATAGACGCTTTTTTATGGTAAGACCCAGTAGAGCGTTCACTCCTGAGTTTAAACTGAAGATAGTACGGTTATTAGAAAATGGTAAGCTTAGGCTGAAATTGTATGTTAATAAAATCTGGCGCTTCCAGCTTTAAATTGCTTCCAATCTACATCAATTGAAATAGATTATTCATCAATTTGGAGAATTTAAAACCGTTATTATTGAGGATTTTAACACTGTTGCTAAAAATATATTCGGAGTCACTTTTTAAAGCTTATATCTCTAATCATTAAGGCAAAAGTTACATGAGCAGTTCCAAAAACATATTGATTTCTAAATCGGAGGAAAAAATGATAATTAAAGTAGAAAGATTAGAGGAATTACCTATAGATTTATTGCTTTTAGCTGATCCTTCAGAGGAAATAGTTAAAGAGTATATTGCTAGATCGAACAATTATATTTTAATAAAAGATGAAAAAACTATTGGAGTTATTGTTCTATTACCTACACGACCTGGCACTTTAGAAATAGTTAATATTGCGATTGATCCTAAGCATCAAAGGAAAGGTTATGCTAAAAAACTACTTAAATTCGCTATAAATGAGGCTAAGAATAAAGGATTTAAACATATTGAAATAGGTACTGCTAACTCGAGTATTAATCAGTTAGCATTATATCAGAAGATAGGATTCAGAATTAATTACATTGATAAAGACTATTTCTTAAAAAACTATCATGATGAAATTTTTGAAAATGATATTCAAGCTATTGATATGATTAGACTTTATATGGATCTATAGAACACCCTTATTGTCCTAATAACCATGTGAGATTATTTAAGGAATGTCATCAATAAACATATAAAAAGCACCTCTTGGAATTGTTCCAAGAAGTGCTTGTCATCTTTTGATAGATTAACGTTTTGAGAACTGTGGTGAACGACGAACGCCTTTAAGACCTGGTTTTTTACGTTCAAAAAACTTTAGGATTTCGTACAGTTATATAGACTGTCGTAAACCTTGATATTAAAGGATTTCTTATTTTTTCGATTGCATAGAATTGCATCAAATATCACTCAGGGGTAACTAAAGGGTAACTAAATAAACTGCTGGCCGGCGGTTTTATATATTTAAAATATCTTGTTGGAATGGTTAGTTAAGAGTTTATAATAACATTTATTATGTTACATGCAGTATACTTTTTACCAAGTTGATGGTTTATTTTTCAATCCATATTCTATCAATTCTTGAATATTATCACTTATATCTTTATAAACGTATTTACTACTACTAAATGATGATTTAAAACATTTAATATACTCAGAAGCTTTACGACCATTTACTGTGAAATTATCAAAAGGATTTTTACCTTCCGTATCTTGAACACCTTCATAGTTTTTCAGTTTATTAACATAAATACCAATTATACCTTTATTCAATTCGATAGCTCTTTTTATTTCATAATTTATCCATTTTCTATTTGCAGTTTCTACACCAATTAATACAACTACGCAACTCGTATTTAATAATTGAGCATCAATCCATGCAGAGATTTTTTCATCACTTTTTTCTTTTACAGCTTCCCATTCATTATCAGAGAACGTTGAATCACCAGATACTTTACCCATATTTCTTACTTGTCCAGCTCTCCAATTATCTCTATTATAATGAAAACTAAAAAACACTTTTCTTTTCATTAAAATTCATCTCCATTATTTTTGTAAACTTTTTATAATTGTCATTATCGTTTTTATTAATTCATCTACAGAATTTTCATTCTCTAAGAGATCTAAATAATCTTTAAGATATTGAAATTTCTCTATATCCTCTTTTACAATATTAAAAATTTTTGCTGCAGCTCCTCCAGTACTTCCAATAGGAATAACTTTTATCCCGTTACTAACACAGATTTCAAATTCTTCAATCATACCATCGGATACTATTGTACTATTATAATGATTTTTATTTCCAAATATAAAAATCGCTATTCCTACTTCACTAAGCATATCTTCCCTATACTTAGTCCATAAATCTTTATTACTATTTATAGGAAAAGGTCGCAATGTTAGAAATTCATCAGTATGTTTATATTTTGCCTTATATATTATTTCTAAAGCCCCTGTAATTATAGAAGAACTTATACCTTTTCCATATCCAGAAAACACTTTGTAGTTTTCATGTACCAAAGCTTTGGAAATTTTATATCCTAATTCATTCGCTTTATCTAAAGGCCAATTTTCATTTGTTGCCGTATGAATGGCACTAGAAATAAAGACATTTTTTCTATATACTTTTTGAATAATTTCTTCCAATATATCAGTTATTTCTGAGTATTCACTCACTAAGACTGTATTTATATTATAACGTTTTAAATCCTTAATCTTTAAATCCTGTTTTATACGTCTATATTCAAAATCATTTTCTTTTTCAGAAATTTTTTTCATGAAGCAATAATGCGGTCTATTGTGGTTATCTAATAAAATTTTGATCTGACTTAATATATAATCTAAATTAGGATCTTCAAAGCTAAATCCAATAAACAAAAAGGTTTTATTTATTAAATCACTTTGCAATGTTGTTCTGAAAAACTTTCTTTTCTTTCCATAAGTGTCATAGTCATCTTTTGTTATTACAGTTTCATTTGGAATTGATTTATCTCCATGCATTTTGTATACTACAGCGTCACGATTACGCATATTAGATACCAAGGATTCTTGATTTATCTTAACATCCACTTTTTTATTATTTTTTTTCAATGAATCTTCTAAAAGAGAATCATAATTTGTAGTCCAATAAGTAGATATTGGTAATTCAGTTATTATATCTAAATTCTTATTTTCAGTAGTATCATCTGTAAATCCGTTAATAATACTTTCGTCTATACGTACTCTTCCTTTTTCATTCTTATAATATTGCATTATTGTTATTAAATCATGTTCTTTTTCGATATCCAAATCAATTTCTTCTGCTAGTGGTTTAACCAATCCTTTCCAATCCATATATCCAGAAGGAATTGAAAGTCCTGCACCAGCAAATATTGCAGCATTTTCATCAGTAATAGCTTGAATATATTCATTTACAAAATTTTCTCTTTTTATCATTATTATTCTCCATCTCTACATATTATAATCTCTTTAGGTAAATAAATTTCCACTTTATTCTCTATTTTTAATTAATATAGTTTTCCATTTTGTATATAACTCAACTTATTTATACCTTCAAGTATAGGAGAAAGATTATTTTTATCTTTAAAATATAAGTCTAAAAAAAACTTTTGGCTTCCAATGTTTTTTCGATAAAAACTTCCTATCTCCCAAGCGCACCATGGCTTTATCCCTTGATTACCAGATAAATTTAATTCTACGTTGATAGGTTGTAAATATAATAATTGGTTGCATTTATTCATCTCTTCAAATATTGATTTTTTTATCTTATTACCATTAGGTAAATAA
>NZ_SCWC02000007.1 GCF_004359525.2 Macrococcus equipercicus | reverse complement strand
AATATATATAATATGACTAAAATTAAATATTAAATATGTTGATATTACTGATTTATAAACATAATTTTAACTTTTAAAGTATGTTAAAAAGTTAAAAACAACCTCATGACAAAACAGCCGGATCATTGAAAATCCGGCTGTTCAGTATTTGTCAGTTCATCCAGCAGCACATGTAAAGCGATTGTTTCAGCGCTGCGTATGTTCTGCCCTGACCAGTTGCTCATATATTCTGAGTTATTCTGAACTTTTGCTGCTGCCCTTATATCAGCTGTCATCTGATTCATTAGCGGATAAGGAACAGCCGGCTGCTGCATCAGTTTATTGCGGATGCCTCGGGCTGACTTCCCTGTAATAGCAGTGGTTACTACTGCTGCAGTTTCGTCGGCGTTATTAATCGCTTCTTTATGAAGGGGGTGCGCACTGCTTTCATAAGTGTTGAGGAAGCGGGTACCGATTTGAACATAATCCGCCCCGAGCATTTTCGCGGCTGCGATTCCCCGGCGGTCAGCAATACCGCCCGCTGCAATGACCGGAATGCTGACGGCATCTGCCGCCTGTGGAATAAGACTTAGCAGACCGATGGACGGCTGCTTGAGGAAGCCGCCTTGATGTCCGCCGGCCTCGTACCCTTGCACTGTCACATAGTCCATACCGTGTTCTTCGATAATAAGCGCTTCCTTGACATTTGTCGCTGTGCCGATCACTTGTATGCCGGCGTCTTTCAGCTGTAAGATCAGCTGCTTATCCGGACAGCCGAAAGTAAAGCTGACTACCGGAACATTCATCTTGATGCAGAGCGCAGCATAGTCTTCGATAGACAGCTCACTGGAAAATTGGATATCCGTCACTTCCGGAATGTTCAATATCCGGCGGATGTCGTTAAGCGCGTCGTTCACAGCTGTTATATTATCCGGGACTTCAGGCGTGCGCTGATGCGCAAAAATATTGACGGCATAAGGTCGAGCGGTCCTGAATCGCACCTCTTCAATCTGACGAGCCAGCGTATCAAGAGAAAGGCCGCCTGCAGCTAATGAGCCGAGACAGCCATAATTTGACACTGCAGCCACAAATGCAGGGCTGATAATGCCGCCTGCCATCGGTGCCTGAATGATAGGGAAGGTGATGTCAAGCATAGGAAAACACTCCTTTAAGCGCCTGTAATACCCATTTCGGTATACATACGGATGAGTTTACGGTCTCCATCAATGGTCTTGAACGTTAAAATAGTCAGTGAAGAATCTTCAAGCAGATTATAGTGGTCATCCTCACGGTAAATCCGAATGATGACAATGTTATCTGTCCCGCGCTCTGTCTTGTAGAGAACATCAAAACGCCATTCCTGCTGCTCTTTAAAACGCTCATTAAACACATTGATGATCTGGTCATAATTGTAGATGAGTTCTTCATGAGTGGGAAGAACAAAACTTGCCTTTAATTCTGGCGAGAGTATAGTCTTGATAGTTTCTATATCTTGGTTCTGCCATGCGGCTAATAGACGGACATGTGCCAAGTCATTCACGTTCCTTTTCAGCAATTTGGTTGATTGTGATTTATTATAGCATGAACTAAAGAGATAAACATTTCTTTAATAGAATTTAATATGATAATATAGGATTATCAGATGATAAGAGGTGAAATGAGAATGAAGAGTTTATTAAAAGGATTATTTTTCATCGTATTTCTATTGGCAATCATTATAACAGGTGGAGCAGCTGTATTATTTACGCGTTTTAAAGCTGACTTTGAAGATATTGAGCGTCGTACTCAGGATATTATCGCTAAAATTGAATCAGAAAATGTCTAGAACTTACCATTATGGTGAGTTCTTTTTTATTAAGTGAATTGAGGAGGCGGCCGTTTGGCAGTGACATTGTCGGATGTATCTCTAATAGAAAAGGCACTTGACCAGCTGGTGAAGTTGATGAGTCTGAAACATCCTTGTATTGAAGACATTGTGATTGGTTGTCAAAGAAAACCGGAAGATTATGCGGTGGCACTGTCTATTAAGGAAGCATGGGAACAGCGAGGCGGTTTTAATAGTGAAGGCGGCACAGTGCTTGATATTGTGTGCTGGAATGAGCAGTCGAGTTCGTTCAATAAGTATTGCAGTCGTATTGCCCGGCACCATCCCGATGCTTTTGTGGTCGTCGGGATGACAGCGGGTTTTAAGGAGATCAATAGGCGTCTTCATAAGTGCTCTGAGCTGACAGCTGAGCAGACTTACGTGCTCGGAAATAGAGACGGGTCACTGGACTCATTGTTTTTTCACCAATTAACGGGCGTCAGCTGGACCGGAGAAGCGTGGAGAATGTCACAGCTCCAAACTATTACATAAAGGCAGTCACCTGACGGATGACTGCCTTCTATTACGGCGATGAGGCATAAATAGCAGCACTAGTCCGGTGACGATCATTATATAGGCTGCGTTCAACGGCAGCGGATTTTCTCCGGCGGCCGGCAGTACTGCTGAAGATGATTCTTTCTGCTCATGTGCGTCTTCAGTTGAGGCATCGTGTGAGCTGCTTGTTCTGTTACTGCTCGTCTCTAAGGTTCTCGTGTCAGCAGGAAGCTTGAAACCATCAGGTCCGCTTTCAACCGGCAGCTGAGGCGGCACTTGATCTGCATAGCTGCTAACTTCAGTCTTAACGTCTTCAGCAGGCTGATGCTCATTGATGATTCGGCTGACCGGATCTTTAGAGCTAGAATTAGTCGTGGCTGCAGATACAGTCAAGGGCAGGGTGACAAAGAAAAGGGTTAATATAAAAGTTCGTAAAAAAATTTTCATTTCGCTTCTCCTTTGCAGTTGATTAAACTTATTATGACATATAATAAGCTGCTCCTCTATGATGTTGACGATAATTATCAATATCTTAACAGCTGTCACATGGAATTCATTGTTTCTTCAAGATCAGGAAGCTATGTAAAAATAATTAAAATTTATATAGTATTAACTGGATATAGTGAAGCAAATCTTGAAGCAGCAGCACTTAAAATCAAAAAATTGTCGAACTTGTCTAAAATTTAATGTATGATGATAAAAATGCTGCAGAAACCATATAAAGCTGCAATAGTGAGATATCAGTAAAGTAGGTGATGGGAATCAAGATTATTATGCTGGATGATCAGGAAATGGTGGGACAGGGAATCGCACATCTACTGTCAGCTGAAACTGATATAGATGTGCTGAAAGCATTCTCGGAACTTCATCATCTGGAATATTATATAGAGACATTATTACCTGATATTGTGCTCTGTGAAGCGAAAATCAGCGGAATAAACATGCTGCTCAATTTGCGGGCGCTCGTCGATAAATATGACAAAACGCGCTTTATCATATTGACGGGCTACGACATAGAAGAATATAAGGCAAGAGCATATGATAACGGGGCAGTGGCCTTTATTTTGAAAGAAGAATCCGCCGATTATTTAATTGATTCGCTGAGGAAAGTCTATTACTTCAACCGCAACCTATTGACCGAGATCAAGCCGGAATATCAGCTCCTGACTGTCCGTGAGCGGGAAATACTCGCACTGGTTGCGCGGGATATGACAAACAAGGAAATCAGTGAAGCGTTGTTTGTCAGCAAACGTACGGTCGAATATCAAGTGTCCAGCCTGATCCGTAAGCTTGAGGTGGAATCAAGAGTAGGGGCAGTGATTAAAGGATTGAAGCTCGGCATCATCGAAGAAGATATAAGGATGTAGATGTTTATAGAGATAACAAAGAACCCGGACCGGGTTCTTTGTTATGACTGATTACAGCTGGAGCGAGAGATTGATGACATCGATGAAAGAAACAAAGCACAGCTGCTGGTTATCCAGATTGACACCGATAATCAGCATAGCCCAGTGGTCGATTTTTTCGACGGTAAGTTGCAGCTGCTTAATATAGCCGTCGTGATAAAACTCAATCAGCAGTGGACAATGACGGTGCAGCGCTTCCTGTAATGTGCGGTTGAGCTCTTCAAGCCGGTCATCACAGAGCACCGGCCGTTCTACTTTGTGCTGCTGCTCAAGCTGCTTTTTAATATCCGCATACTGTTCAGGCATCGTCGCAAAAGGCGCCCATTTGATCATGCCGCGTCCCAAAGGAATATTCGGATTCAATTGACTCCGCTCGATGTTACGGTAATCAGTCTCACCATAAACAGGATGAATCATAACATCACTTCTTTCGTGGATGTAACCTCATTATAAGAACATATGTTCGGTATTTCAAGATATTTAATGATTAGTTATCTTTTACAGTTATAACTTCATAAGTGCACAACAAAAAATAGACTGCGGAAAACCTTGTTGTATCAAGGTTTTCCGCAGTCTTTTTATGACGGGGTCTGCTGCTTGAAAAAGTTTGAGTGAATAGAGAGATAAAGCAGCAGCATGCCAATCAGACCAAGAGAAATGACGTAGACCGACATCATTGTGCTGTTCAGCACAGTACCGACAATGAGACCGGAACTCGCCACAAGGCCGGCACCACTATAGCCGAGTGAACCGAAGGCGATATAGCTTGCCCGCTTGTCCTCCGGCATCAGCTTAGCCTGAAAGACCGAGAGAATCGGTGTCTGCATCAGTTCACCGATAGTCGCGATAAGAACGACAAGCAGCAGCAAGTACCAATTCGTCAAATGATGCGCCAGACCATAGCCGCCTGTGTACATGAAAGCACCGAGCATAAGTACAGCAAGCTGATTGCTCTTTTCGGTCACTTTAGCGACTAGAAAAGTGATGGATACAACAAGCAGCGTGTTCTCGATAAGCATCAAACTCATCATCCGGACGCCGTCGACATGTATGCCGAGCAGATTGACCGGCTTAAATTCATCATGCAGCCGGACACCGATGTAGTTCGTCAGCGCAAACTCTGCTGAAAAGATAAAAACGGCTGCCATCGTGAAGAAGACGAATCTTGTATCTTTTAATGCCGCTTGGTAGTTGCTCAAGAGATCCCGCATCCAGTGGGTTGTCACTGCTCTTGGGGCGCGGTCAGTTGTCGGATCGATTAAATACTTCTTAAAGATGAACGTGTTGATGAGCATAATGACAATAATCAATATGAACAGCATCAGGCGGTGGTCCCTGTAGAACAGACCACCGATCGCTGTACCGACAGCAGTCGCTAAGTTATTTGCCCAGTACGTCGTCACGTAGACTGATTTGCGCATGTCTTCAGTCGTTGAATCAATGATCAAAGCTTCAAGTGCCGGGAAGACCATCGCATTGCTGATAGCTGTCAGCATGAACAGAATGGCGACAACCCATGGCATATTGACATGAGGATGGATGAAGATGGTCATTAAGATCATAATGACCGCAAAAATCATCTGACCTGCTAACAGCTGGCCTTTTCTGCTGAAGCGGTCAGCAAAGTAACCGCCGAGCAGGTTGCATAGTAAACCGAAGATGACGTTGATCGATAATAACAGCCCTGATGTAACTTTACCGAGTTCGTCAGCGATATACAGCACCATAAAAGGCATCACACTCATACTCGCTGCATGGTCAAAGAAACCGCAGCAAATACGAAGTTTAACATTGGAAGGGAACTCAGAGAATTTCATGGTGATAGTCCTCTATTTTCATAAGATTAGTTACATTATAATCTAAATATTTCAAAAATAATACAGCTGTTGCAGTGTGGCCGCTCTTATTCGATGTATACTTCGTCCCAGTTGTAGAAACCGTGCAGGACGATGCGTGCACTGTGCAGCTTTTGAGGGACGTACAGCGTCTTCTGATTATTGAACAGCGGGATAAGAAGATGACGTTTTTCCAGTGCGCGGTCAACGATAATATGGCGCCGCGACCAGGTAGCTGTGGGGCTTGTGATATAGCTCTCGAATATATCTTTTAGTGCCGGATACTGCGCAGGCAGGTGATGCTGCATCGCTTTATGCTGAAAGAGCAAGCTGAAATATTCGTAGTGCTCTGCACCGTTTAAGAAAGCCCCGTGCAAATAATAGTCTGCTGAATAATCAAGTCTGGAATGAATCGCCTCGTCAATCGTGACAGGGATAAGCTCTACTTCAATATGATGCCGTTTCAGCAGCTGCCTGACATCGTTCATCAGCTTCCTGATATAGCTCGGATAAACAAGACGAACAGTGAACCCGGATGTCAGTTCAGGTGTCCGGCTGAAGTAACGTGACTGTTTCAGAATAGTGGGTGCAGCCTTGGCGATGTTCTTTCGTTCGGACGTCTGACGTAAATACGTCTGCATGATGTAATGGGTGGTTTCCCGCTGTGCTTGCGTCAGCCGGTTATCCCGCAGTGACAGCATGTAATAAAATCCGTCTGTTACAGTGTGAGCGGTGAGCTGGTCGCCGGCCGGCAGGGAGAATTCATCGTGCTTCTGGTCAGGGATATAGATCATCTCTACTTCATCGAGAAACGGACGCAAGCCGTAATAATTATCAAATGCCTTCAGGATGGAATGCGTGTCCGTGTTCTTGTGAATATAAAAAGGGCCGGTGCCGATATAGCTTTCATCTGCCACTTTATAAATGCTTAAGTTAAGTGTCGATAGAATATCCAGAATGTAAGGACAGTCAGTGAATGACAGTTTGAGCTGATAGTTATTGATAGTCTCAATCGAGTGAAGCGGATCAAGTAAGCCGTGCATATAAGAAGAGGACTTCGCCGTCTTCAGACAGTCACTGACATCGAGTGCTGTCAACAGCTGACCGTCGTGAAAGCGGATGTTCTTCCGTAAATAAATGACAGCTTCAGTCTCCGTCACATGAATATGATGAGCAAGCTGATAATGATAACGGCCTTCTTTAAATTCGACGAGCGTATCATAGAGGTTGCTCAGTACATTAAAGCTGTTAATATCATTCGCAGCGAGCGGATTAAGGGTTAAAGGGGCATAGCGCTTTTTGATGATCAGCCTGTCATTGTCTTTTCTGTCTATACCGAGCAGCTGATTAGCCTGCAGCAGCAGCGACTGTTTCGATGTTTCAGACCAATCCCACGTCAGATAGTGGACGACTTCATCAAGCGGCTCCGTGCTGAATAATGATGTGACTTGCTGGAAATAATGGTCATCGATATTTAACTGCCAGTCAATTTCTGTCATATGGCCGCGGCCTCTGCCACTTGTATAAGTGAGGAACTGCTCAGCCTGCCATCTTTTTAAACTGCGTGCTAAATGTTTCTGGCTGATTTTCAGCTGTTCACTGACTGTCTTCTGGTTGATTGACGCTTTGCTGAGATTATAAAAAGAGAGTAGTAATGATTCCATGGTCACCTCTAAAAGTAGACTGAAATAAAATATTGTCCATTTTTAATTAATTCAGTCTACTTTATCATAAAGTTAAATATAACAGAAGAGGTGAAGGATATGAGGATCAGAGATTTACCGCTTAATATTCATTTGAGGTTGTGGGGGTCGTTCGTCAACCGTTGTACTTACAGTGCGACATTACCATTTTTAGCGCTTTATTTAACGGATCAGGTCAATGCTTCATTCGCCGGACTGTTCCTGGCAGTAGGTGTGTTTGTTCAGTTTGCGAGTAATATATGGGGCGGTTATTTTGTTGACCGTATGCCCCGCAAGAAGATGCTGGTTTTCGGCGCAGTTCTCGAAGCGGCAGCACTTGTGTTAATGTGGGTCACTGTTCTTCAGTCCTGGCTTGTATTATTTCTCGCGTCATATGTGCTGTTTACGATTTTCAGTGCGTTCAGACGGCCTGCCATGAGTGCAATCGTCCAGGATTCAGCGACGCCGGAAAACAAAAAGCTGCTGTACCGCATGGATTACTGGCTGATTAACCTTTCTCTTGCGGTCGGCGCCTTGCTCGGCGGCCTGCTTTACACCACTCATAAAGAGTGGCTGTTCTTTATGACTGCACTGGCCGCATCGATACTCGCTGGCCTATATGCAAAGTACATCGAGGAGACGAACAGCTTCATACGGGAGAAGAAGCATCACAATATTTTTAGGGATCTGCTGTCTGCCTACAGTACTGTATCCCGCGATAGACGTTTTGTCATCATGGTCATCGGCGGCATGCTGCTGGCGACTGTTGAACTGATGACCAGTACTTACGTTGCTGTCAGGCTGCACCAGTCGTTTGCGCCGATTAATCTAATGGGGTTCAGCATTAACGGTGTCCGCATGTTCACGCTGATCAATATGACCAATACATTGACAGTGGTCAGCTGCTCATTGCTGGTCGGCAAATTTGCGGAACGTTTCCCGGTCAACCGTATACTATTGGCAGGGCTCGTTGTTTATGGATTAGGTTATGCGCTGCTGACAGCTGCGAATTTATGGTGGCTGATTATCGTTGCGATGCTGATCGCGACATGCGGGGAGATGATCTATGCACCAATTAAAAGCGCTGAAACGTTAACGCTTATTCCGAAGAATCAGCGGGGGTCCTATAATACATTCAGTTCTTTCACATATAGCGGTGCCCAGCTGCTGTCAAATGGTTCACTCATTATCGGCGCTTATTTAAATCCTTATGCCATGAGCTTCGTCGTCTTCTTCATCGTCATGCTGGGCAGTGTGTTCATGATGAGCAGCTTGTTCGGCACGCACTATAAAAAAATCCCTGGATAGCATCCAGGGATTCTTCTTGTTATTTAGTGATGGCAAGCATCAGTTCGCGTGCGACTTTTGCCGCGACTGCATTGGATACGCCTGATGCATCGTATGGTGGAGAGAGCTCCACGATGTCTGCTGCGACGACATTCAGCTGTTCAAATACTTTGAATGCCGGCTGCAGTTCCTTGTATGTCAAGCCGCCCGGTTCCGGTGTGCCAGTGCCCGGGAAGATAGACGGGTCAAGACAGTCGAGATCTATTGTCACATAGACCGGTGTGTCTTTTAACAGGGCCGGCAGGTCTTTCAGTGTATCGATAGAGAATTTCTCGAGTGTTGTATGAGCATCACTCCAGTCGAACTCTTCTTTCGTGCCTGAACGGATGCCGTACTGATAGATGCGGCCGTCGCCTGTGATGTCGTGAATGCGGCGCACGACTGTCGCATGACTGAGCGGCTCACCCATATAGTCGTCGCGCAAGTCCGTATGTGCATCGAGCTGCACTAATACGACATCTGGATATTTCTCGTGGACAGCACGGAACGGTCCGAGCGTCACTAAATGCTCGCCGCCGATCATAAACGGCAGTTTGCCGGCAGTCAGAATCTCGCGTGCTGTTGCTTCTAATTCATCCAGCACTTTCACTTTATTGCCGATTGTGATGTCAACGTCGCCTGAATCCATGATGCTGACATCTTCTAAGTCTTTATCAAGATAAGGACTGTAAGTCTCAAGGCCGTATGACTCAGAACGGATGGCATCCGCTGCGAAACGTGTGCCTGGACGATTGGACACAGTGCCGTCAAATGGTGCGCCGTAAATCACCGTTGATGCTTCTTCGAATGATGCCTCGCAGCTCATATAGACATGCTTATTCGGCTGCATCTTCAAGCATCTCCTTGACGAATGTCGGCAGGGCGAATGCGCCTGTATGAATATCTGTGTTATAGTACTTTGTTTTAAGGCCGAGTTTATTCCATGCATCTAAATCGGCATCTTTCAATGGATCGTATTTCTTGGATGCGAAGCCGAACAGCCAGTGACCTGATGGATAAGTCGGCATATGGAACTGATACACACGTGTGATCGGGAATAAACCTTTAATTTTTGAATGTGCACGTTTCATTTCGTGTGCGTAGCTTGGGTAATACGGTGACTCATGCTGGTTGATTAAAATACCGTCGTCAGTCAGCACACGGAAACAATTGTTGTAGAAGTCATGAGAGAACAGACCTTCGCCAGGACCGATCGGGTCAGTAGAATCCACAAGAATCAAGTCATAGTAGCCGTCTTCTTTGTTCTTCACGTAAGCAAGGCCGTCTTCAAATAATAAGGTTACACGTGGATCTTCCAGTTTCCCTGCAGTAATCGGCAAGTACTCCTGTGACAGACGTACAACGCGTTCATCAATCTCAACCATATCGATCTGCTCGATAGATTCGTAACGTGCCAGTTCGCGCACTGTACCGCCGTCGCCGCCGCCGATGACAAGCACTTTTTTGATATTAGGATTTGTCGCCATCGCCACGTGCGTAATCATATCGTGATAAACGAACTCATCTTTTTCGTTGACCATCATTAAGCCGTCCAGCGTAAAGAATGTACCGAATTCTTCAGATTCAAAGAAATCAATCTGCTGGAAAGGTGACGTTTCAGTATGAAGATGTGATTTTGTCTTGATTGAAAATTTAACATGGTCTGTGTGATTCTCTGTATACCAAAGGTCTAACATAATAATCCTCCTTATTTAACGTCTACTTCAACAGGTTTGAATGATTCTACAACGATTTCACCTTTAGAATATTTGTGGATTTTATCAGCCATACCGCGGCCGATTTCATATGAGTCAGAAAGTTCGGCTTTTAATGCTTTCTCTAAGTAATCTTCTGCTCTCCACGGGTCTACTGTGTCGCCGCATGTGAAGACGTCAACAGATGCATAGCCGTATTCAGGCCATGTGTGGATGGTTAAATGAGATTCTGAGATGATGACAGCACCTGATACGCCGTACGGATTGAATGTATGAAAACAGCTTTCAACGATTGTTGCACCGGAGACACGTGCTGCTTCGTTCATGATTGCTTCGATTTTATCGTGGTCTTTTAAAATATCCTTGTCACAGTTGTAGTACTCGATTAATACGTGTCTTCCTAAAGTCGTTAATTTCATAATATTATTTTCCTCTTTTCTCTATGATATAAACTTGATTTGAATTTTCAGTGCCGATTTTGATGATCGGCTGGTTGTTGATGAACTGCCAGTAATCAACGATGTCCTGGCTGATGCGTTCGCCTGCCATGACGATCGGTATGCCCGGCGGATAAATCATCAGTGATTCTGCGCAGATTTCTCCGACAGCATCTTCGATATTGACTGGATATTTATCCGCATACAAGACTTCCCGGAGCCCCATCGCCTGCTCGGGGATGGATAGCTGTTTGAGCACCGGCGAGTGGACTTCCCGCTCTGCCTGGTGATGAAGCCGGCTGATGGACTGCAGCGCCTCGAGCAGACGTTCCAGCACCGCCTCGTTATCAGCGATAGAGACAATTCCCATGATTAAGTTCGGTTCAGCGAGTTCCATCTGGATGCTGTAATCGCTTCTCAGTAGTTTGTACACTTCAAATCCAGACAATTCAATGGTTGAATCAATGTAGATAGTCAGCTTGGATTCATCAAGCTGCTGATGATAAAGGTCTTTGAATGCTTTGCCGTCCAGCATATGAAACCCTGGAATGTCATTGACAGCCTGCTTGAACTTCTGGAGAGAAATCATTAACTGCTCAAACTTCTCCGGGCCGTTCAGCGCCAGATTTTTACGTGCGATGTCGAGTGACGACATGAGCAGGTAAGACGCGCTCGTTGACGTCAGCATGTTGATGACACTTTTCACTTTGCGCTTATCCACTAAATCTCCTTGGACGAGCAGTGCGCTTGACTGAGTGAACGAGCCGCCTGTCTTATGAAGGCTGGTCGCTGCCATATCTGCGCCGGCTTCCATGCTGGAAATCGGCAGATGCGGCGAAAATCTGAAATGCGCACCATGTGCTTCGTCTACAAGCACCGGCATGCCGTGTGCGTGCGCAAGCTCTGTTATCGCCTGCAGATCACTGACAGCACCAAAGTAAGTCGGATTCATAATGAAGATAGCGCGCGCATCCGGATGTTTATCGATAGCGGCTTTGACATTGTCATAGCTCAAGTTGTGGGCGATACCGAACTTAACATCGAATTCAGGTGAGACATAGACAGGTGTGACATCAGCCAGTGCCATCGCATTCAGGACTGATTTATGGACGTTACGCGGAAGAATCAGTTTATCACCGGGTCTGCAGACCGCAAGAATCATCGTCTGAATGCCTTCTGTCGTACCGTTGACTAAAAAATGAGCCTCATCTGCTAAATACAAGTCAGCAAGCAGATTTTGTGCCTCCTTGATGACGCCTTTCGGGTTATCGTAATTGTCCAGCTGCGGCATGGAGTTGACGTCGTGCCTTAATGTAGAACGGCCGTAATAGTAAAGTTCCGACTGCTCGTCCAGACCACGTTTATGACCCGGCACATCAAAGCTTGTGACATTTTGGGCTTCGTATAATTTTAATGCATCAAACAGCGGGGTAGCATGATGTTTCGTGCTGTCAATTGCTGTCAATGGCTTGATTTCTGATCGTTTAATCAATTTTGCACCCCACAATATTAGGTGAATTGTAAAATATAGTAATACTTAACCAGAGGTTTTATATATCTGTTAATTTATTTTTACCAAACAAATTGTAATGTATTACTAAACTATTAGCAAGAAAAAATTTCATTTTGCATATGTTTTTTTGAAGCGGGAATAGTCTGATAGAATGTAGAAAACAAGAGGGGGATAATTATGAATACTATCGGCTATATTGGTTCTTATACAAAAGGCGAAGGCAAAGGAATTTACCGTTTTACAGTGAACGAAGAAGCAAAAAAAATCGAGACAGTGGAGACGGCTTTTGAAGTGCCTGCGTCTACTTATGTCGTCAAACATGGAGACTATTTATATGGCATTAAGAAAGAAGATGACAAAGCAGGTGTCGCTGCTTACAAAATCGGAGAAGAAGGACAGCTTGAATACATCAATGACTGCCGTGAATCAGCAGAAAGCGGCTGTCATATATGGGTGACTGACGACGGTAAATATTTGATGGAAGCAGTATACGGGGCAGGAGAAGTACGTCTGTACAGCCTGCAGCCGGAAACAGGCGAAGTGCTGCAGCTGATTGATACAGTCGTGCAGGACGGGAAAGGACCGAATGAGGACCGCCAGGATAAGGCCCATACACATTTCATCCAGCAGACGCCGGACTTGAAGTATGCAGTGGCGATAGATCTCGGTGCTGATGAAGTCATCACGTTCAAGTTCAGTGACAATGGCTTTGAGAGAATCCGCGCATTAAAGCTGCCGGCAGGCGTTGGTCCAAGACATTTGACGTTTAATGAGAACGGGCAGTATGCGTATTTATTCACTGAACTGAGCAACGATGTATTCGTGCTTAACTATAATGACGGTACATTTGAAGTGCTGGAGCAGCATCATGCGGTGCCGGCTGACTTCTCCGGCAATACGCAGGGTGCAGCTATCCGCATGAGCCGTGATAACAAATTCGTCTATGCGTCTAACCGGGGGCATCAAAGTATCGCTGTCTATAAAGTGGAAGAAGACGGCGCTAAGCTTTCTCTTGTAGAAATTACGGACTGCGGCGGTGACTGGCCGCGCGACTTCAACATTACGCCGAGCGACAAGTTTTTAGTATGTGCGCACGAAGTGAGCGGTAATGTCTCACTGTTTGAACGAGACAGCGCGACAGGCAGATTGACATTGCTTGAAAATGACAAGCAGGCGGCAGAAGGTGTCTGCGTACAGTTTTTGTAAGGGGCCGTGGTCATGAAAACAGCAGTCTATCAGATGACAGTCATACCGGGGCAACCTCGAGAGAACTTGAAGAAAGTGGCGGACTGGCTGAATCGGCTGCCGGAAGATACAGATGTCGCGGTGCTTCCTGAAATGTGGAACACTTCTTACACGCTTCAGCAATTAGCCGATTTGATTGATGATGAAGGCAGCCTTGAAATCAGTGCACTCCAGAACATCGCCCGGCTGCGGCGCTTGAATATTGTAGCGGGCTCAATCGCAGTGAAGCATGGTGATAAGTTCCGGAACCGGGCCGTTGTCATTGACCGGCACGGCCATATCATTTATCACTATGACAAAGTCCATTTAGTACCGTTGCTTAATGAACCTGAATTTTTAGAAGCGGGAGACGAATTCAGCACCTTTAAGCTGGATGATCAAAAGATGGGACTCATCATCTGCTATGACCTCAGATTCCCGGAGATTACAAGGAAGCTCGCGCTTGACGGTGCAGAAGTCATCTATGTCGTAGCCGAGTGGCCGCTTGAGCGCATTACTCATTTCACGGCGCTGCTGAAAGCACGGGCGATAGAGAATCAATGCTATATCGTCGCATGTAACGCGTCCGGCGAATGTGAAGATACAGTATTCGGAGGACAATCAATGGTGGTCAGTCCGTCGGGCGCTGTAATAGTGGCAGCGGATATTGACGAAGCAACGATAACAGCTGACATCGACATAGAACAGTCCGAAGCGATTCGTCAGGCGATACCGATACTTAAATCACGCAGAACTGACTTATATTAAGAAGTAGAACCGCTCCTCATGATGAGGGGCGGTTTTTTTGTGGAGTTACGACCGATAACTGAAGAATATCGGTCATAACTCCAAGAAACCCTGTGATTTTGCAGAGTTATGACCGATAAATCCGGAATATCAGTCATAACTTCGCCTACTATTTAAGGATGTACTGACGGTTTTTGTTGGCACCGCTTGTATGGCACAAGTCAGCCATGATTCTTCTAACTGTCTGCTGAGGTATGCCGCTCCATCTGCTGACTTCAGCGGCTGAGAGCGCATCGTTTTTAAGGAGGAACATTTCTTTTATTAATGCCAATAAAGCAGTTTTATTATCCACGCGATAGCGGCAGTTAATGCAGCTGATATATCTTTTCTTGCAGTCAGGAATCATCGACAGCTGCCGGCACTGTTCACAGCGTATACCTTGCCTGTAGTCCTCAAATGCATAGTAATGAATCCGTTCCTTGACCAGCTCATTCCTATGGCAGGCTTTAATTTTGTCAGCAATCGTCACGTGTTCTTGTGAAGGTCTAATTGTGTGAATGTACTGCACGACTTCCTGCACTTGATGAGGAAGCAGCACTTTGTCAGGCACATGAGCGTCAGGCAGTTCATATTGATGATTCACAAATAATACTCTGCTCACTACTTTCATCTGAATAAGCTGAGACTTCAAAAATTCTTCTAACTTATAGTGCGCTTTATTCAACTGTGACAAAACATCTGCATGGACGTAACCTTGCTGTGAGACGAACTGCTGGTTGACTAGCTTGTAAGATCCCGTAAAGTTCTTCACATCAAAATGATAAACGATTCTTTTATCGAAAATGAGAAAGTCATACTGACTGCCTTTCCGGTAATCAAGACTGATATCCCATAGTTTCACGCCGGCAGAAGTTTTAACGAGCTCGTAAAAATACCGTTCTCCTTCCTGACCTCTTAAATAATTGAATAATTGATGCCGGTCATAGTCGTTCAAAGCTGTACGGTGCTCAGCGGCAAGTAGAAACTGCTGATAGCGAGTCGGTTCGTGCAGTTTAATGAACATATCTTCACCCCGCTATCACTATAGTGGCGACGACTTCAAAAATCAAAAAGCAGAAAATGACGAAAACCTCCGATCAGCCTGCAGAAATTCATGAAAAACAGTGATTTCGTCATTTTCAGTAAAGATTTCATCGATTTTCACTAAAATATTTAATTATACCATGTTTTAATATTAAAATGCGGAAAATTTCCAAATTGGCAACTTTTAAATTTTACGCCCTATAATTTGTTATTATAGAAATTTTTACAAAAAAAAACTACCGGTCAGTCGGTAGTCGCTTCTGTGCTTATTTATAGAACTGTCTGATGTACTTAAACTTGCCTTTATAAGGCGGGAACATGAGCCCCGTTTCGAGCTTCGTGCCTTTTGTCATATAGGCTTTCTGGTGGCTGAACAAGTCATAAGAATATTTGCCGTGATAAGCCCCGATACCTGAAGCACCGACGCCGCCGAACGGTAAATATGGATTGGAGACGTGCATCAGTGTGTCGTTAATGCAGCCGCCGCCGAATGACAGACGTTTGAACACGGTCTTGACGAAGTCACTGTCCTCACTGAAAATATAGAGTGCGAGCGGCTTATCATAGCTGCGGATGATATCAAACACTTCATCGCGCGAATCAAAAGTGATGATCGGCAGCAGTGGACCGAAAATCTCTTCTTTCATCACTTCATCGTCAAGCGTGACATCATCGATCAACGTCGGTTCAATGTAGCGTTCTGCTGCCTCTGTCCTGCCGCCTGAAACGATCCGTCCTTCAGCTGATGCAAGTATTCCGCTCAGCCGTCTGAAATGATTGTCATTGACGATCCGGCCGAAGTCCGCGCTTTCTGCCGGATTTTTGCCGTAAAACTCTGCGATTGTCATCCGCATGGCCTCAATGAACTTATCTTTGACTTTACGGTCGATTAAAATATAGTCCGGTGCGACACATGTCTGCCCGGCATTCATAAATTTCCCGAATGTAATGCGTTCTGCTGCTACTTTGATGTTCGCCGTCTCATCGATGATAGTCGGGCTTTTGCCGCCGAGTTCGAGAGCGACCGGTGTTAAATGTCTGCTTGCTGCTTCATAGACGATTTGGCCGACTCTTGTGCTGCCGGTGAAGAAAATGAAATCAAACTTTTCCTGCAGCAGGGCAGTCGTCGCTTCTTTCTCGCCGAGTACAGTCATTACATAATCCGGCGGAAATGCTGCAGCGATAATCTCGCTGATCACCTGGCTTGTATGCGGCGTCAGTTCAGATGGTTTGACGACAGCACAGTTGCCGGCAGCGATTGCTCCGATTAATGGTTCCATGACCAGCTGGAATGGATAGTTGAACGGTCCGATAATCAGCACGGTGCCGAGCGGTTCACGCATGACAAAGCTTTTCGCAGGGAACTGCAGCATCGGCGTCGTGACGGTTTCTACTTTATTGTACGTTTTAATTTCTTTTAAGAACATGCTGATAGATTTCAGGATGATGCCGATTTCAGATGCATAGCCTTCGACTTTGCCTTTTCCGAGGTCCTGGTTCAGCGCCGTTAAAATATCGGCTTCTCTATGCTGTATTTCTTTTTTCAGTGCTTTCAGCTGCTTCTTTCGGAACTTAATTTCTTTCGTTGCATCAGTATAAAAAAATGTATTCATTGCCTCGACTTGTGCTTTATAAGTCATCCCATTCACTCCATTCGCCTTTGTCTTCAGTGTACATCAAATTAAAACATGTTAAAATTAATATAGCTTAAAAAGAGGTGACGACATGAGATTTGGTATAGTAGGCACTAACTGGATTACTGACCGGCTGATTGAAGCAGGTCAGACAACAGCAGAATTTGAAGTGACAGCAGTCTATTCAAGAACAAAGGAAAAAGCCGATGACTTCGCTGATAAACATCATATTGAGTATCGATTTGATAACTGGGAGGCGTTTCTTGCGAGCGATACATACGAAGCAGTGTATATTGCAACACCGAACTTACTGCACGCCCGCCAGTCGATAGATGCGATGAAGCACGGCAAACATGTCTTATGCGAAAAGCCGCTGACATTAACTGTCGCACAGGCAAAAGAGATGTTCCAGACAGCCCGCGACAATAACGTTATATTGATGGAAGCAATGAAATCAACAGAATCAGCAGCATTCAGAAAGCTTGAAGAGTGGATTCATGAAATCGGCTTGATCCGTCGTGTGAACTTCCACTACAATCAATATTCTTCGCGTTATGACAAACTGAAAGAAGGTATCATTGAAAATGCCTTCAAACCGGAGCTTGGTAATGGCTCATTAATGGATCTCGGCGTCTATACAATTGCGCCGCTCGTCAAACTGTTCGGCGTACCGGATACGCTGCATGCAGCAGCTGAAAAACTGTCGACTGGAGCCGACGGACAGGGGACAGTGCTCTGCCAGTACAGCGACATGACGGCAGTGCTCAGCTTCAGCAAAATTGCCGACAGCTATATGCCGTCAGAAATTATCGGTGAGGCAGGCATTATAACGATTGATAAGATTTCTGCTCCCAGTCATATCGTCAAGATGACTAGAGCAGGAGAGACACTCGAAGAATTTACGCATAGTGCACCACCGATGTCATACGAAGTCGCGAACTTCACGGAGGCGTGCAAAACGATGAAGCTGACTAATAACAACGAGCAGACCAGTCTTGACACGCTGCGCGTCGTAGAAGCAGTGAAAGAGCAGATTGGCCTGGCATTTTAATGGGAGGTCGCAGTGTGATAACTAACAAAGCATGGATGTTTTTAGTCATCGGCGGTCTGATGGAAGTCGTCTGGGCGGTAGGGCTGAAATACGCACACGGTTTTACCAGCATACCGTGGACTATTTTTACGCTGGCCGTCATGGCCGTGTCATTTTATTTCTTCGCCTATAGTCTGTCCAGGCTTGAAATCGGTACAGCTTACGCCATCTATACTGGAATCGGTGCTGTCGGTACAGTGCTGTACGGTTATCTTTTCCTTAATGAAGGCATGAGTCTGTTAAAAGCACTGCTTCTTATGACGCTGATCGGTTCCATCATCGGGCTGAAGCTTGTGGAAGGAGCTGAATCAGAATGAGCTGGATCACATTGATCGGTGCGGGTATCATGGAAGTATTGATGGTCATTGCGCTGAAAAACAGTAACGGCTTCAGCAATAAAAAATGGAGCGCCATCTGGTTTCTGCTCAGTCTGACAAGTCTGTTTCTGCTGTCGCTTGCTATCAAGGAGATTCCGCTCGGGACCGCGTACGGAGTATGGACCGGTATTGGAGCTATGGGAAGCGTAGTCGTCGGTATGCTGTTCTTCCAGGAGAAAGTGAGCCTGCAGAAAATTATATTGATTACATTGATTATCATCTCGATAGCCGGCTTAAAGCTAGTATGAAATATTGATTATTCTGATAAATAATGCTATTATATAAGTGCCATTTTTTCATTCTTGTAAATAAAGCGCCCAGGCAGCTGCCTGGGCGCTTTATTTACTATCTTTTCAGGACATCATGCGTTGATAAGTCCCGTTCCATAACGATCATCGCATAGGAACAGACGGGAAGAATCTTCTTGTTTTCCTGGCGGGCGTAAGCCACTACGCGGTCGACCAGCTGCTTTGCGACTCCTTGGCCGCGCAGCGATGGATCGACAAATGTATGATCAATCACTAATGTATCACCTTGCGGCACAAAAGTGATCTCCGCTTTGAAAGAAGAGCCTTCGCCGATATAGAAACGATTGTCACCTTGTTTAATATCCATGACTAACCTCCTGATTATGACAGTACATCAGTTAATTGAGGAACTACTTGTTTTTTACGTGATACGACACCTTTAAGGAGCGCTGTATTTTTATCAAGTGCAACATTGAATGCCTGCTCTACAGCTGCCTGTTCCTGGCCGAGCGCCAGCACTTTTGAATCAGAGTTGATGATGTCTGTGACCACTAGGACGAATAGATCATAGCCGTGCTGTGCTGTTTCAGCGTTGATGGCATTTTCGAGTTCTTCCTGACGGGCGAACACCTCGTCGATATCGACAGTATTCACTTGTGCGACACGTACTTCTTTGTCACCCATTGAGAATGATTTCGCATCGATGTTCAATAATTCTTCAACTGTTTTATCCGCAGTAGAAGCACCGGCTTTTAGCATTTCGAGGCCGTATTCTTCTTTGGTGATGCCTGCAATTTTCTCAAGTTCTGCTGCTGCCTGCACATCTTCTGCTGTACATGTCGGTGACTTGAACAGCAATGTATCAGAAATAATGGCAGATAACATTAAGCCGGCTATTTCAGGTTTGATCTCAATGCCGTTCTCTTTGTACATTTTGTTCAGAATAGTTGCTGTACAGCCGACCGGTTCTGCCCGGTAATAAAGCGGCGCTGCAGTTTCGAAGTTGGAAATACGATGATGGTCGACTACCATTAATATCGTCGCTGATTCAATACCTGGTGCTGACTGCTGGAATTCGTTATGGTCAACAAGGATGACTTGTTCACCTTCTATTTTGTCGATTAACCGCGGCGCAGCGACATTGAACTGGTCAAGTGCGTACTGCGTTTCAGCGCTTACTTCGCCAAGTCTCACCGCTTCAACATCTTTACCGGCAGCTGTCTGAAGGTCCTGCATCACAAGAGCTGATGTAATCGTGTCTGTATCAGGATTTTGATGTCCGAAAGTCAAAATTTTAGTCATTGTTCTTCTCCTATTCCTTTAACAAGATAAATATAGTTTATCATGACTCACTATGAACCGTCATGCCGAGTGTGTTTCTGAAGTGAGAGAGTGCATAGCGATGGCCTTCTTCATTGAACGACTGCACGGCTGCTGCATCGACTGTCATGTCGTAACCAAGATTATAGCCGTCCACAGCCGTATGAAACACACAAATATCTGTACATACACCTGTAATTTCAATCGACTGAATACAACGCTCAGCCAGCAGCTGATGTAAGTTAGTGCCTGCAAATGCACTGTAGCGGGTTTTGTCGATCCATATCACGAGCGGGTTATCTTTATTCGCGTCATAGACTTCTTTGACACGTCCGTATAGTTCGCGGCCTGGTGTGCCGGCGATGTTATGCGGCGGAAACAGTTTTGTTTCCGGATGATAAGGGTCATTGTCGTGGTGCAAGTCCATCATGATGAAGACCGGACGTGCTGCCGCGACGTAATCATTGAATTTGTCGGCGATAGCACGATCAATCGACTGACCGGGTCTGCCGCAAGTCAATTTGCCGTCATCAGCGACGAAGTCATACGAATAATCAACGATCAGCAGTGCTTTTTCCATGTAATCATCCTCCAGTTGGGTATATAACAGTAATATCAATTTCATTATATAGGATATGTAGGTGTAAATCGTGAATAAAATTAAAAATACAATTAACGTAAGAAAATACGGTGCCACAGGAAAGAATGTTCTGCTCGATACACTCGGCATTCAGCTGGCGCTGAACCGGGCGAAGAAAGGGCCGGTTACCGTATACATACCGGCCGGTACTTATTATATCGGCAAGGAACTGGTCATTTACGCGCATACGACTTTGCTGCTGCATAAAGATGCCGTGCTCAGACGGATGAGTCCATTTGCAATGCTGAAGAACGGACTGAAAAGTGAAGGCTACAAGGGCTATGACGGCAACGGTCATATTACCATTAAAGGTGGAACATTTGATCAGTACGGGCATGTGTTGAACTATAATAACACGATTATGTCGCTCGGCCATGCAAGAGAGATATTAATAGAAGACGTCACTTTCAAAAACGTTGTGCAGGGCCATGCCATCGATGCGTGTGGGATTGACGGCTTTGAAGTGCGTAACTGTAAGTTCCTCGGTTTCCGCGATGACACTGGGACACGGGCATTTTCAGAAGCCGTCCAGATTGACCTGCAACTGAAAGACTCATTTCCGAAGTTCGGTGAATACGACGGCACACCAACGAAAAACGTCATTATTTCAGGCTGTTATTTCGGCAATTCCGATGAACCGCTGATGAAGCCGTGGAACCGTGCAATCGGTTCGCATGCAAGCCGCTATGAGATTTATTACGAGAATATCTTTATCGAGAACAATACATTTGATAAGATGGGTGACTATGCGCTGACGTTCCTGAAAAGCAAAGTGCTGCGTATTACCGGCAATACATTCAATGACTGCGAAGGCGGTGTCCGGTATCTTGCAGTCAATAAAGGCAAATATTCAGTGGACGCTGATGGCATTGACCAGGGTGTTCAGGCGGGAGAGATGACGATGATTGACAATAATCACTTCCATTCCATCAACAGCAAGTATGCCATTCTGTTTCAAAGCTATGAAGGCGTCCATAATAAAGACATCTTCATCATTGATAATACGTTCAGTGAAGATGAGAGCTGCCGCGTTAAAATCGGTTTCGCTAAAGGGGTCATCTGTGCGCAGAACAGCCATCTGAAGAAACTGAAAAAGCAGGAAGTAGAAGATTTCTACGACGAGCTTACAGAGCGGCAGGAAAGTCACGGAGAGAAATAACGCTTAGTGACAAACTAAAAAAATCTTTGGCTGCGCGCTGCAGGCAAAGATTTAATAATGACACCGATTATGATAGTTACTGCTCAAGCTGCTGCAGAAATGGGCAGCTTTTTTTGCTGCGGTAATAGAAGTTAGGGTTATTGTACGTATTATCATAACCTTTATGGAAATTATGGACGAGCGACGGCGAGATGGGCGGAATGAGCCATGTCCAGTCTCCCGTGACTTTGCGCCCTTCTGCCAGTTCATTCTGTTCAAACTTCTCGAACTGCCTGCTCGCTGTATAGTGGTCGACGATTGAAACACCGGCTGTCTTAAAGGAGTGATAAACTGCATAGTTGAGCTCAACGAGTGCTTTGTCACGCCAGTAAGTGACAGTCGTTGAACGGTCGAGCTGAAAGGTATCAGCGATTTGCTCAAGCAGGTCATAGCGATAAGTGTCAAGCAGGTTGCGGCTTGCAATCTCAGATTCCATATACCAGCCGTTAAACGGCGCGCATGAATAAGTGATGCCGCCGATACGAAGATCCATCGCTGAAATCATCGGTACAGCGTACCATGTTAAGTTGAGCTTCGAGAACGCCGGATAAGCCGGATGAACAAGCGGCACTTCCATAATGACATCCGCCGGAATTTCAAACGTCTTCAGTTCTCCGTCATAGCGGTAGAGCAGCGGAAGGATATGAGAGCGGTCGGCTGTCAGCCGTTCAACCTGCTGTTTGAGCGGCCCTGCTATAGGGTCATCTGCATATCTGACAAGCTGGTCATTGACGATGACAAACGGCGCATCAGCCGCCTTCCCTTGAGGGAAAATAGTAATAGTCGGCCGGATTTTACCACTGTTCGTCGCATAATCAATATGATGGACGACAGCATCCAGCAGCTCTTCTTCAGCCGTCAGATGTCTTTTGTCGAGGACATGGAGCTTATCCCAGAACAAGCGGCCGATACAGCGGTTGCTGTTACGCCAGGCGACTTTCGCTCCGTAATCAAGTTCCTCGAACGTATGGTGATAGGTGCCCGTCGCTTTGATTTCTGACTCAATGCTGTGCAGCCGTTCTGCTGTAATGGTATATGGAATATTCAGTTCACGGTGCATAAGTTCTATAAATTCAACAGCTTCTGCATACAAAAAAATCACCTCTTAATATCATCATAGCATGAAGGAAATTAAGAGGGATATGAAGTTTGTTACCTTTTATTTAACTTTATCGCGAATTTCTAATGACTGGTCGTTTACGCTGTCATAATGACTGCGCCAGTCAGTTACAATACGTGCAAGCTGATTCAGGTTTTCCTCGGTCGAGATAGAATAGCGGACCACTTCCTTTAACAGCGCATCATCAGGATAAGTTCTCGGCAGGAAGCCGTGCGACTCGATGTAGCGGCCGAGTGATAAGGCATTCTCACCATACGTCATAATGAAGTTAGTGTGCGATGGAATGACATTGATGACATCCGACTGATTCAGGAAGATAGCCTGGAGCTGTGCCGCCCGGGCGCGCTGATAAGCGAAGAACTCATCAAGGCTCGGCTGATCACGTAGTAGATGAGTGGCCAGCTGCAGACTGAGTGTATTGATCGGATAAGGATGATGGATGCTGTTCAATAGGGCAATAGTATCAGGGTGAGTGATGACAATACCGATTCTGAGACCGGCGAAACCATAAATCTTGCTCATCGTCCGCATCTGAATGACGTGTTTACCGGCAGGCACTGTGTAAGGCTCACTGAACTCGATGTAGGCTTCGTCGAGCACGAAATAGCCGCCGAGCGCTTCCATTTTGTCGCTGCACTGCTGGATGAAGTCATCGCTGAACAGTGCACCGGTCGGATTGTTCGGCTGACTCAGGATGAAGAATGACGGCTTCAGGTCATCCATTGCTGTCAATATTTTAGTGAGATCAAAGCTGAAATCTTCTTCACAGTTAACATAATGAATCGGACGTTTAAGCTGCGCCGCGTAATCGGTATACATAAAGAAATCCGGATTGATCGTCAGCACGGGACCATCGCCGAGCGCAATCATGCATTTCTGTATCCATTCATCAGAACCATTGGCTGCTGACAGCTGGTTTTTGTCAAAGCCGTTATAAGTGGCATAAGCCTCCAGAAATTCATCGTATTCATCATCCGGATATTCAAAAAACCTGGAATTGACGACGATTTCCTTTAAAGTCTCATCTGTGAAAGCACGGATAGGACTTTCATTTTTGTTGATTCTGATCAATTAAGCCACCCCTTTAAAGTACTGAATTATCTGAAAATTAATATACCATGCTATGTATTATGACGCAATGCCCTGTGATGTTTTTTTAATGAAGAGAAATGTAGCGGCGCTTGTCATGAGAATCAACAGGCCGACAAGTACAAAGTAATACTGATTGCCGGAATAATGGATCATCATACCGCCGATGATAGGACCGGTAATACTGCCTGCACTGAACGCCATGCCGCACATCAAGTTGCCGGCAGGCATCAAATGACTCGGTGTGATGTCGGCCATATAGCTGACGCCGAGGGAGTACAGCGAGCCGACAAATACACCTGCGAGAAAGAAAATCATTATCATCATCCAGCTGCTGCCGATGAACAAGTCGGCACTGATAAAGGTCAGTCCGCCGAGCAGTGTCAGCACCACCATGACATGACTGCGCTGATATTTATCGGTCAGCCCGCCGATCGGCACTTGAAACAAAATTGAACCGAGGCTGAAGGCCGGCAGAATCAGTGTGATATCGCTGAGTGTCAGCTGATTTTTCAAGGCGAACACGGGAAAGTTGCTGTTCAATGTGCTTTCAAGCAGCCCGAATATTAACGGAAAGATAAAGGCAATCCACGACACTTTAATGACTGTCCCGAAGTTGTTGAGTGTCGAGCTGAACGAAATCGCCCGTTCGTCAGACGGCGGGAAACTGTTTTTCAAATTGAACGTCAACAAGAACGCACAGAGCGTCATGACGGCACTCACTAAAAAAGGCAGCGCTGCATGATACTCGACAAGCTTCGCCAGCAGCGGTCCGAGCATGAAGCCGAGAGAGAAACTGAGGCCATAGACGGCCATCGTCTTCCCGAGCTTATGCTTCGGTATGATTTCTGTCAGCCATGACTGCGTTGAAAAGTGAAGCGTGTTATCACCGATTCCGACAATCAGACGCAGAATAAACCAGACCGTCATTGAATTAAAGACGGGGAACAGGACAAGCGACAAAAAGACGAGCAGCCCGCCGCAGACGATGAGCGTCCGGTAGCCGAATGTCCTGAGCAGCCCTTCCAGAAACAGCGAGGCTGCAAACACGCCGATATAGAGCGAAGTGGCATGCAGGCCGTTAATGTGGCTCGGCACATGTTCCCGCTCAAAAATATAGGCGATGAGCGGCAGCAGCATCCCTTGCGACAAGCCTGATATCGACACGACGATAGTTAAGACAACAATAAGTTTTTTCTGTTCCATAGCGTTCTCCATTTTCTGTTAATAGCTTTAGTGTAGCATTATATTCCTCGGATTTTGAATTTAAATAGGGTATGTTAAACTAAATATATCAAAAGTAAATGAGGGATTGAGATGTTTCTAAAAGAAGACGACAGTTTAATGCTACATACTGATTTGTATCAGATTAATATGGGAGAGACATACTGGTTTGATGGTATCCACGAAAATACAGCGGTATTTGACGTGTATTTCCGCAGCATGCCGTTTGATTCAGGTTATGCAGTGTTCGCCGGGCTTGAACGTATTATTGAATATATTAAACGTCTGAAGTTCTCGCCGTCTGATATCGATTATTTAAGAGAGCAGGGCTTTCAGGAAGATTACCTGAGCTATTTAAAGGAACTTCGCTTTACCGGCAATATCCGGTCGATGCGTGAAGGAGAGATCTGTTTCAACAACGAACCGCTGCTGCGTGTCGAGGCGCCGTTAATTCAGGCGCAGCTGATTGAGACAGCGGTGCTGAACATCATCAACTTCCAGACATTGATAGCGACTAAGGCGAGCCGCATTAAACAAGTCGTCAAAGATGAGCTTGTCATGGAATTCGGTACACGACGTGCCCAGGAGATGGACGCGGCGATCTGGGGAGCGAGATCGGCTTATATTGCAGGCTTTGACTCAACGAGCAATGTCAGAGCAGGCAAACTGTTCGGCATCCCGATCTCAGGAACGCATGCTCATGCGATGGTCCAGGCCTATGATGACGAATATATTGCTTTTAAAAAGTATGCAGAGCGCCATAAAAACTGCGTCTTCCTCGTCGATACATTCCATACATTAAAGAGCGGTGTCCCGAACGCGATTCGCGTTGCAAAAGAGCTCGGCGATAAAATCAACTTCGTCGGTATCCGTCTCGATTCAGGAGACTTGAGCTATTTGTCAAAAGAAGCGCGCAAAATGCTCGATGACGCAGGATTTAAAGATACTAAAATCTTCGCTTCCAATGACCTTGATGAAGAGACAATCATCAGTCTGAAGCAGCAGGGCAGCAAAATCACGGCGTGGGGAATCGGTACGAAGCTGATCACCGCTTATGACCAGCCGGCGCTCGGTGCCGTTTACAAGCTTGTTGCTATCGCTGACGATAACGGCGTGCTGCAGGACCGCATCAAAATCTCTAATAACGCTGAAAAAGTGACGACGCCCGGTAAAAAGAACCTTTACCGCATCATCAACAATAAAACCGGCAAATCTGAAGGAGACTACATTACACTTGACCATGAAAATCCTTCAGCAGAAGCAGAACTGAAAATGTTCCATCCTATCTTTACTTACAAGAAAAAACGGGTAAAGGATTTTACGGCAAAAGATCTGCATGTCGATATCTTCAAAGAGGGCGAACTTGTTTACACGACGCCGCGTCTTGACGAAATCGCAGCATACCATCTGGAGAACCTGGAGTTAATCTGGGAGGAGACAAAGCGCCATTTGAATCCGCAGGAATATCCTGTTGATTTAAGTACAGCATGCTGGAACAACAAAAATGACAAAATACACGAAGTATCTAATAAAGTAGAGGACGTGGAATAAATGACATTACAAGAAACTATCATTCAGGAACTGCATGTAAAACCTGAAATCAATCCGGAACAGGAGTCACGTGCGATTATCGACTTCCTGAAGACTTATATGAAGCAGTACGGCTTCTTAAAATCAATGGTGCTCGGCATCTCCGGCGGCCAGGATTCAACGCTTGCCGGTAAACTTGCGCAGCTGGCTGTCAATGAACTGAACGAGGAAGGCGGCGATTATTCATTCATCGCTGTCCGTCTTCCGCACGGTGTGCAGAAAGACGAGCAGGACTGTCAGGATGCACTTGACTTCATCGGTGCATCACAGGAACTGACGGTCAATATTAAGGCGAGCGTCGATGAAAGTGTCAAAGCACTGAAAGAGGCAGGCATTGAGCTCACAGATTTTCAAAAAGGTAATGAGAAAGCACGCGAACGTATGAAAGTCCAGTATTCTATCGCTGCAGCGAACAGCGGCATTGTACTTGGCACAGATCACGCGGCAGAAAGCATCACCGGCTTCTATACTAAGTATGGTGACGGCGGCGCTGATGTACTTCCATTGTTCGGTCTGAATAAGCGGCAGGGCCGGGCTATACTGAAACAGTTAGGCTGTCCGGAGCATCTTTACAATAAACAGCCGACCGCGGATCTTGAAGAAGACAAGCCGCAGCTGCCGGATGAAGTGGCGCTCGGTGTCACTTATGAAGCGATTGACGATTACCTGGAAGGTAAAGAAGTGACAAGTGAAGCGCGTGAAACCATTGAAAAGCATTATCTGAAAACACAGCATAAACGCATGATGCCGATTTCCAGATATTCGTTTGATGAATTAATCAAGTAATATTGCATCCTCTTCGATTGTTTGATAGAATTCGTTAGTACTTGAGGAGGTGCGCCCTTGTTAGATAATCCATTAATCATGATAGCTGTCATCTTTTTAATCAATGTCATCTATGTGACATGTCTGACGATGAGAATGATCTTGACGCTTAAAGGTTACCGCTATTATGCTGCAGGCGTTTCGGTCATTGAAACAGTAATTTACGTAGTCGGTTTAGGGCTTGTTCTGAACAGTCTGGACAAAATAGAGAACGTACTTGCTTATGCGATTGGTTTCGGTGTCGGCATTATTATCGGTATGAAACTGGAAGAGTGGATTGCTTTAGGATATATTGTGGTGAATGTAACAACAGCGGATTATGAGAAAGACATCCCGAGAAAACTGCGCGATCTTGGTTACGGTGTGACGCACTATGCGGCGAACGGCCGTGATGGTCAGCGTATGGTGATGCAGATTTTAACGCCGCGTAAATATGAACTCAAACTGATGGACACTGTGAAGACGCTTGACCCGAAGGCATTTATTATCGCTTATGAACCTAAAAATATTCATGGCGGGTTCTGGGTAAAAGGTTTACGCAGCAAACGGTTGAAAGCCTATGACACAGATGAAGTTTGAAGTGAGAGAACATGAGACGCTTGCAGACTGCCTTGCCCGTATGCGGGAGGCGGGCTATACGCCTGTCAGACGTATGGAGAAACCTATCTTTCACGAAACAAAAGATGGTGAAGTGGCAGTGCTGAAACAGCAGATTGTATTTGTCGGCCGGAAGATAGAAGAATAACAACAGGTTCAGTGATATACTATTGCTGAATCTGTTTTTTAGTTATAATAACGTACATTTTTAAAATTATTGTATTTAATGTACGGTTTTTTGTTATAATGAAGAAGACAAATTAACCATGATAGGAGCTTAATTTATGATCGAGCGTTATTCCCGTAAAGAGATGGCAAGTATTTGGAGCGAGCAGAACAGGTTTGAAGCATGGCTGGAAGTAGAAATACTGGCATGTGAAGCATGGAGTAAATTAGGTTATATTCCTGAAGAAGATGTGAAGTTGATCCGACAAAATGCACGTGTGGATGTGGAACGCGCAAAAGAAATCGAACAGGAGACGCGTCATGACGTCGTGGCATTTACCCGTCAAGTGAGCGAGACGTTAGGTGAAGAACGGAAGTGGGTGCACTACGGACTGACAAGCACAGACGTCGTTGATACGGCGCTGAGCTATGTCATTAAACAGGCGAATGACATCATCGAGAAAGATTTAGAACGTTTCATTGAAGTGCTGAAGCAGAAAGCGCTGAAATATAAGAATACATTGATGATGGGACGCACACACGGCGTCCACGCAGAACCGACGACGTTCGGTCTGAAGATGGCGCTCTGGTACATGGAAATGCAGCGTAATCTTAAGCGTTTCAAAGAAGTCCGTAAAGAAATTGAAGTCGGTAAGATGAGCGGTGCTGTCGGCACATTTGCGAACATTCCGCCGGAAATTGAAGCATACGTCTGTCAGGAACTCGGTATCGGCTTCGCTGAAATTTCTACGCAGACGCTGCAGCGTGACCGACATGCTTACTACGTGGCGACGCTTGCACTGATTGCGACGTCACTTGAGAAATTCGCAGTTGAAGTACGTAACCTGCAGAAAACAGAGACGCGTGAAGTAGAGGAGGCATTCGCAAAAGGTCAGAAAGGGTCATCCGCGATGCCGCATAAACGTAATCCGATCGGGTCAGAGAACATCACAGGGCTGGCACGTGTCATCCGTGGTTACGTGACGACTGCCTACGAAAATGTACCGTTATGGCATGAACGCGACATCTCACATTCTTCAGCAGAACGCATCATGCTGCCGGACGTGACGATTGCGCTTGATTATGCGCTCAACCGTTTTGCGAATATCATTGAGAACTTAACTATTTATGACCATAATATGAAACGCAATATGGATAAAACATTCGGCCTCATCTATTCACAGCGCGTGCTGTTGACATTGATTGACAAAGGCATGGTCCGTGAAGAAGCGTATGACTTAGTGCAGCCGAAAGCAATGGAATCATGGGAGACAGAAACACCGTTCAGAGAACTGCTTGAACAGGATGACAGAGTGACATCCCTGTTATCAGAGGAGGATCTTGATGACTGCTTCGACGAGACGCATCACTTGAATCAAGTTGATACGCTGTTTAGACGTGCAGGATTAGAATAAGAAATGGCAGCACACTGGCGGCAGTGTGCTTTTTTACCGGCGGTTAACAGAAAAATTTCCAGACTTTAATGATTTAATTCGACAAATTGCCTGAAACATGAGAAAATTATATATCGATATACGAAGCAATTTGGTATAACATGTTAAACTGTACTTTAATAGTTTAATGCGTTAATATATCTATATAACAGTTCAAGGGGTTGAAGTAATGCAGATAGAAAAATTAAAGGGCAAGCGTCTTGATGATTTATTTGATGCAGTTCTTACACTTAAAACGCGTGAAGAATGCTATGAGTTCTTTGATGATTTATGTACAGTCAACGAAGTTCATTCACTTTCACAGCGGCTGCAAGTAGCGATGATGATCAAGCAGGGTCATACTTATGCGGTCATCGAAAAGGAATCCGGCGCTTCCACTGCGACGATTTCCCGTGTCAAACGCTCACTGCAGTGGGGAAATGATGCTTATTCAATGGTCATCCAGAGAATGAATGATGATAAACAAGATGAACAGACAGCACACCAGGAAGAATAACAGGGAATACTGAATCAATTTGATTCAGTATTTTTTTGTCTTATAATAATAGGGAAATGAGGGTTAAGATGAAAAGATTATTGACTACAGTGACCGCTGTCCTGTTTCTTGCAAGTTGCAGCACGAAGCCGGTTAAGACAGAATTAACACCATCAACAGACAGCGCGCTGCACTCACTGCCGCTGAAGAAGCTCGCTTCTTTTGGTCATGTGAGAACGGTAAAAGACGGTGTCACATACATCGATGGTATTTTGATTGTTAATAAGCAGATTGCGCTGCCGCCTACTTACGCGCCCGGCGAAAATCCAGCAGCGAAGCAGGCTGTGGAACGGTTGATGGCTGCAGGTAACAGCGGCGGCCTGCAGTTTGTGATTCGCAGCGGCTACCGCAGTTATAGTGAGCAGCAGCATCTTTATACTGAATATGTGGCACGCGACGGTCAGCAGGCGGCTGATCAGTACAGCGCAAGGCCTGGCCATTCTGAGCATCAGACCGGTCTGACGTTCGATATCGGCAGTGTGGCATCAGTCAATGATTTCACAGTGTCATTCGGTGATACGCCGGAAGGTGCCTGGCTGCAGCAGCATGCCCATGACTACGGATTTATCGTCCGTTATCCGGAAGGGAAGACATTTATTACGGGTTATCAGTACGAGCCGTGGCATGTCAGATATGTCGGTACAGCGCTCGCTTCAGAGCTGTATAAGAACAATGAGACACTTGAAGAATATTTAGGGCTGTATAAGAAGAAAAGTCAGTGAGCAGTCACTGGCTTTTTTGTTTCTACAGCAAAGAAATGCACTAAAAATGCTATAATTATAAATATATCAAAAAAGGAGTAGTTCCATGTATGAAGTGAAAGATTGGGAACATGTTTTTAAACTGGATCCTGCCAATGAAATCGATGACAGCACGCTGCAGCAGCTCTGTGAATCAGGTACAGATGCGATTATTATCGGAGGGACTGATAATGTCACGCTCGATAATGTGCTGGACTTGATGTCTAGAGTAAGGCGCTATACAGTGCCCTGCGCGCTTGAAATATCAAATCTGGCAAGCGTCATCCCGGGCTTTGACCGCTACTTAGTGCCCGCTGTCCTCAACAGTCCGGACGTGACGTTTCATAACGGCATGCTGCTGGAAGCGCTCAAGCAGTATGGTCATATGATTGACTTCGATGAATTCACAATGGAAGGCTATATCGTGATGAACAAAGAGAGCAAAGTAGCCCGGCTGACGGCAGCTGATACGACACTTGACGCAGATGATATATACGCCTACGGGCAGATGATCAACCATTTCTATAAGTTCCCGGTCTGCTATCTGGAATACAGCGGAACTTATGGTGATGTCACACTGCTGAAGACGTTGAAGTCAGCTTGTCCCGACACACGACTCATTTACGGCGGCGGCATTGAGAGCCTGAACCAGGCGCTTGAGATGAAGCAGTATGCGGATACTATCGTTGTCGGAAATATTATATATAAAGACTTAAAGCGCGCACTTGAAACAGTGAAAATCAAAGCACAGAAAGGATAACTGATAGTGAACGAATTATTGAAGAGAATGAACGAGGAACAGCGGGCAGCCGTGCAGACGACTGAAGGACCGCTGCTGATCATGGCAGGTGCCGGCTCCGGTAAGACACGCGTGCTGACGCACCGCATCGCCTACTTGATCAGAGAGAAATCAGTCAATCCTTATAATATACTGGCGATCACATTCACGAACAAAGCAGCAAAGGAAATGAAGGAGCGGGTGGAACAGCTGATCGGCGCTGAAGCAGAAGCAGTATGGATCTCAACGTTTCACTCCATGTGCGTCAGAATACTGAGACGCGATATTGACCGTATCGGTATCGAGCGTAACTTCACCATACTTGACCCGACTGATCAGCGCTCTGTGATGAAGGAAGTGCTGAAGCAGGAAAATCTGGACCTGAAAAAGTTTGAGCCCCGCTCACTGCTTGCCCAGATCTCAAACTTGAAAAATGAACTGAAGACACCGGATGACGCAGAACGTGAAGCGAATGATTATATGGCGCTGACAACTGCGAAAGTCTACAAACGCTATCAAAATATTCTGCTGAAAAATCATGCGCTTGATTTCGATGACCTGATTATGACGACACTGCAGCTGTTCGAGCGCATCCCTGAAGCGCTTGAGTATTATCAGAACAAGTTTCATTATATTCACGTCGATGAGTATCAGGATACGAACAGAGCGCAGTACATGCTCGTCAAGATGCTCGCCGAAAAATTTGAGAACTTATGTGTCGTCGGTGATTCTGACCAGTCGATATACGGCTGGCGCGGCGCGGACATTTATAATATTTTAAGCTTTGAAGAAGACTACAAAAGTGCAAAGACCATCTTCCTTGAACGCAATTACCGGTCGACGAAAAATATTCTGCATGCAGCAAATGAAGTCATCAGAAATAACACAGAGCGGAAACCGAAAGCATTATGGACGGATAATGAGGACGGCAGCAAGATTCAATATTTCAAGGCCATGTCTGAACGCCATGAGGCAGAATATATCGTCGCCGAGATCCAGAAAAAACAGCGCGACCATTATCAGCTGAGCGATATGGCGATTCTTTACCGGACGAATGCACAGTCGCGTGTGCTGGAGGAGACGCTCTTAAAATCCAACATCAACTATACGATGGTCGGCGGCACGAAGTTCTACGAACGGAAAGAGATTAAAGATATTTTAAGTTACTTACGGCTCGTCGCTAACAGCAATGAAGATATCAGCTTCACACGTGTCATCAATACACCGAAGCGCGGCGTCGGCCCAGGAGCACTGGATAAAATAGCGGCGTACGCAACAGCTAACGGCCTGAGCTACTTTGACGCGCTGGCAGAAGTTGATTTCATCGGACTGCCGCGTAAGACGACAGAAACACTCGTAAAGTTTTACGAAATGATGGACGGCTTTATGAAACAGCAGGAGTTTCTGTCAATTACAGAGCTTGTCGAGCAGATTATGGAGAAGACAGGCTACACTGATATGCTGAAGGCGGACCGGACGCTAGAGTCGCAGTCGCGCCTTGAGAACTTGGAGGAGTTTTTAAGCGTACCGCAAGATTATGAGAAGCTGACACCGATTGAAGAGCAGTCACTTGTCAACTTTCTGACCGACTTGTCACTTGTCAGCGATGTAGACAATGCCGATATGGGGACAGGCATCACACTGATGACGATGCACTCGGCTAAAGGTCTTGAGTTCAAAGTTGTGTTCATCGCCGGGCTTGAAGAAACCATCTTCCCGCATTCAAGAAGTCTCGCGGATGACAGCGAGATGGAAGAGGAACGGCGGCTGATGTATGTAGCTATTACAAGAGCGGAAGAACATCTGCATATGTCGCATGCCGACAGCAGAACATTATTCGGCCGCAGTCAGTCCAACCGGAAATCACGCTTTCTTGATGAGATTCCGGCGGACTTGCTGGAAGGGCATAAGCCGCGTCCTGTTTTCGGCACGAAAAGAAGTGCATCAAGCAGACCAGCTGCATCCGGCCAGACATATAATATCGGTGATAAAGTCATCCACAAATCGTGGGGAGAAGGGCTCGTCAGCAACGTCACGGAAAAATCCGGTTCTCTTGAACTGGACATCATATTTAAATCGGTAGGCATGAAACGACTGCTCAGCCAGTTTGCACCGATCGAGAAGAAGGAGTAGGCCATGCAAAAAAGAGTAGATGAGTTGCATCAATTGCTGCACCAGTATAATTATGAATATCATGTACTTGATCAGCCGTCTGTCCCTGACAGTGAATACGACAAGCTGCTTCACGAGCTCATCGCGATTGAGGAAGAGTATCCAGACTTGAAGACGGTCGATTCACCGACGGTACGTGTCGGCGGCACACCGGTGTCTGCCTTTGAAAAAGTGCGTCATGATACACCGATGCTCAGTCTCGGCAATGCTTTCAATGAAGAGGATTTAAGAGCGTTTGACAAACGCGTGACCGATAACGTCGGGCAGGTTGAATATATGGTTGAACTGAAAATTGATGGTCTTGCTGTATCGCTGAAATATGAGGACGGCGTATTCGTTCAAGGGTTGACGCGCGGCGACGGCACGACAGGTGAGAACATCACAGACAACTTAAAGACGATCTACGCCATTCCGCTGGTCATTAAAGAGCCGCTGACTGTGGAAGTGCGGGGTGAAGCCTACATGCCGCGTCAGTCATTCCTGAAACTCAACGAGGAAAAAGAACGGCGCGGTGAGCCGCTTGCAGCGAACCCGAGAAATGCTGCTGCGGGTTCACTGAGACAGCTGGATTCCAAGCTTGCGGCAAAGCGTAAGCTGGATATCTTTCTTTACAGCGTCAATGATTTACGGGAACTGGATGCTGCCTCGCAGAGTGAGGCGCTGGATACACTTGATAAAATCGGTTTCAAGACGAACCACGAACGCAGACTATGCGCCTCTATTGATGAAGTACTGGACTATATCAGCCGCTGGACGAAAGAACGCAATCATTTAAGCTATGATATCGATGGCATCGTCATTAAAGTCAACAGTCTGACGAAGCAGGAAGAACTCGGATTTACAGCGAAATCTCCGCGCTGGGCTATCGCCTATAAGTTTCCGGCTGAAGAAGTGATCACGAAGCTGAACGATATCGAACTGTCTGTCGGCAGAACCGGGGTCGTTACACCGACCGCTATTCTTGAACCGGTTAAAGTTGCAGGAACAACTGTCGGCCGTGCTTCACTGCATAATGAAGATTTAATCCACGAGAAAGATATCCGGATTGGTGATGACGTCGTCGTCCGTAAAGCAGGAGACATCATTCCTGAAGTCGTGCGGCCGATTCTTGACAGACGGCCTGCTGACGCTGAACCTTATCACCTGCCGGATAACTGTCCCGCATGCGGCCATGCACTCGTCCGCCTGGAAGATGAAGTGGCGCTCCGCTGTATTAATCCGACATGTGAAGCCCAGCTCATTGAAGGCGTCATTCATTTCGTCTCAAGGCAGGCGATGAATATCGAGGGCTTAGGCGAGAAGATTGTCGCCCAGCTGTTTGAAGCAGGACTCATTAAAGATGTCGCGGACATTTATTACTTGAAGCGGGAAGATCTGCTGCCGCTTGAGCGTATGGCCGACAAAAAAGTTGATAAGCTGCTCGCTGCAATAGAAGCATCCAAGGAGAATTCACTTGAGCGGCTGCTGTTCGGTCTCGGCATCCGCCATCTTGGCACAAAGGCAAGCAGTATTCTGGCGGCGCAGTATAAGACGATGGACAAGCTGATGACGACTTCTGAAGAACAGCTGACAGCCGTTCACGATATCGGCCATAAGATGGCTCAGTCACTCATGACTTACTTGAACAATGAAGATATTCAGGCGCTGATTGAAAAACTGAATGCAGCAGCTGTCAATATGACGTATACTGGTGCTACGATAGATGAAACAGCTTTTAACCCTGAATTTCAGCACAAGACCATTGTACTGACGGGTAAACTCTCTATCATGACGCGGACAGAAGCGACCGAACAGCTGACAAAGCTCGGTGCGAATGTCACAAGCAGTGTCACTAAGAAGACCGATTTAGTCATTGCGGGTGAAGATGCCGGAAGTAAGCTTGAGAAAGCTGAAAATCTTGGCATTGAAGTGTGGACTGAGGAACAACTGATCAATAAACTACAGGAAATGAATTAAGGAGCCTATTATGAAGAAAGTATCAATTGTCATGCTCTCAGCATTGCTGCTGGCAGCCTGTGGCTCAACTAATGATACGGCGCAACAGAAGGATGAGAAGCAGATTGCGACAGATGCCCGGATTTCAGGAGATTACTACCGGACACTGCTGCCGTTCAAAGAAAGCCAGGCGCGTGGTTTGACAAGTGCAAACATGGCGAATGCCTATAATGGTGATGCCTTTGAATCAGGTCTGTTCAGCATCAGCAGACGCGTGTTCTCGCCGGACGATTACTTGTTCCGCGACGGGCAGCTGCTGACGAAAAATGCCGTTGAAAGTTATCTTGAGCCGCAGTTTACGAAAGAAGAAATAGATGCGATGGATGAAGATACGCGCATAGAACGCAATGCCTATGCTAACTTCGGTCTGAATCCATCTCATCACGGTGAGACGGACCCTGAGAAAATCGCCGAGAATTCGCCGGCCTACTTATCTCACCTGCTAGAACAGGATTATTATACGAAGAAGGACGCGAAGAACGAGAAGATCTCCGGCATGACAATTGGTCTTGCGATGAACAGCGTCTATTATTACCAGAAAGAGCAGTACGGTGAGATATACAGTCAAACGCTCGATACAAAGCTCAGTGAAAAGAAAGGGAAGGAAATGGCGGAGGAAATTCTGTCACGACTACGCGCGAAGTCTGAATTGAAAAATATTCCGATTATATTTGCGATTTTTATGCAGAGTTCAGAAGAAAGTATCGTTCCTGGAAACTTTGTAGCGTATGCTGTCAGCGATAAAGGCAGTCAATCTCTAGAGAAGTGGAAAGACGTCAATGAAAAATATGCACTGCTGCCGTCAAGTGATGCAGAAGAACTGAACAAGAAATTGAACAATGATTTCAAGCAGTTCAACGACTCTCTGCAGAGCTTCTTCCCGAACTTCACACAGGCCATCGGCACCGGTCACTTCGTTAATGATAAAATAAAAGAAGTGACAATCAATGTCCCGCTTGATTACTATGGCAAAGCTGAAGTAGTCGGCGTGACGCAGTATATCAGTGACTTATCCACGAAGTATTTTAGTGGTGTTGACAATCTGGAAATCTCAATTGTCGACAGTGATAAACCGCTGGCACTGATTACAAAGAAGAAAGATGATAAAGAACCTAAAATTCATGTATATCAGCAGTAGAACAAGATCAGCTCATTGCAGCTGATCTTGTTTTATAACTATAAATTGATCTTTCTCATGTTGAGCTTCTCTTCTTTTTTGATGAAGAGAAACTGTTACAGTGGATTTACTCGGTCAGTAACAGAAAAAAGCACGCTCCTTTATGGAACGTGCTTTTATTATCGCTGTGGTTATCTTGAATCAGCTTCTGACGATACGTTTCATTTCATCGAATTCATCAAGCACACGCTGTTCCGGTTTGATTGTCAGCATACTCACTAAAATAGTGGATAATAAGCTGATGACGAAGCCCGGGATGATTTCATAAAGATCAAATATTGTCGCATGGTGAGGTGCGGATTTCATGACGATCCAGAAGATGACCGTCAGCGAGCCGAGAATCATCCCGGAAATAGCGCCTTCTTTTGTCAGGCCTTTCCAGAATAATGACAGCAGTACAAGTGGTCCGAATGCGGCACCGAATCCTGCCCATGCATTACCGACTAAGTTCAAAATGGTGTCATTTGGATGCCATGCGATGAATCCGGCAATTAGCGCGACGAGGAGTACTGACAGCCTTCCGACAAGCACGAACTCTTTCTCGCGGGATTTATCCTGAATGTTTGTCTTGCGGAACAGCATATAGAAATCCTGTGTCAACGAACTGCTCGTTACAAGCAGCTGTGAAGAAATAGTGCTCATGATTGCTGCTAAAATAGCAGCGAGGAAAAATCCTGCGATCAACGGATGGAACAAAATCTGACTCATTACAACGAAGATGGTCTCTGGGTTATCCAGTTTCTGGCCGGATTCGTGGACGAATGCGATACCGATCAGACCGGTCATACAAGCGCCGATAAGTGACACGGCCATCCATGAAATCCCGATGCGGCGTGCTGCCGGCAGCAGTCTGTGCGATCTGATAGACATAAAGCGGACGATGATGTGCGGCTGACCGAAGTAACCCAGTCCCCAGGCAAGCAGCGAGATAATGCCGATTGTCGTCGTTCCTTTGAACCAGTCAAGGTTCGTCGGTTTCAAGTCAACGACAGTATCAAATGTATCAAGGCCATTTAATTTGAGCAGGGCGACGATAGGGACGATAACAAGTGCAATCAACATGATGACGCCCTGGAAGAAATCCGTCAGCGAAACCGCAAGATAACCGCCGAACAGCGTATAAAGAATAACGATGCCTGCTGTTAGAATGAGACCCCAGTGATAGTCAAGGCCGAACGCACTTTGGAACAGTACACCGCCTGAGACCATACCGGCCTGTGTATATAGAGTGAAGAAGACGACGATGACAAGGCCTGAAATGATTTTCAGCATCCGTGTATGGTCGCTGACACGTTTCTCGAAGAAGTCGGGAATAGTGATGGCGTTGTCAGCAAGCTCTGTATAAACTCTGAGCCTCGGTGCGACAAGTATATAGTTCAGCCATGCGCCGATCGTCAAGCCGATCGCAATCCATGTGGCAGATAGTCCTGTCGTATAGACAGAACCCGGTAGGCCCATGAGCATCCACCCGCTCATGTCAGCTGCCCCGGCAGACAATGCTGTGACTAGCGGCCCGAGACTTCTGCCGCCGAGCATGTACTCATCAAGCGTGCTTGTCGACTGTTTATAGGCATAGTAGCCGATGCCGAGCAGGATTAAGAAATAGACAGCAATCATGACATACGTCATCCAAGTGGCTTCAATCTTGACATTTTGAAAAGTAGAAGCGAGTATCATAAATGTTCCTCCTTTAATTTTATGAATAATTATAATACTTATGTACTAATTATATACCGCGTTAAAGCGTTTTCATATATCTTTTTTAGTTTCTTTAGATTTTTATATAGAAATTTGATAGAATTTATAGATGTTATATACGTTTAGGAGGATAAACATGACGACCATATTAAATGATCAAGTAAAACACGTGGCCCATCTGGCGCGTCTTGCTATTAATGAACAGGAAGCGGAAAAATTCAGCACCCAGCTGGAAGCGATTCTTAATTTCGCCAATCAGCTCGAAGAAGTAGATACAGAAGGTGTTGCGCCGACATTCCACGTACTGGATCTGCAGAACGTACTGCGTGATGATGTGGCGCATCACAGCTTGACACAAGAAGAAGTACTGAAGAATGCGCCGGTCAAAGAAGACGGCCAGTTCCGTGTGCCTTCAATTTTAGGAGGAGAATAAAATGTCGTTAAGATATGAATCGATTGAATCATTGTCTCAAATGATTCAGAACAAAGCGCTGAAACCGTCAGAGCTTATCGCTGACACATTCAAAAATATTGAACAGGATGACGCGAAGATCCAGTCGTTCCTTGCACTTGATAAAGAACAGGCGATGGCAAAAGCTGCAGCGCTTGATAATGAAACACCATCCGGCCGCTTATTCGGTATTCCGATGGGTATCAAAGATAACATTGTCACTAAAAATGTTGAGACCACTTGCGCAAGTAAAATGCTGACTGGCTTTACTCCGGTATACGATGCAACTGTTATGCAGAAATTAAATAACGAAAACGGGATACTAGTCGGGAAGCTGAACATGGATGAATTCGCGATGGGCGGTTCTTCAGAGAACTCATTCTATAAGAAGACGGTCAATCCGTTTGATCATACAGCAGTGCCGGGCGGTTCATCAGGCGGCAGTGCAGCAGCAGTGGCAGCGAGCCTTGTGCCGTTCGCACTTGGTTCAGATACAGGCGGCTCTATCCGCCAGCCGGCATCATACTGCGGCGTTGTCGGCATGAAGCCGACCTATGGCCGGGTCTCACGTTACGGCCTTGTCGCTTTCGCTTCATCACTTGATCAGATCGGTCCGATCACGCGCAATGTTAAGGACAATGCGACTGTACTTGAAATCATTTCAGGTGTCGACAAAATGGATTCAACAAGTGCACCAGTAGATAATGTCGACTTTACATCAAATCTCGAGAAAGATTTGACGGGCCTGCGTGTTGCTGTACCGAAAGAATATTTAGGTGAAGGTGTCCAGGCAGAAGTAAAAGCAAGCGTAGAAGCAGCAATCAAAGAATTAAGCGCACTCGGTGCAGTCGTTGAAGAAGTGTCGCTGCCTAACTCTAAATACGGAGTAGCAACTTACTATATTCTTGCCTCTTCAGAAGCTTCAGCTAACTTAGCGCGTTTTGACGGTATCCGTTACGGCTATCAGGCAGAAGGTGCGACGAACTTAGAGGAACTGTACAAGAAGACGCGTCAGGAAGGTTTCGGTGATGAAGTCAAACGCCGTATCATGCTCGGGACTTATGCGTTAAGTTCAGGCTATTACGATGCTTACTACAAAAAAGCACAGAAAGTAAGAACATTGATCAAGCAGGACTTCGAGAAAGTATTCGCTGACTACGATATCATCGTCGGACCAGTAGCACCGACACCAGCATTCAATATTGGTGAGCAGATCAATGATCCGCTGACTATGTATGCCAATGATATTTTGACGATTCCAGTTAATTTAGCCGGCCTGCCATCAATCTCTGTACCTTGCGGCGAACATAACGGTCGACCAATCGGACTGCAGATCATCGGTAAACCATTCGATGAACAGAAAGTCTACAATGTCGCTTATCAGTACGAACAAAAATTTAACTTAACAGACCGTTATCAAACGTTATAAGGAGACGATGATATGCATTTCGAAACAGTAATCGGACTTGAAGTCCACGTTGAATTAAAGACTGAATCCAAGATGTTCTCCAGTTCTCCTGCACACTTTGGTGCTGAACCGAACACAAACGTCAGCGTCATCGACCTCGGCTATCCGGGCGTCCTGCCGGTCGTGAATAAAACGGCAGTCGACTGGGCGATGCGTGCTGCGATGGCGCTCAATATGGATATCAGAACAGAGACAAAGTTTGACCGCAAAAATTATTTCTATCCGGATAATCCGAAAGCTTATCAAATTTCACAGTTTGATGAGCCGATCGGTGAGAACGGTTATATTGATATTGAAGTGAACGGCGAGACAAAACGTATCGGTATCACACGTCTTCATATGGAAGAAGATGCTGGGAAACTGTCCCATAAAGATGGTTATTCATTAGTTGACTTGAACCGGCAGGGTACACCGCTTGTTGAGATTGTCTCTGAGCCGGATATTCGTACGCCGGAAGAAGCGTATGCTTACCTTGAGAAATTAAAGGCGATTATCCAGTACACAGGCGTCTCTGACTGTAAGATGGAAGAAGGCTCACTGCGCTGTGATGCCAATATTTCGCTGCGTCCTAGAGGGCAGGAAGCATTCGGTACGAAAGCGGAGCTCAAAAACTTGAACTCATTCAACTACGTCAGACGTGGACTTGAGCACGAAGAGAAACGGCAGGCAGAAGTATTGTTGTCCGGCGGAGAAATTCTGCAGGAGACACGCCGCTTTGACGAGTCGACCGGTAAAACGATTTTAATGCGTGTTAAAGAAGGGTCTGATGACTACCGTTACTTCCCTGAACCGGACTTAGTGCCGCTCGTTATCGACGAAGAATGGAAAGAACGTGTACGTGCTTCTATTCCTGAACTGCCGGATGTACGTAAAGCAAAATACGTCAGCGACTATGGTCTGCCGGCATATGATGCCCACGTCTTGACACTGACAAAAGAAATGTCCGACTTCTTTGAAGAGACGATCAAACTGGGTGCTGATGCGAAGCTCACTTCCAACTGGCTGATGGGCGGCGTGAACGAGTACTTGAACAAACAGCAGAAAGAACTAGGCGCGACCGCATTGACACCGGAAAATCTTGCTGAGATGATCAAACTGCTTGCTGACGGCACGATTTCAAGCAAGATTGCCAAGAAGGTCTTCCAGGAAACTGTTGAATCTGGAAAAGCACCGAAAGTCATCATGGAAGAGCAGGGATTAGTACAGATTTCTGACCCGGCACAGTTAACAGCGCTGGTGAATGATGCACTTGACCAGAACCCGCAGTCTATCGAAGACTTTAAGAACGGTAAAGGTAAAGCGATGGGCTTCCTGGTCGGTCAGATCATGAAACTGTCGAAAGGTCAGGCGAACCCGCAGCTCGTCAACCAGCTTCTTAAGCAGGAGCTTGAAAAGCGCTGATCGTCAATTAATCAATGATCGTTATATAAAAACCTTCGATTCTCATAGCGATGCAGCTTCTTAGAAGAAGTCAGCATTACATGAAAATCGAAGGTTTTGTTGTCTTACAGCATAATTTCTTCAGTCTGCTCAATGAGCCGGTTGAGTCGATGCGGCTGAAAGATAATATATGATAGATCAGTTTCTGCAAATATGAAATCACGGTCGTCAGCCCACTGGCTATAATAATAATGCTTCAAATGATGGAAAAGTTCTTCCCGTGATTCAGCCATATATTGTTTATATAAGCATTCCATTCGACTCACTCGAAAGATTACGTCGGTATATGTCACAAGTCGTCCTCCTTTGAAGTAGCTGTTGGCGTCCATATCGTTAACAGTAATTGTATATGATAAGAATAAACATGGCAACCCAAAGTGCAGGAATATTCAGATAACTTATTCGCTTTATATTTCCTGCTGCGCCGTGTATATTGAAAATAAAGCATGATAGGAAGAGAGGGATTCTAATGGTAGATATACACAACCATATTTTGTTCGGCATTGATGACGGGGCTAAAAATACTGAAGAAGCTCTTGAGATGGCCCGGACTGCTGCAGCGAACGGCATCACGGATATTATTGCGACGCCGCACCATAAAATTGGCGTCTATGAAAACTACGGACCGAAAATCATCGAACTTACTGACCAGGTCAATAACTTGATACGGTCACATCAAATACCGGTCACTGTCCATCCGAGTCAGGAAATCAGAATTTACGGTGACGTCATTGCAGATCTGAAAACCGGAAAAGCACTGCCGTTGATGAAAGACGCACCTTACGTCCTGATTGAACTGCCGACACAGGAAGTGCCGGTTTATACAGAGCAGCTGTTCACTAACATGGCGCTGGAAGGCTATGTGCCGGTCATAGCACATCCTGAGCGTAACAGTGAACTGCAGAAGAATCCGAATAAACTTGCGTCATTAATTGAGCTCGGAGCACTGTGCCAAGTGACGGCAGGTGTCGTCGTCGGAAGGCTCGGAGATTATTCCCAGTCAGTCGCTCAGCAGATGATGAAGCATAAGATGATTCATTTCGTGGCAAGTGACGCCCACAATGTAACAGGCCGGAACTTCTTTATGGATGAGTGCTATGAATATATAGAGGGTCAGTACGGGATTGACCAGGTCAACTATTACAAGGAAAACGCCCGGAAAGTGCTGAACGGTGAAAAGATACGCTACGTCAGCCCGCTTGAAGTGCAGGCCGGCCATTTAGAGAGACAGAAGAAAAAGAAAAAATTTCTAGGATTATTTTAAAAGTGAAGTTTTTGCTGAAAGGCATAGATTTGATTATAAAAACCAGATTCCAGGATGTCCTGGAATCTGGTTTATTTGTTGAATAAGTGGTCAGTTATGGCAGTCGACCAGCGCTTAATACCGCGACTAGTCAGTAACGCGCTTGCTGTATTGTAGTCATCCGTGATGCTGTCATCAGTCGGCCACTCGCCAGCTTGACTGACATAGTTGAAGTTGTTGCCTTTATTGCTGAGATAATCAGCTTCTGCCTGCTGGTAGTCAGCAAATGCGGGATCATTATAAATCGGTCTCGTGCCGATGATCACAACAGGAATATCATGCTGTTCGACGGCATCATTATACATTGTTTCTAGAGCTGCCAGATGAGCGTTCACTGGAATATTTTCGTAGTAATCATTGATTGTCAGTGCATCGAGTAGAATTAAGTCGGGCTTTTTCTCATAGGCTGCTGCTAAGCTTGCGGCAGTTGACGCCCCTGAAACTTCCACAGCATTGATAGCGAGCTGTTTGTCGGCTGCTTTCTCCAGGTCATCTTTGACGCTTGTGTTATGTTCAGATGTCTGGTAGGGTGTCGCTACTAATGTGATCGTCATCTTCCCGCCGTCTTTAGTCTTCTTATTATAGAGCTGTTGAAAGGCATCGTCTTTGAACAGGCTGCCGGCTGATTTAGCAGCTGCTTGTTTTTTAGGTGCTTTCTTGCTGACTGACTGAGTGCTCACGTTGTTTGCTGCAGCTGAATCAGTTACTTTTTGCTGCCAGTAAATGTAGCCGAATGCAATGAGTGCAAGAGCAATCACCACATAGAGCCAGAAAAGTAAGTTTTTCATTGATGCCTTTCCTCCCGACATGATGGTCAATAATTCAATTTTAGCAAACGCAGGAAAAAATTTATACAACTATATTGGCTTTAACAAATAATTTACAACGCCTTGACAGCATGTTTAGCATTTTCATAACGAGGTATTAGTTATTGTCTAGTCCGCTGTAAATGGATTTTTGTTGAAAATATACACAATCTTAATAGAATATTTACATTTATTGTGATAGAATAGCGGAAAAGTAGAGACATACCAAAAGTGGAGGATTTATATGATTGATTATACCCCGTGGAATGTCACAGATTATCATAAAATATTTATAGCTGAAGCTAAGCAGCTGATTGAGATTTTCCGAAATGAGATTGTTGAGATCCACCATGTCGGCAGCACTGCCGTCCAGGATATGCCCGGCAATCAGTCGATGGATATACTGCCTGTCGTCAAAAACATCGATAAAATTGACCAGTATTCAGAAGCGATGACTCTTGCCGGCTATCGCGCGGCAGAGCTGTCCATCTGCGCAGACGAACGCTGCAAATCATTTACGAGAGAAATCGATAATCTGACCCGTGTCATCATTATGGTTGAAAAGACTAATTATGAAGTGGTCGACAGAAGGCTGGCAGTAAGAGATTATTTAAGGGTGCATGCTGATATTAGAACGGCATATGCCTTAAAAGAGAAGCTTGCCTTTCAATACAGCGATGACTCGCCGGACTATCACACTGCAAGGAATGAGTATGTCTCATCTCTAGAACGGGATGCCATCAGCTGGTACCAATCAATGAAACGTTAAAACCCGCATGCGGGTCTTTTTTTTTCTAAAATTGCATAATTGAATAAATTAGGTACAATGATGATAACAATAAAATGTGAAAGAGTGATATAAATGACTGGGCTGAATATAGCGAAAAATAGTAGTGATATTGCTTTAAATCTTAAAATGGCCAATCGCCACGGTTTGATTGCCGGAGCAACAGGGACAGGCAAAACCATTACTTTGAAAGTAATGGCTGAACAATTCTCAAAGGCCGGTGTACCGGTATTCCTGGCTGACGTTAAAGGCGACCTTGCAAGTCTCGCTGAAACGATGACAGTCACTGATAAGATTCAGGAGCGGCTGGATACTCTTCAGCTGATTGATTATCAGCCGCAGCACTTTCCTGTCAGATTGTGGGATGTCTTCGGTAAAAACGGCACACCTGTCAGAGCGACAATCACTGAAATGGGGCCGCTGTTATTGTCACGGCTGCTGCTGCTCAATGACACGCAGGCAGGGCTGCTTAATATGGCCTTTAAAATCAGTGATGATAAAGGACTGGTGCTTCTTGATCTGAAAGATTTACAGGCACTGCTGCGGCATATGGCGGACAACAGCAATGATTATATAAGTCAGTACGGCAACATTTCGAAGCAATCAATCGGTGCGGTTCAGCGTAAGCTGCTTGAGCTTGAAAGTCAGGGTGCCGCTCAGTTCTTCGGGGAACCGGCTTTGAAGCTGGAAGATTTCATGGCGAAGGTCGATGGTAAAGGCGTCATCAATGTTCTGCAGGCGGGCGACCTCTATATGCAGCCGCTGCTTTACACGACATTTCTGCTCTGGCTGCTGACAGAGTTATTCGAAGTGCTGCCGGAAGTAGGAGATCTGGATCAGCCGAAGCTTGTCTTCTTCTTTGATGAGGCACATTTATTGTTCAAGGATGCCAATCAAGCATTTATCACGCAAGTAGAACAGGTGGTACGTCTGATCCGTTCAAAAGGAGTAGGCGTCTATTTCATCACTCAAAATCCGGTCGATCTGCCGGATGAGGTGCTCGGTCAGCTCGGTAACCGCGTCCAGCATGCATTGCGTGCCTTTACGCCGCGCGACCAGAAAGCGGTCAAAAGCGCAGCTGAGACGTTCAGACAGAATCCGGACATTGATGTGGCGTCTGCTATCGGTGAGCTGAAGACAGGAGAGGCCCTGATCTCATTTCTGAATGAAGAAGGTCAGCCGATGATCGTCGAACGTGCATTCATAAGACCGCCGGAAAGTAAGATCGGAGTGATTGAGCCCGATATTGCAGCCGCACTGCTGAAGGCGAATCCGCTGCATGCCGTCTATAATCAGACACTCGACCGCGAAAGTGCGTACGAACTGCTCAAGCAGAAGTTCGAAGATGAGCAGGAGGCGCCGAAAGTCACAGCGAAAAAAGCAAGACCGCAAAAAGAAAAACCATCTGAACTGCAGCGCGTAGCGGCATCTGTGCTGACGAGTGTCGGCAGGCAGATCGGCCGCGAAATTGTCAGAAATATTTTCGGTGGACGCAGACGATGAACAAAAATTTGGTTTATATCGCATTGATTGCTGTCAATTTAGTGCTGATCACGCTTTTATTTATGCAGCTGACTGAAGGCTGGATGCATAAGCTGCTGCAAATACTGATTGTAGTAGTTACTTTCACATTGTTCAGAATGTATGTAAAAGAGCGGGAGTTCATTAAAGAAAATAAAGAAGATGGAGAAAGATAATGAGAAAAAAAGCAAGAATCATCTATAATCCGACATCTGGCCGGGAACAGTTTAAAAAAGCACTGCCGGATGTGCTGATTAAACTGGAACAGGCAGGCTTTGAGACGAGTGCTCATGCGACGACAGCAGTCGGCGATGCAACAGTGGCGGCAAGAGCTGCGTTAAAAGAGGAGTTCGATCTGATTATTGCAGCGGGCGGAGACGGGACATTGAACGAAGTCATTAACGGTGTGGCTGAACAGGACAACATTCCTGACATCGGCATTATACCGATGGGAACCGTCAATGACTTCGGACGAGCGCTTGTGATCCCGAAAGATATTATGGAAGCGGTGGACGTCATTATTGACGGTGAGACAGTGCCGGTCGATATCGGCAAGATGAATAACCGCTACTTCATCAACATAGCAGGCGGCGGTAAGATCACAGAGATCTCATACGAGGCACCGAGCAAGCTGAAGACGATGATCGGGCCGCTCGCCTATTACGTCAAAGGGCTTGAAATGCTGCCTGAGATTAAAGCGTCAGATGTACGCATTGAATATGACGGAGAAGTATTTACCGGAGAAGTCATGCTGTTCTTGATCGGACTGACTAATTCAGTCGGCGGCTTCGAGAAGCTGGCGCCTGAAGCATCGATTAACGACGGCTACTTTACAGTGCTGTTCCTTGAGAAAGTGAATATCGCGGAGTTCGGCCATATATTTACGCTTGCAACGAGAGGAGAGCATTTAAAGCATCCGAAAGTTCATTATGTGAAGGCGAAAGATGTGAAAGTATCGTCATTTGAGAAAGTGCAGCTGAATGTGGACGGTGAGTTCGGTGGCATACTGCCGGCGCACTTCATCAACCTTGAGCGGCACGTCAATGTCTTCAGTCCGCTGGAAAGACTGGAGAAGGAGAATAATGTGCAGAAGAAAAATGAAATCGACGGCCAGTATCAGAAAGAAATCCGAGACAGTAGTCTAACCGGACAGTAATCGGCGTATAGCCGTAACAGTTCGTTAACAAAACAGCCTCCCATCTTAAGCTGCAAAGATGGGAGGCTGTTTTTAAGTTTAGCTGGCAATCCACTAGTTTATTATGACTCTGTTATATTTCGTCAGTAAATTCTGCCGCCAGTTCATCATATTCCCAGTTACGGTGTGATGGATAGAGCGACAGTCCGCCGTCAGAAACGATAGTCTGTCCGGTGATGTACTTAGATTCCTTACTTGCGAGGAAAGCAGCGATGTTAGCCATCTCTGCCGGCTCAGCAACATAACCCATCGGCACAAAGTCCTCTGCGCCTTTTTTCTTTTCTTCAGTATCGAAGTTTGCCGCATTGATCGGTGTATCGACAGAACCCGGCGCAATATTGTTCACGCGGATCTGCACGCGGGCGTATTCCATCGCTAAACTTTGAGTGAGGAGTTTGACGCCGCCCTTACTCGCACAATACTGGGCGTAATGCGGCCATGGAATAATTTCGTGGACGCTTGAAACATTGATGATGTTCCCTTTATATTTCTGCTTCATGAACTGCTTGATCGCTTCTCTGCAGCCGATAAATGTACCGCGGAGATTGACGTTCATGACTTGATCGAATTCTTCCGTCGTCATCTCATGGCTGACGATATCTTTTTGGATGCCGGCATTATTCACCATGACGTGCAGGGCACCGAACGTATCGATCGTTTCTTTGAACATCGCCAGAAATTCTTCTTCTTTTGTTGTGTCAGCTTTGATGGCAATTGCTTCTCCGCCCTGTTCTTTAATGGCCTTCACCATTTCTTCCGCAGCTTCAGAACCTGAATGATAGTTGATTGCTACTTTCATGCCTTCTGCGGCAAAACGCTCAGCAATCGCTTTACCGATACCAGAAGAGCCGCCTGTGACGAGCGCTACTTTATCTTTTAAGTCATTATACATATAACTACACTCCTTTTAATCAGTCTAGCTTCCATATACCCATATCGCTCCCGTGTAATCTATGTGACAATGAATTCATGTTGGAATAAAATAGAATAGAAAGGTGGAGACCGATGACAGACTATCAATTGATGATTTTAGGAACGACAGATGTTCATGCTCATATCAGCTTGTATGATTACTTTATGGACCAGCCGCAGGAAGCGAATGGGTTCATACTTGCAGGCAGTAAAATTAAAGCATTGAAGGCACAGAATGACGGACGTGATATACAGACTATTGTCGTCGATAACGGGGATGTTCTGCAGGGCAATCTTGTGGCGGATTATGCGGTGGGTAATAGACCCGCCGTACATCCGGTGATCAATATCATGAATGAAATCGGCTATGATGCGGGGACGTTAGGCAACCATGAGTTCAACTACGGGCTCGATTTCTTGTTCGACACGATGGCACAAGCAAATTTTCCGGTCGTGAACTGCAACGTTAAAAACAGCGCAGGAGAATACATTTTCAAGACGCATACAATTATCAGCAGAACATTTGCTGACGGCAGGACCGTTAAAGTCGGCGTGATCGGCGTTGTACCGGAGCAGATCTTGATATGGGATAAAGCCATCCTTGATGGTCAGTTGATAGTGGATGATATGTATGAGGCTGCTGGACACTGGGCAGGACAAATTAAGGGCCAGTGTGATATCATCATATGTCTATGTCATTCAGGTTTCGATCCGTCGCAGGGAGAAATACCGGGCCTTGAAAATCAAGTCCATCTGATCAGTACGATTGCTGATATTGACGCCATGATCTTCGGTCATACGCATCAGCAGTTCCCTGGTGGTGACTACAGTGCTGTAGACTACGTCGATGCTGAAAGAGGGACGATTAACGGGACGTTTGCCGTTCAGCCGGTTTCTTTCGGCACGCATTTAGGCGTGATCCAGCTGACGCTCACTTACGGTGAAAACGGCTTTACTATTAAGGACGGGAAGAGCGAAGTCATCGGACTGAAAGGTGAACCTGTTGAGCCGCAGCTCGCTGCAGTCAATGAGCGCACGCATCATGACGTGCTCGCGTTCATCAACAGTAAAGTCGGCTGCACAAGTCATGAGATAGAAAGTTTCTTCAGTCAAGTCGCGCCGAGCAGAGCAGTGGAACTGATTGCTAAAAGCACACGCTCTGCCTTCTCCGCGCGCGTTGGTACAGCCGGTATGAACATTATATCGACATCAGCACCATTGAAGGCAGGGAGAGACGGTGGCGACGACTACGTCATGGTGAAGCCCGGTGATATAACATTGAAAGATGTGATGAGCATCTACCGTTTTCCGAACAAGCTGACGGCGCTCAATGTACCGGGTCGTCTCCTCAAAGAATGGCTCGAGTGGAGTGCCTCTGCATTCAATACGGACGGCGCGCCATATTTACTGAAGGAAAATCAGTCGATAGCGCCTGGTTTTCCGAGCTACAACATGGATCTGTTCTATGAGCTGGACTACACGATCAGCCTTGCACAGCCGCCACGCTATAATCATGCCGGCATAAAAATCAGCGACTCAGAAAGAGTGACAGCCGTCACTTATCAAGGCGCGCCGCTTGATGACGAAGAGATATATATAGTGCTGACCCATGACTACCGGGCAAACTTCACGCCTTTTCTGAAGGATGATGCGGTCTCGGTCGTTCCGCTGGATGACATTGAAGTGCGGGATGCGGTCAGCCATTACGTGAAAACACAGGGCGTTGACTTCACGCCGCATATACCGTTTAAACTGCTTGAGGACGGCCGCTACTTGATCAAGACAAGCCGGCATGCACAAACAGTGGCAGCCCATTACCCCGTCACGCTGAAGTCACAGCTGGCAGACGGCTATGCTTTATTTGAAATAGATACGAAAGAATTGAGGACATAATGAATAAAAACGATATATTGACAGGACGTGTCATTGATTACACCCATGAAGGCAATGGTGTCATCAAGTTCGACGGTTATCCTATATTTGTACCTAACACAGTCAAAGGTGAAAAAGTGACAGTTAAAGTCATAAAAATGAGCAAAGGCTTCGGAATCGGCAGGCTGGTTTCCATTGTCGAAGAAAGCCCGGACAGAGTGACACCGCCGTGTATTTACTATTATCAGTGCGGCGGCTGCAACATTCAGCATTTATCTTATGACGCCCAGCTGCAGATGAAAGAAGAGCAGGTCAGAAATCTCATCCGCAAAATGACGAAGCTTGATATCCCGGTGCGCCCGATCATCGGCATGGAAAATCCATGGCGTTACCGCAATAAAAGTCAGCTTCCTGTGAAACGGGAAGATGAGATAGTGACCGGTTTCTACAGACCGCGTTCACATGACATCGTCCCGATTGAAGAATGCATCATCCAGAAGGAAAGTCACGATGATATCATGAATGAGCTGCGGCGGCTGCTGAACGAACTGAACGTCAGCATTTATGACGAACGGCGTCATAGCGGTAACTTGAGACACATTGTCATCAGAAGCGGTACGCGAATCGACGAGACGATGCTTGTCCTCGTGACGAAAAACAGTCGTCTTGAACAGGCTGATGTCATCGCAGAGCATATGATGACGAAATTCCCGGCTATCGTCAGTGTCAGACAGAATATCAATCCGGAGCGGACGAACGTCATTATGGGCAGCAAGTCAAAGACAATCAGAGGGAAAGATGAGATACAGGATCAGCTGGCTGAACTCAAATTTGAGATATCAGATATGAGCTTCTATCAGGTCAACCATGAACAGACCGAGAAGCTCTACCAGCAGGCGCTTGACTATGCCGAACTGAACGGCCGTCAGAATGTCATTGACTCATACTGCGGTGTCGGTACCATCGGCTTATTTATGGCAGCGCATGCTGAACGCGTATATGGCGTGGAAATCGTCGAGAAGGCCATCAAGGATGCAGAGAAGAATGCAGCACTGAACGGCTTATCGAACACGCATTTTGAGGCAGGTAAGGCAGAGGACATCATCATCAAGTGGCAGCAGCAGGGCGTGAAGCCTCACGTTGTCATGATTGACCCGCCGAGAAAGGGCTGTGATCCACTCTTCATCGATACATTGAAAGCACTGAAACCAGAACGTATTGTCTATGTCTCCTGTAATCCTGCGACATTGATGCGGGATATTCAGAGTCTGGCAGAACTTTATATCATCGATGAAATGACACCTGTTGATATGTTCCCGCAGACAACGCATGTCGAAGCGGTCTGTCGGATGACGCTCAAGGGATGATGCTATGGAAAGAAGAATACTCCATGTCGATATGGATGCCTTCTATGCGCAGATAGAGCAGCGTGATAATCCTAAGCTTCAGGGCAAGCCGGTCATTGTCGGCGGTAAATCAAGCTCAAGAGGTGTAGTCGCGACGGCGAGCTATGAAGCGAGAAAGTTCGGGGTGCATTCAGCCATGCCGATGAGCCGTGCCCACCAGCTCTGTCCGGACGGTTATTATGTCAGGCCGCGGTTTGATGTTTACCGCGATGAATCAGAGAAAATCATGGCGATATTCAGAAGTTACACTGAGCATGTGCAGCCGGTCGCTTTTGATGAGGCGTATCTGGATATCACGCATCTCGTGAGACGGGATATGCCGGCATCACGTATTGCGGCGTTCATTAAACGCGATATTTTTGAAGCGACCCGTCTGACATGTTCAGCGGGCGTCTCCTATAATAAGTTTCTCGCTAAACTGTCATCTGGAATGAATAAGCCGGATGGTCTGACGATTATCCATCACGGGAATGTCCATGACATATTGATGAAGCTGCCGATTGGTGCTTTTCCGGGCGTCGGCCGTGTGACTGAGGAGAAGATGAAGCAGGACGGCATTCACACCGGACTTGACCTTTATCAGCTGACAGAACGTGAACTCATCAAACGGTTCGGTAAGCGGGGGCCGAGACTCTATGACTATGCACGCGGTATTGATCATTCGACAGTCAAAGCAGAGCGCATCAGAAAGTCGATCGGCAAAGAGACGACGTTCGCTGTCGATAAAAACGATGATGATGAAATACTCGGTATCATCCGTCAGCTCTCACAGCAGGTGAGTGACAAGCTGAACCGCTACGGTCTGACAGGCGATGTAGTCACTGTGAAAATGAAAGAGTCTGACTTCCGCTCGACATCCAGACAGCTGAAGCTGCCTTACCGAGTGTCCGATACTACAGATATTTACAATGTATGTTATGATTTGTATACTGCATTAAAACATCCCGACCGGCCGATACGTTTAATCGGTGTTACAGTCGGGAATTTAGAAGAACGTCAGTTCATGAACATGACAATTTATGATTTTATTTGAGGAAACGAGTGATGAGTATGAAATTCAAGTTTTCTATTATAGGAATCACTGCCGTGCTGATAGCGATGTTCATAAAGAACACCATCGACAACGGCTTTGAGCCGCTGAAGCTTCTCGCTATTGTGTTAATAGCAGGGCTGTTGTTCTGGATTGACCAGAAACTGGAACGTCCTGTATCCCGAACACGCATCAAGGACAATATGAGAAACAGGAAGTAACTACTGATAAAACGTAATCAGCTGCTTCAGTTTGTCATCACTGAGGAGTAATATATCCTGACCGGAGGCAATCTTATTTTTAATGATTGTCTCCTTTTTTGATGGTTGATTGCTGCGCTGTCTGCCGAATATAAATATATCGACCGGCTGCTCCAAATCAAGTTCAAACGTGCCGCCGTGGTCAACGATATACTGGACGATGTCTTTGCGTTTCATGTGAAGCGTTCCTGTAATGGCCACTTTTTTGTCGTGGAAAGGATGCGTCATATCGAAGTCACTGCTCGAAGGTTTAATGCTTTTGAGCTCCTTATTGTAACGGTCAAGCTGTGATGCTTTGTTTTTCATGGAAGATAAATAGGACCCGTTCTTTTTCAAGTAATCGTCCAGTGATGGATATGATTTCAATAATCTGACTGTGATCATAGCGCTCGCTTTAGCATCGTTCAGTGCATGGTGATGACCATGGAAGTCAAGGTTATAATAAGCCATCATATTCTTCAGACTGTAGCTGTGATTTTTAACAGTCTTCCTCGCCATATTGCATGAGCAGAAATATTTCAGCGTCGGCATATCAAGATTGTAACGTTCGATGGATGCATAAAGCACATTCATATCAAAGCGTGCAAAGTGAGCCACGACCGGCAGCTCGCCGATGAAGTCAAGCATATGCTGATAGACTTCCGGAAACAACGGTGCATCTGTCACGTCTTCAGGTTTAATGCCATGTACCGCGATGTTCCCTTTTGAAAAATAAGTTTCGGGGTTCACTAGTGTATAGAAAGTCTCAGTCATCATATTGTCCTGCACTTTGACCATGCCGACGCTGCATATGCTCGCCGGCTGCCCGTTCGCTGTTTCAAAATCCAGTGCGATAAATTCAGTCATTGTCGTTGCCCCCTTCATACTACTTATTCTACAAAAAAAAGAAGACAAACGCTTTAAATACGTTTGTCGTCAATCAGTACTTCACATGAGCAGGCAGGATTTGTATCGCAAGTATTGCACTTGCCGGCTTTTGATTTGTTGAAGAACTTCACTAAAGTATAGATGGCATAGCCAAAAATCAATGCAAAGAGCAGTATATTAAATAGTAAAGCCATGTCTTTTCCTCCTAGAACAACATATTTCCGAGCTGGTAGACAATAAATGTCAGACTGTAAGCGGTAGCGAGTGGATAAGCGACTGCAAGTGCCGTCCATTTCCATGAGTAAGTCTCTTTACGAATTGCAGCTACTGTTGACAAGCATGGAATATAGAGCAGTATAAACAGCATAAAGGCATAGGCTGACACCGGTGTGAACTGTTCATGAATGACTCCGATCAATGCATTGTCTTTCACCGCATAGATGATGGCCATCGCACTGACGACTACTTCTTTTGCGAGGAAGCCGGGAATTAACGTCGCGCCTGCCTGCCATGTCCCAAAGCCAAGAGGGAGTAACAGCGGAGCGAGCAGGCCGCCGATCATGCTTAAGTAACTGTGATCGATATCGACGCCGAAGCCTGCTGGTCCTGCATAGTTAAGCAGCCAGATGAGCACGGAACCACCGAATATAAAAGTCCCTGCTTTCTTGATGAATCCTTTTCCTTTTTCCCAAGTGCTGCGCCATAATGTCTTTAAAGAAGGAAGGCGATACGGCGGGAGTTCGATGACAAAGATCGATGTATCTTTGCTCAGTAACGTCCGTGACAGTATAAAGCTGACAATCAGTGCGACGACTATGCCGATGATGTACAGACTCAGTACAATCAGTGCCTGATTCTCCTTGAAGAATACACCTGCGAACAAAGCATATACAGGCAGCCGGGCGGAGCAGGACATAAACGGTGCAATCAGTATCGTTGTCAGCCGTTCTTTCTCTTCCTCGATGCTGCGTGCCGCCATAATGCCTGGCACATTGCAGCCGAAGCCGATAATCATAGGGATGAAGGATTTACCGTTCAGTCCGAACATCTCCATAATCCGGTCCATGATCACTGCGATTCTTGCCATATAGCCGGAATCCTCAAGCAGTGAGATGAAGAAGAACAGGACGAGTATTTGCGGGACGAACACGAGCACGCCGCCGACACCTGCGATGATCCCGTCTGTGACGAGATGCTGCAGAAAAGGGACGATGCCGAGTGACGACATCACTGACTGAGCGAAATCTGTCAGCGGTCCGCCGAAAAAGCCGTCCAGCTTGTCTGATAAAGGTGTACCGATCCATGTGAAAGTCGTCTGAAAGATAAGCCACATTAAAAATAAGAAAATAGGGATACCGAATATTTTATGTGTGACGATTCTGTCGATCGTCTCAGATAAATAACTGGTCCGGTTCTCAGGATAAGTCACTACATCAGTCAGCAGCTCACTGATGAAATTAGTCCGGGCCTGCTGAATATAATATTTGATTGAGCGGTCCAGGGAGTTTTGCAGCGCTGCTTTGATGCTGTCACTTTCTGCAGCGATTGCAGGGCCGATATAGTCGATCACTGACGGATTTTCAAGCAAGTACTGCAGCGCAAGAAATCGCTTGTGCTTCTGGTGGATGGACAAGCTGCTGAACAGTGTCACTAGCTGACTGACTGCGGATTCAATGCGCTTGTCATAATTGATTTTTAGCGGACGGGCAGTCGACAGCTGAGCATCGCCGAGTGCTTTCAGTACTTCATCAGAACCTCTGCCCGTTCTTGCGACAACCGGAATAATAGGTGTTTTCAGCTTGCGCATCAGTTTTTGAGTGTCGATACGAATACCGCGCTTGCTGGCAACATCGACCATATTGAGTCCGATCAACAAAGGAGAGCCATACTCCATCAGCTGGATCGTCAGCAGCAGATTACGCTGCAGCTGAGCGGCATCTACTATATTGATCATTCCGGAGAACGATTCATGCAGCAGAAAATTAGTGACGACTGTTTCGTCCTTTGAAATCGGCAGCAGATCATATGTACCGGGCAGATCGACGAGCTGGCCATAGTTTTTCTTCAGCCGGCCAATTTTCTTCTCGACGGTTACACCGCTCCAGTTACCGACATATTCATAAGAACCGGTCAGTGCATTGAACAGTGACGTTTTACCGACGTTCGGATTGCCTAAAATACAGAATGAATTAGTCATGATTGAGCTCCAGCATAATCTTGCACGCATCACAGTTTCTGATGCAGATGTGCTGACCGTTCATATCCAGCGTACACGGCCCTTTGAACAGGCTTTTCTGACGGACTTTGATCAGGCTGCCTTCTGAGAAACCAAGTGCATTCAATCGGTGGAGCATATGATGATCAAGTATCATTGATTTAATTTTATAAGTCGTACCTAACTGAGCATTTGCTGCATGAAGCATGCGGACACCTTCTTAATTTGTATTGATTATCATTCTCAATTACATAATAACACGGTCTATACATCTCATCAATAAAGTAGCACAAAAATTTATCACAACTTCGTGACAACGGCCAGCCAGCAATAAAACAGTGATACAAAGTTAATCAATTTAATAGGTTCGGTATAATATTTAGCAATGGCTTAACTATGGTATAATGAATTGTTAATCAAGGAGGTTGTTATGAGAACTTTTTCAGCTAAATTAATCGCAAAAGCAGCAAGACGCGCAAGCATCGCTGCCGGTAAACGCGGGACGGATCTGCCGGGTCAGCTGGCGCGTAGAATTGATCCGCATATTTTACGCAAACTCGCATCATCAGTCGATGCCGTAGTCTTTATTTCAGGGACGAACGGTAAGACGACGACATCGAACTTAATCGGTCACACTTTAAAAACTAATCATATTCAGATTGTTCATAATACAGAAGGTGCCAATATGGCAGCCGGTATCACATCAAGTTTTATCGTCCAGACAAAAAGAAATACAAAGCTCGCCATTATAGAAATCGATGAAGGGTCAATTCCACGTGTATTGAGCGAGATGACACCGACTATGATGGTGTTCACGAACTTCTTCCGCGACCAGATGGACCGTTTCGGTGAGATCGATATACTGGTCGATGGTATAGCGGACCATATTAAAGGTAAAGGCATCAAGCTCCTCCTGAATGCTGACGACCCATTTGTGTCACGTCTTAAAATAGCAAGTGACGACGTTGTCTATTACGGCATGAAAGCAGGCATCCATCATTTCGAGGAAAGCACGATGATTGAAAGCAAGTACTGCCCGAACTGCGGCAGACTGCTCGATTACAGTGCCATTCATTATAACCAGCTGGGTCATTATACTTGTGACTGCGGCTTTAACCGTGCTGTGCCTAAATATGAAATCGAAGCACTTGCTGAAAATCCGTATTTAGTGCCGGTTATTAACGGCGAGACATTCAACATGAAGCTTGCCGGTGACTTCAATGTCTTCAATATTATTGCGGCCTACAGCGTCCTGAAAGAACTGGGCTTAACTGATGAAGCCATCAGAAAAGGATTCGAAAGCTATGCATCGGACAACGGCCGCATGCAGTACTTCACGAACGGCCGGAAAGAAGCGATCATCAATCTCGCTAAAAATCCCGCTGGACTGAATGCCAGTCTGTCTGTCGGAGAGAAAATTGAAGGACAGAAGAGCTATTTAATCAGTCTGAACGACAATGGAGCCGATGGACGGGACATTTCCTGGATCTGGGACGCTGACTTTGAAAAACTGGAACGTCAGACGATCAGCCGGATTTACTGTACAGGTAACCGGGCGGAGGAACTGGCAGTAAGACTGAAATACGCTGAAATTAATGTGCCGGTCGAAGTCATCAGGGATATTCCGGCTGCAACAAAAGCGGCGCTTATGGATGACGCCTATACCGTATGTATACCGAACTATACATCACTCGAACCGATGCACCGTACACTGACAAACTTCTTTAAGGAGGGCAACTAATGTCTTCAATCAATGTTTATCACTTTATGCCTGACAAACTCAATTTATATGGGGATATCGGAAATATCATCGCGCTTAAGAAACGGGCGAAATGGCGTGGTATTGACGTCACAGTCACTGATGTCAAAGAGACGTCTGGACTCGCTGTCAGTGAAGCGGATATTTTATTTATCGGCGGCGGCAGTGACCGCGAGCAGGCAATCGCAACACAGGAACTATTCCGCATTAAAGATGAGTTCAAGGCTGCTATTGAAGACGGCGTGCCGGCACTTACTATTTGCGGCGGCTATCAGTTTTTAGGCGAGAAATATGTGACGCCTGATGGTCAGGAGCTGCCGGGCCTGAATATTCTTGATTTCTATACAGAATCGAAGAAAGAACGGCTGACAGGCAACATCGTCATAGAGTCAGAGACATTCGGCCGCATTGTCGGCTTTGAGAACCACGGCGGCAGAACGTATCATCCTTACGGGACGCTCGGAGACGTCATCGCAGGATACGGCAACAACGATACCGACAAAAAAGAAGGACTGCATTATAAAAATCTGCTCGGCACTTATCTGCACGGGCCGATTCTGCCGAAAAATCATGAGATCACTGACTACCTGCTGCAAGCTGCGTGTGACCGTAAGAACATCCCGTTTGAATCAATCGGCGACAACAGTACAGAAGAGAACGCAAAAAATGTCATTATTAACCGCCTGCTCAGTGAGAAGTAAGGTGGACACAAAAGAACGCCTTGACCAGGAGCGGTCAAGGCGTTTCGTCTGTCTGGTAATCGGCGTGCTGTTCTGTCAGCAGTTTCTGAATCATCAGCAGCTCGTATATGTAATGACTTTTCAGCTGATTGTCATCAAATTCTGCCAGGTGCTTGACACTTGACTTGAATGTCGACAAGGCAGTTCTCGGCACCGGCTCATGCTGCTGCATCGCCATGATAATATCCGTATACGCCTGCCGCTCTTCTGCATGAAAATCAAATGCTGTTTCCTGCGGCATATAGATCATGTTGGTCAGATGAATGATATAAAGCCGGTTGAACTGCAGTCGTTTCTCAAGCGTCATCATCAATTTCTTTCTGTTGATATCGCTCTGATGATACTGAAATTCCTCGTGTTCATATTGGATCAGCTGCTCTATTTTAGTGATCATCTTGCTTATTTGAATCAGCTTTCTGACGCTGTCCTTCGAGTGGTAATGACCGATTAAAACTTCTTTTCCCCGGGTGATGAATAACTGCTGCAGTTCGCTCTCGACATTGTTGATCAACGTTTCAATCTGCAGCTGATACTTCGGCGGCAGCACGAGGAAGTTGACAAGCCCTGCTGTCGTTAGACCGATCGTCGTTGTCACTAGTCTTGAGAAGAAGTTGAAGACGAAGTCATCATGGATGTTCGGAATCATGGCAGCAGCAGTCAGACTGGCGACAAGCATGCCGTCATGCAGCTTGAGCTGATAGCAGATGACAATTGTCAGGGTTGCAGCAATGCTGTATGCTAAAGGTGATTCGCCGAGGAAATAAGCGCTGGTCACTGCGATGAATGCCCCGAGTATAGAAGCAGGAAACCTGATGAACGCTTTTCTGAGCGACGCTTTAGCTGTCGGTTCGATGGAAACAAGCGATGCAATAACAGCGAATGTAGCCGGCAGATGAAGCAGCTGGCAGAACAACGCCGTCAAAAATGTCGCAAGACCCGTCTTGATGATCCGGGGACCGATAATTTGTTTTGTCCATTTCATGAGCTCGTACCTATTCGTAGTTTTTTATTAGTATAACATTAATAATTTGTTATAATGAACTATCATAACTAATTGAAAGAAGAGATAATTGATGATCGTAAAAACGAACGAAGAACTTGAGAAATTAAAGGTAATCGGTCAGATTGTCGCAGAAATCCGCGATACGCTGAAGGAAAAAACAGTTCCTGGCATTACGACTAAAGAACTGGACGATATCGCAGGAAAGCTATTTGATAAGCTCGGTGCAAAATCTGCACCAATTACCGAATACGAGTTTCCGGGCTACACATGTATCAGTGTTAATGAAGAAGTGGCTCATGGTATTCCGGGCAGCCGTGTGATCAATGAAGGCGACCTCGTCAATGTTGATGTGTCAGGCTGCAAGGATGGCTATTATGCAGATACAGGCATTTCATTCGTGGTCGGCGAAAGCACAGACCCGCTCAAACAAAAAGTGGTCGATGTGGCCTTGATGGCGTTTGAAGAAGCGATGAAGAAAGTGAAACCGGGCACAAAGCTCAGCCAGATTGGTCGTGCGGTGAATGCGACGGCGAAGAAGAACGATGTCACTGTCATCAAAAACTTGACAGGCCACGGCATCGGCAGAAGTCTGCATGAAAATCCTAAGCATATCTTGAATTACTACGACCCTTTTGAGAAAGAACTGCTGAAAGAAGGCATGGTTCTTGCAGTAGAGCCGTTCATTTCATCAAAAGCGACACTGGTAACAGACGGTAAGGATGAATGGGCCTTTGAAACAAGTGATAACAGCTATGTCGCACAGATTGAACATACCATTGTTGTCACTGAACAAGGTCCCCTGTTACTCACTGAGCGCATCTCCGACTAAAGTATGAGATAAAAATCGTTCCTGAGACGTTTCACGTCATCAGGAGCTTTTTTTATAGTAGAAGATATAGTAAGGAGATGACGAGATGGAGCGACTGAAATCTTATTTAAAGCAGACCGTGAAGAAAAGCGTGAGGCATAGTCTATATTTAAAGTTAAAAGAACTGCAGCAGAGACTGACTGAACTGAATGTGATGAAAGCGATGAAACGTGAAGAACATAGACGTCTGACTGAAGCCTATGACAGCCAGCTAGCTGTCATTGATTCAGAGGACGGCAGCATGCGTGATTTCCGTACGAACCGCTATGCAGCAATCGACGCTTTGAACAAGATTGACGATGAGCTGCAGCAGATTGAAGCATCGCTGCAAATGCTCGACCACATGAAAGAAGAGACAGAATATGAGATAATGATGATTAGAAAACTGAAGGGGAAAGAAGTGAGTACGTGAAGCAATTAGTATCAACAGAAATATTAATCAGCTTTTTAATCCTGCTGCTGTTGTCTAACTTATACTATATCTTTTTTATCAAGACAGGGATGCTCCTCGTACTCGTGCTCGGGGGGCTGCTGATTTACATCAGTCAGTATTTCAGGAAGAAGCTGAGAGGGCTTGTGCTGTTCTGGAGCGGTCTTAGCCTTTTGCTGTTCGGACTGCTGTCCAACCCTTATACACTTATTGTATTGTTCAGCTTTCTCGTCATCATTGCAGTGCGCTATGCGATTACGAAAAGAAAGCCGGTTCATGTGATTGTCACCGCTGATAAAGATGTTCATGTCTACGGGCAGAAGTGGTTCAATACACAGGAGACGCCGAAGACCGTTTACCGCTTTGATGATATTCATCTTCAGCATGCAGTCGGCGATGTGACGATTGATTTGACGAATGCGGCGAACTTGCAGCAGGAAAATTTAATAGTCGTCAATCATATGATAGGAAAGACGACGGTCATTGTGCCGCATCATTATCAGACTAAGATTGATTATTCAGCACTGTATGGACAGCTGAAAGTAGATCATGAGTTCACGAGACGCGCCAAAAATGAGCGCTTGACTTATATTTCTGAAGACTATGAGAACGGCGTCGCAGTCAAAGTCATCGTCTCATCTATTGTCGGTGATCTGGAGGTCGTGCATCGATGAATAACTATACGCGAATGATTGGTGTCATGCTCATCCTTGTTTATTCTCTCGTCTTTATCTTTTATATACTTGACCGTATTTTTACAAATATCATTTATTTCCAGGGGATGCTGTATACACAGATTATCGGTGTCCCGGCATTTTTATTTCTCAATATCGTCGTTATTCTGGCATGCATTGTTATGGGGTCACTCACTGCTTACAAGCAGAACGAGCAGCTGGCATGGATTAAAGGGCAGATGCAGGCTGTTGATTTCGGCGAACCGCTCGATGACAATGAGGAGATGATGATGCAGCCGGAAATATATGAACTGTTTCAGACCATCGTCAAGCTGAATGAGTCAGTCCGGACTATCAAGCATCAGAATCAGCTTGTCACAACAGGTGTCAATGAACAGATTGTCAAAAAAATTGTCGAGGAAGAACGGCAGCGACTCGCCCGTGACCTTCATGACTCCGTCAGCCAGCAGCTTTTTGCAGCGAGCATGATGTTGTCTGCCATTAAAAACCACCCGCTTGATGAACAGCCGGCAAAGCAGGTCGCCATACTCGGGAAAATGCTGCATGAAGCGCAGCTTGAAATGAGAGCGCTGCTGCTGCACTTAAGGCCGCTCGCGCTGCAGAATAAGTCGCTCCGTGCCGGAATTCAGGACCTCATCTCTGAGTTGAAGAAGAAAATACCGCTTACTATACGAATGGATATAGCGGATATCACGATGTCTAAAGGCGTAGAAGACCATCTGTTCAGAATTACACAGGAGGCTATCTCCAACACTTTACGGCATGCGCACGCCAGCCAGCTGGCTATAGAGCTGTTCCAAGTCGGGGATAGTGTGATTTTAAGATTGACTGATGACGGCAGGGGCTTTGATATGTCACAGCGCGATGAATCACGCTACGGCATCAATACAATGAAGGAACGAGCGGTAGAGATCGGCGGCAACTGTCAGATCATCTCTGCTGTTAAGAGTGGTACAAGAATAGAAGTCAAAGTGCCATATACAGGAGGAGAGACATCATGAGAGTATTGTTTGTAGATGATCATGAGATGGTTAGAATCGGGATATCGAGTTTTCTGTCCACGCAAAGTGACATTGAGATTGTCGGTGAAGCAGGGGATGGCATAGAGGGGGTCGCGCAGGCGGAAGCACTGAATCCAGACGTCATACTGATGGATATGGTGATGGATAAGATGAACGGCATCGAAGCGACTACTATTATTAAGAGCAGATGGCCGCAGATTAAAGTCGTCATGCTGACGAGCTTCATCGATGACCAGGAAGTGTATGCAGCGATTGATGCCGGTGTGGACAGCTATATATTGAAGACATCGAGTGCCGATGCTATCGCAGAAGCAGTCCGTAAAACATACAGCGGAGAATCGGTGTTTGAAGCGGAAGTCATGACGAAGATGCGCAACCGGGTGAACCAGAGAGCGGCACTGCACGAAATGCTGACCGAGCGTGAGATGGAGATTCTTATGCTCATTGCCAAAGGCTATTCAAATCAGGAGATTGCCGATGCCAGCCATATCACAATCAAGACAGTGAAAACCCATGTCAGCAATATTTTGAGTAAACTTGAAGTGCAGGACAGAACACAGGCTGTCATTTATGCTTTCAAGCATCATCTCGTAGCACAGTAGAATAACAATAAACCGCTGAGATTTCTCAGCGGTTTATTGTTATTTAATCACTTTATCATAGCCATTTTGAATTAAGTCAAGTTCACCGGTATGTGGATCAATGACTAATCCGTGTACAGGAACTGATTTATCAAACAATGGATGATTGTAAATGAGCTCAATGTTATTATTAACATTTTCTCTGACATCTTTAAATCCTTCAAGGAAATGATGAATATCAATACCTGAATGTTCCAGCGTATGAAGGACTTCTTCTTTAACGCCGCGTGACTTCATCGTCGTAAGCACTGCATCTACATCAAGGTTACCCATGCCGCAGTCTTTATGGCCCATAATAATTATTTCTTCAGCCCCTAATGCATAGATGCCGACTAACAGGCTCCGCATGGTTGCGCCGTATGGGTGAGTGATAGTAGCACCGGCATTTTTGACGATTTTAATATCGCCGTTTTTGAAGCCTAATGCTTTAGAAGATAATTCGACTAACCGTGTATCCATACAAGTCAGGACAACAGCTTTCATCGATGGAACTTTTGAAGTTTCAAATCCTTCATAGTCTTTGTTTGCTACAAATTGTTTATTGTAAGAAAGTACGTCATCAAGTAATGTCATAAGTTCCTCCTAGTTGTTCATACTGCTTGTTTTACCCGTCTTATTCTGGTGGAAGATTGCATTGATCTGTGCACCGATGATAATGATGAAGCCGGTCAGATAAAGCCATAACATCAACACGATAACGCCGCCGATGCTGCCATATGTTTTAGAGTAGTTAGCAAAGTTACTGACATATACTCCAAAAAGAGCGCTGGCACCAAGCCAGACAATGGTTGCAAACAACGCACCGGGTAAGACAGATTTCCATCTAAGTTTAACATGTGGTGCTATAGCGTACAAGGTCATAAAGACGACAAAAGTCACGATTAAAGGAAGGACAACCTTAATCACATTAAATATCCATTTGAACTGACTCTCAAGACCAAGTTTACCGAATAAGAAGTTGCCGATCTGCTCGCCGAATACTGGTAAGGCAAGTGTGATAGCAAGCACTAAAATCATGACGACAGTGAATAAGACTGATAACAGCTTTGCAATAATAGGGTTTCTGCCGTCTTCTACTTCGTAAGCCACATTGAACGCATTCATTAAAGCAGTCATACCGTTTGAGGCTGACCATAAGGCAGCGATGATCCCGAATGACAGCAGACCGCCTGAACTGCTCTTCATTACATCTCCGACGATCCCATTAATCATCTTAGCAGTATCACCCGGCGCGTTTTGAGAAATAGCGTCAGTAATTGTCGTCTGGTCAACATTAAATAATGGAATCAACGTTAATAAGAAAATAAGCAGTGGGAACAACGACAGCAGAAAATAGTAAGCCAGCTGTGCTGCTAAGCCTGATGCATCGTCTTTGCCGATACGGTAAAGTAACTTCTGAAAGAAATTTCCGTCTTTTTTGTATTTTGCCGGTTTATTGATTTTAGAGACGTGGAGTTCTTCGTCAGATTTTTTCGGTTCCTTTGACTGGAACTCCTGTGTCGCTACATAGTTTTCCTCCAAATGACTTGACTCAGACGGATGGGCCGTCTGAGTCAAGTATTTAGAGGAGCTTTTTTGGTCTTTCGCCAAATGACTCACTCCTTATGCTATTAAGTTATTGTTGATTATTTATTGTTTGATTTATGCTGATCAAACGTTTTATTATTGTTGTTGTTATTATTGTTATTGTTATTTTTATTAGAGTTAGTATTGTTGTTATCATTATTTTCAGGTTTAGTCTGCTTTAAAGCATCGCTTAAGTTGTTAACGCTGGCATCGCCGTTACGTAAGCTGACTACTAAGTCTTTCGCCTGAATTAATGCTTTTTCGAGTTCTGGGTTATTGCGGCGGATTTCTTCCACCTGGTCTTTCCAGTAAAGGAACTCATCTTTGATGTTCAATGCTTTATCTTTAACACTTGATGGATTTTTAGTCACTTGGCCTACGTTGTTAACTTGGCCTTTTACTGAGCTGCGTGTTTTTTTGTCTAATAGAGCAACAGCGGCACCAATTGCTGCACCTGCTACTACTGCTGGGACTAATTTGTTATTCATGTTGAATCTCCTCCTGGATAAATGTTTTGTGTTGTTAATGTATGTATATCCACTATCATATATGGATAAACTTCTTTTCGGCAAGAAAATAATTAAAATGTTTCAAGACAGATGTAGTTTTGCTAGAATGAAGTAGAATTCACACTGAACAGAAAGGACTATACAATGACTAAAGAAGAAATGTTGAACGCTATTGCCGGTAAGTTGAAGCTGGTTAATATCGGTGTCATAAAACCTGAAAGTATTGATGACGCAAAAACAGATGAACTGCAGGAACTCTATGAGATGGTCATGAAACGCGATAATATATCACCAAGCGAAATGACAGCTATTACAGAAGCTTTAGGTAGTTTAAGAAAGTAAAGGGGAGTTTTAAGAATGATAACCAAGCGGGATGAGAAGTTACAAACATATGCACGTCTGCTGGTCAATGTCGGCATGAACGTTCAGCCGAAGCAGCGTGTTTATATTAGAGCGACAGTAGATGCGGCAGAATTTGTCCATTTAGTAGTAGAAGAAGCGTACAAAGCAGGATCGGAAGATGTTCATGTGGCTTATAGTGATGACCGGCTGTCGCAGCTTGCTTTCCAGTACCGTCCACTTGAAGTGATTACTAATTTTCCGGATTATGTAGTAGACGAACGGATGGACTATGCAAAAGACGGGGCAGCACAGCTGGCACTGATCTCTTCAAGTCCTGAAAGTCTAAAAGATGCAGATCCTGAAAAATTAGCAGCAAACATGCGTGCTTATGGCACAGCTTTCAAAGAATATATGAAGATGATGCAGTCTGATCAGTTCGCATGGACGGTAGCAGCTTATCCTTCTTATGAGTGGGCGCAGCTTGTGTTCCCGGAACTTGACAAGGAAGCAGCGTTCGACAAGCTGCTTGAACTGATTTTATATACAGTGCGTGCAGACGTTGAAAATCCTGTCAAGGCATGGGAAGCACATAACGAGAACCTTCATCTTAAGGCCGATTACTTAAATAAGAAAAACTACAAAGCGCTTAAATATACGGCGCCCGGCACAGACCTTACAATCGGACTGCCGGAAGGTCATATTTGGTGCGGTGCTTCTTCTGTCAGCGCGGCAGGTATCGATTTTATGGCTAACATGCCGACGGAAGAAGTGTTCACAGTTCCACATAAAGATGAGGTCAACGGCACGGTCAGCAGTACGCTGCCGCTCAGTTACGGCGGCAATATCATCGATAATTTCGTGCTCACTTTTAAAGACGGCAAAGTAGTAGATTACAAAGCGGAGACTGGAGAAGACATACTGAAAGGTCTGTTAGAATCCGACGACGCTGCCGCTTATTTAGGAGAAGTTGCTTTAGTACCACATGATTCACCGATTTCTAACAGCCAGGTGCTGTTCTATAATACGCTGTTCGATGAGAATGCTTCATGCCATTTAGCGCTCGGTTCTGCTTACCCGTTCTGTCTTGAAGGCGGCAAGTTGATGTCTGATGATGAACTGACAGCAGCGGGACTGAACAACTCAATCACTCATGAAGACTTCATGATCGGCAGTGCTAAAATGAACATCAGCGGAATTACAGCTGAGGGCAATGAAGAACCAATCTTCATCAACGGGAATTGGGCGTTTTAATTTAAAGTTAAAAATGATATGATAATAGCTGTAGATGAACAGGAGGATAAATAATGGCTGAAAATCCAATGATGTCTGAACCAATGATGTGGTTTGTAGTATTAGCTTTCCTCTTCTCAATGTTTGTATTCGGTGGAGCGTTGATGTATTTCCTGCGTCATGCGTTCGTTTCATCAGAAGCTGAGAAAATTGACACGCCTGAAGAAGCGCTTGAGAAGAAAGTCTTTGCAGACGACATGTATTAATAAGAATGACAAAAGAGATAGTCCGCTATCTCTTTTTTTATGTCTTTATTTAAATACATCATGTAAAATAGAAGTAATATAAGGGATAAGGGGATCAAGTTATGACAGAAAGACAGCGAAAATCCATGTCCGAATCACGGACCATTAAAACACAGCAAGTATTTCCGACAGATACGAACCATCACAATACATTGTTCGGCGGCAGACTGATGGCGATGATTGATGACGTAGCAGCGATTGCCGCGACAAGACACTGCGGCCGCTCAGTCGTCACTGCCTCGACCGATTCAGTCGACTTCATCAAACCGATCCGTCCGGGCGAGATTGTCTCATTAGTGTCATTAGTGACTTACACAGGCAATTCATCGCTTGAAGTATGCGTCAAGATTATTGCTGAAAATGTGCTTGAGCAGACGAAACAGCTCGCCGCTATCAGCTTTCTGACATTTGTCGCGCTGGACGAGAATAATAAGCCGGTGCAGGTGCCGGAAGTGTACGGGGAGACTGAAGATCAAGTCTGGCTGAATGAAACCGGTAAGGAAAGAGCACAGAAGCGTAAAGAACGTGTGACGCAGAGTAAAGAGCTGCTTAATTTCTTTGCCACGAAATTATATGTTTAACTACTGCCCGGCAGTTTGAGCTGTTCATAAGAGATGACTTGGACGATTGTCCGGGCCGTCTTTTTTTACTGATGGTATGATCCCCGTTCGTGTGTCAAACAGAATAAGATTGAAAGTGATGGCTATGTGGTACATAATAAAGGACGACTAAATAAAAGATTGAAAACTGGAGAGATGAAGATGGCTAATGAATCATTAAATGAAATTAAAGAGAAGTTAACGGATTTTATTGAAGAGATTGAATCTGTGAATCCTGAAACAACGGATCTTGCTGATATCGATGAGTGGCTTGCAATCCTGGATCAATTGGAACAGAAAGTGAAGTCAATTAAATCTTAAGGAGTAATACATGGCAGATATCAATGTAAAAGTAGGACAGAAGTTCCCGCTGACAATTAAACGGCTCGGCATTAACGGAGAAGGCGTAGGGTATTACAAGCGTAAAGCAATGTTCGTTCCTGACGCTCTGCCGGGTGAGGTAGTGCTTGTGCAGGTGACACGAGTCAACACTAAGTATCTCGAAGGTAAAATGCTGAAAATTAGAGAGCGTTCAAAAGACCGCGTGAAAGCCCCGTGCCCTGTGTTTCATCTGTGCGGTGGCTGTCAAATCCAGCATTTAAGCTATCCGGCACAGCTGGAATACAAGCAGCAGATTATTAAAGACTCGCTCGACCGCTACGCCGGGCATATACCGGAAGATAAAGTGAGTCCAGTCATCGGTATGGCAGAACCATTCAGATACCGCAATATGAACTTATTCCCTGTCGAAAAATCAGGACGGACCATACGTGCCGGACTCTATAAGGAACATTCCAATACATTGATTGATATCGATGACTGCATCGTGCAGGACAGCCGGACAATGGCAGTGACTAATGAAGTCAAGCGGATTATGAGCGAACTGAATATTGATGTCGCTAAAAATCCGCAGCGGGAAGACGGTGTCCGTTTTATCGTGACGCGTATCGCGAAAGAGACCGGTGACATTCAAGTGGTGATTGTGGCGACAACTGCTTCACTTAATAAGCTGGATATGCTTGCCGAACGCATTATGCGCATTCCAGGCGTGAAAAGTCTGGCGCTGAATATTAACGCTGACAAAGAATCCCGCGTTCTTGGGCCAGAGACGCTGATTATTAAAGGTGAACCGACGATTCGTGAGCTGCTCGCGCATTTTGAATATGATTTGACGCCGGAAGGATTTTTCCAGATCAATACAGAACAGAGCACTGTATTATACAAAGCGATTAAAGACGCAGCAGCTTTAACAGGAACGGAATCAGTGGCTGACCTTTTCTGCGGCACAGGGGGCAGCGCGCTCTGGCTTGCGGAGCAGGCAGAAGAAGTGCGCGGCGTCCATGTGGACGATGCAGCAATCATTAATGCGGTCTATAATGCAGCACTGAATAATATTGAAAACTGCAAGTTTGAAGCGGGTGAGCCGCTTGATAAGCTGGAAGAGTGGATTGAGGAAGGGTTTTATCCTGATGTTATCACTGTCAATCCGACAAGAGCCGGCCTATCATTCGACGAATTAGATGCATTCAATGATATCAAGCCGAAGACATTAATCTATATCAGCAGAAATCCATCATCTCTTGCTAAAGACCTCGCGCATTTGACGAAAGCATTTACAGTAGACTTTATTCAGCCGGTTGATATGTTCCCGCAGACTGTCCAGGTCGAAATGGTCGTCAAATTCAGCAGAAAAAAACGGCTCGGCTAAACGTATGTTTTATGACATGGCAGACGGGTAAATAATACTATCACTACTTATAGGAGGAATTTATTCATGACTAAGAAAGTAGCAGTCGTATTAGATAATTTGTTCGAAGATGTTGAGTATACAAGCCCGGTAGAAGCACTGAAAGGCGAGGGCTATGAAGTAGAAGTCATCGGTAAAGAAGCAGGTACAAGCGTCAAAGGCAAAAAAGAAAACACAGAAGTTCAGATTGATAAAGGAATTGCTGATGTTCAAGCGTCTGATTATGACGCATTACTTATTCCGGGCGGTTTTTCACCTGACCAGCTGCGCGGCGATAAAGAAGGACGTTTTGGACAGTTCACGAAAGAATTCTTTGCAGCTGACAAACCGGTGTTTGCTATTTGCCACGGTCCGCAGTTACTCATTGACACAAATGAGCTGAGCGGCCGTAAATTAACAAGTTATCTGTCAGTACGTAAAGATCTTGAAAATGCAGGGGCAACAGTAGTCGACGAATCAGTAGTAGTTGACGGTAAACTTGTCACTTCAAGAACGCCTGATGACCTGCCTGATTTCAACCGTGAATTATTAGCACAGCTTAAATAGCATCTTATAATAAGAGCCGTCACGGCTCTTATTTTTATTGAAGATATCCCGGCTTATTCTCTCTACGGCTTAAGTCTGATTTATTGTGTTCCCGAGTAATTAACGTTCCTTCGTGCGGTTATATTTGTTACTATTTAATCAATATACAAAGGAAGGAGAAAGTTGATGAGAAGGAAAAGACGCGGCTGCGGCTGTTTGTTTTTATTCGTTCCTATTTTAGTCATCGCGTTAGTTCTCGGTTTTTATTACTATCAAGGCATGAAAGTTAATATCGATTCACTGCAGGACATTCAAAATGAAAAAACATATGTCGCTGCTTCAAATATGCCCGACTACGTTAAAAATGCTTTTATCGCAGTTGAAGATAAACGGTTTTATCAGCATGATGGTGTCGACTGGCTCGGGACAGGTCGTGCGCTTGTCATATCGCTGAAAAATGGGGAAGCGTCTCAAGGAGGCAGTACTATTACTCAGCAGCTGGTCAAAAATTATTTCTTTAACAATGAGAAATCCATATCCCGTAAACTGAAGGAGATTGTCGTTGCAAAACGAATTGAAAATAACTACTCAAAAGACCAAATTTTGAGTTATTACTTAAGTTCTATCTACTTCGGTGATAATATTTATAATATAGAGCAGGCCGCTAACACATATTTTGGCACGACGACCTATATGAACGGCTATCTGCCTCAAATTACAGTGCTGCAGAGTGCGATTCTTGCGAGCGTCATTAACGCACCGAGTAATTACCATGCCGAGAACTTTGCGGCAGATACTGCACTGCAAACACGCACAAAGAACACGCTGGACAAGATGCTTGAGCAGAAGTTAATCACACAGATGCAGTACGACGCAGCAGTAGCAGGCATCCCGGTGAACTGATAAAGGGGAGAATCAATGAAGATTACGATGATAGAAGTCCAGAAAAACAACAAGGACCGCTTCAACCTTTATATTGATGGTAACTTTCATATGGGAATAGACAGTGCGACTTATGTCCACTTCAATTTAAGAAAAGACGATGAAGTAACAAAAGAACGCCTTGCGGAAATCAAGCTTTATGATGATTACCGCAGGGCGATTAATCGTGCTATCGGCTATCTGTCGTTCAAGAAACGCACTGAAAAAGAAATTCGCGATTATTTGCTGAAAGATGAAGTGCCGGAAGAAACCGTTAGTCAAGTACTGAAATACTGCTATGATAATGGTTATATCAATCACGATGATTACGCCCGGAGTCTGATGAACACGATGATCAACACAACGGACAAAGGACCGGATATCTTTAAGCAGAAGCTGTTTGAAAAAGGGATTGAACGCGATTTGATCGACGCGTACTATGAGTACTATACAGAGCAGATGGATGAGGAACGGATGACCGGGCTTATCCAGAAACAACTCGATAAACATGCGCGTAAGTCATCGAAGCGGCTGGCTGAACAAAAAACAATACAAACCCTTGTCCAAAAAGGTTATAATTTGAATATCATAATCCCTTATATGAAAGAGATATCATATAACGGGGACCGGGATGTCATGCACAACGAACTGGAGAAGCAGGTCGCAAAATGGTCACGTAAAGCTTCCGGCAATGAACTGAAACAAAAAGTCATTACAGCGATGATGCGTAAAGGGTTCTCATATGATGAACTATTACCGGCGCTGAAGGAAAGTGGTATAGCAGATGAGTGAAGACAAAAAATTAGTTGAAATGACGGCGCACGAACTACGTGAAGTCATTGCGCACTATCGAGAGCAAGCACGAAAAGCTGAAACGATGGGTGTCATCAATGAATACGAAGTATATCAGCGGAAGGCACTGATTGCAGAAAGTTATTTAGTTGATCCAGACCTGGTCACAATCGGCCAAGTCTACCGGTTGATCGGTATTGAAGATCATTACTTCAAAGTAGAACGTATTAAAGGAATATTTGCATGGGGATTCAGATTAAACGGCACTTCCAGTGAAGAAGGCATACCGCTGGCCCTGCTGCAGCTGAAAGAGTAAAGGAGCAACGATATGTCCGGTGAGATACTTGTCAGACTGGTTAACGTAACTAAATATTTCAGGGACACAGCAAATATGAGCCCTTTCAGAAGGCTGCATAACAAGGAACAGCGTTATGTGGAAGTCAACAATGTGACCATCCATTTATACCGTGGTGAAACGCTAGGTATCACTGGACTGCCGGGATCCGGGAAATCAGTCATCGGCAAACTGATCTCCAAAGTCATTGAGCCGTCAAGCGGAAAAGTCCGCAATGACTCGCCGACGTTTCTGGCGAGCCATAATCACCGGTTCACAGGGCGGCATTCACTGAATCAGATGATTGAAACGATTTTACTGTCATATAATGTGCCGCTGACAGATTTTCCTGACAAGATAGGGCAGATACTCAGTTATGCTGAACTGCAGGATAAGTCGAAATCACCATTCGATCAGCTGACAGTAAGTGAGAAGTCACAGCTGTTTATAGCGCTTACTTATTTCCTGAAACCTGAAGTGGTGATTTATGATGAACTATCCCGGCATTTAACGCCATTGTTCAAAGAGAAGTTCAGAACCGTGATTGATCTGTTGATGATGGAGAACAAAGCAGTCGTCCTCATTGAAGACGAACTTAAGTTAATCGAAGAGAAAGCGAACTATATGACGTGGATCAGCCATGGTCAGGTGAGGAAGTCGGGGAAACCGGAAGAAGTCATGCCGGTTTATGAGAATTATTTGTCACGTTATAACGAATCACTTAGGACAAAGAACGGAGAGCTGTTTGACCTTGATTACAAGATGCAGCGGCAGGCTGTCGGCAATGAAGAAGCGATGCGCCGCGTATCCAGGCACTCCAAAAGTCTGCTCGATAAAGATGTCAAGAAACTGCTGCTCACAACACTTGTGGTCATGACGCTATGCCTCATTATGTTTATCCTTGTATGGCAGCAGGTGGCTTATGAGCCGAAGACTGAAATGAAGGACGAAACGGCAATCGTCAAAAAGAAAGAAGCGTTTACCGATAAATATGCCTTTGTGGTAGTCGAAGCGGATAATCAGCCGATTATTTATCAGAACAGGCCGGTCGTCAAAGTTCCTGCCGGTACATTGATGGAAGTCACCGGATTCAATGATACTGATTACCGGATCTCCTACGGCGATAAAGCAATGACGATGAAGCGGAGCCATATGCTTTATATTAATCCGGCAGCCTTATATGATGAGCATGACTTTGATGAGCTGAGCGACTATATGTATAGTAACTATGCGAACTTCAAGGATTTCTTTAACAGCTATCTCGGTAAAAGTCATGCGACGATCAATAAAGAGCTGTATCCGGAATCCAGTGACCGGTTCCGCATTAAGCTGACAAAGAATGATATTTTCCTTCACTTCAATGATGCGAATAAAATGACGGGCATCAGCTTCCCGATGCTGAAGGCCGATGAACTGAAAAAGAAATTTAATATTAAGGACAGGCAGTGGATTGTCAAAATCGGCGATGCCTATGCGGTAGCTGATTTTGAACGTAAGCAGTGGCTGTATTTTAAGATGTAGGTGAATTGAATGAATGAAGTGATAAATTTAGTTAAATATGTTCCCTATATGCTGAGAAACATCTGGATAGAACTCCGTTATCATCTGCAGCAGTATATTATCTTTCTGTCAGCCAATATGATCGTCATTGTGCTTGCACTTCTGCTGCTCAACTTAATGGGCAGCATGCCGATTGACCGGTCGACACGTATTTTTCAGCTGAGCGGCTATGTCATGCTGTTATGGATAGCAGGATCGATCATCATCTCGAACTTAATACTGCCGAGAAAAGGATTTATCCTTAATATCACGAACTTACCGGTCTATGTGCTCGTCAATATACAGATCATTAATTTTTTCTTTACTTTTTTAATCTCGTTTCTGCTGCTGCTGGTCATCAAATCAATCAGCGGCATACAGCTTGAAACAAGCTGGCTCGGCGTCGTCTATTTTATCGCGCTAACGTATTTACTGCTCATGCCGGTATGCATTTTGGTCAGTCTCTTTAGACAGAAACCGGTCATCATCGGCAGTGCTATAGCCGTGCTCTTTTTAACACTACCAATACTCTGGGTGCCATCTATGATGCCGACTGGACTGCTCAACATACTGAAGCTGAATCCCTTTTATTTTTTAGTGAACGGCTTTCAGGAATCAGTCGTCCTCGGCACGTCGGCATTTTATAATTATCCGAATCATCTGCTGTTCATTTTTGAGCTGGTGCTCATCTACTTATGGACCGGCTATTTCTACAAGCTGATGAAAGATGAGATCAACATGAATAAAACCAATTGATAGTAAACGAAAAGCCAGATGGAATAATCATTCCATCTGGCTTTTTCAGTGCCGGGCATTCAGCTGGATATTACTTTTGATGACGCTTTGTTTCAGTTTGTCCTGCAGTTTTTTCTCTGAGAATACCCAGCCGGTATAACTATGGGTCACGTTATACTCATGGTCCAGATTAAGGATAGCGACAAAAGAATAGTGACCGTTCTTTAAATAACGCAGATCAATCAATCTCAGTTCATAGCCGAACGGCTGCTCGATAAATGTCCAGCGGTAAATAGAGCTGAAGCTTCGGAAAGCTACTAAGTTCGGATCATCCTTCGCATGAATCATCACTTCGTCCGAAGGATAGGGCTCTCGCTTGAACTTATCACTGAAGTTCACGGTTGTCCCGTAGCTGCGGCCGATGTAGTCAAATTTATCCGTCTGGATGCCGACGCGCCATTCATAGAACTGGGCCGTTGGAGCGACGAACACTTTTTGTACGGTTTCGTGCGTCGCTATTAATTTCATCGCACGCTTCTTAATCATTTGCTGAAGATTTCTTCTAATGATATAGTAAATGACTAGTATTAAGAAGATGATAACGAATGTATAGAACGGAGGGCCTCCCCATGCCCAGATGACGCATCCTGCCAGCAGCAGGGAGAAAATAATCGGGTCGAATGTATTGATGATACCAATCTGAATCCATTCTTTCGAAATAGGTCTTAATGCCTGCGTGCCGTATGAGTTGAATATATCAACGAAAACATGAAGAAAGACGGCGAACTGTGTCCATGCCCATAAATGCATGACATTGATGTTGTGGTTAAAGCAGTAAAGAATTGCAGTTATAAGTACCGGCCACATGAAAGTGAAAGGAATGGAGTGTGTGATCCCTCGGTGATGGGTAATATAGACGGCATTGTTTCTTAACTTTAAGACAGTGTCAATGTCTGGTATTTGAGAGCCGGCAACAACAGCGGTCACGAATACAGGATAGTGGGCTGCAGCTGCGGGATCTATTGTAGCGAGCCCCGCGAGTGCTGCACCCATTGCGAAGTGTGTTGCAGTATCCATACTACCCCTCCTTTCCTATCATTATAATCGAATATATACGTATAAATAAATATTTAGACTTAGAGGTGAAGTTATTGTATAAGATAGAGACATTCTCACATAATCTGCTGGACTGGTTCCATAACAACAAGCGGTCTATGCCGTGGCGTGAGACGAATGATCCATATAAAATATGGCTGTCAGAAGTCATGCTGCAGCAGACACAAGTCGTCACTGTGAAAGGTTACTACAACAGATTCATCGAACGGTTCCCGACGATGACGAGTCTTGTAGCAGCAGATGAAGACGAAGTGCTGAAATATTGGGAAGGACTCGGCTATTATTCGCGGGTCCGGAATTTCCAGGCAGGTGTGCGCGAAGTGCAGGAGCAGTACGGGGGTGTCGTGCCGAAAGACGGCGATGCTTTCTTAAGCTTGAAAGGTGTCGGCCCGTATACACGCGGGGCTGTCATGAGCATCGCCTATAACTTGAAGTATCCGGCAGTAGACGGCAATGTCTACCGGGTATTCTCAAGACTTGATGATGATGCGACTGACATCGCTAAAAGTACGGCAAGAAAACATTTTGAAGCAAAAGTGATGGCCGTGATGCCGGATGCGGCAGGAGATTTCAACGAAGCACTGATGGAGCTCGGAGCGACTGTCTGTACACCGAAAAACCCAATCTGCATGCTCTGTCCAGTGCAGGACCATTGTGAAGCTTTCGCCGAAGGTACCGTTCTGCAGCGGCCGGTGAAAGTCAAAAAGCTCAAGCGGAAGTCATACCGCTATAAAGTGCTGCTCATCGTCAACGATCAAGGTGAACTGCTTATTGTGCAGCGGCCGACTAGCGGGCTGCTGGGCGGTATGTGGCAGTTTCCCGTGGTGGATGAAGAGGCGTCACTTGCAGACATTGAAGAGCTGCTCCATATGAACTTATATCAGGAAGCGGAATTGTTTCATACAGTGACTCATAAATTCACGCATCTAGACTGGCTGCTTGACGTTTATTTGTACCGGACGACTGACAGTGCAACGGGTGATTACCACTTTATAGCACGAGAAGAAAAAGAGAATTACACGTTTCCGGTGTCAATGACGAAGATTTATGAGCATTACTTGAAGACAGGGAGCTAGACAAATTCGTTTCATGCTGCACAATCTATGCTATAATATGTATGCAAATACTATTCATTAGGTGGTGTGGAACATGGTCAAAGAATCCATACCAAAAGAAGGCCAGAGCGTGCAGATTCAAAGTTATAAGCATAACGGGAAAATCCACCGCGTCTGGTCTGAAACAACGATTTTAAAGGGAACGAATCACGTCATCATTGGGGGGAATAACCGGACACTTGTCACTGAAAGTGATGGACGAACCTGGATTACGAGAGAACCGGCGATTGTCTATTTCCATGCAGAGTACTGGTTCAATGTTATCTGCATGTTCAGAGAAGACGGCGTCTACTATTACTGTAATCTGTCGTCACCCTTTGTCTATGATACAGAGGCAATCAAATATATTGATTATGATCTGGATATCAAGGTATACCCAAATGGCAAATATCACTTGCTGGATGAGGATGAGTATCAGCAGCATATGAAACAGATGAACTATCCGGCGGCGATTGATCAGATCCTGAGAAGAAACGTTGATACTTTGCAGCAATGGATTGAACGAAAAAAAGGACCATTTGCGCCTGACTTTATTAAAGTCTGGCAGGAACGTTTTCATCTGCAAAAACGTATGATGGAAGACTGAGTCTGAGACTAATATCTATATTTCTTCGAACATAGAAAGACGTGCCTGCTTCATGGATCGGACAACCAGCATTGCGTCTCCGGTTTCATCGGTGAAGTTCAGTTCGAAGAAGGAGGATGTTATCTCGGGCTCTTACATTTTAAGGAGATGATTGAATGTTCAGAAGGTATCTGCAGTTTGTTAAGCCTTATACATGGCTGATCATACTGACGATCTTAATCGGTATACTGAAGTTTGGTATACCGCTGTTAATACCACTGCTTATTAAATATGTCATTGACGATGTCATCGGCAGTCACACGATGTCACTTGCAGATAAAAAAGATGCGCTGCTGCGCGTGCTGCTGATCTTCGGCTTTATCTTTACGGTCATCCGGCCGCCGGTCGAATATTACCGGCAGTATTTAGCGCAGTGGACGAGCAACAAAATTCTTTATGATATACGTAAAAAGTTATACCGTCATCTCCAGGCGTTAAGTGTCCGCTTCTATGCGAACAATAAAGTCGGCGAGGTGATTTCACGTGTTATCAATGATGTGGAATCAACGAAAGATTTCATTGTCACAGGGCTTATGAATGTCTGGCTTGATCTTGTCACTATCATTATTGCCCTGGCCATTATGTGGACGATGGATGCTAAGCTGACGCTTGTCTCACTTATTATCTTCCCGTTTTACATTTTCAGTGTTTATTATTTCTTCGGCAATCTCCGTAAGCTGACCCGCAGACGGTCGCAGTCACTGGCAGAAGTGCAGGGCTTCCTGCATGAACGGGTGCAGGGGATGACGGTCATTAAAAGCTTCGCTATTGAAGAGAATGAGAACGAACGCTTCAACAAGAGAAACATGAACTTCCTGACAAAGGCGACTGAACATGCAAAGTGGAATGCGAAAAGTTTTGCTGTCATCAATACGGTAACCGATATCGGGCCGCTCCTTGTCGTCGGCTTCGGTGCTTATTTCGTTATCAATGATGGCATGACGGTCGGCAGTCTTGCGGCGTTCATCGCCTATCTTGACCGGCTCTATGGCCCGTTAAGACGACTCGTTTCATCATCGACGACTTTGACACAAAGTTTAGCGTCGATGGACAGAATGTTCCAGCTGTTTGATGAACCTTATGACATCGTTGATAAACCCGGTGCCAAAGCGATGACAATCGAGCATGGCGGCATTACATTTGAGCAGGTCGGCTTCAAATATAATGAAGATGAAAGTGAAGTGCTCCGTCATGTCAGTCTTGATATTGAGAGCGGTCAGACTGTTGCGTTCGTCGGTATGAGCGGCGGCGGTAAATCTACGATGATCAGTCTGATTCCGAGATTTTACGATGTGACATCAGGTAGAATTCTGATTGACGGCCGGCCGATAGATGCTTATACGATAGCAAGTCTGCGCAGTCAGATCGGCATGGTCATGCAGGACAATATTCTGTTCTCAGAATCCATCAGAGAGAATATACTGCTCGGTAAACCGGATGCGACAGAAGATGAGATGATCTATGCGGCGAAGCTTGCCAACGCCCATGACTTCATCATGAGTCTGCCCGCCGGTTATGACACTGAAGTCGGTGAGCGCGGCGTTAAGTTATCAGGCGGGCAGAAGCAGCGCGTTGCTATCGCCCGTGTGTTCCTGAAAAATCCACCGATCTTAATTCTTGATGAAGCGACTAGTGCGCTTGACCTTGAAAGTGAGGCAGTCATCCAGGAGGCACTCGAGATATTGTCTCAGGACCGGACAACAGTCATCGTCGCCCATCGTCTGTCAACAATTACTCATGCAGACAAAATTGTAGTCGTGCAGAACGGTGAAATCGTTGAGACAGGCACGCATCAGGAACTGATGCAGAATGAATCACATTATTACAATCTTTATACGATACAGCATCTGGAAGGTTAACTTCCGGTATACCCCTGATGTATGATAACCATACATCAGGGGTATTTTTATAAGAACACCGAAGTGAAAGAGGAGATATAAATGGACTTAAGTTTTATGGAAGATGACACATTGGCCGCAGCAAAAGCGCTGCTCGGCAAAAAACTGACGACTATCGTTGACGGCACGACGACGTCAGGCTATATTACAGAAGTTGAAGCGTATTTAGGGATTCATGATAAAGCGGCCCATGCATTCGGCGGCAGACGGACGAAGAAAAATGAGATGATGTTCAGGGATTACGGGACAATCTATGTCTATACGATGCATGGCCATCACTGTATGAATTTCATCACGCGTGATCAAGAGTCGCCTGAAGGAGTGCTGATCCGGGCGATAGAACCGCTGGAAGGAATCGATGTGATGCAGGAGCGGCGCGGCAGAACAGATCATCTGACAGACGGACCGGGGAAATTGACGAAAAGCCTTGGCGTGAAGCGTGACCTGCATAATGGTCTGAAACTGAATGAAGGACCGATCTTAATTGAAGCAGGGCGCAGCCCTGAAGTGATCCTTGAATCAAAGAGAATCGGCATCGCCAATAAAGAAGAAGCGGTCGATTATTTGTACCGCTTCACCGTCAAAGGAAATCCGTATGTGTCAAAAGACCGCGTGAAACCGGCACAGCAGCTTGGATGGCTGTAAGGATATTTATAGATAGCTGACAAAAAATAACCCCCCTCACTTTTAGTGTAACTAAAAGTGAGGGGGGTTATTGTGATAACGAATAAGTCATGACAGATTACATATCGAAATTCTCATCTTCGACAGTGATTTTCTTTTCTTCTTTATGATAGTTGTAGAAGCTGTGAGTGAGCGTATCCAAGTGTTCCAGTTTTTCGCGGTATTCAAACATCGCACCGATGACTTGAAAAACGTGCTGCTTGTAGTAATTTTCTTCACGGGCATGATAGCTGTTCAGCTCTTTTAAGTAGACATCAAGCAGGTCTTCTTTGAACTGGTCATTGACGAGTGAGGTATTCGCGGCGCGGCCGAGTGATACTTTGTTCGTCACACGCATCAGCAGTTCCTCGTGATAGCTCATTAGTTCATCCAGTTCAAATTTCATCTGTATTCTTAAGTCTTCCGGCAGATTCAAAATATCGTTTTCATAGCGATTCAGTTTTCTGAGCAGCTCATATGCCTTGCGTGTTGCACTGATCATTTCTTTGAACAATATTTTCTTGCGGGTGTTCTGATAAGCCTGGCGCTTAGTATAGGCCCGCTCATCCTTGTACAGATTGTACTGGGATTCGAGCGATGTAATTCGCGAGTGAAACTCTTCCAGATCTTTTTTTACGATATGATATTCGCTTGTGCCGTTGATGCTGAGCCGGATCCATTTGAAAATATCACCGCACACATTCAAGCAGTTGTAGTAAAGCTTTGTCTCATACTTCGGCGGCAGAAAAACAAGGTTGACGATGGACGCGCTGATCACACCGATCATCACGAAGGCAAAGCGCATGAGTGCGGTCTGAAAGAAATCTCCTTGATGGTGATCCATGATGATCAGCTGGGTGACAACTGCAAGGCCGGTAACGTTCTGCAGTTTGAGCTGAGAGAGCACGGCGATCAGTATAATGGATGACAGCGCGATGATTAAAATATGGACACCAAACAGCTGGACCATGGCGACAGCAAGTAAAGCGCCGATGATATTTCCTTGAAACTGCTCGATAATAGTCTTATAAGATTTGTAGACGCTCGGCTGCATCGCGAACAACGCTGAAATGCCGGAGACAACTGAACCCTGAAGACTGATAAACTGTGCTAAAAACAGTGCCAGTGCTATGGAGACACCTGTCTTGAATATTCGAGCCCCTAGTTTCATATAGTAACCTCATTTATTAAGATGATACTATTCTTATACAGTATCCCTCTTTACTTTACAAGAGAAAGCTGCTTGAAACTGTTTTCAACAGCGAGCAATGTCTGTTTGATATCTTCTTCTGTATGTCTGATGGTGATAAACCATGCTTCATATTTAGAAGGAGCTAAGTTAATGCCTTGATTAAGCATCAGTTTGAAGAAGCGGGCGAACAGTTCGCCGTCTGTATTTTCAGCCTGCTCGTAACTTGTGACTTTCTCAGTCGTGAAGTAGATGGTCATGGCCCCTTTTAAGCGGTTGATGGTCGCAGGGATCTCATATTCTGTGATCAATGCATTGATGCCGTCTTCCAGCTGCTTGCCGAGCCGGTCGAGGTAGTCGTAAGTGCCTTCCTCTTTAATGACTTCAAGTAGGGCGATGCCTGCCTGCATACTGAGCGGGTTACCTGCCATCGTGCCTGCCTGATACGCCTTGCCGAGCGGTGCGACCTGCTCCATAATATCCTGCCGGCCGCCGTAAGCACCAATCGGCAGTCCGCCGCCGATGATCTTGCCGAACGCTGTCAAGTCAGGTTTCACGCCGAGCATATCCTGGGCGCCGCCGTAGCAGAAGCGGAATGCTGTGATGACTTCATCATAGATGACGAGTGAACCATTAGCGTGGGCAATGTCATTCACAGCTTCAAGGAATCCAGATACAGGTTCAACAATACCGAAGTTACCGACAATCGGTTCAACGAGTACGGCTGCAATCTGGTCGCTGAAATGATTCACGGCTTCTTTGAATGACTCAATATCATTGAACGGAACAGTGATCACTTCCTGGGCGACACTTTTAGGGACGCCGGCAGAATCAGGTGTTCCTAACTGGCTGGGTCCGCTGCCTGCTGCCACGAGCACTAAGTCAGAATGACCGTGGTAACAGCCGGCAAACTTGATGATTTTATCGCGCTTTGTATAGGCGCGGGCGACGCGGATCGTTGTCATCACGGCTTCTGTCCCTGAATTGACGAAACGGACTTTTTCAAGGGAAGGAATAGCCTCCTGCAGCATTTTAGCGAACGTTACTTCGTGTTTAGTCGGCGTTCCGAATAATATACCGGTTTCAGCCGCTTTGTTGATGGCTTCAGTAATATGCGGGTGGGCATGGCCGGCAATAATCGGACCGTACGCTGCCAGGTAGTCGATGTATTGATTGCCGTCGGCATCATAGAAGTAGGCACCATCGCCGCGCTCCATGACGACCGGGGCACCGCCGCCGACTGCTTTATAAGAGCGGGACGGTGAATTGACGCCGCCTAAAATATACTGTTCTGCTTCCTGCTGAACTCGTTCTGACTCTGTAAATTTCATACTATAACCTCTTTTGCTTAATATTTTACATAACATATCGTAACATAAATAGGAGTGAACTTTGAACAGGAGGGGCAATTATGAAAGTACCGGCATTCCAGCTGGAGAATCAGCACGGGGAATTTATTACAGAGCAGCAGCTGCTCGGACAAACGAGTATTCTCTACTTCTATCCGCGGGATAATACACCGACATGCACCGCGCAGGCCGTTGATTTCACTGAACATATTGAGTACTTTGCCGCTAAAGGCATCCAAGTATACGGCATCAGTGGAGACAGCCGGAAGAAGCACCAAAATTTTATCACCAAGCATCATATCGGATTTGACCTGCTTGTCGATGACGGGTTTAAGTTATCCGAACAGCTGGGTATTTATCAGCTGAAGAAGAGTTTCGGCAAAGAAGCGATGGGAATTGTCCGGACGACACTAATCATCGGGCCGGATCTTGAAATTATGAGACGGTTTGACAAAGTGAAAGTGAAAGAGCAGTTCGACGATATTACTGCAGCACTGGAGGGACAGTCATGAAAATTGTATCAACAGTCAAGCTGAAACATTTACTCGATGAGCTGAAAGATGAATTTAATGAGCATGAGTTCATTGAGCGGGAATCACTTGATTATTTGACGCCGGAAGATTTATCGTCAGTGGAAGTACTGATTGCTCAGCAGACGAAGCTCGATGAAGCGCTGCTTGGACAGATGCCGAAATTGAAATGGCTTGTCTGGTATGTGGCGGGTGTCAACAAGCTGCCGCTCTCTTATATGAAAGAACGGGGTATTATACTGACGAATGCACGCGGCATACATAAAATACAAATAGCTGAGTTCATATTTGCGTATATTATGGCTGACTACAAGCATCTGGCTGAGTTTCAGGAGCTGCAGGAAAACCGGGGCTACAAGACGGCAATCAGAACTTCAGAACTCTATGAACAGGCCATCTGTTTTATCGGCACCGGGGAAATCGCAAAGAACGCAGCGCGTATCGCCCGCGCTTTCGGTATGAAGACTATCGGCGTTAATACAGACGGGCGGAGTGTCGAACATTTTAACGAGACAGAGCCGCTTACTAATAGAAGGAGTGCATTCACGCAAGCTGACATCATCGTCAATGTTCTGCCTGAAACAGCAGAGACCATTGAGCTGCTGACACGGGAAGACTTCGAAGCTATGGGGAAAGATGCTCTGTTCATCAACGTCGGAAGAGGGACGGTGGTTGCAGAAGATACACTGGTGAAAGTACTGGAGAATCGAGTGATCCGTAAAGCTGCACTTGATGTGTATGAGCATGAGCCTCTCAATGAAGACAATCCGCTCTATCAACTAGCTAATGTCATCATGACGCCGCATATTACCGGATTGAGCAGGCACTATAATGCTAGGGCGACTAATATCTTCAAGGGAAATCTGAAAAAGGGCATCGAGCACAGCAGCGCCTTCATCAATCTTGTCGATTACGACAAAGGCTACTAACATCTACATTGACACAATTTGACTTTTACAGGTATGATGAAAGAAATAAAATAAGTAGAAAGAAGGTGCGAGTATGGCGGTTGAAAGTGTTTCAGCAGAAGCGAAACTGCATGAGGCAGTACAGCAGCTTCGAGACAGTGGTGTCAGAATTACACCGCAGAGACAAGCCGTACTTAACTACTTGATCGAAGCGGATAGCCATCCGACAGCAGATGAAATCTATAAGGCGTTAGCTCCACAATACTCAAGTATGAGTGTAGCGACGGTTTATAATAACTTGAAAGTCTTCAAAGAAAGCGGACTGGTCAAAGAACTGACTTATGGCGATGCAGCTAGTCGATTTGATTTTGACTCACATAATCATTACCATATCATTTGCAGCGAATGTGGAAAGATTAACGACTTCCATTATCCAAGATTAGATGAAGTAGAGAATATAGCAGAACACATCACGAACTTCAATGTCACTCACCACCGGATGGAGATCTATGGTATCTGTCCTGAGTGCCAGCAGAAAGCAGAGCAGTAAAAAATCACCCTTACTTATTGTAAGGGTGATTTTTTACTCAGCTTCACTTTCCTGTTCCAGCTTCTTACTTTTACGTTTGTTATTATAGTCCTGGTCGAATGTTTTGCCGGCCAGAGTCGGATCCAGCGTCAGCGGTTCGTTACAGCGGGCACATATATCAGCACGGCCCAGCATCTTCGTATATTGATTGCAGTTCGGACAGAGCACTGTGACGGCCCTCGTAGATAACATGCCAATCCAGAAATACACGACAAAACTTAATATGAAAGCCAATGTTCCAAGAAGTAAAAACAATGAGAACAGCAGCTGACTTTTCGTGTAGTAAAACAGCACAACACCTAAGTACATGACAATCATCGCAATAAAAATCAGTGCAAGTGCCCATGTTCTAATGCGGTTAATTTTACTTGTTGGCTTTTTAGCGAATTTCAAATAATCATCTCCTTGATTAATTACTGCAAGCATTATAGCATATCTATCTTCATATAATGCAGAAGCCACTGAAAAGTCACAGATTTTTGCTGCTAGCTTCTCAGCGCACTAATAATAAGAAGAAAACTTATAAGCTTTCTTCTATAGAGAAAAGAAGTTAAAAAAATTGCAGAAAAACTGTTGACTCTTTCCAGTCATCTTGTTAAGATATAAAAGTCGCTGAAAACAGCAGACAAACATCGCAAAAGCTTGATAATTAAATGATGAAAAGTGTAAAAAAGACGCTTGTCTTTAGAACAAAAAGCGAGTAAAATTTTTTATGCAAGAGGGAATAAAACACTGACAAGCAGCTAACGCTTGAGTGTAAAACTTCCTAAATAAAAGGCTTGCTTCGAAAGAAGATAGCTGATATAATTTAATCTTGTAACAGCGAAAAATGAACATTGAAAACTGAATGACAATATGTCAACGTTAATTCCAATAATTTGAGTACTTTAGTACTTTCAGAGTGACTGGCTTAAGCAGTCAACGAGCTTTTATCAGACAAACTATTATGGAGAGTTT
>NZ_SCWC02000006.1 GCF_004359525.2 Macrococcus equipercicus | reverse complement strand
ACTAGGAGGTTTATCATATGAAAAGAAATGACTATATAAAAACTATAAATAAAATAAGAAATGAATTGAGTTTAATTGAGAAGAGTATTAATAGTGAACCTGATTTTCTTGAGGGATTTGCTTTATACGATGAAAATAAAGAAAACATTATTGATACTAAAATCACTTTACAATACTTAGAAGAGTTAGCAGATGGCAATCAAAGTACTAAAGCTACATCTATATATATGAATTTAGATACGTTTGAAAAATTAGACTCTTTAAGTTCTTATATTGAAGCTACCACTTCACCAAATACGACTTATAATCCTGATTACTTATCAGAAATTGAAAAAAATAATTTTAGAGATTTAACTAAAAGTTTTAAAACAAAGTTTATTACTCTAGCAATTGAAGAAGCTTTATTAAAATGGGAATATGAAGGCAATAAAAATCCAAAAGTTCAAAAATTAAGATATTTAGGTAATAAATCAAAAAATGAATTTTACCGTTCATACTTGTGGGAAGAAAATGGTCATTACTATGGAGTGACCTTAGATAAAAGATCATTTGAAAGAGAGTTTTTAACTACTAATCCTCAAAACTTAAATCCAGAGAAAATAGTAGGTATTAAGAAGATATCTATTGGTGTACCTTTATATAAAATTGAAGAATGGTTCGAAGAAAAAAAGAGATTAGCTGAAATATAACCATGCGTAATCACTTAACTGAATATACTATCTGCTGAATGTAGGTATTAGAAAAATCTAAAACCACCCCCTCCCTACTTCAATATAAATAGCTTAATCAAAAAGGGAACTCATATTTATTCTGCTGGATCAGTAGACAAGTCAGAGGGCGGTATATATATTACATAGAGTGCTTAAAATATGTGCATTTAACACTTGTAGAATCGAGTTAAAATGAACTTTTAAAGCTGTTTAAAGGCTATTATCAAATCATCAGAAAACGCTGGTATATACGCAGAAAAAGAAGCGGTCTGCTGTCAGATTAATTTTTAAAATCTTATTTCTGAAAAATTTCCACATTATATTAGTATATATATTTAAGTGATTATTTAAAAATTACAAGGGAAATCTCCGCTAGTCGGCATTTTATCTTGTTCATAAAAGTACTAATTTACAAGGGCTTTATGAATTAGAAAATGGCTGATTTTAGTTAAATTTGTAATAATTCTATAACAACTAAAATTCACTCAACTGTTGATTTCTCTATGAAAATGGGCTTTCATTTCAGTTTAATAAAATGAGATCAGTACTTTTTAAAATATTGAATATCATAATATACTTAAGTATAAGGTAAAATCCGCTTCTAATATTGTGATAAAATCGTTCTTTTAATCTTAATAGAATCATAGTCCTATTTGAATGTTATAACGCTCTAATTAAGCCGCACAGCAACGTTACAGCTATTTATGTGTATTAAAAACTATTACTATATGCTGTCGGTTCTTCAATGCTTAATATGAATCAAATATTACTAATAGCAGATTTACTTTTTAAGACATGTCTATCTTTTAATATCATATTAAGTTATACAATAGAAGCTACTCACTGAATAATGGTGAATAGCTTCTATAATTTATTATTTTCTTTTATTTCTTCTCATACTTGATATAGATTTTTTACTATAAATCAGACTATCAACTGCATTATATTGATTATGCTGTTTTTTGATTAGTTCTTCATTCACATGAGTATATATTTCAGTTGTTGTTATTCTTGAATGTCCTAATATTTTCTGCAATACTCTTACACTACCACCATTCGCAAGAAATTCAGTTGCTGCGGTATGTCTAAATGTATGACAACTAAACTCTTTATTTATTTCCAACTTTCTACTAAACTCTTTCAATGTTTTTCTAAAAGAATCAGGTCTTAGTTTTTTCCCGTATGAGTTTAAAAAAACATATTCATTATCAAATTCTGAAGTAATATCAATATACTCTTTAAGCAGTCGTTTAGTTTTAACGCTAAAATTCACATATCTATAATTGTTATTCTTAGTCTTGCTAAAATATATTATTTGATTATCAAAATCAATATCATCTTTAGTAAGTTCTAATACCTCGCCTATTCTTCCCATTGTGTCTAATAACACATGAATAATAACATAAGCTCTAAATTCTGTGTAATAATTCTTTTCAAGTCCATTGAGTAACTTATTAATATCTTCTTTACTTACAGTTTTTACACGTTCATTCTGTTTCTTAACTAAAGATATATGCTTAAAAGGGTTATTATCAATATACTCGCATTCAACTAACGTATTAAATATTGCTTTGCTTAATCTGATATAAGTATTCACTGAAGAAGGTGCTAAACCGATCTTAGAGCCTTTTTTATTCTTCCTGTCAGTGTAATGTTTATAGTCATATAGTAAATAACGTACATAATCTTCAGCGTCACTTTTAGTTATTGTAAATATGTCCTTATCGTTAAAATATTTTCTCATGCTGACAAATGCTTTGTGATAGCTTGTCATAGTTGCTTCTGATAAGTTCATTACACTTTTAGCACTAATAACAATCTCTTCAGCTTCTGTGTATGAATCATTAAGACTTCTTTGCTTTATCAATTTTCTCGACATAAAAAGACACTTCCTTATTAAATTTATTTGTGTAAATTCAATAAAGTCGTGTCTAATATTATGAAACATGCGATCACTACTATAATGGTTAACACTACTTATATAGTAATGATTGCATTCTCATATAAATATTGATTTTTGTTTCAACGTTGATTTGAAGCGGTCTTTTAAGCTTCTAAGTGACCGAATTCCATGACGTCACGAGCAATCATGACTTCTTCGTCAGTCGGAATGACCATAACTTTAACCGGTGAATGTGGATAGTTGATGAATGCTTCTTCGCCGCGGAGACCTGTATTCAATCTTGGGTCCCAGTAGACGCCCATAAATTCAAGTCCTTCCAGTACTTTCGCGCGGACGACGTCAGAGTTCTCACCGACACCTGCTGTGAAGATGATAGCATCCAGACCATGCATACGTGTTGCATATGAACCCATATATTTATGGATCCGGCTCGCGAATACTTCCAGTGCTAATGTTGCTCTTTCATCGCCTTCTTGTGCGCCCTGCTCGATATCACGAAGGTCACTTGAAGTGCCTGAAATACCTAATAGTCCTGACTCTTTGTTCAGTACGTCCAGCACTTCTTCTGCAGTCTTTCCTGTCTTCTCCATAATATATGGAATCAGCGCCGGGTCAAGGTTACCTGAACGTGTTCCCATCGTGACACCTGCAAGCGGTGTAAAGCCCATAGACGTATCGACAGATTTACCGCCGTCTATCGCCGCAATAGAGGCACCGTTACCAATGTGGCAGGAAATGACACGCAGCTGTTCAATCGGACGTTCCAGCAGTTCAGCAGCACGTTCTGATACATATTTGTGGCTCGTACCGTGGAAGCCGTATTTACGGATACCGAAGTCTTTATAGTATTGGTACGGCAAGCTGTAAAGATATGATTCTTCAGGCATTGTCTGATGGAATGATGTATCGAACACAGCAACGTGAGGAATATTCGGCAGCATTTTTCTGAATGCGCGAATACCCATCAAGTTGGCAGGATTGTGCAGCGGTGCAAGATCGCTCAATGATTCAATCTGCTTCTCTACTTCATCCGTGACAAGTGCTGAAGTCGGGAATAACTCTCCGCCGTGCACGACGCGGTGGCCTGTGCCGTCAAGGTCGTTGATATCGTTGATGATGCCGTGTTTCTTCATCTCTTCAAGCATCATGTTGACCGCCTGTTCATGATCTTTAATATCAAGAACCTGCTTAATTTTTTCACCGTTCACTGTAATCGTGAAAATAGAATCTTTCATGCCGATTCTTTCCACAAGACCTTTCGTCACTACTTTTTCTTCAGGCATTTCAAACAGCTGAAATTTCAGTGATGAACTGCCGGCATTAATCGCCATAATTTTCTTCATGATTATCCTCCTCAAAAGTTCTACTTTAATATTAAATCATTAATACAGAAGATTATCAATCATTATAACAGCTACTTTTTATTTCTATTGGATTTAAACCATTCTGTCATTTCATCAAGAAATGACCTCATCTGAAATTCATCTTTAAAATCCGGGATATTGGCTAACAGCACTTCAACGGGCGGCGTTTTCTTACCGCTTTTGCGCTCGAGTATCAGCAGTGATTTACGTGTGGACTCTGTTTTGAATAAACTTGACGGAAAGTTAAGAAATGCCTGCATAATGGTCTCTGTTGCAATAAATTTTTGAAGCTGTTGCACATTATCATGCTCAAACAGCTGACTCGGTACAACGAGAAATGCCAGTCCGCCCGGCTTCAGTGCATGGACTGCCTGCTCTATCAGCAGATGATGGGAGAAGCTGTGGCCCTCTTCAAATCCGAGTGTCATCTGATGGCTGCGCTCGTCCACCGGATAATATCCGACCGGCAGATCGCCGATAATGAGATCCATGTCACTGACAGCAAGCGGCATGATGGCGTCCTGCGGGTAGACATTGAACGGAATCTCCAGGAAGTTCGACAAGTGGACGCTGAGCCTCGCGAGCACCGGGTCCACTTCTACAAGATAATGCGTGAATTTCTTGTCCGGATTCTGCTCATGCACTGTCGCTGATAAATGGCCGGTTCCACTGGTCATATCCAGAAGTTCCGCCTGTTCATCATCACCCATGAACATGCGGACGAGATAACTCACCAAGTAACCGATGCTGTCAGGCGTCATCTGATGATTCGGCTGGATCATCTCTTCTTTCAGCATACTTAAATAAGCGAACTGGAATGCTTTACGACGTTCCACTGTTGTGCTCTGTTCGAGGAGGGCCCGGTCATTCATATAGAGCTCTTCCATACTTAAGCCGAGATTTTCAATAAAGCTGTGCCCATTTTCGAGCTGTAGTTCTTTTGCTTTCTTATCAAGTCTTTCAAACAATTTCTCAATCATAAAGTCATATTTCCTTTCAAATAAAAACTGCCCTCAGTAAGGGCAGCATGATTAAATTGATTTCAAAGCGTCCAGTGCTTTATCGTAGTCCGGATGGTTCGTTCCTTCAGAGACGACTTCTGTATAGACCACTTTGTTGTCTGTATCAAGAACAAATACTGAACGCGCAAGTAAGCGCAGCTCTTCCATGACGACACCATAAGCAGTACCGAACGCCAAATCTTTGTGATCGCTCAATGTCACGACATTATCAAGACCGTGTGCTGCACACCATCTTTTCTGTGCAAATGGTAAGTCTGCAGAAATTGTGATGACCACTGCATTATCGATGCCGGACGCTTCTTCGTTGAAACGTCTTGTCTGCTGGTCACATACGCCTGTATCAAGAGAAGGGACGACGTTGATTAATTTCTTCTTGCCTTCAAAGTCAGCTAACGTGCGCACCGATAAATCGTTTGCGAGCACTGAAAAGTCAGGTGCTGTTGTTCCTTCGGTTACTTGTTCTCCAAGCAATGTGATCGGTGAATCTTTAAATGTGATTTGAGTCATTACAAGTTCCTCCTGAAATATTAGTCGTCTTTAATTTAACATGAAATGTGTTGAAAGCGAACTATTTTGACTGATGCGCCGGAATAATAACGGCTGTAGTGCTGTCAGTTCTCCGCCCGCTGTGCCTGTGTCAGCCGGTCGCGCAGCCGCTCCTGCTCTTCTTTGACGACAATCGTATCGCTCAGCATATCATGGATCCCCTGCCTGCTCGGATTGAACAGCACGACGAGATAGAGCAGATTTACAAAGAAATTGCTGATGTATCTGCCGAACACTTCCCGCACGACCACCTGCGTGAACGTCAGCGGTGTCTGACGGTAGGAGATGACTTTCAGCCCGAGAATCATCTTGCCGATCGTCGCTCTGAAAAACCATGTCATCAGTAAAAAGTACAAAAAATAGACGAGAGCACTAGCAACGTTCCCCGCATTGAATATCGGAACGAGCCAGTAATCACTGGACACATGCAGCAGCGTCATGAGCGGGTCGACGACAATCTGCTTGATGCACCAGATGACAAGCCCGTCAATTAAATAGGCAATGAATCTTCGGCCGAAGCCGGCATGTGTGCTGTACATAATGTCCTGCTCAAATCCGGCAAGGGGCGACGCATAAACCATTTTTTCATTCATCGTCATCACCTACTCCCCGTAAAGATACATCGGCGCTGCGCCTTGACGTTTTGTCAGCAGCTCTTTAATCGTATCCACTTCACTCTGGCCTGTTAACTTAGAGAGCCATGATTTCGCTGCGAATGGATTAGCCCCGAAAATAGAATCCTGCTGATTAAATTCAATGACTTCTGCTTTGTCTGCCTTCATCTCCTGCTTCAACGCAGCAAGTGCATCTTCTTCCAGACCGAGCTGATCAACTAAGCCGTTCTTCTCTGCCTGCAGCCCTGAATAAACCCGTCCGTCCGCCAGTTTCTTAACGTCAGCTGCACTCATCTTTCTGCCGTCTGAGATCACTTTGACAAACTGGCTGTAACTTTCATCGACAAGCGACTGCAGAATCTGACGTTCTGAGGCGTCCATCTCTTTAGTCGGGCTCATGATATCTTTATGTGCACCGCTCTTGATTACATTGAATTTCACGCCGTATTTATCGGCAAGCTCCTTGTAGTTCATCGACTCCATGATGACGCCAAGCGAGCCTGTCAGCGTCTCTCTTGACGCAAAGATTTTGTCTGCCGGCGTTGAAATATAGTAACCACCGGACGCTGCCACATTTTTCATAGAGACATAGATTTTCTTATTTTTCGCTTTAATCTGTTCCAGCTTATCGTGTATTTCAGCACTTTCGTAAACACCGCCGCCAGGAGAATTGACCACTAACAGCAGCCCTTTAATCGATGAATCGTTCTTAATCTTCTCCAGTTCTTTCATCATCAGCTGATGATTGTAGGAGGCAGCTGAAAACAATGACTGTTCACCAGTATCCTGGATGACCCCGTTCACTTCGACCCGTGCAATTTTATGAGCTGTATCCGTGCCGGAAATCGTTGTCTCCTCGAGTGAATCAGAACTGCCGAGCTGTTTCAGTTCATCAGAGAAGTTCGAGGTAAAGCTGCTCGTAAACAATGAAGAGGCTACAGCAAAAATAAAGAGTGCCGCTGCGATCAGCAGGGCAATGATACGCTTATTCATCTTATCTTCCTTTCAAATGGTTTTATTTACATCTATAATAATAACAGAAAGAAAAACGTTATCATAACCATTAGGGGGAATTTTCCATGAATGCTAGAAATAAGTTTTATTTTTTCACATCACGTGACCCACTGGTCATCGCACAGAAAGATAGCGTGGCAGAACTGGCAGTTGAACATGGTTTTGAAGTGGTTGAACATCCGGATGACGCTGATATCATCGCATCAATCGGCGGGGACGGTGCGTTTCTGCAGGCTGTACGAAAAACGAATTTCCGTCAGGATGCTATCTATGTCGGCATCGCGACAAGCGACCAGAAATACTTGTATTCTGACTTCCATATTGACGATACATCGAACCTCCGTGCAGCAGTGAAAAACGAGACCACTGAAGTGAGACGTTACCCGGTGCTTGAAGTGAACTTGAACAACGAGATGACTTACTACTGTCTGAACGACTTCTACATTAAATCGTCCATCATCAAATCAATGACGATGGATGTCTCCATCGATGCCGTGCCCTTCGAGACGTTCCGTGGTGATGGTCTGCTGATATCAACACCGACCGGTTCGACGGGCTACAACAAGTCACTCGGCGGTGCCGTCGTCGATCCGATGATGAAAAGCATGCAGATGACTGAAATCGCATCACTGAACAACAATAACTACCGGACACTCGGCAGCCCGGTCGTCTTAAGTGACAGCCGTGAGCTGACGCTCAGCCTTGATAAGTCAGGCAACTTCTACCCGATCATGGGACTTGATAATGAGGCATTGTCTATCCAGTATACAGATTTCATCTCTATTAAGATCAGCGAGAAAGTCGTTAAAACATTGAAGATCAAAGAAAATTCGTTCTGGCATAAAGTACAGCGTAACTTCCTGTAGCACAAAAAAACGATTAATCCGCCGGATTAATCGTTTTCTGCTTAATGGAAAAAATGAGCGGTGATATAGTCCCATGCATTTTTACTGATGAGCAGCACTGTCACAATGATGAACAGCAGTTTGACATAGGAGACGCCTTTGTTCAATGCAAACTGACTGCCCGCAAAACTGCCGGCCACCATCGACAGTCCCATCGCAAGCCCTACTACATAATCCACTTTCCCAAGATAGATGAAAAGCAGAACTGCACCTAAGTTGGAAGCAAAGTTCAGGAATTTGGCATTGCCCGCCGCCCTTAAAAAATCAAAGCCGATCAACAGCAGACTGAACAGCAGAAAACTCCCTGTCCCGCCTCCTAAAAAACCGTCGTAAAAGCCGATAAAGGCGACGACTACGATAAACAGCACCGACTTAACCGGTGAGAGCTTCTTATAAGTTGTCGTAGAGCCCCAGTCTTTATTGAACAGCGTATAGATCAGGACGAGAGTCAGCATAATGATAACAATCGGTTTCAATAGTGCAGGCGGCAGATAAGTAGCCGTCAATGCACCAAGGATCGACAAAATGAACGACACCGGAAAGAGCCTGCCGACGATATGGAAGTCCACTTTCCCGGAACGGATGAAAGAGACAGTCGATGTCAGTGAACCAAATGAGCTTGCAAGCTTATTCGTGCCGAGCGCCACCGCCGGATTCATTCCCGTGGCAAGCAGTGCCGGAATCGAGATAAGCCCGCCGCCGCCGACTACAGCATCTATAAACGCGGCTAGAAATCCAAAGAAAATCACAATGAGTAATATGTGTAAATCCAAAGTTGTCCCTCATTTCTCTCTATTAAAATGCTCGCTTTATAATTCCGGCTGATTTCCTTCAAATATTTCACTGTTGTCCATGTTAAAAGCGGTCCGCAGCCGGTCGGCGTAATTAGTGAACGCACCGTCTATACCGGCAGCAATAAGCTGCTTCATATCTTCCGGTTCATTCAATGTATAAGGAAAGACAAGGAATCCCAGCTGGTGCATCCGTTTGATCAGCGGCGCATCAAGGTCTTTAATGCTTGGTCCGACCGCATAGACGAACTCATGGATCTTCAGCAGCGCGTCGTCTGTCATCTGACGCAGCACCCCTTTTTTAGTCAGCAGCAGCAGCGGCATCGCCGGTACAAGATGATGCACTTTAATCAGACTCTCCAGGCTGAACGACTGGATGACCGTCTGATTGTTCTGCAGCCGCTCAAGTGACAGCAGGCCATGTTTATCCAGCACTTCGACAAGCCGCTCTTCCATGCCCGGATAAACTTCCGGCGCTTTCGTCTCAATATAATAGTTGACTGCACCGTAACGACCGATGACGTCTTCAAGCGTCGGGATAGTCTGGCCTATAAAGTAGTCGCGCTGCAACTCAGGGAACTGCTTGTTGTACCAGCTGCCGACGTCCAGCTGCTTGATTTCTTTCAGCGTCATTTCTTTGATGACACCGGGCAGTCCACTTGTCCGTTCAACAGTTTCGTCATGCATAATGATGATCTCACCGTCCAGTGTCATTTGAACGTCCAGCTCAATGTAATCAGCTTTCATATCGAACTGACTCATGTCATACGATGAAAATGTGTGCTCCGGCGCATAGCCTGATGCACCGCGATGCGCAATGACCACATTGTTAGTCAGCATTATATTCACTCCTTATAACAAGTCGTTAAAGACAGCGGCTGCTTTTTCTTTCGTGATTGTCATGACTTCAATATTGTCAATCGCTTCAGCAAGCAGCGGCTCAAAGTCAAAGTACCCTTCGAATTTCTCCATTTTATCGAGCCGTGGATTCGTCTTCGGATTTTTCGGTGTAAAGATAGTGCAGCAGTCTTCAAACGGCTGGATGGAAGTTTCAAATGTACCGATTTCTTGCGCCTTGATGATGATGTCCTCTTTATCAAGCGTCAGCAGCGGGCGGAGAATCGGCATCGATGTGACGGCGTTAATGGCATACATGCTGCCGAGTGTCTGGCTCGCGACCTGTCCTAAGTTCTCACCGTTGACTATTGCTTTAGCGTCAATCTGATGCGCCACCTGCTCCGCTATTTTCAGCATCATGCGGCGCGTTGAAGTCATCGTCATGTTTTCCGGAATCACTTTATGGATCGTCTTCTGGATGTCAGTGAACGGTACAAGGTGAAGCTTGATGACGCCTGTCGTCTGAGCCATAATACGGGTCAGTTCAATGACTTTCTGCTTCGCTTCTTCACTGGTGAACGGCGGTGAATGGAAATGAATCGCTTCAATCGTCACGCCGCGTTTCATCACTTCAATCCCTGCGACCGGTGAATCAATGCCGCCGGACAGCATGAGCAGTGTTTTGCCGCCGGTTCCGACTGGCAGTCCGCCTGCCCCTTTAATAACCCGGGAATAAATGTAGACACCTTCTGCTCTGACTTCCACGTGAACCGTGTAATCCGGTTTTTTCACCTGCACTGTCAAATGCTCGGTGTTTTTCAGAATCTCACCGCCGAGCATGCTCTGCAGTTCAAATGTATCATACGGGAACTGCTTATCTGAACGTTTCACGTCGACTTTAAATGTCGCACCTGCTTCATCGATCTCTTTCGCTGCGCCGACCGCTGATTCAATGATATCCGTGATATTCTTTGTCGTGCGCACAACCGGGCTGAGCGACTGAATGCCGAATACTTGAGCGGTCCGGCTCATGACTTCTTCAATGTCTGTACCGGGTTCAAGGTCGATGAACATGCGGTCGCGTTCAGCAATTACATGGTAACCGGTCAGCGGGATTAACGCATACTTCACGTTGCCTTTCAGCTGGCTGATGAACTGATGACGGTTCCCTGTTTTCAATGTCAGTTCACCGTAACGCACTAATACTCTGTTATAATTCATTTATTTAATAACTCCTCTACTTCACTGTATATTTCTTTGAACGCCTCTTTGAACGCCTCAATTTCTTCTACTGTATTATATTTTGACAGTGACAGTCTGACACTGCCGGTAATCGTCGCTTCATCCACATGAAGCGCTGTCAACGTCTCGTTCAGCTTCGCCCGTTTCGATGAGCAGGCACTTGTCGTCGAGATCATAATGCCGCGCCTGCTGAAGGCATTGACAATCACTTCACCTTTAATGCCGACGAATGAGAAATTGACAATGTGCGGTGCGCCGCCTGCCTGAGAGTTCAGCTGAATGCCGGGATACTGCTTGACGAAGCTTTCAATCTCCTGCTTGAACTGATAGAGCCTTGCACGCTGCATCTCCATCTCTTCCATCGCCAGCCGCATCGCTTTGCTCAATGTGACGTTAGCAGCCACATTCGACGTCCCTGACCGGAAACCGTACTCCTGGCCGCCGCCGTACACCGTCTGCGCCAGATTACGCAGCTGATTGACAACAAGCAGCCCCTGTCCTTTCAGGCCATGAAACTTATGGCCGCTCAGACTGAAGCTGTGCACGCCGTCGATGACAAGCGGCACTTTCCCGAATGACTGCACGCAGTCCACATGGAAATGGACCTTCGGATAACGCTTCAATACTTCAGCGATTTCAGCGACCGGCAATACAGCTCCCATCACGTTATTGACATGCATGACAGATACCAATATGACGTCCGGCGACAGCAGTCCTCTGAAGTGGTCCATATCAAAGGCACCATCTTCTTTGAACTTCACATACTTCACCGCAAACCCTTCCTGTTCAAGTCCCCGAATGGTCTCCAGTACAGATGGATGCTCAATTTCCGTCGTAATGATCGTCCGGCCGAATGCTTTCTTCGCCCGTGCCATACCCGTCAATGCCATGTTATTGGATTCAGTCGCACCGCTCGTAAAAACGATGCTCTGCTGATCGAGCTTCAAAATATTTTTGATCTGGCTGCGCGCTTCCTCCTGCAGCTGATTCGTCTCGAGCCCTTTCTCATGCGGACTTGCCGCATTGAAATAAAATGTTTCATTAATCTTTATGAATGCGGACAAAACCGCCGCGTCGGGCTTTGTCGTCGCACAATTATCGAAATATATCATACGTCACCTCTTCAATATTGTAATACTATACCATAAAAATAGAACCCCGGATATATTTAGTCATACTCCGAAAACTCTTACGACTTCAACGGAAAAACTCCGGATGAAGTACTCATCCGAAGTTCTTTTGATAGGTCAGTCATTCAGTTGATGGACACGCTGCTCAATTTTTTCAGTAGCACCGGGTTCCACACGTTCAATGGCGGCTTCTGCGATTTCTACCGCACGTTTATAGCGGTTGTTGCTGAACAGACGCTCGGCTTCATTGAGGTCTTTGTTGACATCAGAACGGTCTTTTCTGTAGCGGTTGCCGTATTGTATCAACGCTTCTGCATATCTTGCATTATCCAGTACATCAAACGCTTCCTGTTCAAACGTATTCATCGCCACCAGCACTTTGTTCACTTTGTCACGAACGTACTCGACGTTCATCGGACGTTTATTGAACAAGCCGTGCACTTCACGTGTCTCCACATCAATTTCATTCTTCATGATAATGAACCGTTCCGGCACACTTGAAAGGTTGGATGCCAGCAAGCGACGGAACACTTCTTCTTTCCGGCTCTGGATCTTCAGCGTATGCTGCTGTGCTTCACGCTCGTATTCGCGCAGCGCCGTCAAGTGATGCTGAATCTTCTCCTGATTGTCGTTGATGACAGCGACATGATCTTTAATGTACTGAAGATTATCTTCCACTTCAGAATAGCGGACGGCAGACTTCGCCATCTCACTGAGTATTTCGTCATAAATGCCGATCAGACTTTGGATTTCATTATCGTACTGTCTGACTTTCTGGATATCTTCTTCATTAATATGATAGTTTTCTTTCACGTACTCTATTTCAGTGCGCAGTGTATAGTTCATATCTTTTGCATAGAACAACTCATCAGTGATGATTTCCCGCGATTTTTCAACGTTATTTTTCGCTTTCACTTCTATTTCAACGAGTTCCAGCATTTCATCAAGTGCCGTATTGATTTCACCGATCAGTTCCTCAGCTTCATCCAGCTGCAGTCTTGCAATCAATGGTTCTACGAGATTAAGTTTACCTTTTAATGTCTGCAGACTGCTGTCTACTTTGACGTGATCAAGGTTGTAACCTTCAACTTTTAAGTCGCGGCAGCCGTACCGGACATCCTGGAACTGGCCCGGCAGTTCTTTCTGGACATCACGGATCAGCAGCGGAATCTCATCCATATCTTCTTTCAGACGCGTCATCTGCTCGTGAAGTTCTGTAATCTGCAGATGCGCTGTGTCGTAGTTTCCTTCATTAGCGTACTGCACATACTCTTCAATGCGCGGCGCAAATAATTCGATATTATCTTCCAGTGGTTTTGCAGCTTCGCCGTATTGATGACGGTTAGCAAGGACATCCCGCTTAGCTTCGCGGTAAATCGTCCGGCAGTCCTCATATTTCATCTGATCTGCTTTCGCGCCGCCTACATAGCTCGAAATATCAGTGGTCACATTGCTATATTTCTTCTCAATCTGATCAAGAATTTGATGACTTTCGTTTACTTTGTCCTCGCTCAGAGAAAATTTAAATTTATCAAGTGCTTCATCTGCATCATTGATTGTCAATTCTACAGCTTTAATATCTTCAGTCAGAACGGTCTGCCATTCACGTTTCCATTTTTCAAAGCGCATGCCTGCTTCACCTTTAACAGTCAGTTGTTTCACTTTCACCAGCTGATCCTGAAAAGGCAGCGCCTTTACTTCCTCTTTACGCGCTTCCACTTGTTCGAGAGCAGCGCGTTTCTGATTACGTTTATAAAATAAAATACCGACAGCAATAAGCAGCAGTATAACAACCAGCACGATGATATATAATGTCATAAATAATCTTCCCTCCAACCTGTTAAATTATATTATAACTTAAAAAAGGGCCTCAAAAAACATTTTCTTGTGAAAAATATAGCAAATGATTAAAATAGGACTATCCAACATAGAAGAGGTGTTTATATATGTTTCAGCCAGGTCAGCTTCAAGATTATAAAGCTCTAAATACAGCGCTTGATCATCTGCTTGCAGGTGAAGATGACATTATCAGCCACTTAGCTAATGCCAGCAGTCTGCTTAACTACTTTCTCGACAACGTTAACTGGGTGGGATTTTATACGATGAAAAACGGTCAGCTGCAGCTCGGACCGTTCCAGGGACTTCCTGCCTGCGTTACTATACCACTCGGCCGCGGTGTCTGTGGTACTGCCGTCAGTGAGGACAAAGTGATGCGCGTAGCTGATGTCCATACATTCCCTGGACACATTGCATGCGATGCCAACTCAAAATCAGAGATCGTCATTCCAGTTCACGTGGACGGCGAAGTGTTCGGTGTACTGGACATTGATGCACCGATAGCAGACAGATTTACAGCAGAAGATGAGGCAGGGCTGCTTGAATTTGTAAGTGTCCTTGAGCAGCATCTCAAGACAGCCGCATAACAAGTGCCGGTACCGTGAGGAGTGGGTTCGGGAAGTTACGACCGATATTTGTGTTTTATCGCTCATAACTCACTCACTATATACTTATTGACATTCATAACTATCCTCTATATAATAGACGAATGTGAATAAACGAGAGTAGCGGATAAATATTGAGACGCTCTATGGTGTCCCCATAGCTGGCGTGCTGCGTAACCAAAGCTAACAGGCGAAGGCACGGAAAGACACTATATCGGCCTCGAGCATTTATCATTATTTTTGTTTTTCGCGAAAAAAACAAAAGGAGGAGTCAACTTATGGCTCGTTTTACAGGTTCAACTTGGAAAAAATCTCGTCGTTTAGGTATCTCATTAAGCGGCACTGGCAAGGAACTCGAAAGACGCCCTTACGCACCAGGACAACACGGTCCTAACCAACGTAAAAAATTATCTGAGTACGGTCTTCAATTACAGGAGAAACAAAAACTTCGTTACATGTACGGTATCAACGAACGTCAATTCCGCACAATCTTTGATCGTGCCGGCAAAATGAAAGGTATTCACGGTGCTAACTTCATGGCATTGTTAGCTTCCCGTTTAGACGCAGTTGTTTATCAGCTAGGTTTAGCGCGTACACGTCGTCAAGCCCGTCAGTTAGTTAACCACGGTCACATCTTAGTAGACGGCAAACGTGTAGATATTCCATCTTACACATTAAAAGCTGGTCAAGTAATCACAGTCCGTGAAAAATCACAAAAATTAGATATTATCGCTGAATCAGTCGAGTTATCTAACCACGTACCTGACTACTTAACTTTCAACGCTGATACTTTAGAAGGTACATTCGTACGTACACCAGAACGTTCTGAATTATCTGCTGAAATCAACGAACAGTTAATCGTCGAGTACTACTCACGTTAATAAAATTAAACCTCCAGAATATTCTGGAGGTTTTTTTGTTTGCACTGATGACATTAAAAGTGTTTTCTTCCTATTTAGAAGATAGAAGATTTAATGAGTTGAAATTCTGGCTTATTTGCTTCATGCTGATTAAAAACACTTGAAGGAGACGGACATGAAACATAGATTTAACGGTCATGCACAGTTTACCGGCGGCTACGAAGCAGCCGGCCGGCTGACGACTGATAACTTAAACACTCAAATATCGATTCCAGGTGCGATGGGCGGTGCTGATGTCGGGACTAATCCTGATGAACTGCTGCTCGGTGCTGCCACCACATGCTTCATCATTACGCTTTCTGTCATGTTTAAACGGCATGGCTTAACGCTTGCTGATCTGAATGTCAAGTCGACAGCAGTCGTCGATGTCACAGACGGTGTATTCACTTATGAAGCGATTCATTATGACGTCACTATCGATACGACTGCGCCAGAAGACAGGCGGAGCTTAATCACAAGATTCGTTCACAAGTCAGAAGCCAGCTGCATGATCACCCGGGCACTGGCCGGCAATGTCGATGTCATCATAGATGATATTACAATTAACTTTATCGAAGAATCATGAGAACAGCGGACTGCGTCTATGCAGTCCGCTGTTTTGTATCATACTCATATCAAATTTATGTCAGCTATTCTCTGCAGTCAATTCGTCGGCATTAAAATCTGATTGACTTTAAAGAATAAAAGCAATATTATGAAAAAATACGGAGAAAAGAGGGATGAAATGAGTTCAGTAACACAAATTCAAAAACCAAAACGTAGAAGAGGTATCAGCCTCCCTACTCAAATTTTAATTGCACTGATACTTGGGGTAGTAGTGGGTGCACTATTACACGGACGCACAGATTTAGTCAACTATATACAGCCGTTTGGTGATATTTTCCTTCACCTGATCAAAATGATTGTTGTACCTATCGTCTTTGCTTCACTTGTAATTTCTATTGCAGGTGCGGGCGATATGAAAACTGTCGGTCGCTATGGCTGGAAGACACTGCTGTACTTTGAAGTGATCACAACGATTGCCATCGGACTTGGTATTATTTTTGCCAACATCTTTAAACCAGGTGCCGGCATCGATGCTTCAAAGCTGCCTAAAGGCGACGTATCAAAATATACGACGAATGCGGAAGCGGCTGCACACTCCACTTATGGTAACCATATCATTGATACAATTGTCGGCATTATCCCGACGAACATCATGCAGTCAATGGCTGAAGGACAGTTACTGCCGGTTATTTTCTTTTCAGTATTTTTCGGTCTCGGCTTAGCAGCGATCGGCAAAAAAGGAGAACCTGTCAAAGCTTTCTTTGAAGGATTTCTTGACATCATCTTCTGGATGACCAATCAAATCATGAAATACGCGCCGATCGGTGTATTCGCTTTTATCTGTGTCACGGTCATCAACTTCGGCCTCGGCGCATTAATTCCATTGATGAAGCTGGCACTTGTCGTCGGAGGCTCGATGGTCTTCTTCATCATCGTCGTGCTGGGCGGTGTGGCAGCGATATGTAAGATCAACATCTTCCACTTGCTGAGAATTCTGAAGGATGAATTACTGCTGGCCTTCTCTACTTCAAGTTCAGAGACGGTACTGCCTGTTATTATGGATAAGATGGAGAAATTCGGGGCACCGAAAGAAATCGTTTCTTTCGTCGTGCCGACGGGATATACATTCAACCTGGACGGCTCAGCGCTGTACCAGTCAATCGCAGCACTGTTCATTGCGCAGATGTATGGTGTCCACTTGTCCATCACACAGCAGTTAGTACTGTTATTCACATTGATGCTGACATCTAAAGGGATGGCTGCTGTACCAGGAACATCCATCGTCGTCCTGATCACGACACTGACAGCGATGAATATCCATCCAGAAGGACTCGCGCTTATCATCGGGATCGACAGAATACTTGATATGATGCGTACCGTCGTCAACGTGGTCGGTAACTCATTATCAACATTAGTCATCGCGCGCTGGGAGAACCGTCTGGATTACGAAAAAGGACGCAAATATTACGAAAGCTTCGCTAAAAAATAAAAAGGCTGGAATCATTAGATTCCAGCTTTTTTATTTTTTATTTTAAATGATGCTCGACAGCATCGGCCACCTGCTGAACATGAGTGCCAATAATTACTTGAGCATTCTTCTGTCCAGTTTTAATGACACCGGCTGATCCAGCCTGCTTCAGCAGCTGCTCATCAACCAGTCGATTATTCTTCAGTTCAAACCTAAGACGCGTCGCACAGTTCGTCATATGCTCGATGTTTGACGGGCCGCCTACGCCTTGAATAACACGCTGCGCTAAAGCATCGTATTTATTGGAAGATAAGTTATCAGCGGTCACTTCATCAGCTGGCCCTACTTCGTCACCTTCACTTAACGCCATAGCGGCAATCTCTTCGTCACTTTCGCGGCCAGGTGTCTTAATATCAAGCACTTTAATAGCAAAGCGGAAAATAATATAGTACAGCGCAAAGTAGATGACGCCGAGCACTAGTAACATCAATGGATGGTTCGCATTAGGATTTTTTAAAGATAACAGATAGTCAATGAATCCTGCGCTGAATCCGAAGCCCGCTGTCCAGTGGAACGACGCTGCAATGAACATTGACAGCCCTGTCAGCACGGCATGAACGAAGTACAGTGCGGGGGCAACAAACATAAAGGCGAACTCAACCGGCTCAGTCACACCTGTCAGGAACGCGGATACTGCACCTGCAAGAAAAATACCGGCAACCGCTTTTTTGCGTGCTGACTTCGCTGAATGATACATCGCAAGAGCTGCACCTGGCACCCCGAACATCATGACTGGGAAGAAACCAGCCTGATACATGCCGGTAACACCTTTAACAGCATCTTTGCTCTGGAATTTCTTAATATCATCAATCCCGGCGACGTCAAACCAGAACACTGTGTTCAAAGCATGGTGAAGACCGACTGGAATGAGCAGCCGATTGAAGAAACCGAATAATCCGGCACCTACTGCCCCGAGTCCTAACATCCATTCACCGAAACTGACTAACGCACCGAATACAAACGGCCATACAAATAGCAGCACTAATGATAGCAGCATCGCAAAAAACGATACTAAAATAGGGACAAGTCGTCTGCCGCTGAAGAATGCAAGAGCAGCGGGCAGCTCTGTCTGATGGAACTTGTTAAATGTCCATGCTGCAATTAATCCGACAAGAATACCGACAAAGACATTGTCAATTTTCTCAAACCCCTTGTTTACTTGCTCAGGTGCTATTCCCATCAAGTTCGCAACTGATGCAGTGGACAACACGGTCGTCACAACCATAAAGCCGACGACTGCGGCAAGGGCGGCTGCACCGTCTTTTGACTTACTCATCCCGAGTGCAACCCCGATAGCAAACAGCATGCCTAAATGATCAAGAATCGCTGAACCTGCTTTAATCAGGAATCCAGCGACAGGATTATTCGCGCCCCAACCGGTCGGATCGATCCAGTAACCAATTCCGAGCAGCAAGGCAGCAGCTGGCAGCACCGCTACCGGCAGCATCAGACTGCGGCCGATACGCTGTAAAAATGAAAACATAAAAAAACCTCCCTTAATTAAGTGTATATTGATTATATCAGTGATTAAGAATGAATCCTACACAATAAAAGCAGGAACTAAAAGTTAGTTCCTGCCGGATGACTTATGCCTTGTAAGCGTCCTGTCTTAAGTAAGCTGCCGCTTCTGCTATATCTTTATGAAACTGTCTATCTTCTGTGACAGACGGAATAAATGCTCTATATTCGTCAAACTTCTTCTTCGTCTTCAGCGACAGTCGGTCTGCACCTTTCAGTTCGGCTGCCTGCAGCGCGATGATACATTCAATCGCAAGAACGTTACGCGTATTCTCAAGCATCATATAACCATGACGTGATGCAATAGTGCCCATTGATACGTGGTCTTCCTGGTTGGCTGAAGATGGAATAGAATCAACGCTTGCCGGATGCGCGAGTGTCTTGTTCTCAGAGACAAGGCTTGCTGCCGCATACTGCATAATCATCATACCGCTCTGAAGTCCGGGTTCCGGGCTTAAAAATGCCGGCAGACCACCGTTCAGCTGCGGATTGACTAACCGTTCAATCCGCCGTTCAGAGACGCTGGCCAGTTCGCTGATACCGAGCTTCAAATAATCAAGCGCAAATGCGACCGGCTGACCGTGGAAGTTGCCGCCTGAGATCACTAATGTCTCATCATTCTGATCAAAAATCAGTGGATTATCATTTGCCGCATTCATCTCTTTTTCAAGGACTTCTTTAACATGGCGGAACACTTGGAAGCTCGCCCCATGAATCTGCGGGATGCAGCGCAGTGAATAAGCATCCTGGACACGTACTTCACCTTGTCTTGTTGTAAGTTTTGAGCCTTCCAGCCAGTCAAGCATTCTTGCCGCTACTGCTGTCTGCTCTTGAGAATTACGCACGATGTGGACATTCTCATGATACGCATCCGTAATACCGTTCAGTGCCTGATGAGTCAGTGCCGCAATCCATTCTGCCTGGTAACCGATGCTTTCTGCTTCTATGTAACTGATAACGCCCTGAGCTGTCATCGCCTGCGTGCCGTTGATCAAGGCGAGCCCTTCTTTCGCCTGCAGCTTCAGTGCCGGACGCTCCAGCTGCACGAGGACAGCTGCACTGTCTGTTTCTTCACCTTGATAATAGACACGTCCTTCACCGATCAGTGCCAGTGCCAAGTGAGATAATGGTGCCAGGTCACCGGACGCACCGAGTGAGCCCTGGCCCGGAATGACCGGAATAATGCGTTGGTTAATAAAGAATACCAGCTGCTCGACAAGTTCTGCAGTCACACCGGAATGGCCTTTCAGCATCGTGTTCAGACGCAGTATCATCATCACAAGGGCTACATCCTGCGAGAATGGTTTACCGACACCACAGGCATGCGACCGGATCAGATTCACTTGCAGCTGATTATACTGTGTCTCCTCGATCAATACATCACTAAATAAACCAAATCCTGTTGTAATACCATAAATGGTTTCACGTTCATTGATAATCCGTTCGACGATTTTCCGGCTCACTTTGACGCGCTCGACAGCTTCATCAGCAACAATTACAGACCCCTTATCTGCAATAAACTGACGCACCTGATCAATAGTTAAATGCTCTCCAGTCAATAATAATTCCATCATAAAATTCCCCTTTGCTGATTGGTCACTACAACACAGATTATACGCACTGACACAGACAGTTTCAATGAAGAAAGCGCTTTCTTTAATGAGGTATTGTATTAGCACCGTGAATATCGAATGAAGAAACCGGCAGCGGAATGCGTCAAGAGTTGCAGCCGATAATAGAATATTTTCTATTCATATATACATGTAATTGGAAAATGCATATAAATATTTTTACTATCTTGTAATTGACTATCAGTCATGATACACTTTAATTAATCAATTATATCAATTTAACCATAAATATGCTTTCGTAGGTTATTGCTCTATAATTCACATTATTATAAAATTAAGGGTGATAATATTGAGATGCCTCAAACATTTATTTAGTGGCAAACTTACTGCATATCAAATCGCGACAGCCACAGGTATCGAAATAGATACTATTACTGATCTGGCAGCAAAAAAGCTGAGTTTAGAAAATATCGATCAAGCGGCTTATAATAAACTGCTCGATCTTGAAACCAGTCTTTTTACTTCAGAAGCTGACCAGGAACAGTCAACAAATGAGACAAGTGCTTAAGCACTTGTCTCATTTTTTCGGCTCGTAGGCAGTAGTTAAATATTGAATGGACGCGAGAATGAGGTCATGCAGCACTTCTTCATCAATATCATTGACTTCCTTTATATAAAGGCATGATTTTCCCCTTCTATATTTACCGAGCTGTTTCAGCTGTTTTCCACCTTTACTGTTCACAGCGGCCAAATAAAGATTGATTTTCGTTTTTTTTAATGCGAAGGCTACAAGAGGAGCATCCCCTTCAAACTTTTCTTCAATCATATAGTGGTATTTACCGAAACCTACCATTGACGGACCCCACATTCTCGGTTCAAAACCAGACGCCTGTTCAAATATTTTAAGCAGTTGATAGGCATCTTTTTTTCTTTTGACATCTGTCATTTGAGAGATGAAATGGTTTACATCTGTATGTCTCTGCTGATTCAGGCCATCACTCATTCATTTTCCCCTTTTTGATGAATTATACTATATATTCAGAATATTTAATATATATGATGTCATTTTTGTCTGACATTAAGCTAAAAAAATAAATCTTTATGCCCTCTGATGTTTAACTTCTCCGAAAAAAAGGTACTAGTATAAAAAAGATACTTAAACCAAATACAAAAGGGGTGGGCATGATGCCAACTATCTTACTAAAAGCATCTCATCCGACTTCATATGTTAACGACACAAGATTCCAGCTGATAGATGAAAAAGAAAAAAGCAGTTGTTTGAATTTATACAGAGACCAGTCAAAAGCTGTAGCAAAGAAAACGAATAGACAACACGTCATCAAGTTAGAATTTATTTATCCGGATGAGTACACAGAGACAATCGTAATGAAGGCACATTAAATAACAGCACCGGATTGATCAATCCGGTGCTGTTATTCGTTAGTTCTTATTTTCAAGATCAAGGCTCAGCTGGTTCATTCTCATCTCAAGTTCAGCAGTGATCATATCAATGGCTTCACTTTTTTTATAGTCCGCTAAATAATCTTGCGGATGGATAGGCTGACCAAACTTGATAAATGTTTTAGTCCCCCGCTTAAATAATTCTTTGAATGTGGACACACCTTTATAGCTCGCCGGAACGATTGGTGCTTTGCCGAGTACAGCAATAGTAGCGGCGCCGCGTTTCACTGGTGCGCCGGCTTGTCGTGATCCTGCTGGAAACATCCCGATAGTCTTTCCTTGATTCAGCAGTTTCACAGGGATTTTCAACGTTGACGGCCCCGGGTTGTCACGGTTCACAGGAAAGGCATTCGTATTCGTGAAAAACCATTTCAGAAACTTATTCTTGAACAGCTCCTGCTTCGCCATATAATTGATCTCATTTGGATAAACGGCTATAGCAAGAATAACGATTTCCACCATGCTCGTATGTGTGCACGTCACTACATAGCGGGAATCCGCCGGCAGATTTTTCTTGTCAATGATTTTCACTTTGCGAAGCAGTACTTTCAGGACTAAATATAAGAGCGTTGCTATCGGTTTATACATGATTGACACCTCTATTTTAGAAATCTATAGCTACGACTCTATTTTACCATAGCAGCAAGTAAGTCAACTGATACTTTTAGATAATTTTCATTTTATTTTCATAATTAAATGATAAAAATAATAATAACACTCATTATAAAAACAGTAATGCAGGAGGTCTTTTTTATGTCAAACTTTGAAGAGCATGAACAGCAGTATACAGCGCCCTATGCACAGCAGCCCGTAAAACGTAAAAGCGCCTTTCCACAGGCACTGCTCGGCGGCGTCCTCGGCTCTGCTCTGACGATAGGTGCGATGCAGCTGCCTTTTATCAATCATACGTCAAATAATGGCGGCACTGTCACGACTACTAACAGTAAAGATTATAATTTATCAAAAACATCAGCGAACAGCAGTTTCGCTGATACCATCGATAAGATCTCACCGGCAATTGTCGGGGTCATCAATATGCAAAAAGCAAGCAGTAACCCGTTCAGTCCTTCACAGAGCACAGAAGAAGAGACTGGGACAGGGTCAGGTGTCATTTATCAGGCCGCTGACAATGTGTCCTATATTGTGACAAATAATCACGTTGTAGAAGGCGCTTCTGACATTAAAGTCCAGCTGTCAACGGGAAAACAGTATGATGCAGAGCTGATCGGTACAGATGCCCTGACAGATATTGCCGTGCTGAAAGTGAAAGGCAATCTTCATATAACGCCTGTTCCGTTCGGCGACTCATCCAGTATTAGAACCGGAGATACAGTGTATGCCATCGGTAATCCGCTCGGTCTTGATTTCGCGAATAGTGTGACCGAAGGGATTGTCAGCGCTAAGGAACGGACAATGGACGTCTCGACTTCTGCCGGAACGTCATCTGTTAAAGCGATTCAGACAGACGCAGCCATTAATCCCGGTAATTCAGGGGGCGCTCTGCTTAATACAAAAGGGCAATTAATCGGCATCAATTCAATGAAAATTTCTTCCACAGAAGTAGAAGGTATCGGCTTCGCCATTCCAGCGAACGATGTCAAAACCATCATCAAACAAATCGTCAAAAACGGTAAAGTCATCAGACCATACATGGGTCTTGCCTTAACGAGTGCTGACTCTATTCCGACGCAGTACTTGCAGGAGATGGGTATCAGCTCCAATAAAGGCGTCATCGTCGCTCAGACAGATGACTACGCAGGAAAAGTATTCAATGAAGGCGATTTAATCACAAAAGTGGATAATCAAGCTGTTGCTTCTGACAGTGAACTTAAATCCTATATTTATCAGAATAAGAAGTCAGGAGATACAGTGAAGTTCACGATTGTGAGAGGCGGCCATACTAAAGATGTGGAACTGATGCTCCGCAGCACAAAAGATCAGACAAACTAATCACAACACAAAAACGGAAATCCATGTTGGATTTCCGTTTTTGTGTTGTGATTAGAAGCCGCGTCCTGCGCCGCCGCCGCCGAAGCCGCCACCGCCAAAGCCTCCACCGCCGAAGCCGCCATCGCCGAATCCTCCTGACGAGAATCCACCGCCAAAGCCGCCGCCTGTCGGGAAGAAAATAACTGGTCCGATACCGCCTCGTCTACGGCCGCCTCGACCGCCGCCGCCGCCTCCTCTAAAGAAAATGGAGAAGATCAAGTAAAGAAAGAACAATGTAATCAAAATCTGAAAGACACTGAATGAATGGCCGGAACTTGTTGTCTGCATCGGTTGTTCCCGCGTAAACTTACTGCCATCATAGCCGTATGAATCAGCAATTTCCTGCCATACAGCTTTGTACAGCTTAGTCATTGCCTGACCATACAGCTGTTTAGCTTCAGCACTTTCACCTTTTGGGTCGAGTGCCACCGCCTGGCGCAGATCAGGCATCGCGTACTTGTCAATCAGCGCCCCGACTTTAGCATCATTCAGCACACCTTCAAGCCCATAACCTACCTGCACTTCGATACCACGGTTTCTAAATTCATTGCCATTGTCCAGATTCAGCAGAATGACAATTCCGTTGTTTTTGTCCTTCTGTCCGACACCGTATTCACGCCCTGCTCTTAGTGCGTAGTCAGCACGGTTTTCCTGACCGATGGACGGCATTGTCATTAAAAGTATTTCTGCAGTCGTCCCTTGTTCCAGCCGATTACCCAGCTCATTGATTTCTGAAACTTGTGTACCGGACAACAATGAGGCATTGTCCTGAGTGTACACAGGCTGCTTAAGCTTAGGCAGAGGTTCAGCTGCACTCGCCTCATTCAGCGGTAACAAAGCACTGACGATAATCGCGAAGATTAACGCGATTTTGTTCATTAATTGCTATCCTTACTGTTTGTATCAAAATTAACGTCCGGTGCATTTTGTGCAGCACTGTCTGATTTAAAGAGATCTCGTTCTCTGAAACCTGTCAGACCAGCGACAATACTTCCCGGGAAACGTTTGACGACTTTGTTGTATTCTGTCGCCTTATCATTGTAGTCACGACGTGAAACAGCGATACGGTTCTCAGTACCTGCAAGTTCATCACGCAGTCCTGTGAACTGTGTATCAGCTTTCAGTTCAGGATAAGCTTCACTGATAGCAATCAGACGGCCTAATGCAGAAGTCATCTCAGCATTGGCTTCAGATTTTTCTTTAATCGTACCATTTTGAGTAGCTCCTGCTAATTTAGAGCGGGCATCTGCCACTGATTTGAAGACATCTTCTTCATGCTTCGCGTAACCTTTCACTGTTTCTACAAGGTTAGGAATCAGATCCAGACGGCGCTGCAAGTTAACATCGATATCCGATTCTGCCTTATCCACATCCTGGTTTAAATCCACCAGTCTGTTATAAGGCCCGATCAGCATACTGCCGAGCACAAGCAGGACTGCAGCAATCGCAATAATAGGTAATAAAAGTTTTCTCATATTGTTACTCCTTTATATTTAATGTTCTACATTAATACTCACTACCCAAAAAAGACTGGCAGTAACCAGTCTTCTCACTAATTAAAAGTCACCATGAAATATTTCTTCTTACCGCGGCGGATAATCATGAACTCGTCATCAATCTTATCACTGTCGCCGACTTCATAGCTGACATCTGTCTGCTTCTCGCCGTTGATTGAAATGGCACCGTTTGTAATGTCTTCCCGCGCCTGACGTTTACTCGGTGAGATGCCTGCTTCTACAAGCAGCTCAACTAAGTCTGCCGCTGCTGTAACCGTCGACTGCGGCACATCTTTGAACCCTTCACGGATTTCCGCAGCAGACAGTGCAGCTAAGTCTCCTTTGAATAACGCCTCTGTAATACGCACAGCGTCCGAGAGCGCTGCTTCATCGTGGACAAGCTTCGTCACTTCTTCAGCAAGTTTTCTTTGGGCAAGACGTAGATGCGGTTCCTGTTCGACTGATTGCTCAAGTGCATCAATTTCGTCGTGAGATAAGAATGTGAAGTACTTCAAGTATTTAATGACATCCGCATCCGGTGTGTTGATCCAGAACTGGTAGAACTCATAAGGAGATGTCTTTGTTCTATCAAGCCATACTGCACCGCTTTCAGATTTCCCGAACTTTTTGCCGTCAGATTTTGTGACGAGCGGAATGGTCATCCCGTATGCTTCAACTTCGCCGTACATGCGGCGCATCAGTTCAATTCCAGATGTAATATTACCCCACTGGTCAGAGCCGCCGATCTGCAGCTTCACGTTATGCTCTTTGTTCAGATGACCGAAGTCGATTGCCTGAAGAATGGTATAAGTGAATTCAGTATAGGAAATACCCCCTTCAAGACGTGACTGAATACTGTCTTTAGCAAGCATGTAGTTGACACCGACATGTTTACCGTAGTCGCGGAGAAATGTCAGCAGGTCAATCTGACCGAGCCAGTCTTTATTGTTCACGCGGACCGCACTGTTCCCTCCAGTAAAATCAAACAGCTGCTCCATCTGTCTGTTAATGCCGTCAACGTTCTGCTGCACCATTTCAGGTGTCTGCAGCACACGTTCGTCTGAACGGCCGGACGGATCACCGATCATCCCTGTACCGCCGCCGATCAGTACAACCGGACGGTGTCCGTGCTGCTGAAATCTCTTTAACGTTAAAAAGGGCAGTAGATGACCGATATGCAGGCTGTCCGCTGTCGGGTCAGCCCCGCAGTATAGACTAACAGATTCCTTGTTCAACAGTTCTTCCATGGCTTCTGGATGTGTCTCCTGATAAATTAACCCTCTCCAGCGTAAATCTTCTAATAATGCGTTCATATATAATCCTCCTTGTTATGATAAAAATAAAAAGCACCCCTACGCCGAAACGTAAGGGTGCTTGACTGCACGGTACCACCATACTTATGATTGCTCATCACTTATTCGATGAGACGGTCATCGTCCGTCAGACTTTATGCCAGGTGTATTCATAAATGAGATTTCATCAGTTCACAGCACCACTGACTCTCTTCGGATAATCTTCATTTATTACTTGTCCTTTAGTCTGAACATTATATAATTATGATAACAGTTTAATGTTTCATTTCAGCTACGTCAAGTTACTTGTTATGATATACTGGAAATATTCCGGGAGGTTAATAATGGCAAAAAACAATCGCTTCTCTTCTTATAGCAAGAATACATATGCTCACGCTAAGAAAAGGCTGAGTTCCATCGAATGGACGCCTTATGTAGTTTTTCATACGATCTATCATACTTTTTCAAATATCTTGTTCTTCTTTCTCATTGTGTCCATTCTGCTGATTGCTCTGCTGGCAGGATTCGGTACCGGCTACTTCGCAGCGCTCGTCAAAGATCAGCCTGTTGAGAGCGATGCCGCACTCAAGAAAGCACTGAACCAGATGGCTGAGAGCACTACTGTTTATTTCGGCACTGGACAGTCACTCGGCAGCTTGAATGCCGATACCCAGCGGCAAGTCGTCAATTATCAACAGATTAATCCGCATGTTGTCGATGCACTCGTGGCGACAGAAGATGAATATTTCTATAAGCATAACGGCATTGTGCCGAAAGCATTTATCCGGGCTTCAGCACAGGAGATTCTCGGGTCCAGCACCAGCTCCGGCGGCAGTACGCTGACTCAGCAGCTCATAAAAAACCAGCTGCTGTCCAACGAGACTTCATTCGAACGAAAAGCTAAGGAAATGCTGCTATCATTCCGCGTCGAAAAATCATTATCCAAACAGGAAATTATGTCTGCTTATTTGAACGTCGTCAGCTTCGGCCGTAATACAAATGGTCAGAACGTGGCCGGCATTGAAGCGGCAGCCCGCGGTATTTTCGGTAAACATGCCAAAGACTTGAACATCGCACAAAGTGCTTTTCTTGCCGGTCTGCCTCAGAACCCTTATACATATACACCATTTCTGACGAACGGCAGTCTGAAGAGCGATGATGAACTCAGCTACGGTATGCACCGTCAGCAGTACGTGCTGGCAAGAATGCTGCAGAAGAAAAAAATCACGCAGCAGCAATACGATGAGGCTAAAAATTTCAATCTGAAACAATCATTCAAAGACCGGGTGGAAAATCCTGCTGACCAATATCCGTTTCTTGTCGAAGAAGTAGAACGCCGCGCTGTCGATATTATGAAATACGTGCTTGCTGAGCAGGATGGTATTTCAAAGCAGGAGATCGATGACACGCCAGTACTTGCTGATAAATACAGAGTGAAAGCTGATCAGTCACTAAGAAATGAAGGCTACACGGTCGATACGACAATCAATAAAAAGATTTACGATGTCATGAATGACATTAAAAATAATCCGAACTATTATTCAGTCGACCGTCAAGTCGACGTGAACGGCAAAACCGAGACGCTGCAGCATGAAGTCGGCGTTATGCTGAAAGAGAATAAGACAGGTAAAATTCTGGCGTTCGTCGGCGGGCGTAACCATGAGAAATCTCAGAACAACCATGCCACTCAGACGAAACGTTCGCCAGGCTCGACTATGAAGCCGCTGCTCGACTATGCGCCGGCAGTCGAATACGGTGTCATCACACCGGAGACCGTGCTGCTCGATAAAAAGTTTGATATTAACGGCTATTCACCGGAAAACTATGCTAAAAAGGAGTTCGGCGAAGTAACCGCAAGAATTGCTCTGGAAAACTCATTCAACTTAAGTACACTGCGCTTATATTCCGGCATACAAAACAGACAACCGTGGAACTTCCTTGAGAAGATGCATATCGATATTCCGGACAGCGAAAAGCCTAACTTATCATTACCGCTCGGTGCAACGGATATCACACTTGAAGATGATGTCAACGGCTTCTCCACATTGGCCAACAATGGTAATTATCAGGAAAGCTATTTGATCGACAGCATCCGTTCAAAAGATGGCAAGGTCATCTACCAGCATAAAGCACGGCCGGAACGCGTGTTCAGTGATGCCACCTCTTATATTATGACGGACATATTAAAAGGCGTGCTCGATACCGGTAGTGCTTATCAGCTGAAAGGCACATTCGCCTATAAGCAGGACTGGGCAGGTAAAACAGGTACTGCACAAAATGCCACAGATAGTCTGTTCATCGGTTACAACCCAAGCGTCACTATGGGTATCTGGATGGGCTACGACAAACCGACATCATTTGACGAGGAGAACCATTATCAGCTGACATTGTGGCGCGATATCGTCAATGCGGTGACAGCTGTTAGTCCGACACAGATGGGTGTCGGTCAGCACTTCAAACAGCCGTCCTCTGTGCAGACTAAAAAAATATGTCAGCTGACGAACAGTCTGCAAGGGTCATGTGACGGCAGCGAACCAGTTAAACCAACTTTAGTATGGACTAACACAGATCTATCAAAGAAAACATTGAAATCACATGCTGTACTGTCAAGGCTCGGTATTTACCTCGACTCTAAGACGGGTGACAAAGTCTCTGCCAAGAGGGCTGTCGCGAATACATTCTTTGAACTGAGAGGTGTCAGCACCTCAGCAGGCAGCAATACTAAGCAAGAGACACCGGCGACCATCACTAATGTCAGCCGATAAAAAACGGAAATCCTTTAAAAGGATTTCCGTTTTTTTGGCTGGATTTAGAACAGCCCTACTGCATGGCCGTCAGCATCGATATCCATATTGAGCGCAGCCGGCTGCTTCGGCAGTCCCGGCATCGTCATAATATCACCGGTCAATGCAACAATAAAGCCTGCACCTGTTTTCGGGATCAGCTCGCGGATCGTGATTTCAAAGCCGGTCGGACGGCCGAGTTTTTTTGGGTCATCCGTGAATGAATACTGGGTTTTCGCCATACAGACGGGATAATGATCCCAGCCGTTATCTATAATCGTCTTCAGCTGCTTCTTCGCGCTGTCAGAGAACACTACGTTATCTCCGCCGTAAATCTTCTGGACGACTGTGCGGATTTTCTCTTCCACCGGCAGTTCCAGTTCATAGAGCGGCCGGAAATCCTGCTTGTCAGCCATCACTTCTTTGACGAGCCGTGCAAGCTCGACGCCGCCCGCGCCGCCTTTTTCCCATACTTCAGTCAGCGCAATCTTAATGCTGCGGTCAGCACACCAGTCTTTGACTGCCTGCACTTCTTCTGCCGTATCTGTCACAAAGGCATTCAGGGCAACGACGGGCTCCACACCGAACTGCTGTAAGTTCTGCAGATGCTTCTCAAGATTGACGATACCGCGTTTCACCGCTTCAACATCTTCTGCTTTCAGCTGCTCCTTCAGGACACCGCCGTGCATCTTCAGCGCGCGGATAGTCGCTACGACAACGATAGCTGCAGGCTCAAGACCGGCTCGCCGCGCTTTAATGTCCATAAACTTCTCGGCACCGAGGTCAGAACCGAAGCCGCTCTCAGTGACGACTACATCTGCCAGACGCCGGGCTGTGTTCGTCGCAATAATAGAATTGCAGCCGTGGGCAATGTTGGCAAACGGGCCGCCGTGAATGAGTGCCGGTGTCCCTTCGATCGTCTGTACTAAGTTCGGTTTGATGGCATCCTTCAAAATAAGTGCCAGGGCGCCTTCCACTCCTAAATCTTTGACAGTGACCGGCTGCTTGTCATAAGTATAGCCGATTGTCATTTTGGCGATGTTTTCTTTTAAGTCATGAATATCACGTGACAGACAGAAGACCGCCATAATTTCGCTGGCCACTGTAATGTCAAAGCCATCTTCACGCGGCACCCCTTTGAACGGGCCGCCGAGACCGATCACTACTTCCCGCAGCGCCCGGTCGTTCATATCAAGAACGCGTTTCCACGAAATACGGCGCGGATCAATGTTCAGCGCATTACCCTGATAAATATGATTGTCGATGAATGCCGCTAAAGCATTGTTAGCAGTCGTAATCGCATGCAGGTCACCATTGAAATGGAGGTTGATTTCCTCCATCGGCAGTACCTGCGCGTAACCACCCCCAGTTGCCCCGCCCTTCATACCGAAGACAGGTCCTAAAGACGGCTCACGCAGCGCGACCATCACATTATCACCGAGCTGTCTGAAGGCATCACTTAAGCCTACTGTCACCGTGGACTTACCTTCACCTGCAGGCGTCGGGCTCATCGCAGTGACCAGCACGACTTTGCCTGTCGGCTGTGATTTAATTTTTGTCGTATCAATCTTCGCTTTGTAGAAGCCGTAAGGTTCGACCGCTCCGACTGGAATTCCTGCTTCTTCAGCAATAGAGCTGATCGGACGAATTTTCGAGCGCTTTGCAATTTCAAGATCAGATAAATAGTCAGTCATTTTCATTCCCCTTTGTATAAGTCTTCCAGTTCATCTTAGTTGAATAAGAAGGAACTGTCTACCTGTACATAAAAACAATAACAGTGCTCACTTCTTATACACAAGAACCCCCTGACTAGCAAGAGGCTCTATGCTGTCAATCTTCCAGCGTGCTTAAATCACCTGTCGGCAGGTCAAGCTCCCATGCCTTCAGCACACGTCTCATGATTTTACCTGATCGTGTCTTCGGCAGCTTATCCTTGAATTCAATTTCTCGCGGTGCTGCATGTGCTGCCAGACCATTTTTGACGAAGACACGAATCTCCTCTTTCAGTTCATCCGTCGCAGCAAAGCCTTCACGGAGCGCAATAAATGCTTTGATGATTTCTCCGCGCACCGGGTCCGGCTTGCCGATGACCCCTGCTTCAGCGACAGCTGGATGCTCTACAAGCTTGGATTCAACTTCAAACGGCCCGACACGTTCGCCTGCTGTCATGATGACGTCATCTACACGGCCCTGGAACCAGAAGTAGCCGTCTTCATCCATGTAGGCAGAGTCACCGGAAATATACCAGCCGCCCGGCAGGAAGTACGATTCATATTTCGGACGGTTGTTCCAGACGTCTCTCATCATAGACGGCCATCCTTCTTTAAGCGCCAGGTTACCCATACGGTTCGGCGGCAGCACGTTGCCGTCGTTATCAACGATGGCCGCTTCGACACCGGGAATCGGTTTACCCATGGAGCCGGATTTAATGTCCATACTTGGATAATTGACGATCATATGGGCACCTGTCTCAGTCATCCACCATGTGTCATGAATTCTTTTGCCGAATACTTTGTAGCCCCATTTGATGACTTCCGGATTCAATGGTTCACCGACTGACAGGACGTGACGCAGGCTGGACAGATCATAGTTCTTGCTCAGTTCATCCCCGGCACCCATCAGCATGCGGAAGGCAGTCGGCGCCGAGTACCAGACGGTCACTTTGAATTCTTCGATGGTGCTGTACCAGCCTTCAGGCGAGAATCTGCCGCCCGCAATAACATTCGTCGCACCGTTCAGCCAAGGTGCAAATATTCCGTAGCTCGTACCTGTCACCCAGCCCGGGTCAGCTGTACACCAGTAAATATCATCTTCTGTCAAGTCGAGAACGTACTGCCCGGATATGTAATGCTGCACCATAGCATACTGCACGTGCAGCACGCCTTTGGGCTGCCCTGTCGAACCTGATGTATAGTGCAGAATCAAGCCGTCTTCTTTATCGAGCCACTCGATGTCAAAAGTGTCCGCTGCCTCTTTAAACGCTTTGTTGAAGTCAATATGCTGATCAGCCACCTCATCATCGACAATGACAATATGCTTTAAATTCGGCAGCTCATCGACCGGAATACGTCCGACTAAACTGTTTGTCGTGACAATGACAGACGCTTCACTGTTTTCCAGTCTATCTTTGACTGCTTTCTCCATGAATGCTTCAAATAACGGCCCGACAATGGCTCCGATCTTCAAGGCGCCAAGCAGTACAAAGTAAAGTTCAGGTGACCGCGGCATAAAGATGAACAGTCTGTCTCCTTTAGCGACATCCGTCGTATTTTTCAGGACGTTCGCTGCTTTGTTGGAGTTTCTCTTCATCTCTTCAAATGTATATGATTCATTACGTTCAGCATCTTTATAGTAAAGGGCGACTTTATCACCTCTGCCGCTGTCTACATGACGGTCAATACATTCATAACCCATATTGACTTTCCCTGTTTCGTGCCAGGAGAATGCCTTTTCAACTTCTTTCCAGTCAAAGTTTTTATAGTGCTCATCATAATCCTGTAAATTATAATCCCCTGGTTCTACTTCATATATCTCTGTCTTCATTATGACATCCCCTTTGTATACGTTTTCAATGCTACAATATTATTATATAATAGATTAAACAAACTTTTCAAAAAAATTAGAATTTTAAAAGGAGCCATGCATGGAACATCTTAAAACTTATTACCGGCATGACCACTATCGGCACGACAGGCATATCATTGTAGAAGGTCCCGTCTCCGGCGACACACTCAGCCGCTATACGTTTGACGATGGTCTTGTCGCTTTCAGAAGACCACCGGAACAGTTTGAAGCCATCAGGGAAATCGCTGACCTGCCTGAAGGAAGAATCATTATCTGCCGGGATAAGGATAACATCATCGGCTATACCACCTATCTATATCCGGATCCACTGGAACGCTGGAGTGAAGGTAATCTGCCCTTTCTGCTGGAGCTCGGTGCTATCGAAGTGTCACTCCATTACCGCAGTCTCGGCCTCGGCAAGGAGATGCTGAAGCTGTCCATGCGGGATGACCAGGTTGAGGACTATATTATTATCACGACTGAGTATTACTGGCACTGGGATTTAAAGAATACGAAGCTCAATGTCTTTGATTATAAGAAAATCATGCAGAAGATGATGGCAGCAGGCGGCCTTGAAGTCTTCTCCACAAACGACCCGGAAATCACGAGCCATCCGGCCAACTGCCTCATGGCGCGTATCGGCAGCAGGATCACGAACGAACAGATTGACCAGTTTGATAAGATCAGATTCACGAACCGATTCTTTATGTAGGAGGAACAACATGCTGGTAGAACGTATTATGACAAGCCCATGCCTTACAATCAATGAAGAGCGAACTATTGAACAGGCGCTGGAACTGATGGCGTCACAAGACATCAGACATCTTCCTGTCGTCGATAATGATATGAAGCTGCTCGGTATCGTCACAGACCGCGACATCAACCTGGCACTTCCGTCGATTCTCGGCACTGAAGATCCGGCCGCCCATCTCGCCATGCCCGTCACGCGCATCATGCACAAAAATGTCACGACATGTCACCCGCTTGACTTCGTGGAAGACATTGCCGTCGATTTCTATGAGCTGAAGCTCGGCAGCATCCCGGTCATCAGAAACAAGCAGTGCATCGGCATCGTCACACAGAAGGACATGCTGAATACATTCCTTGAACTGACCGGTGTCACTATACCCGGCTCTGCCATTGAAGTCGCCGTGCCGGATCAGGCAGGCATCATGCACGAAGTCACACGCGTGTTCAATACAAACAAAGTCAGCATCGAAAGTATTCTTGTATACCGGGACCGGGCCAATCCAGGCTATAAGCTTGTACTGATCAGAATGCAGTCGATAAATCCGACAAAAATTATTAACGACCTGGAAAACTCGGGGTTCACGGTCAGAACACCGCAGAACAGCGGCCTATGAGCAAATACATTTATTCAGAGGAATTATTGAACTACCGCTTTTCAGACAGTCATCCGTTTAATCAGATGCGGCTTGTGCTGACGACTGAGCTGCTGCAGGCACTTGAATTTCTTGATGACAGCGAAATGGTCCCGGCAAGAAAGGCAACAGACGATGAACTGAAGCTGGTTCATACTGCCGACTACGTGGAGGCCGTCAAGCAGGCAGGGCTTGGTACGCTCAGCCAGGCGAAATGCGACAGCTACGGCCTTAATACAAACGACACGCCCAACTTCAGCGGTATGCATGACAGCAGTGCATGGCTCGTCGGCGGCACACTGACCGCCTGTGATATTGTCATGACCGGGGCTGACACGACTGCCTGCAACCTAGGCGGCGGTCTGCATCACGGCTTCCGCGGCAGAGCGTCAGGCTTCTGCATCTATAACGACAGTGCTGTGGCCATTGAATACATGAAGCAGAAATACGGTGCCCGCGTCCTTTATATCGACACGGATGCTCATCATGGTGACGGCGTGCAGTGGGCGTTCTATAATGACGACGATGCCTTCACTTATTCCATCCATGAGACTGGTAGATACTTGTTCCCCGGTACAGGCGGTATTAACGAGAAAGGCGAAGGAGACGGCTACTTATACAGCATGAACCTGCCGATAGATGCTTATACTGAAGATGACTCGTTCCTTGAATGCTTTAAAGAAAGCGTGGAAGTCGCCTGCCGTTTTTTTAAACCTGACGTGATTATCAGTCAGAATGGTGCTGACGCCCATTATCTTGACCCCCTGACTCATCTTCATTGCACGCATCACGTGTTCGAAGCGATCCCGAGAATCGTCAAGCAGCTTGCTGATGACTACTGCGGCGGTAAATGGATTGCAGTCGGCGGCGGGGGTTACAACATCTTTCAAGTCGCCCCGCTCGCCTGGAGTCAGATCTGGCTCGCCATGAAAGGCATCCCGGCGCCTTCAGGTAATCTTCCAAAGAGCTGGCTCGAGAAATGGCAGAAGAAAACTGAAGTCACTCTGCCGGCAAAGTGGGATGCAGACAGCGAAAACTATACAGTCATTCCACGCCGGGTGGAGATTACAGAGAAGAACAGGCGGACGCTTGAACGTGTCATCCAGCATTATGAATAAAACCAGCGCATAATAAAAAAGCACACTTGTTTGTTGAAGTGTGCTTTTTGAGGTGTTATTTTGTCGTGCCGCGATAATCGATGTGATACGGCAGAACGACCTGTTTATCTTCTATTTCTTCATCATTCATGAATTTCGTCAGCAGTCTCATCCCTACTGCACCGATATCATATAACGGCTGCATAACGCTTGATAGCTTGGGACGTACCATCTGCACCAGTCTCGTATTGTTGAAGCTGACGATCTGCAGGTCATCCGGTATATTCAGACCGGCATCCTGAGCGGCATGGACAAGTCCGATCGCCTGTTCATCACTGATACAAAGAATAGCATCCGGTTTTAATCCTTGCAGCTGTGCAAATGCTTTTTCACCGTCTAAATATTGTTCGCTGCCGACATAGACAGCATCATCATTGAACGTAATCCCGTTGTCCTTCAGCCCTTCCGTCATTCCTGACAATACGTCATGCCGTGCTTTCTCAGAATATCCGCCGCCGACGAATGCGAACTGACGCGCACCGTCTTTCAGCAGTTTTTCCGTAATTTCACGGCTTGCTGAATGATAGTCGATATTGACTGCCGGCAGTGCACTGTCATTATCCTGTGTTCCTGATACAACAACTGGAACTGAAGAAGTCTGAATCAGTTCAGCTGTTTCATTGGATAACGTACCTCCAAGGAAGATAATACCATCCACCTGCTTGCTCAGCAGATTGTTGAATATTTCCCGCTCTTTGAACGGATCGTTATCCGAATTTGAAATAATGGTCTGATATTTATACATCGTTGCAATATCTTCAAGCCCGCGGGCAAGCTCAGAATAGTAGATGTTCGAAATATCAGGAATAATCACACCGACTGTTGTCGTTTTTTTGCTGGCAAGTCCCCTTGCGACAGCATTCGGACGATAGTTCAATCGTTTGATGACTTCATTGACGCGGTCGCGTGTAGCAGGCTTCACATTAGGATTACCGTTCACTACACGTGATACAGTTGCCATTGAAACTTTAGCTTCTCTTGCAACGTCATAAATGGTGACTGTCATAGTTTCCTCCTGTAATCGTTTTCCATACTATTCTAACACGTTTTCATGAAGTTTTCATAATAATTTCTAGCGATATTGTTTTCTTGTCCGTTCAATTTCATCATAGAATGCATCGAACTCGTTTAAGTCCATCTGCTGTCCTGCATCGCTCAGCGCAACCGATGGATCCGGATGCACTTCTGCCATGACACCGTCTGCTCCGACGGCAAGTGCAGCTTTAGCGACCGGCAGCATAATATCTTTCCGCCCTGTAGAATGCGTCACATCGACCAGCACCGGTAAATGGGTACCTTGCTTTAAGATCGGCACGGCAGAGATGTCCAGTGTATTTCTTGTCGCTTTTTCGTATGTACGGATGCCGCGCTCACAGATGATGATATTGCTGTTACCACTGGCATGAATGTATTCCGCTGCATAAATCAGCTCTTCAATCGACGCTGACAGACCACGTTTCAGCAGTACAGGCTTGTTGGCGCGGCCTGCCTCTTTCAGCAGCTCAAAATTATGCATATTGCGGGCACCGATCTGGAATACATCGATGTATTGGTCAGCCAGTTCAAAGTGATGGGGATCGACGACTTCCGATATTACTGCAAGGTCATATTTTTGATTGATCTCTTTCAATATTTTAAGACCTTCAACACCGAGTCCCTGGAAATCATATGGAGATGTACGAGGCTTAAATGCGCCTCCCCGAATAAATTTCTGTCCTTTTTCAACCAGACTTTTTGCTACCTGCTCTACTTGGTCATAAGATTCAACAGAACATGGTCCGAAGACGAAGATTTTCTCATCTCCGCCGATGACACCGCCATTAGCAGTTTTCACGACCGTATCTTCAGCTTTCAGCTTTCTAGACACATAGAGATGCTTCTCATTTTCAGATTTCTGCAGCTCAGTCGATGCTTTAAAGATTTCTTTGAATAGCTGTTTAATGACATTATCATCGTAAGGCCCTTGATTTAAGTCCTGTAATTTATTGATCATTTCTTTTTCACGCATAGGATCATAAATCATCGTACCGGCTTTACGTTTCTCCTGACCAATCTGTTTCGCAATTTCTCCGCGTTCAGACAGCAGTTCTAATATAGCCACATTGATCTCTTCGATGCGTTCTCTTAACTGGTTCAATTCAGACATTCGATACACCTCATTAACTTCAAATTATTCTTCCCATAAAAAAAAGCAGGGTGAGAATTCACCCTACTATAATATCACAAGTATATGCATCTTTTGAAAGATACGCTTATTTTTTGTTATTTTTGTTGTTTGTGTTACCAGGTTTGAAATCTGTTTTAGTTGTATCCACTTTAGTGTTTGGATTAACTTTAGTTGAATTGTTTGACTTAGAAGTTGTTTTGTTTGTGTTTAAATCTTTATCAACAACTGCAATGGGTTCTTTCAAAGAATTATCGTTAACTTCATCTTTGATTGCGCGGCGCTGTGCTGCTAAAGCGTCAGTATCTGTTTCAACTTTAGTTGTCACATGACTTGTCGCTTCATTGTAGCCTGTCGCCTGGTTGTCATTTTTTGTGTTTGTTTTGTTTTGAGTATCCTGTGCTTTGTCTTTAACTTCAGCAACTTTGTCCGCTGCTTTGTCTTTGATTTCAGCTGCTTTGTCTTTTAACTGATCAACTGCAGAAGGCTTGTTGTCTTCTTTGTACTGATTGCCTTTTAAGTAAGAACCTTTGTAGTCTGCATTGTCATAGCCGCGTTTGTCATCTTTCTTAGGCGCAAATAACAGACCGAGTAATGTTCCAAGAGAAACACCTACAGTGAAACCTAAAGCAAAGTCACGTGTAGAGTAATTCGTATTTTTCACTTCATATTCTTTTAAAGTGTTGGCACTTAATGAACGGTTGTAAGTGTTGTTCGGATATTCATTGACACCGTTGTCATAAGTGTTGACTTTGTCGTAAGAATTGAAATTGTTGTCTTTGTCAAACGTCGTTTTTGTGTTTGTGTCTAATGTGTTGTTTTTGTCAAAATTGTTGTTTTTGTCAAAAGTGTTTACGTTTGATGCTGTGTCGAATTTGTTCTCGTTGTCTTTACCGAAGTTAGTACTTGTTAAGTCTTTGTTATTTGTGTTTGTCATTATAATGACCTCCTAATTAAAATGGGAATATACTTAACTTGTTATAGTTTAGTATATTCCCACTTATACGACGGTTAAACGTCAAATATTATTTTAAGTCAGAATTTTTATCTAATCCTGCTTTAACTTTTACAATGTCGACATTTCCATTATGAGCAGTATCTTCATTGTATGCCGTACTTGCTGCTTCTTTGTAGACTGGCTGGTCAGCAAAGTTGACGCTGTTACGACGCTGTTTTCTCATCTGCCATTTATCCAGCACTTCCATCACTACATTTGACCATTTAACAACTTGTGCGATGTTTTCCTGGTTGTTAGCGATGTTATGAGTCACAGAGTTTGTTACCCGGTCTACAGAGCTGTTCAAGTTCTGTACAGAACCACCGACTCCTTTGACTGCATCTACTACCGTATTTAAGCGTGCTGATTTGTCCTGGACATCTTCAGCAAGACGGTTCGTCTTATGTAATAAGTCCGTAGTCTCGCGTGTAATCCCTTGAATCTGACCTTCAACGCCGTCTAAAGTTCTAGCGACATGATCAAGGTTTTTCTTAACTGATAATAATACGACTACGATACCGATACATAGAATTAAGAATGCCAGTGCCGCGATGATACCGGCGATTGGAAGTATCCATTCCATATATAACCCCTCCTATTTCCTATCTATATTTTACTACCTCATTTTACCCTGCAATTATAGTTTAAAACATATTTGAACTATTGCAACAGATTTTCGTAGGCTTTCTGGATTTTTTGAATATCTCCGGCACCCATAAAGATAACAACGTCATTAATATAGCGCTTTAAAACGTCAACATTATCTTCACTGATCAGCTCTGCTCCTGGAATCAGTACGGCAAGATCATTGATTGTCAAGTTCCCGGCCGTTTCGCGTGCCGAACCGAATATATCACAGAGGAATACTTTGTCCGCTGCTTTCAGGCTGTCAGCGAAATCTTCTAGAAACGTTTCAGTACGCGAGAATGTATGCGGCTGGAACACTGCAACAATTGTTCTGCCGTCATATTTTTTGCGAGCTGAGTCAATAGTCGCACTAATTTCTTTTGGATGATGCGCATAGTCATCGATCAATACTTGATTGTCTTTCTTCTTCTCGGTGAAGCGGCGTTTAACGCCACCGAAAGTTTCAAGCGCGTCTTTAATGTTCTGAACATCGAGCTGCTCAAGATGGCAGACCGTAATCACTGCCAGGGCGTTTAACACTTGATGGTCACCGAACATCGGTGTCTTAAAGCTGCCAATAAACTTGCCGTCAATTATAACATCGAATGTCGTTCCGGACGCTGTAGAGATGATATTTTCGGCTCTGACATCATTATGCTCTTCTGTACCATAGTAATAAATCGGAATCGTCACCTGCAGGTCGCGCAGATTTTTGTCGTCGCCGCAAGCAATGATGCCTTTTTTGACTTTACGGCTCATCTCCTGGAACGCATTGAACACATCGCTCATGCTGGCGAAATAATCCGGATGGTCAAAATCAACGTTCGTAATAATGGCGTAGTCCGGTGAATAACTCAGGAAGTGCCGGCGGTATTCGCATGCTTCAAATGCAAAGTACTCACTGTCCGGAAGTCCCATGCCTGTACCATCACCGATTAAATAAGACGTCTTCTTATCTCCGTTCATCACATGAGATAACAGACCGGTCGTTGATGTCTTGCCGTGAGAGCCTGTGACCGCAATAGAAGTGTACTGATGCATGAATGACCCTAAAAAGTCATGGTAACGATAGAACTCAAGATTCATCATCTTCGCCCGCACAATTTCAGGGTGGTCATCACCGAAAGCATTACCGGCTATGATCGTCATCCCTTCTTTAATATTGTCAGCAGCGAACGGCACAATCGTAATGCCTTTATCGCGCAGTGCAATTTCCGTGAAAAATTCTTTCTCGATATCCGACCCTTGAACTTCATGTCCCATATCAAAAAGGATATGTGCGAGCGCACTCATACCTGACCCTTTAATTCCTATAAAATGATATAACGTCATTGTTTACACTCCTATTGTTGTTTTTCTGCGATTAACACTGTTCTTGGTTTTGAACCATTGGCCCCGCTGATATAACCTGCGTCTTCCAGGCTATCGACGATGCGTGCTGCTCTGTTATAGCCGATCTGGAATCTACGCTGCAGCTGTGAAGTTGAAATCTGGCCTTCTTCCTGCATGTAGTCGATCACATCATCAATCAGTTCATCCTGCGGGAGTTCGTTGACTTTACTGAGCAGTTCTTCCTGCTTGAACATGTAGTTCGGCGGCCCCTGTTCCCTGATATAAGCAGCGACTTCATCGATTTCCTCATCAGATACATAGCAGCCTTGAATACGAATCGGCCGGTTCATGCCGTTACCTTGGTACAGCATATCACCGTTACCGAGCAGTTTCTCAGCACCTCCGCTATCCATCACTGTACGTGAATCGACAGCAGAAGATACCATGAAGGCGATACGAGTCGGCACATTCGCTTTAATCAGGCCGGTGATGACATTGACAGATGGACGCTGCGTCGCAAGTATCATATGAATACCTGCAGCACGAGCTTTCTGTGCAATGCGGGCAATCGAGTGCTCCACTTCCTGCGGTGCCATCATCATTAAATCAGCGAGCTCATCGATAATAATGACAATCTTCGGCAGCCGCTTGTCATAAGTTGACTTCTGGTTATATGCGGTAATATTTCTGACATGAACATCGGCAAATGTCTTATAGCGCCGTTCCATCTCTTCAACAATCCACTTCAAGCTTTCAGTCGCGGCCTTGACATCAGTGATGACCGGTGCGAGTAAATGCGGCAGATCGTTATAAGGCGCAAGCTCCACCATTTTCGGGTCAATCAGCAGCAGTTTAAGCTCACTCGGATTGTTACGGTACAGCAGCGACAGTAAAATCGCATTGATGCTCACTGATTTACCTGAGCCGGTTGCGCCTGCGATTAATGCATGCGGCATTTTAGCGATGTCCATCAGCATCGGTTCATTATTGATCTTTACACCCAGTGCGACCATAAGCTTGGATTCTGCAAATTTAAACCGTTTGGAGAAGATGACTTCGCTTAAATTGACCGGCCGTGTTTCAAGGTTCGGAACTTCCACGCCCACACGGGATGTGCCGGGAATTGGTGCTTCAATACGAATATCCTTAGCTGCCAGCGCCATTTTGATGTCATCCTGCAGATTGGTGATTCTGCTGACTTTGACTCCTTTTTCTACTGAGAGTTCATAACGGGTGACAGAAGGACCGACGACGACATGCTCCACTTTAGCGGGAACGTTGAAGTGATATAATGCTTCATCCAGCTGTGCACGCTGCTCTTCCACCCATTCATGAGACGCTGCAGGCGCTTCAGGATGTGCCAGCAGACTGACAGGAGGCAGCAGGTAATTCGGCCCTTTACGTTTCTTATCTTTTCCAGTCACCACCTCTTTCACTTTCTCCATAACAGCAGGCGCTTCCTGCTCTATGTGACCAGGTGTGACGAAGTCGATGGCTTTTTCAAGCAGTGATGGTTCTGCTGAAGATCCATCGGCAGAATCAGGTGTTATTTTATCGATTATTTTTTCTACTATTGACGGCTCAGTGACAGCCTGTTTTTTATCCATCAGCCTTTTTTTATCTGACGGTGTCATGACAACATTAAATGGTCTCGTCTTAGTGACCACCGGACGGAGTATCGGTTCTTTCATTTCGTCGACTGCTTCATCAATGGAGTCGTTAACGTGAGAGACCGCTGATGTTTCACGGACAAGTGCTTCGACTGCCGAATTTTCAGCAGGTGGCAGGATGACTTCTACTGTTTCAAGTTCAGGCATCAGCTCATGAACCGGCTGAAGCACCAATGATTCTGTTTCCAGTTCAGAAGAATAGACAGTCCCTGTATCAGGCGTTTCTTGTTCTGGTGCAGAGGAATAGACAGTCTCTGTATCAGGCGTTTCTTGTTCCGGTGCAGAAGAATAGACAGTCCCTGTGTCAGGCGTTTCTTGTTCCGGTGCAGAGGAATAGACAGTCTCTGTATCAGGCGTTTCTTGTTCCGGTGCAGAGGAATAGACAGTCTCTGTATCAGGCATTTCTTGTTCCGGTGCAGAAGAATAGACAGTCTCTGTGTCAGGCGTTTCTTGTTCCGGTGCAGAGGAATAGACAGTCTCTGTATCAGGCGTTTCTTGTTCTGGTGCAGTCATCAGCTTTTCCTCAAGTTCCTTCTGAAGTTTCAGCTGCTGACGTTTCTCTTCGAATGCTTTTTTGGCCTGTGCTTTCTTTTCACGTTCCCGCCTGATTTCCGCGACAATTTGTGATGCATAGACATTCTCGACGTTAACCATGTTATCCTGCCTGCGGTGAGGCGGCGTCACGGGTTTTACCATTTCCGGCTTTCTGCCAGTCAGCGGGGTGATGACCACCTTGCTTTCACCCGGCTTCAAATTTTTACGTGTGCCGTAAATCGCAGACGGCACTTCACTTGCGACGAACTTCGGCTTATGTATGTCTGTCTTGCTCGGAGGTGGTGTATAAGCCGGATGATAGCGCTCTGTCAACGGATGAGGCGGCTCATCATGCTGCTGATGGTGACGTTTACGACGTTCCCGCCGACTGTTGAAGTAATCATCATTGACGAAGTCACTTTGAACAGGATGTGCTGATTCCGGTTTTGCCTCTGCCTCTTTTTCTGTTCCAGTCTCAACATCGATAGGAAATCTAAATCTTCCTTTCGGTCTTCTGTATATTTCGTCGTGATTATCTTCTTCCCTAGGTTTTATCATTACTTCATCTTCACGCTGCTGATGTGTGTCATTTGATTGTTCTCCGAATAATTTGTCAAACCAGCTCATCTACTCACACCTTTTAAACTTGTTTAAAGAAGTCGGTACCAGGAACCACTTCTTCACCCAGTACTAATATGCCTTTTTTCTCTTCGGAATCAGTGAGTCCGAGTTCACGTTCAGAACAGATCATACCGTTTGACGGCACACCGCGCAGTTCAGCAGCTTTAATCAGCATTCCGCTCGGCATGACAGCGCCTACTTTAGCGACGACGACATTTTGTCCGGCAGCGACATTGTTAGCGCCGCAGACAATCTGCAGCACTTCGTCTCCGACATTCACCTGGCAGATGTTCAGCTTATCAGCATCCGGATGTTTTTCCATGCTGTCGACATGGCCTGTAACGAACTTAGGAGACAGGTCGACTGTCAGCGGCTGCATGCCTTTACTCGTCAGCACTTGATTGATGGCGTCCACTTTTGCTTCGTCCAGTTCCACTTGACCATTACCGTCAAACGACAGCTGGCCGCTTATATTGAAAACATTATAGCCGACGACTGCACCGTCTTTCTTAATAGTGACCACGTCTCCATTCTGCTCATAGTCAAATGGGCCGTCAGCATGCTTCAACGTGATCAGTAGAACGTCACCAATTTTGTCATTGTAGAAGATATTCATGTCATTGCTCCTTATTATTTTCAAATTTTTTACGGTTTTTCTCCAGGCGGGCAATAGCCTCCTGATTCCGCTTCATATTGTTCTTGCCGAGAATAAAGACCGGCGTCAGCTTGCCATTTTCGTACTGGAATGATAATGACGTAATCGGTACAAGGCCGTTGCTGAAGAACTGCATCATCATCTGGGCCATAATGTCATAACCTGTCTCATTCTCGATATCCGCGATGATCAATACATCGGCATGTGGTGTTGCGACGAGCAGCTCACCTTTTTTGTTCTTATCAAACTGCTGCAGCAGCGTATCATTTAATATTCTGGAGGCATCGTAGCCGTCGTTGGAGTTGAAGAAATAAAAGGTACTGCCGGCTACATGGTCCTCTTTGTACTGTGCTGCCAGCTTTTTGACGTTAAACAGCGCCTGTTCTTTGACATGTTCCTTTGATATCGCCATCTCACTTAATACATTGTCATCAATCAGGCGGTAAGTGGAACCAAGATCAAGCGCGTAATAAATATTAGTCTCAGCCGTATGTTCCGAAATGACAAAAGGCACGCCGTTTGTTTCTTTTGGAAAACTTGTCGACCGGATGACCGGCATGATTTTCATTTCAGTAATTTTCTTATTTGTCTCATCCGCCATCGCTGTAATTGTCTCATTGATATAGTAAAGAACTTCATCGATGATTTTGCGCTCCTGCTGCTTATATTTCGCCACGAGCGGCGCAAGCTTAATCGTCAGTCCTTTATGATTGTCCCGGCGTTCAACTCTCAATGTTTCTTCCTTGCGGTCGAAATTCCATGTCATTACTTCGGCAGCTAATTCAGCGGTAATGGCATCTCTTATTTCAAACACATTCATAGGTAACACTCCTCAATTCTTGTATTATTTATTGTACAATAAAACCACGATGAGTGATAGTATCCCATCGTGGTCAGCTATTACAATGATTCAATGAATTGATTGATCTCTTCTTTTGTTTTTCTGTCTCTGGAGACAAAACGCCCCGTTTCGCGGCCCTCATTAAATGCCACAAAGCTTGGAATCCCCATGACGTCATACTGCACCGCAAGATCCATAAAGGCATCACGGTCCACGGAAACAAATTGATAGTCATCATGCACTGCTTCAATCTCCGGCAGTGCGGGCTGGATGAAATGGCAGTCCGGACACCATCCTGCTGTAAACATGACGATTGTCGGTTTGTTGATCAGTTCATTAAAGTCCTGTTCATTTGTTAAGTTAATCATGTTCTCTCTCCTGTCATAATTTGCTGGTCACCAGGCTTGATGATCTGTGCATTTTTCATCATCCGGTAGACGAAATAACTGATGAGCCCCGGCAGCAGAAAATGGAACAGACCAATCTGCAGCCAGGTCGTCACCGATGCTCCCATCGTCTTCACCGTCATGATCTGGCCGACGAAGCCGCTCGTCCCCATACCGGCACCGGCTGCGACGTTCTTCATCGGCCAGAACATCGTCATGAGCGGTGCTGTCATCATACTTGCGATAATAGGCGGCACGAGAATAAACGGATTTCTCATATAGTTCGGAATCTGGATTTTACTCGTCCCTATGCCGTGCGCGATGAGCCCCTGTATTCCATTATCCCCGTAACTCGTCACCGCAAAACCAATCATGTGGCAGCAGCAGCCGATTGTCGCTGCAGCAGCGGCAGTCCCTTCGATATTCAGCATCAATGCAAGCGCGGCGCTGGATATCGGACTCGATAATGTGAGACCAAAAACCAGTGCAATGAGTATTCCCATCAACAGCGGCTGCTGTGTCGTCGAGAATGTAATGAACTCACCAATACGTGCCATAAATGCTGCAATAAACGGACCGATCAGTTTGGCGATAGTGCCGCCGAGCAGCAAAGTCAGCAGCGGTGTGAGCAGTATATCGACTTTTGTTCTGCCACTGTATAGTCGTCCGAGCTCCGTCGTCACAAGTGCCACAATATATGTTCCGGCAGCACCGCCCTGCTCATAGCCATACATCCCGGTCACCGCGCTTGAGAAAATCACAAGCGGTGAAGCACCGAGTCCGTAAGCGACACTGACACCTACTGCAGCGCCGGTATATTGCTTCGCGAGCTTACCGATTTCAAGCAGCAGACTCGTATCAAAGAATGGTTTTAGTTCTGTTCCTGCGGTTTCAATAATAAGACCGATAATCAAAGAACTGAACAGACCGAGCGCCATAAAGCTCATCCCATCAATGAACCAGCGCTTTAAATAAGCTTTCATCCCCTTCACCTCATAATCAGTATAGCGAAAAAAAGTGAGAGCGACATTAACAATTTACAATTTTTTAAGATACTTATATGGAATTTTGTAAGAAAAAAACCAGGCATCCGCCTGGCCTACTTCTGATCGATGATATTTAAGAAACGTTTCAATGCATCGCTTTTTGGATGATTGAATATTTGATCGGGTGTACCTATCTCTTTAATGCGTCCTTCATGAATAAATGCTATTTTGCTCGCGACGTTCTTCGCAAAGTTCATCTCATGCGTCACAATGACCATGGTCATCCCTTCAGCAGCGAGGTCTTTCATAACGTTCAGTACATCCATGACAAGCTCGGGATCAAGCGCTGACGTCGGCTCATCAAACAGCATGACTTTCGGGTTCATCGCGAGCGCGCGGGCGATGCCGACACGCTGCTGCATCCCGCCGGATAACCCTGAGGGATACTGGTTGCTCACCTGCTCAAGACCTACTTTATGCAGCAAGTCGAGACCAATTTTTTCTGCTTCAGCTTTAGGCATGTTCTTGACGGTCACTAGTCCTTCAATGACATTTTCAAGCGCCGTCATATGAGGAAAGAGCTGATAGTTCTGGAACACCATCCCTGACTTTTTACGCACTGCAATCTGGCTGCGTCGATTGTTATTAGAATAACTGGTCCCGTCTACAATGACCTGACCAGACGTCGGGAGTTCAAGTGCATTGATCATGCGCAGCAGCGTTGTTTTACCAGATCCACTACGACCAATCAATACAACTACTTCACCGTCGTCAACCGTCAAATTGACGCCTTTAATCACATCTTTATCGCCAAAGCTTTTGTAAATATTGTTCAGCTCAATCATATCGTATACTTCCTTTCAAGGCGCCGCTCGTACATCCCTTGTATGAGCGAGATGATAAAGCAGACGACCCAGTACATCGCTCCAACCAAAAGATAAATTGAGAGGAACTCGAATGTAGAGGCTGCTACTTCCTGTGCCTTACGGAACATTTCTGCAACGAGAATAAATCCTAATAACGATGTATCTTTGATAAGACTTAAAAATGTATTACCAAGTGTCGGGATTGAGTTACGAATGGCTTGCGGCAGAATAATACGTCGCATCGTCTGCCATTCACTCATGCCGATAGAATATGCTGCTTCTCTTTGTCCTTTAGGAAGAGTAAGGATACCTCCACGAATAATCTCAGAAGTATATGCGCCAACATTCAAACTTAATCCAATAATTGCTGCAGTAATAGATGACAACGTAAGTAAGTCGTTTGAGTTACCAGTTGCTAGCCTCGCAATTTCCGGTATTCCATAAAAGATAATAAATAACTGAACGATCATCGGCGTTCCTCGGAAAATCGAAACATAAACCCGTGCAATGATTTGGAAGATTTTAATACGTGATACCCTTGCCAGCGCAGTAATCAATGCGATAATAAACCCAATGATGAACGTTATGATCGCCAAAGGTATGGAGTATTTAAATAGTGCCTCCAGCATCGGCAGAAAAGCCTGCTGCGCGGCATCCAGAGCATGCTGCTGTTCTTCATTAAGGTTTAGAAACATCTTCACCAAACCATTTCTTACTGATCTTAGCTAATTCACCGTTATCTTTTAATGTTTTTAAAGCTTTGTTGACGTCATCGATAACTGATTGATCAGTTTTCTTTGTGAATACAAATGCTGACTCGCTCTTCTCTGCATCGCCTTCGATAATTTTGACATCCGCACTTTTCTTCTGTTTCAAGTAATCAAGAACTGATAATTTTTCGTTGAAAGTACCTTCTACACGGTTAGACTGGATAAGTTCCATCGACTGGTTGAATCCTTCGACCTGTGTAATTTGTGCACCGTGGTCTTTTGCCAGCTTACCGTAGTTTGATGTTAACGTCTGCGCTAACTTTTTACCTTTTACATCATCGAAAGATTTAATATCATTGTTTTCTTTACGTGTGACAAGTACTGCACTTGTATAAGTGTATGGCTCAGAGAATTTGTACTTTGCTTTTCGTTCATCGTTAATACCCACCTGGTTCGCTACAGTGGTAAAGCGGCCGGCATTCAGACCTGAGAACATAGAGTCCCATTGTGTTTCAACAAATTTAGCTTTATAACCTGCTTCTTTTGCTACTGCCTTGACCACATCCACATCATAACCAGTCAGGTTACCAGACTTATCATGATAAGTGAAAGGTGCGTATGTTCCTTCCGTACCAACTGTCAGCACTTTTTCTTTATCAGCGGAAGATCCCTTCTTTGAATCATTATTCTGCCCACATGCAGCAAGAACAAACAGCATCGCCGCTAAAACCCATAAAAACTTTTTCATCTTTTTACCTCTCCTATTCTTATCGTTTCACTCGGAATACTACTAATTGTATCGGAATCCATCGTTTAGTCAACAAAAAGATTCTGGCGGCAGAGAAAACTTGAATTTTTTCTGTAATCTAAGATAATGAAGATAAGGAAAAGGAGGTTTCCCATGAATAAAAAATGGTGGATTGGTTCCTCAATCGTCGTTGCTGCACTGGTGATCGGCTATGCATTCAGCAGAAGATATCGCCTGCTGAATCCCCATCAGCTGCTTGAAGATATCAAACAGAAATTTAATGGCGTTGAATCATCTTTTATCGTCTATACCCCGGAACGCTACAAAAGATTCGGAGTTGAGACACAAATTTATCGCGGCGGCATCACTACTAACTTTGACGATTACAAAGAAGAGTATGAATTTATCGCTGATGCTTATACTGGACAGCTGATTGACTGTATTGAAGTCACTCATAACAACTAAAAAAACCAGGCGGATATACTGCATCCCAAACGTCAGACCTAAAATCTAACGTTTGGGGTGTTTTTATTTGGCGCGGGCGCCGGGCACCTCTCAGACGAATATCCACGCCGCTATTTTCGCGGGACGCCCCTCATCGTCGAAATTATACATGGGCCGGCTTTCTTCTCACTTCATCGATTATTTCTCTGCCGTCAAACTTCGCTGCAAAATAACGGACGTCATGATAAAAAATAAACCAGGCATCGTCAAACTTCTCAAATAACTCTTCTTTCTGAAAAATAGAGTCCAATGGATAATCATCATAAGCGGTCACCCACAGTGGATTGCGATGAGCTGTCGTCGGCAGCAGGTCAGCCATGTGGACCGCCCGCATGCCGTCGTCCTTAATTTCAATGATACTGTGCCCTTCACTATGGCCGCCGGTATGTATCATTGTAATGCCCGGGCAGATTTCTATTTTGTCGTCAAACGGTTCCACCTGGTGCTCGATGCCGCGATAATTCATCTCCCAGTAGGTCGCCCTGCTGCGGACGTTAGGATGCCGCATCTCATGCCATTCTGTACGCGATGTAATAATCCGTGCGTTATTGAAGACTGACTGCCCGTCTGCCGTCGTCAAGCCCAGCGCATGGTCAAAGTGCAGATGACTCATCAGGACGATGTCAATATGTGAAGGCGTCAGCCCGAGCTGATTAAGCGCAGCTGTCACATCACTGTCGTAAGTCACCCCGTAATTTCTTCTCTGCTTCTCATCGAGCTTCCCATTACCCACTCCGCTGTCAATCAGCATATTGCCGTATTGTGACTGGATAAGAATCGGATGGGTCACAAGAGGCACTTGGTTTTGTGCATTATTCGGATATTTATCCTGCCATAACGGCTTCGGTACGACACCGAACATCGCCCCGCCGTCCATATGAGTGATACCACCGTTTAACGGCGTCAACTTGAACTTGCCTATATGAAGCATACAATCCCTCCGTTCTCTTTCATTCTACATGAAACGCGCAGTTTGTTAAAACACAAAAAAACCTCCCGATGATTCGGGAGGTCGGACATTAGTTAAACGTCGCTTCCAGGCGGTTAATACGGAAGCCTCTGTTAGAGAACTTCTCTTCATATTCTGTCTTGATGTTATCTTCCGGTTCATTTGCATGTAAATCCAGATTGATGTTTTTCAGCTTCATGCCGAACTGGCTCATGCTTTCCAGCGAGAACTCAAATAACTGCTGATTGTCCGTCTTAAAATGAATCTCACCGTCTTCTGCCAGCACCTGCTTGTACAGCTTCAGAAAGTTCGCGTGTGTCAGACGGCGCTTCGCATGCCGCGTCTTCGGCCATGGATCTGAGAAGTTCAAGTACACTCTTGCGACTTCGCCAGCCATGAAAAACTCAGGCAGATTCTCAGCATCGAGCGTCAGCAATCTTAAGTTCGTAATGTTTTGTTCCACCGCTTTTTCAACGATACGGATCATCACGTTCTTGTCCCGTTCGATCCCGATATAGTTGATGTGAGGGTGCTGCTTCGCCATCTCTGTAATAAAGCGACCCATGCCGCTGCCCACTTCAATATGAATCGGCTGGTCGTTACCGAACCAGTCGGTGATCTTCGTCTTCCTTTCATCACCGATACTTACAATATCGCTGTGTTCCAGCAAATACTCTTCCGCCCATGGTTTGTTGCGCATTCTCATTTCATTGTTCTCCTTATATAAAACGATTCATCATCAGTACATCATTCAAAAACTGCAGCCATTCATTCATATCCTGAAAGCGATTCTTCTCTTCATACCATTCTACCATCGCAATCGCCTGAATAATCGTATACCACTTCATGCGTTTTCTTAAATCAAGTGTATCCTGGATACCGTACTTACTCAGCCAGTCACACCACTCTGCGGGTTCAATATACGTATAGAGAATCATACCGATATCGATGGCCGGGTCCGCAATCATGGCCCCTTCCCAGTCTACAAGGAACAGCTCATCCTGCTCTGACAGCAGCCAGTTATTATGATTGACATCACCATGACAGACTGTATAGAACGCTGAGTTCAAGTTCGGCATGTGCTCTTCCAGATAAAGCAGCGACTTTCTGATCACGTGATGTGTCAGCACATTCCTCGACAGGGAAGAGTTGATTTTCTTGAGCAGCATCGATGGATACATCGGCTCCATCTCAAGCCTTTTCAGCATATTAAGAAGCTGCGTCGATTTATGAATCTTTCTCAGCATCAGGGCGACACGATTGGATTTCATTTCATCATGCATTAAAGACCTGCCGTTTTTCCAGTGCTGTGCTGTCACGACTTCACCTGTCTCAATCCGTTTCGTCCATACAAGCTTCGGTACGATCCCTTCAGCAGACAGGGCCGCAAGGAAAGGACTGGAATTTCGTTTCAGAAACAGCTTCCTGCCGTCCTGCTCAGCCATATACGCTTCACCTGAGGCACCGCCTGCTGAATCCAGCGTCCAGCCTAATTGATAGAAATGCTCCAACGTGTTCACCTCCATTCAGAAAAAAGAAAAGGCTCTAGATATAATCAAGAGCCTTATCCATAACTTTAAATCTTCACGTTCATTAGTAACTTGTTTAAATTTTATACCCTTCACGGCTGTAATTCAAGCGGAAAAGTTACTCAAAATGTATTGACATTTTGAGAAGACCCTTCCAGCCCCGGTCCAGTGGAAGTCTTATCTTCCTGTCTGAATTTTCTCATCAAACGCCTGCTGCAGTTTCCGGGCAACGGGACCCGGTCCGCCGATGACTTTCTCATCCACCTGGACTACCGGTGTCACTTCAAGTGTCGTACTCGAGATGAACACTTCATCAGCTGCCAGCAGTTCATCCGGTCCGAACGTCTCTTCGTGGAACGGGATGAGTAGTTCCTCTGCACATTCTTTGATCACTTGGCGGGTGATACCATTCAAAATCAAGTTGTTTGCTGGATGCGTGTAAATCGTGCCGTCTTTAATGATGTAGACATTGCTTGAAGCACCTTCAGTGACAACGCCATCTCTAATCTGCACAGCTTCCACTGCCCCGGCCCGGACAGCTTTCTCCTTGTTCAGCACATTACCGAGCAGATTCAAGCTTTTAATGTCACAGCGCAGCCAGCGGATATCTTCAGCCGTGATGACTTTGACACCGTCCTGCATCCCCTTGAGCGGCCGTCCTGCTTCGTACGTATACATTAAAGTGACCGGTTCAGCATGTTCTGGAAATGCATGGTTACGTACAGCGACACCGCGCGTCACTTGAATATAGATATTGCCGTCAGCCAGCTGATTCTTCTCGATCAGCTGCTCGCAGATTTCAATGTATTCATCAACAGTTTTCGGTGCAGTGATCAAAATCTCACCGGCACTGCGGACTAACCGTTCAAAGTGCTCGCGCGCCGTGAACAGTCTGCCGTCATACACTCTGACCACTTCATAAATTCCATCGCCGAACTGATAGCCGCGGTCGTTATAGTCAAGGGTCACTTGATCATCACGGAACTCACCGTTGTAATAAATGATTGTCATTGTCACTCCTCCACACAGACCGCATGAATCGCTTCCAGATAAATAGCGGTCGCATCAAAGAGCTGTTTTTTCGTCATATATTCATTTTTCTGATGCATTAAATCGACTGAGTCTTTGAACATGGCACCGAATGCCACCCCTTTTTCGAGGTTACGTGCATAAGTTCCGCCGCCGATTGTGTATGGCTCCGTCATATCACCTGTCTGATTGCGGTAGGCTGTCAGCAGTTTCTGGATGAACGGATCGTTTTTATCGACGTAATGAGGTTGCTGGTGCGTGTTGACAACAATATCAAAGCCGTCACCTTTAATTTTATCAGTGAAGCCGGCAATTTCTGATGTAAAGTCAAACCCTGTCGGATAGCGCAGGTTAATGCCGTAATGACCGCCGTCAATATCCGTATAGCTGATGACACCGATATTAGTCGTCACTTTACCCATTTCAGCATCTTCAAATGCCATGCCCATCTTCTCACCGAAATGAGAATCAAATAAATAGCGGTCGCCGAGTGCAACAAACGCTTTCGCTTTCTCGTCAAGCGCTAACGTATTCAGGAAATTCACAAGGAACAGTCCCGCGTTGACACCGATAGACGGATCCATGCCGTGCACTGATTTCCCTTCAATCTGAACCAGCAGGCTGCCGTTGTCGACAGTCGTCTTCCCTGTCAGCTGATGGTCATTCAAATAATTATTGAACGATTGCAGCACATAATCCATCTTTTCTCTGACAAGAAGTTTTGCTTCAGCGAAGTCAGGCACCATGTTGTAACGTTCACCGGCATTCAACGCCTTCAGTTCGACTTCAGGTGCAGTCACATCTTCTTTAGCGCTGTTCTGAATGATATCGAACGTTGTAATCCCTTTCTCGCCGTGAATGAGCGGGAAGTCCGCATCCGGTGCGATCCCGAGGTCAGGCATCTCTTCAGTCTGGAAGTAACGGTCGGTACACATCCATCCCGACTCCTCATCCGTACCGACGATCAGATGAATCCGCTTCTTGAAGTCTGCATTCATGTCCGTCAGAATCTTCACCGCATAGTAAGCCGCAATGGTCGGCCCTTTATCGTCGAGTGTGCCGCGTGCAATAATCCGGTCTTCTGTCTCTACAGGGTCAAATGGATCTGTGTCCCAGCCGCTTCCCGGCGGTACAACGTCCACATGGCATAAAATACCGAACAGTTCGCTGCCTTTCCCCATTTCAATGCGCCCTGCGATATGATCGACATCGACTGATTTGAAGCCGTCACGTTCAGCAAGCTTGTACATATATTCCAGCGCTTCCCGGGGCCCCGGACCGACCGGTGCTGCTGTTGTCATCAGGCTGTCATCTCTGACACTGTTGATGGCAAGAAGCCCTTTTAAGTCTTCTATAATTGCCTGTTCATATTCTGCTACTTTCTCTCTCCACATCATATAAATCCCCCTATCTTCAATACTTCTATCTTACAGCAACGATCAGTGATTTGAAAAGCACAATAAAAAAAGCTGCCTGTAACAGGCAGCAAAGAAATTAATTATAAACGACTGCGGTCGTGCACTGTATGAACATTGTTGACACCGCCGCCACCTTCATCGTCGAAAGTTGCAACTTGTTCATGTGTGTCGCGCTGAGTTTTCGGGAAACGGTCGTTGTTGACATTGTTATCGCTTTTAACAGCATTCGCTGCCGCTGCTTTAACTTTTTCTGTCAATGTCGGTTTAACGCCGGGTGAATCACCGTTTGCTTTCTCTGATTTGTTCAGTAAACGGTCTAAATTTTCTTTTTTAGAGAAGTAAGCTGCCGCTGCAGTACCTCCGATAACTAATGCCGCTCTTAATAAACCTGCCTGTTTTGCCATAGTCAAACACCTCGTCTGTAAGATTTATAAATTAAATATACCCTTACATCGAACTGCTAAACGCTCTTATTTATTTTTCACCCGATTTATATCCTCAGCCGTCAGCAATTTGTACTGGCCGGGCTGAAGCGAGCGGTCAAGCGGCAGGCCGCCCATCTGGATACGTTGTAAGTAGCTGACGGTCATACCGACTGCACTGAACATACGCTTTACTTGATGAAACTTACCTTCCTGAATCGTCACTTCGACTTCACTTATACCACCGGACGTCACTATCTTCAACCGGGCAGGCATCGTTTTATAGCCGTCATCCAGTATAAGACCTTCATTGAACTGTGTGATTGTCTCGGCTGTGACACGTCCGTCAATTCTCGCGTAATACGTTTTGTCGACGTGTTTCCTCGGACTGAGCACTTCGTGGCTGAACTGCCCGTCATTTGTCAGTATAAGCAGCCCTTCCGTATCTTTGTCCAGCCTGCCGACCGGGTGCAGGTCATAGTGCCGGTAATCGGGCAGCAAGTCAACGACTGTATCATGCCGCGCATCTTCGGTCGCGCTGATGACGCCCTGTGGTTTATTCAGCATTAAATAGACAACAGGCTCATAGAGCACGACCTCACCGTTAACAGCCACAGTGCCGGCAGCATGGTCTATCTTCATATCAGCTTTCTTAACTGTCTCACCGTTTACTGTGACCCGCCCTTTTTTGATGAGCTGTTTTACTTCCGTGCGGGTGCCGCAGCCGGCATTGGCCAGAAACTTGTCTAATCTCATGCACGTCCTACTTTGCGGCTGAGTTTCGCAACACGGGCACCGAGATATCTTTCTGCCAGTCCTGATCTCAAGGAAATATAACCGTAGACCAGTGCGCCGATCACGGCACAGATGATGACAATCAGCAGCGCTTCGAATTTATTCGCGACGCTCATAAAATGAATCAGGACAAGGTAGACGAGTTCCACTGCAAAGACCATCAGCAGACTGTAGAGCAGTATTTGAGACATCTCTGTGAAAGTCGAGCTGAATTTGAAACGGGCATACTTTTTGATGACTAAAAGATTGCAAATAATTGCAGCGGTCAGAGCGATTGCTGTGCCGAACACAGCGCCCACTGTATGGAACATCACAATCAGCGGCAGATTGATCAACGCCTTAATCACCAGTGAACCGATAACAATCCAGACGGTCATCGCCTGTTTATCAATACCTTGCAGCATGGCAGAGGTCACTGATAGTAATGCAATTAAAATGCCGACTGGTGCATAGAAGTAGAGAATATGGTTGGCTGCTGCGTCGAAGCTATAGAATGACGTATAAAGCGGTGCCGCAAGTACCATGATACCTAGTGACGCTGGTACCGTCAGAAACATGAGCAGGCCAAGAGACGTTCTGATCTGATGATGCATCGCCCGGATCTGCCCGGAAGCATGAGCGCGGGTAATCGCCGGTACAAGGCTGATCGCAAAACCAGAAGCAAGTGATGTCGGGATCATGACGAGTTTATTTGTCGTTAAGTTCAGCATGGTCAGCAGCGGATCGTGCATTTCTGCAGGTACGCCCGCTATATCAAGACCTTTGTTGTGTGTGAACTGATCGATAATCAAGTAAAGCGGGAAACAAAGACTGACAATGACGAACGGCACACTGTAAAGCAGTATCTCTTTATACATTGCGCGGTAGCTGACCGTCGTATGAGTATGATCATTCTCAATCATCCGCTCAATATGCGGCTTTCTTTTACGCCAGTAGTACCACAGCGTCAACAATGCAAAAACTGCACCGATAGCAGCCGCGAATGTTGCGACTTCGTTTGCCAGCAGAATATTTTTCCCCATGTATTTGATGACGATTAACGCACCGCCGAGAAGAAAGACGATACGGGCAACTTGTTCGATGACTGTAGAGACAGCAGTCGGGCCCATTGAATCATAGCCCTGGAAAATCCCTCTGAATGTTGCAAGAAACGGTATGAAAATAACAGCGACAGAAATGACGCGGATGATCTCAGTGATATCTCCTGTATTCCATGAATTGCTGCCGGCCGCTGTACTATGCTTAGCAAGTGTTGCTTCTGCAATGGTCGGCGCCAGTAAATATAAAATGATAAAACCAAGAAGGCCGGTCAGCGACATGACGATAAGGCTTGATTTGTACAGCTTCTGGCTGACTTTATAAGCACCTATCGCATTGTACTTCGAGACATATTTGGCGACAGCAAGCGGAACACCTGCACCGGCAACAACGAGCATAACCGTATAAGGATTATAGGCATAGTTGTACGGGGCAAGATTTCTTTCTCCGCCGATGATGGCGTAGAATGGGATAACGTACAATATCCCGAGGATCTTTGTAATGAATATACTGGCGGTCAGTATGAATGTACTGCGGACCAGCGAACTACTTTGTGACATATTTTCATCCCTAACTTTCTAGATTTAAACTAAAGATATCTTATCATCTTTAGTTGCGATACACTACTTTTATATCAATAACATAATGAAAAGGAGAACTTTATGTATCAGACAATTGTAATCGGCGGCGGTCCAAGCGGGCTGATGGCTGCCATCAGTGCAAGTGAATCCGGCGACCGGGTGCTGCTGATCGACAAGAAGAATCAGCTCGGCCGCAAACTCCAGATCTCCGGCGGCGGCCGCTGCAACGTCACCAACCGGCTGCCTTATGAAGAGATCATCAAACATATTCCGGGCAACGGCCGCTTTCTTTACAGCGCCTTCAATACATTTGACAACGAAAGTATTATCCAGTACTTCGAATCACGCAGTGTCAAACTGAAAGAAGAAGACCACGGCCGTATGTTCCCGGTATCGAACAATGCGAAAGACGTAGTGAATACACTGCTCACTCACTTGAAAGACAATAAAGTCGACATCAGAACCGATGTCAAAGTAGAGTCACTGCTGTTTGACGACGGCCGGATCATCGGCGTTAAAGCAGCTGGAGAAGATATCAAGGCGGCACAAGTCATCATCGCAACAGGCGGTAAAAGTGTGCCGCAGACCGGCTCGACCGGTGACGGCTATATTTTTGCTCAGCAGGCCGGGCATACGATCACGGACTTGTTCCCGACTGAAGTACCGATCACTTCGCGGGAACCTTTTATTAAATCTAAGGTGCTGCAGGGACTGAGCCTGCAGAATGTCGCCTTAAGTGTGCTGAAGAAAAACGGCAGGCCGGCTGTGACACATCAGATGGATATGCTGTTCACCCATTTCGGTATATCCGGTCCGGCTGCACTGCGCTGCTCACAGTTTGTCTACAAAGAACAAGAGCGTCAGAAGAAGCAGGAGATCAACATGACCATCGACAGCTTCCCGGCTGTGTCACTGCATGAATTAACGCAGCGTATCGACCAGCTCTTAACCAGCATGCCGGACAAAGCGCTGAAGAACAGCCTGAAAGGACTGATGCAGGAACGCTGGCTGCTCTTTCTACTGGAGCAGGCCGGCGTCAACCTTGACTTAACAGCGCATCATGTGAAGAAAGAAGCGCTCGCCCGGTTCATTGAACTGCTCAAAAACTTCACCTTTACCGTGAACGGCACATTGTCGATTGATAAAGCATTCGTCACAGGAGGCGGTGTGTCGGTCAAAGAAATTGTCCCGTCGATGATGCAGTCAAAGCTCCATGATAACTTGTACTTCTGCGGGGAAGTGCTCGATATTCATGGCTATACCGGCGGCTATAATATTACAAGTGCACTCGTCACCGGCTACGTGGCAGGTTTTAACTGCCGGACAGCGACTCAACTATAATGATAAACAAAGCGATGAGTGAGGACAGTCCCCACTCATCGCTTTGTTTTTATCGCGTAATCGCTGCCATGCCGCCGATGACATTATAAGCGTTGAAATCATGCTCTCTTAAATACTCGGTGACTTTCTCGCTTCTAATACCATGCGCGCATAAAATATAATAAGGTTCATTCACTTTCAGCGTATGCATATTATCCGGAATTTCATTCATTGGAATGTGGACAGCTGCATCCAGCATCCCCATCTGCACTTCAAAATCTTCACGAATGTCAATGATATTAGGAATCTCGCCTTGTTCCAGTTTCCTTATGAGTTCACCGGCTGTAATTTCGTAAGTCATAAATCCTCCTAGTTCGCCACGATATTGACTAATTTATTAGGTACTGCAATGACTTTGCGCACTGTCTTACCGTCAATCGCTGCTTTAATCTCCTGCTCTTCTAGCGCCAGTGCTTCCATCGTTTCTTTCGCCGTGTCTTTGGCGATCAGTTTTTTAAGTTTCATTTTGCCGTTCACTTGAATGACAATCTCCACTTCATCATCCACGAGCTTGCTTTCATCATAAGTCGGCCACTCTGCATAAGTGATCGTCTCTGTATGACCCAGCTTCTGCCACAGCTCTTCTGCGATGTGCGGCGCAATCGGTGCCAGCATCTTCACGAATCCTTCGACATAACGGACGTTGAGCTGCTCCTGCTTATAGCATTCATTGATGAACACCATCAGCTGAGAAATCGCAGTATTGAAGCCGAGTGTCTCGTAGTCTTCCGTCACTTTTTTAACAGTCTGATTATAGACTTTATCAAGCGCCGGTGCAGCGTCTGCCGTCACTTTAGCGGACACCGTGCCCTGCTCAGTGATCAACAGACGGTAAACACGGTCAAGGAATCGACGGGCACCGTCGACGCCTGTCGTATTCCAGGCAATGGATGCTTCAAGCGGTCCCATGAACATCTCATAAAGACGCAGCGTATCAGCACCATGTGAGTTGACGATATCATCAGGATTGACGACGTTGCCTTTTGACTTGCTCATCTTCTCGTTCCCCTCACCGAGGATCATTCCCTGATTGACAAGCTTCTGGAACGGTTCTTTCGTTGTCACAACACCGATGTCATACAGTACTTTATGCCAGAAACGTGCGTACAGTAAATGCAGCACCGCGTGCTCCGCCCCGCCGATGTACAAGTCGACCGGCAGCCATTCCTCAAGTTTCTTCGGATCTGCGATCATCTCATCATTATGCGGGTCGATATAGCGGATGTAATACCAGCAGCTGCCTGCCCATTGCGGCATAGTATTCGTTTCGCGGCGGCCTGTCATGCCTGTTACAGGGTCAGTGACATTGACAAAGTCTTCAATGACCGCAAGCGGTGATTCTCCTGTACCTGATGGCTTGATTTTATCTGTTTTCGGCAGCATGAGCGGCAGCTCGTCTTCCGGTACAGTCGTCATCGTGCCATCTTCCCATGTGATGACTGGAATCGGTTCACCCCAGTAACGCTGACGTGAGAACAGCCAGTCGCGCAGTTTATAGCTGACTTTTTTCGTGCCGATGTTTTTAGCTTCCAGCATCTCGATTGCTTTAGAGATGCCGTCTTCCTTGTTCAGCCCGTCCAGTTCACCTGAGTTGATGTGCGGGCTGTCACCTGTGAAGGCTTCCTGTGTGATATCGCCGCCTTCAAGCACTGGAATGATGTCAAGACCGAACTGCTTGGCGAAGTCATAATCGCGTTCGTCGTGAGCCGGCACCGCCATAATAGCGCCTGTACCGTAAGAAGCAAGAACGTAATCTGAAATCCAGATCGGCATCTCCTGCTGCGTAAACGGATTGATAGCATAAGCACCTGTGAAGACACCTGATTTATCTTTAGCAAGGTCCGTCCGTTCAAGGTCGGACTTACGCGCGGCCTGCTCCTGATAGGCTTTGATAGCGTCATGCTGTTCATCAGTCGTGATCGCCTCAACAAGCGCGTGCTCCGGTGAAAGGACTGCGTACGTCGCACCGTAGATCGTATCAGGACGAGTCGTAAAGACATCAAATGTTTGGTCAGTGCCATGGATGGCGAACGTCACTTCCGCACCTTCTGAACGGCCGATCCAGTTACGCTGCATGTCTTTCAGTGATTCCGGCCAGTCAAGGTCCTCTAAGTCTTCCAGCAGACGGTCAGCGTATTCTGTGATTTTCAGCACCCATTGACGCATCGGCTTACGGACTACCGGATGGCCGCCCCGCTCTGAGACACCGTCAATGACTTCTTCATTGGACAGCACAGTACCAAGTGCCGGACACCAGTTGACCGGGACTTCATCAACATAAGCAAGCCCTTTGTTGTAGAGCTGAATGAAGATCCACTGCGTCCATTTATAATAAGCAGGGTCCGTCGTGTTGACTTCACGGTCCCAGTCATAGCTGAAGCCGAGCTCCTGAATCTGACGTTTGAATGTCTGAATATTTTTCAGCGTGAATTCAGCAGGGTCATTCCCTGTATCAATCGCGTACTGTTCAGCAGGCAGACCGAAAGCATCCCAGCCCATCGGATGAAGGACATTGTAGCCCTGCATGCGTTTGAAGCGGGAAATAATATCCGTCGCTGTATAACCTTCCGGATGTCCGACGTGCAGACCCGCGCCTGATGGATATGGAAACATATCCAGGGCGTAGAATTTCTTCTTCGTTGAATCATCTTCTGTTTTGAATGTCTTATTCTCAGCCCAGTATTGCTGCCATTTCTTCTCGATTTCATTATGGTTAAAGTTCATCTGTTTTCCTCCTTAAAATAAATAAAGACAGTCATCCCTGGAAGAGGGACGACTGTCATATAGACAACCGCGGTACCACCCGCAATTCACTGTCATTATCAGTGCAGCTCAATGTGATTCAGTTATGTAGACTCCGGCAAGTTCGCTGGCATCATTATCAGTTCGCACCACCACTGACTCTCTTCTAGAATGACGTCTCAGTTACTACTCCAGTTACTCTCTACTATAAAATGCCGGTGCAAAATGTGCAAGTTATTTTTGGCAGTTAAAAAATTTATCATCTGTTTAGTTGCCGCGTTCCATTTTAATATAAGAGAGAAGACGAAGGAGGACATTATTGGACATCATCAAGCCGTTTACCCAAAATAGTACTGCTTACCTGCTGCAGCAGAAATTACTGCGCCATGGACTGACTGAACATGAAACAAAGGAACTCAGAAAACACCAGGATGGCAGCCGCGGAGAAACATGGTTTGCTCGTGCAGTCGCTGAAAATTGTGATGAAGCCATTATTTATTTCGATCTTGTCCTCACTCTGATGGGCAAAGAATTTCAGATTGACTGTCTCATCATCATGCATGACGAGCTTTATATTTTTGAGGTTAAATGGACGAACCATGATATCATCTGCCGCAATTGCACTTATTATTTCCTCGATTCAAATGTAGAGATCATCACATACAGTCAGCAGGCTGTACGGACGAAACAACTTTTCCGGCTGCTGCTTGAGAGAAACAACCTGCACTATTCTACTTACTATTACCACGTCTTCGCAAACCCTGACCGCAAGATTTACGGCATTACACCGGATGATCGCTGCTTGACGTATCATGACGTCACACCGTTTTTACAACAATGTTCACGCGTCCCCATGTCCTATGACCATACTGCTCTGCACCGCACTTTAATGAAACACGCACTGACTCATTCAAGATATGAACAGACCGTTATTTTTGACTATAAGCAGGCTGCAAGAGGTGTCTTCTGTCCATGCAGCCAGCTCATTTCAAAAGCCACCAACAAGAACTTCCGCTGCCGCTGCGGCAAAACATTCACTACGAGAGAATTTCTGGACATCGCTCTATATGACTTTAGGACTTTATTCCCTGAGTTACCTATTTCCGTGCCGGCCATCCATGACTGGTGTTTAAAACTTGTCTCTGAACGAACTATTAGACGCTATTTAATGAACTATTACGTACCCCACGGTAATAAACGCGCAACAACATATCAACCTGCGAACAGCAAATAATAGATTTAAGAGGATTGATGGGAATAAGGACAAATGTACTCCCGCTTTTTCGGATTTGTCCTTATCTTTCCTGGATACGGACAAATCTCCCCTGCTAACCTTAGATTTGTCCTTATCAATCATCACAAAAAACCACACCTCTGTTATGGTGTGGTTCATTATCAGTCAGTCAGTTTTTTATCATACACGGCTAGAAAGAAAAACCCGATCAGCAGCAGACCAATGATGACATAGAACATCGTCTGCATATTAAAGGCATCAACGATAATCCCACCGAACAGTGGTCCGATCGCCCGGCCTAAAGTCGCTGTTGAATTGACGATGCCCTGATAGACACCGAGCCTGCCTTCCGGTGCCAGCTGATTGGCAATCGTCGGCACGGCCGGCCAGACAAACATCTCTCCAAGTGTCAATATCGCCATGCCGATGATAAACAATGAGAACGACTCAGCAAAACTGCTCACTATATATGAGACAATAAATATTACTATACCGACTGCTATCTGCTGCTTGATTCTGCCTGCCATGCGTTTGACAACCGGATTAATGAACGGCTGACCGACAATGATCAGTATGCCGTTCAGCGCCCAAAGGAAGCTGTACTGCTTCAGACTGATGCCGATGTCCTGCGTGTAACTTGAGATTGTTGTCTGCCACTGGACATAGCCGATCCAGCAGAGACAATACATGACACATATAAGAAGCAATGCATTGAACCTCGTCTTATCCCGCACATCACCGACACTTTTCAGCTGGCTGCCGGCTGTACTGCCGCCGTGCACACCTCTATAGCCCAGCGCCGCTATGAGCAGGAAGACGACATAGAGCGCCAGGTTCGCGAGAAATATATACTCGAACTTTAAATCAGCGACAAATCCACCGGCAGAGGCACCGACTGCCACCCCGATATTCTGCGCTAAATAGATTGCATTGAATGTTTTCCGACCGCCTTCCGGCCATGCAGCTCCTGCCATCGCATAGATGGACGGAAAAATCATACCGGAACCGAATCCGAGCACAACAAGCCAGACTGCATACCACGGCCAGCCATGAAGAAAAACAATGCCGACCAGACTAAGCAGTGCAATGATGATGCCGGTAAGCGTCGATAAGTAACCGCCGATTCTATCGAACAGTGAGCCACCGATTAAATTCCCGACAACCGATGCACCGGAATTCAACATCAGCACAAATCCTGCCGTGCTGAGGCTTTTTCCCAGTTCATCATGTATGTATATTGTGTTAAGCGGCCAGATGAAGCTTGCTCCTGTGACATTGACCGCCATTCCTATAATTAACAACCATATTATTTGTGGCATAAACACTGCTCCTCATTACTTCCTCTTTACAGCCTATCTTTTTTTTCACCGCAGTACAACGTTTTATGTTAAAATCCTACAATAAGAAAGGTGAGAATAATGGACCAATTTAAATATGCATTAGACAATAAACGCTATCATACATGGAACTACCATCTCCGTCAGAAGTTCGGCCAGAAAATCTTCAAAGTGGCACTGGAAGGCGGATTCGACTGCCCGAACCGTGACGGTACTGTGGCACATGGCGGCTGTACATTCTGCTCTGTTGCAGGATCAGGCGACTTTGCGGGTGACCGGGTCGACCCGATTCCTGTCCAGTTCGAGAAGATCAAGAACCGCACGCACGAAAAATGGAAGGACGGTCAGTATATCGCCTACTTCCAGGCTTATACAAACACGCATGCACCGCTGCACGTTCTGAAGGAGAAGTACGAGGCGGCACTCGCACAGGAAGGCGTCGTCGGCCTGTCCATCGCGACGCGTCCCGACTGTCTGCCGGAAGATGTCGTTGAATACCTCGCTGAACTGAACGAACGCACGTACCTCTGGGTCGAGCTTGGCCTCCAGACCGTCCACCAGGAGACGTCAGACCTCATCAATCGCGCGCATGATATGCAGTGCTATTATGAAGGCGTCGAAAAACTCCGTAAGCACAACATCAACATCTGCTCCCACATCATCAACGGTCTACCGGGTGAGAACTACGACATGATGATGGAGACGGCTCAGGCTGTCGCAGCTATGGATGTCCAGGGCATCAAGATTCACCTGCTGCATTTACTTAAAGGGACCCCGATGGTCAAGCAGTACGAAAAAGGGAAGCTCGAATTCATGACAAAAGACGATTATGTCTCTCTTGTCGCAGACCAGCTCGAAATTCTGCCGCCGGAAATGATCATCCACCGCATTACCGGCGACGGCCCGATTGAACTGATGATCGGCCCGATGTGGAGCGTCAATAAATGGGAAGTGCTGAATGCGATTGATAAGGAGCTTATCCGCCGTGACAGCTGGCAGGGAAAACTTTATAAAGAGGAAGTCACGAATGAAGCTTAAAGGAATTCTGCCGTTCTCCAAGCTGCTGATTGACCAGTTCGTCACTGACACAGACATTGTCGTTGATGCGACATGCGGCAACGGCAACGATACACTTTATCTGGCAGAACGTGTGCCGCATGGCCATGTCTATGCGTTTGACATTCAGGAGACTGCTATACAGAATACAAAACAGCAAACAGCCGATCACGCGAATATCACATTTATTCACGACGGCCATCAGCATGTTGACCAGTACTTACCGGACCGCGACATCAGCTGCGCTATATTCAATCTCGGCTACCTGCCAAAAGGCGACAAATCTATCGTCACACTCCCTGAGACAACGATCACAGCCGTCCAGAAGCTGTTTGCGCGTCTTAAATCCGGCGGAGTCATTATACTTGTCATCTATCCGGGACATGCAGAAGGACAGATTGAGAAAGAAGCAGTGCTCGACTTTCTGCAGACTTATGACCAGGAGACTGCCCATATTTTAAAATACGAATTTATCAACCAGCGCAATCAGCCACCGTTTATCTGCGCCATAGAAAAAAGGTAAGCTGAAGCTTACCTTTGTGATTCGCAGATCGACAGCACAGCGTTAAAATGCTTGCGTAAATTTTCAAGATTGTCACTGATGGCCTTACAGGCAGCTTTGACAATCTTTTCTTTTTCCGGTGCTTTATCTTCATTATAGTGAATAATAACAGTCCGTTCGTCATCAGATGGTCTCTCTTTAGTAATCCAGCCTTTGCTTACGAGGTTGTTAAAAAAACGGGTTCGTTTATAAGGTTTGATATCGATATATTTATCCAGAGCTCTCATGGCCATCGGACCATTGTTCCATAGGGCGACCATCACGACATATTCATTTTTGGACAAGCCGAATTCATCAGAAATCTTCTGGAATATCCCATCAATTTCATGCTGCAGTTCATTGAGCAGCATCATGTCTTTGACATCATGAGACATAACATCCCCACCTCTGTAAGTTGATACAGTTGTTATACCCTGCTATTCCGAAATTAACCCAACATAATAAATTCTATTGTTCATAAAAGATTCTATATAGCGCAGTATGTTTTCTTTCTCCGGCTCCTGGTGCAGTTCATGATAGAGCCCGTTCCAGCACTTCACATACATCTCATCCGTTTGAAATTCCTTGCTGAATAACCGGGTCTGCTCGAGATCAGCGAGCTTATCTTCTCCTGCATACATCAGCAGAAGCGGTACGCTGCTGAGCGCCGGAATATTTTCCATCGTGTCTTTCATCGCCTCCATAATAGAGCGATACCAGTTGAAACTCACTTTACTGATCATCAGTGAATCGGACTCAGCATCTTTCACGGCATCTGCTGAGCGCGTCAGCTGATTCATCGCAATATTCATATCGAACTTGGCATCTTTTGACGTCCCGCCGAAACTGGAGGCGAAAATGTTCTTCCGTGTCGACAATGTATTTTGAAAACCAAAGAGCGGTGATATTAAAATCAGGCCTTCAAGATTGAGGGTGACGCGCTCCAGTAAATTCACAGCAATCAGGCCGCCGAGACCGATGCCGAAAAGAAATACCGGCAGACGATATTCCTCTGCTACTTCTATCCATTCGAGCACAGCCTCACGATATACACCAAATGATTCAATATGTCCTTTGTTGACACGGGATGTCTGTCCCTGGCCGGGCAGGTCTCCCATAACGACATGATAACCGCTTCTTCTCAGCTGTGTAATCAGCCAGGCATAACGCCCGTGGTGCTCCAGCATATTATGAACGATGACGACGACGCCTTTAGCGGCCTTTTCTGTTTCCCACTTCCACATAATTTCTGCTCCTTCTGTCAATCAATGATATGATTAAGTATAACAAAAAAGGGGGCACAAGATGGAACTCAAATATAACGGCCATAGGCCAAATATCTCAGACACTGCATTTATCGCGCCAACCGCAGTCATTACAGGTGATGTCACAGTCGGTGATCACGCTTCCGTCTGGTATGGGACAGTCATCCGCGGAGATGTCAGCCCTGTCATTATCGGCAGTCAGAGCAACGTCCAGGATCTGTGCTGTCTTCATCAGTCACCGGATAAGCCGCTCATCATTGAAGATTGTGTGACAATCGGCCACCGGGTGACGCTGCATTCGTGCACGATTAAAGAAAACGCCCTTGTCGGTATGGATTCGACCATACTCGATGGCGCTGAAATCGGTGAATATGCCTTTATCGGAGCAGGGTCTCTCGTGCCGCCCGGCAAGAAGATTCCACCGAGAACACTTGCTTTCGGCCGGCCCGCTCAAGTCGTGCGCGAGCTGAACGACCATGACTACAGTGAGCTGGAACGCATTTACCGCTCGTATGTCGACAAAGGTCAGCAGTATAAAGCGGCTCATACAGAATAATTCCACACAAAAAAATTCGGTACCGCTTAAGCGACACCGAATTTTTTGTGCATAAATGCTGTGCTTGTGATCAGGAAGCTGAAGACAAATTCATAGAACATTGAGAAGAAGTTCGAGAAGAAGAAGGAGATATTCTGCGCAACTATCGTACCGATTCCTTGACCGCCGAACAGGAAGTTGACATCTATCGCATTATCGATGATGTTAAGCAGTATAATGACAAGTCCCATCGTCCATGCTCTCTTTGTAAGTATTACCACGATGACTGCAATGATTGTAATAACAATCGGTTCAAATACAAACAACTGCATGAATGGATCCAGTTCATGACCGAATATATAATATGCCATATCTTTGAACATTAGTAGCACACCTCTTAATTAATCAATATACGTCTATTTTAACACCACTATCCCATCCATAATGTAAAGTTTCCTTAAAGATTTTGGTCACCGATTTACAATTCCTTAATATTCAATTGTCCCGCCCGTCTGCCAGCAATTCATCGACAAGCCGGTGCGCTTCTTCATACATTTCGTAGTAATCCATGCCTTCCAGTATAACCGTACGGTCACGGAGCTGCTGGCTGTCAAGTTCAGCGAGCATCAGCTCATACATCTCATCACCGCTTTCAGCAGTCGGCAGTACAATGATGAGTGCCCATGTCTGCAGTGAGATATAGAAATCGAACACCGGCGCGACATGGTTGAAGTCCTGCTCGCTCAGATGAGATTTTGCGAACAGCTTTGTCATCATCACATCTGTGTCTGCAAAGAACACTTTCCGTGTACCTGGTGAATGAATATGACGGCGGTTGTGCTCATACTGACCGATACCGATCTCGTGAAAATCCTTGATGTCGAGCTCTTCTTCCCGGACCAGCCGCTCCGTCAGAAAGTCCGGCATATATTCCAGTGAATAAGACGTTGAATAGCGCCGCGCTAAATCTCGTGTCAGTGCTGTCTTGCCTGTTCCGGCGCCACCGATGATCAGCACATTTTTGACGAAGAAACGCCTGAACGGCCGGGTGACATAATCCCAGTTGAAGAGCGGATTCTCCCTTATGGAAGTGCCGCTGATACCAGTCACGCGGCGGTCCACACGTGTAATGACGACGTCTGCCTCCCAGCAGTCGGAGAAGTAGTCATCAAGCGGCTTCATATACTCATCTTCACCGACATAGAAAGTCACCCGTTCCGTTATATCTGTCGACTGCTCCACACTTTCCCGGAGCATATTCAGCCACGGTGCCCAGCCGGCAGGATATTTCGGGATAGCTGTTTCATCGAGCATCAGCACGGAGACGGTCGGATCATCTTTCAGCAGCTCCCGCATCGCCTTGACGCGGTTTTTCAGGCTCATGCCGGCAAGGTCTCCCCGGTCACCGTCGTAACCTGAGACGATGACAAACGCTCTATCATTCTCGCGCTTGGCACGGACAATCTGTTCAAAGTGGCCGACATGGCATGGTGCAAATGTCCCAAAATAAATTCCTAAGCTTTTCATCAGCTGACTCCTTGTCATGATTTACTTTATTAATAGCAGTATAGCAGACATCAATAAAGTAAATAAATTATTTACAAATGCTTTAAAGCAGATTCACATATCGCCTTTACAATGAAAGTGATTATAAACCAAGGAGGCAGTCATGAAGCTGATCAAGAAGATCATCATCACATTAACTGTTATTATGGCTTTACCTCAACTGATAGAAATCAGCGCCGAACCGATCAACAAAGAAACGATCGCTATAAAAAGTGCCCAGTCTGATGATTAGGCACTTCTCAGCTGTTCTTATTGTGGTAGATGCAACACTGCAGAGTCATGCGGTGAGCAGAAGACAAACGATTCTATTCGGTATCACTACCCGCGTTGACAATCAATGAATAGCGCCGCGCCCGCTGCTTCATAAATGAACCTCCTTCATCTTACCGTTCGGAGCACCATTAATTTTACATGAGCCTCTGTCTTTTTCAGTATGCCTCCTTATTCCCCGGGAATGATTATTCAAAAAATGTAAAATATCTTTCTGCAATATGATAAGAAAACGCTTAACTTTCTTCAAATTTGTAGTACTATAATTGATATGCAAGATATTTAAGGAGGCTTTACTGATGGGTTTGACAAGAGATTTTTTTATTAAGCTGAGTGAGAACCAGGCATTAAATGCCGCAGCCAAACGCTATGGTCTGGCACTTGGTGCAAACAAAGTCGTTGCAGGTGTGGACATCCCTTCAACAATCAAGGCAATCCGCGTGCTGAACGCTAAAGGGATTACGGCGACAGTCGATAATCTCGGCGAATTTGTCTTCTCGAAAGAAGAAGCGACAAAAGCTAAAAATGAAATTCTTGCGATGATTGAAGCGATTCATGAATCAGGCGTGAAAGCACATATGTCAATCAAACTGACGCAGATCGGCCTCGATGTCGATGAAGAGTTCTGCTACGAGAACGTGCGTGAAATTCTACTGAAAGCCCATGCATGCGGCAATATGCATATCAATATGGACACTGAAGATTACAAACATACAATGCAGACGTTCGCTATTCTTGACCGTCTGAAAGGTGAGTTCAAGAACGTCGGCACAGTTATCCAGGCTTATCTTTACCGCGCGACTGAAGATATCGATCAATATCAGGACGTGCGTCTCCGCTTAGTTAAAGGTGCTTACAAAGAACCGGCAGAGATCGCTTATCAGTCCAAGGAAGATATCGACGAGAACTACATCAAGCTGATTGAGCAGCGCCTGCTGAATGCAAAAGCGATGACATCTATCGCAACACATGACCATGATATCATCGACCATGCGAAGCGGTTCATCGCCCAGCACAACTTGAACAAAGAGCTGATTGAATTCCAGATGCTTTATGGTTTCCGTACAGAGCTGCAGGAGCAGATTGCTAATGAAGGCTATCAGTTCTGTGTCTATGTGCCGTTCGGCCAGGACTGGTACGGCTACTTCATGCGCCGCCTGGCAGAACGACCGCAGAACCTGCAGCTGGTGACGAAATCCATCTTCACGCCGGCTGTCAATAAAAGAATCGCAGCAGGCGCAGGAATTGCGGCAGCCATCACGCTGATCGCCGCAGCTAAAAACAGCAAATAAAAAGCAGCCTCGGCTGCTTTTTTTATTGGTTTTTACGCATCAGCTCAGCAGTTGATTCAAGTTCGCCATTTCAATCGCGGCTACTGCTGCCTCACCGCCTTTGTTGCCTGCTTTCGTGCCGGCACGTTCAATCGCCTGCTCTATCGTTTCTGTCGTCAGCACCCCGAAGATGACCGGTGTGCCCGACTCATTCGCTTTAGCAACCCCTTTTGCCACTTCGCTGCAGACGTAATCATAATGTGTTGTAGCGCCGCGGATGACACAGCCGAGCGTGATAACTGCATCATAATCCTTCTTGACGAGTTTCTGGGCAGCGAACGGAATTTCAAACGCACCGGGCACAAGCACGTGATCGATATGCTCTTCACGGACACCATGACGGATCAACGTATCGGTTGCCCCTTCCGTCAGCCGGTCTGTGATGAAATGATTGAATCTTGCCGTGACCACTGCTATTTTAAGTCCTTCACCTGTTAACTTCGCATCAAACTTCATATTAATTTCTCCTCCAGTAAATGGCCTAATTTTTCTTTCTTCGTCGTTAAATAGTTTCTGTTGTTCACGTTGCTGACAAACTGATGCGGCACACGCACTCTGACATCAATGCCGTATGCCTTCAGTCCTGAGATCTTCCGGGGGTTGTTGGTGATGATATTGACTGACAAGATGTCAAGGTCCCGCAGTATAGACGCCGCCACTGCGTAGTCACGCATGTCGCTCTCGAACCCGAGTGCGAGATTCGCTTCCACCGTGTCCATCCCCTGCTCGATCTTCTCGTATGCTTTTAACTTGTTGATCAGACCGATGCCGCGCCCTTCCTGGCGGAGATAGATGACGAGGCCGCCGTGCGTCTCGATGTGATGCAGCGCCTGCTCAAGCTGAATGCCGCAGTCACAGCGCTCACTATGAAAGACATCACCCGTCAGACATTCCGAATGAATGCGGACGTCCGGTATGCCGGTGTAAGGCTTCATGTAGACGACGTGCTCTTTGTCTGAATAAAGCTCCTGGAAGCCGTACAGTTTGAAATGACCGTACTTGGTCGGCATATCGACGACCGCTTCTCTTGTCACAAGCGGCTCTGTCACTTTGCGGTAATGCACCAGCGCATCAATCGTGATCATCTTCAAATCATGCTTATGCTTGAAGTCAACGAGGTCATCGCGCCGTGCCATCGTGCCGTCCTCTTTAATGATCTCGCAGATGACGCCTGTCTGTGTCGCGCCGCACAGCCGGGCGAGGTCGACACATGCCTCAGTATGGCCCTGGCGCTCCAGCACGCCGTCATCTTTTGCGATGAGCGGGAAAATATGACCTGGTGAATTAAATGTCTTCTCTGCACCGTCGCCGAGCAGTGCACGCACAGTGTCATAGCGTTCAGCAACGCTGATGCCGGTCGTACTCATCACGTGATCGATGCTCGCTGTAAACGCCGTGCCGTGAGGGTCGTCATTCGTCACGGTCATCGGCAGTAAACTGAACTTTTCAGCAATCGCGCGGGAAACCGGCGCACAGACGAGACCGCGTGCTTCTTTGATCATGAAGTTCAGCACATCCGGCTGCATGAACTCGGTGACAGCGAGCAGATCACCTTCATTTTCGCGGTCTTCAGAATCCACGACGATAATCGGCCGGCCTGCTGTTAACGCGCTCAGTGCTTCATCAATGGAATCAAACATCAGACTCTCTCCTTCTGCTTCAGCACATATTTACCGAGCATGTCGAACTCAAGGTGCACAGCATCGCCCGGCTTCAACTGCATCAGTTTCGTCTGCCGCTGCGTCTCAGGAATCAGCTGCACTTCAAAATAATTCGGCGCAAGCTTGAAGACAGTGAGCGATGTCCCGTCGACAGCGATGGAGCCTTTATCGATAATATAAGGCTGATCATCCGGCGCCAGACTGATATGACATACGGTCGCATTGTCCTGCCGGAATGTCCTCATCACTTTGGCCACCTTATCAATGTGGCCCGTGACAAAATGACCGCCCATTCTGCTTGAAGGCATCAATGCGCGTTCAAGATTCACTGTGAACCCGGCCTGCGCCGCGGAGAATTTCGTGCGGTCTGAAGTGCCGGTGATGATATCAACATCAAAGGTCTCGGCCGTGAAGTGCGTCACTGTCAGACACGTGCCGTCAACAGCGATCGAGTCGCCGAGTTTGACGTCACCGAGAATAGCGGGACATTCAATCGTCATCTTCAGGCTTCGTCCGCCGGTGATGCGTCTGATGGTCCCTGTTGCTTCAATAATTCCTGTGAACATCGTTCTGCCCCTTTCTGTAAGTCAGCTTGACATCATGCTGGAACACATCGACACTTTTAAGTTCCAGCTGCTTGAGCGCTGACAGCTCTTTTTCTTCTGTATGATAAAAACGATTGCGTTCAGTGCCGCCCAGCAATTTCGGGGCATAATAGAGGACGACTTCATCGAAACAATCGTGTTCAATAAATGCTGTGATAACGCTGCTGCCGCCTTCGACGAGCAGCCGGCGTATGCCGTGCTTATACAACAGCTTCGTAATATGACCAGGTGACAGATCATCAGTCACAATGACTTCAGCCGTCGTCTCGAGCTCGCGGCTTGTGATGATAATGATGCGCTGTTCTGAGTCGATGTCTGCCGCGTGCAGCTTGACATCACCTGACCTCGAGATGATAATCTTCGCAGGCTTTTTCCCGCTGACGTGACGGGCATCGAGTTTCGGCTGGTCCAGCTCATAAGTCCGCCTGCCGACCAGCACACCGTCCATCGTATGCCGCAGCTTGTGCACGTCAGTCCGGGAGTCTGCGTTCGTCAGCCACTTGCTCGAATCGCTGTCATCGGCAAGCTTGCCGTCAAGAGTCGCCGCAAGCTTCACCGTGACGTAGCAGGCAGAATCCTTTTTCGCCTGAAAGAACGGCGCGTAAAATTCCGTGATGTCATCATGTGGTTCATGACTGACTTCTATGCCGTGCGCTTCCATGTAAGCGATCCCGGTGTTATCAAGCGATGTATCCCGTGCGGCAAAGACGACGCGGCTGATGCCGGCCTCGACAACGGCCTCAGTGCACGGCGGCGTCTGACCGTAGTGACTGCACGGCTCAAGCGTACAGTAGAGCGTGGCACCGCGTGCGTCACCTGCCATAGCGAGTGCCTGCACTTCCGCATGACTGGAACCTTCCTTCAGATGCGCGCCGATACCAATGATGGCGCCGTCCCGCACAATGATGCAGCCGACCGCGGGATTTCTGCCCGTCTGACCGTCCGTCATCTGAGCGAGTTTGAATGCTTCGTTAATATACATCTGCTCCTCCTTAACAACAAAAGCGCCCGCAGCAGCGGGCGCTTAAATTTTGGTATCACAAATAAGACCATTCAGTTATAGTTTTCAAGCACAAATAAACCATACGATAATGGTGTCTTATTCTTTCTCCCATCCAGACTGTAACTGTCGGCTTCAGCTTTGCACTGAATCAGCCTTTATCAACGATAAAGGGTCGCGGGCTCATCAAAGATTTACCGCCGGTTGGGAATTTCACCCTGCCCCGAAAGAATGTTATTAACTTGTCTGTCAATCATAGACTGACAAGTCAATGGTACCGGAATCATGCCGCGAATGCAACCGATGACCCGCCCCAAATTTAAAAGCCATGTCTCCAGCTCAGGAGACATGGCTTTATTGATTATTTAAGTGCCAAGTCGTGATCCACAATCACTTGACCGTCCTTAATGACTTTCTCGGCATGATTCACGCCGTAATGGTACGGGATGTACTGATGGTTCGGTGCATGCCAGATGACGATGTTCGCTCTGTCACCTGTATTGATGGTGCCGGCGTCCAGCCCGATGGCTTTAGCGGCGTTGACTGTCACTGCGTTCCATATTTCGTTCGGTGACAGTTTCAGTTTGAGTGCTGCGATCGCCATGACCATCTGCAGGTTGTTCGTCACGCAGCTGCCCGGATTGAAGTCGGTCGCAATAGCGATAGCACCGTTATTATCAATCATGCCGCGCGCATCGGCATAGCTGTCCTTGTTCAAGTAGAACGTCGTCCCCGGCAGCAGTACTGCGACTGTATCACTGTCGTGCAGCTGCCGCTTGCCTTCTTCGCTCGCTGCTACAAGATGATCGGCTGAGATGGCATGCTGTTCAATGGCCAGCTCAAGTCCGCCGAGCGGGTCGATTTCGTCTGCGTGGATTTTCACCCGCATGCCGAGGTCATTGGCTGCCTGCATGTATCGGCGGGATTCTTCAATGGTGAAGACTCCTGTCTCACAGAAGACATCCGCGAAATCTGCATAGTCCTTCACTTCCGGCAGGAAATCAATCATCTCCTGCATGAATTCCTCTCCGCCTCTTCCTGCCGGCACGGCATGCGGCCCGAGGAACGTATGCTTCATATCAAGCTGATATTTATCAGCAAGTCTGTGGGATACACGCAGCTGCTTCAGCTCCGTCTCACGGTCAAGACCATAGCCGCTCTTACTTTCCACGCCGAGCACACCGTGATGAATCATCGTCAGCAAGTTGTACTCTGCTTTCTTGAACAGCTCTTCTGCTGACGCCTCGCGCGTCGCTTTGACCGTCGAGAGAATACCGCCGCCCTGCTTCAATATTTCAAGGTATGACACGCCTTGACGTTTCAGCGCCATCTCATGTTCGCGGGAGCCGCCGTGAACGAGGTGGGTATGTGCATCAATCAATGCAGGAGAGACTACTTTGCCCGTCGCATCAATTGTCTCATGGGCTTCGTATTCTTCTGTATGCGGCCCTGAATAAACGATTTTTCCGTCTTTCACGACAACGGTGCCGTTCTCCACGATTGTCAGCTCATCGAGTTCACGACCTTTCAGCGGTCGGTCTGTCGATTTCGGCAGAATAAGCTCCTGAATGTTCTGGATGATTAAATCATTCATTGTGATCACCTTTCCCTGTAATCATCGGAATATGAACGCCGCGTTCCACGGCGACCTTAACAGCAATATCGTAACCTGCATCTGCATGACGCACAACCCCCATGCCCGGGTCAGTCGTCAGCACGCGCTCCAATCGTCGTTCTGCATTCTCGGTACCGTCTGCTACAACAACCATGCCGGCGTGCAGTGAATAACCCATACCGACACCGCCGCCGTGATGGAATGAAATCCATGAGCCGCCTGCCGCTGTATTGACGAGCGCATTCAACACCGCCCAGTCACCGACCGCATCACTCCCGTCCTGCATCGCTTCTGTCTCGCGGTTAGGGCTTGCCACCGAACCTGAATCAAGGTGATCCCGGCCGATGACAATCGGTGCAGAGATTTCGCCGTCACGCACGAGGCGGTTCAGCGCAAGACCCATCTTCACCCGTTCGCCGTAACCGAGCCATGCGATACGAGCAGGCAGTCCTTGGAAAGCGATCTTCTCCTCAGCGAGATCGAGCCAGCGCAATAACTTCTCGTTATCCGGGAACAGCTTTCTCATCTCTTCGTCTGCACGTGCAATGTCTTTCGGGTCACCACTTAATGCGACGAAACGGAACGGTCCTTTACCTTCACAGAACAGCGGTCGGATGTACGCCGGTACAAATCCCGGGAAGTTGAACGCATCACTCACGCCTTCGTCAAAAGCCACCTGCCGGATGTTGTTGCCGTAGTCAAAGGCAACTGCACCGTTCTTCTGGAACTCGAGCATATATTCAACGTGTTTCGCCATCGACGCTTTAGCTAACTTCACATAGTTCGCAGGATCTGCGTCGCGCAGCGCCTTTGCCTCTTCCAGCGAATAGCCTTGTGGAATGTAGCCGTTCAGCGGGTCATGGGCACTTGTCTGGTCAGTGATGATATCAATCTTGAAGCCTTTGTCTAAAATAGCTTTGTGTGTATCGACCGCGTTACCGACTAACCCGATGGATAACGGCGTGCCTGCCTGACGTGCTTCTTCCGCCATGCGCAGCGCCTCGTCCAGGTCATGTGTCTTGACGTCTGTATAACGCGTTTCAATCCGTTTGTCGATCCGTGATTCATCGACGTCAACACCGATGACCACACCGCCGTTCATTGTGACCGCGAGCGGCTGCGCGCCGCCCATTCCGCCGAGTCCTGCTGTGAGTGTCACTGTACCGTTCAGCTGCCCGCCGAAATGCTGGTTCGCAAGTTCCCCGAATGTCTCATATGTCCCCTGGACAATCCCTTGCGAGCCGATGTAGATCCAGCTGCCTGCAGTCATCTGGCCGTACATCATCAGCCCTTTCTTGTCGAGCTCATGGAAATGCTCCCAGTTTGCCCAGTTCGGTACGAGCACTGAGTTGGCTAACAATACACGCGGTGCTTCGTCATGTGTTTTGAAGACAGCCACCGGTTTTCCGGACTGAATTAATAGCGTTTCGTCTTTCTCGAGGTTTCTCAGCGTCTCAACAATCGCATCAAAACTCTCCCAGTTCCTCGCCGCACGGCCGATACCGCCATAGACGACAAGCGTCTCAGGATGCTCCGCCACTTCAGGATCCAAGTTATTGTACAGCATACGAAGCACCGCTTCCTGCTCCCAGCCCTTACATTCGATTTCAAGACCTTTTTTCGCTCTAATGTTTCTCATTGACATCCGCTCCTTTTATCATCACCCTTACACGTCTCATTATATTATGCTAATCTATAGATAACTAATATCAATAATCTATTTATTAATAACTAAAAACTATGAAAGGCGCGTAGTTGATTGAAAATTCTGCAATTGGAGTACTTTATAACAGTCGTCAAACAAAATAGTTTCACGAAAGCGGCCGACTTGCTGCATATCAGCCAGCCATCCTTGACTGCCTCCATCAAGAAGCTGGAAGATGAGCTCGGCTACCAGCTGCTGACCCGCACGACGAAAGCAGTGAAAATCACAGAAAAAGGGACGCTCTTCTATCATTATGCGACGGAGCTCGTCCAGCAGTATCATCAGACGGTCGAAAAAATGTACGACCTGAGCTTCAGCCAGACACCGAAGATTACCATCTCGCTCCTTGAGTCGACGAGCCAGTGGATGTCCACTGTCATCCAGCAGCACCGGCAGCAGTATGACGAGCAGCACTATAAGGTGAATGAAGTGCTCGGTCTGCAGGACGCGGTGAACATGCTGCTGAACTATGATGCTCATATCGCCATTACAAACGAAGAAATCAGACATGAAGATGTGACGTCTATCCCGCTTTACGAAGAAGAATACTTTCTGCTGGCGCCGATGGGACAGTTCAATACAAAATCTATTTCCATCAAGGACTTGCCGCTCATTCTGCCGAACCAGCACTATCAAGTGAGAAAACATCTGGATGATTATTTCGTGCGGCTTGACGTCAGACCGAATATCGTCATGGAAGTGGACCGCTTCGAAGCGGCGACGAACTTCGTCCACCGCGGCATGGGGTTTGCGGTCATCCCGAGGTTTTACTACCAGTCTTACAGCACAGCACATCTTGACGCCCTGAGAATACGACCGAAGATCAGCCGGACAATCCACCTCAACTACTTAAAAAAGAGAAAGCACGTAGCACGCGTCCTTTCTCTCATTGAATTATGCCAGCATTACTGGATGTTTGAATAACCTGCTGTCACGAAAACTTTTTCCCGATCATGTGATTCATCAAATAGGCGATGAGTTTCGCCGTTCTATTGTCAATGTCATATACCGGGTTCATCTCAGCGATGCTGACTGAGCTGACTTTGTCACATGATGCGATAGTAGCGGCGAGCTCTGCTACGACGTGGGACGACAAACCGAGGACAGCAGGTGCACTGACGCCCGGTGCGAAGGCACTGTCGATGACGTCCATGCATATAGTGAACAAAATGACGTCATAACTATCGATGAACTGCTGTATTTGTGACACGACCTCATCCGGCACACCGCTATTAAAGCGTTCTGCGAGCACATAGCTGATATCGTGACGTTCCGCATAATCAAACAACGCCTGCGTATTGCCGCTCGGCTGAATACCGAGCACTAAGTAGCCGGCCTCATCATCCTGCTCGATGATCTGACTGAAACTGTTACCTGACGTCGACTGCGCTTCATGGCGCGTATCAAAGTGGGCATCAATGTTGATGACACCGACTGTCTTGCCGGGATACGCCTGTCTGACAGCTAAATACTGCGCATAAGCGATGTCATGGCCGCCGCCGAGCAGGAAAGTCAGCTGATGACGTTGCAGCAGTTCTGCGGCTTCAGCTGCCAGTTCCTGCTGAGTTTCAAGGAGGGTGTCATGGTCATGAGTGATATTGCCGTAATCACTGACCATTGCACCTGCGATGACCGGCAGTCCGGCAAATGCTGTTTTAATCGCATCCGGACCTTCTACAGCACCCTGCCGTCCTTTGTTCAGCCGGACCCCTTCGTCCACTGCGTAGCCTAATAGCGCGACTTGTGCGCCCGTATTCTCTCCGCTTAAATCAATCGTCTGAAAATATCTGAAGTGACGCTCATCACTTTCACTATCCAGCCGTCCTGTCCATAATGCCTTGATAGGTTGTCGATGCATAAGATTGCCTCCTCTATTAGTCAAGTTATGATGCATAAATGACATTTATCGGTCATAACTCTTTTTTATCACGATTACAGCCTACTGTAAAAGTATTTAACGACCCGCTTCGCCTCAAGCAGCAGTTCATAGACACCGTTATTGCCGTAGTTAACGCCGCCTGTCATCTGACCGAGCACCATCAAATTATCCATGACTCCGTACTTCGGACTGATGACGCGGTTATCATGCGGCATGACCTGGATGCCGCCGTATGGATTTTCAGCGATCAGACTGTCATCAAGCAGTGTTTCAACGAGCTCACCGGCGTCCGTCTCGTGAATATGCTTCGCCGGTCCGGTCGCATTGATGACGTAATGCACTCGGTCTTCTGTACCGTCTTCATACTGCAGCCGGTATTTCCGGTACTTGTATTCGACGTGATGCAGACCGCCCTTAATCACTGTCCGGTTGTCCTCAAGCAGTGCGAGCAGTTCCTCACCGCTCGACTCCGGCATTGGATTCATGTTTTCTTTCAGCAGCGGCTCATATTCCGCTAAAAATATCGCTTTATCCCGGCGCGTCATGTACGGCCACAGTTCAAAGCCGTGGTGCTGCATCTGGTAAAGGATGCTGTGAATCCCGCCGATTTCCTTATGGCTGCTAATATCATGCTTCAATGCCTCTTTAGGTCGGCTGCGGTTCACGTTAAACCAGCGCGCATAGTCCACGCCCTGGTAGTCACATTCCTTTTTGAAGACATGAATCAGTTCCTCGAGCGGCAGCTGATCGTCATGTTTCCGCTTGATTTTATCAAACGTCTTTGTCGTAAAGTATTTAAACCGGTACGTCTTCATCTGACCGCGGACCGCCTGTACTTGACCGCTCCGTGAAGCCACTGTGACCGTGTTCACGCCTTTGTCCGTCAAATAGCGGATGCAGTCGAGCCCGGACAGCCCGCTGCCGATGACAGCATATGTTTTATCGGGATGTACTGCGAGCTGGTCAAGAGGATACAGCCAGCCGATATAACCCGCCGTTCCTGTCAATCTGTACGGGTCCAGCGCCGGCAGCTGACCAGGCACTAAAAAGACATAGTCAAACTGCTCAGCCTTATCTCCTGCCGTCAGCGTCCAGCGCCGCCCTGTTCTTTTAACAGTTGAGACGCGCTCTGTAATGACAGTTACATTGCTATTAGCGGTAAGCTGCTGCATTTTGTGCTGGACGTAATCACCGAACAGCCGCCGCGAAAAGTAGATATTTCCTTCTTCATCTCTATTATCCCCTTCCTCACGGATGTCTTCGAGTGACTGCGTTTTGACCCATTGATAGAAGTCATCCGGCTTATTCTTTTTAAGTGATATCAAATTGGATGGATAATTGAGCAGCAGCTCCGGGTCATCTTCCTGGAATGCGCGGCCGCGGCCAAGATGAGTTTTGTCGTCGAATAATGTCACTGTTATCCGCTTTTGCTGCTTGCTTTTCATTAAATAGTTGATCACGTGGTAGCCTGCAATGCCGCCACCGATGACTGCGATTTTCATAGCGCGCTCCTTCATATCTTCTTAGTTGCTCGTACGTATCTATTACCCTATTCTTATGATAAGATATATAGTTATGAATCACCAATAAATTTCAAAGCGATAATGGAGGATTTTATGCTAGAAATCAAACATGTTTCCAAAGTATACCGGGGTGGTAAAAAAGCCGTTTCCGATCTAGATCTGACAATCAATAAAGGGGAATTCATCGCTTTTATCGGGACAAGCGGCTCAGGTAAAACGACCGCTATGAGAATGCTCAACCGCATGATTGAACCGACAAACGGTGAAATACTGCTGAACGGCAGAAACATCCAGCAGATGAATCCGGTGACGCTCCGCAGAAGCATCGGCTACGTCATTCAACAGATTGGATTACTTCCTCACATGACAATCAGAGACAATATCACGCTCGTCCCTAAACTACTTAAATGGTCTGAAGAAGATAAGAACAAAAAAGCTGAGGAATTAATCCAACTTGTTGACCTGCCAGTGTCCTACCTTGATATGTACCCGGCGCAGCTATCAGGCGGCCAGCAGCAGCGTATCGGTGTCATCCGTGCGCTTGCTGCCGACCAGGAAATCATCTTGATGGATGAGCCGTTCGGTGCACTTGATCCGATTACACGTGACACGCTGCAGGACTTAGTGAAAGAGCTGCAGGTCAAATTCAATAAGACATTCATCATGGTCACACACGACATGGACGAAGCGATCAAACTAGCGGACCGCATCGTCATCATGAGTCACGGTGAAGTCATCCAGCTGGATACACCGAACAATATACTGAGTCATCCGGCCAGCGACTTCGTCCGTGACTTCATCGGTGAGAACCGTCTGATTCAGGACCGTCCTAACGTCCGTACAGTTGATGAAGCGATGGTCCGCGCGATTACAATCACTGCCGAGAAATCCATCAACGAGGCGATTGAGGTGATGCGCGAACGCCGCGTCGATACATTGTTTGTCACAGACAACCAGAATGTCCTGCTCGGCTATGTCGACATTGAAGACCTGCTCGTCTCCCATACGAAATTCCAGAGCCTGTCACAGATCATGCGCACGGATACATATTCCGTTAGAAGTGGTGTCATGCTGCAGGATACAGTGCGGACGATTCTCAAGCGTAACATCCGCATCATTCCTGTCATTGACAACAAGAAGCGTATCGTCGGCGTTATTACACGTGCCAACTTAGTGGACATCGTCTATGACACGATCTGGGGTACTGAGGAGGAATAACGATGATTGACTTTATCCAGCACAATAAAGAAGAGCTGCTCACAAAGACGATGGAACACTTGTCCATCTCGCTGCTCTCTCTTCTAGCAGCAGTCATTATCGCAGTTCCGCTCGGCATACTGCTGACCCATACAAAGAGAACGGCAAAAATTGTATTATCACTGACCAGCGTGCTGCAGACCGTGCCTTCGCTTGCCATTTTAGCGATGATGATTCCGTTCTTCGGCATCGGTACACTGCCTGCGGTCATCGCGTTGTTTTTATATGTCTTGCTGCCGATACTGAACAATACTTATCTCGGTGTGAAAGCCGTTGACCCGACAGCGATTCAGGCAGGTCGTGCCATGGGCATGACATCAGACCAGCTGCTACGTCTAGTCGAGTTCCCGCTCGCGATACCTGTCATTATGAGCGGTATCAGACTGTCAGCCGTTTATGCCATCAGCTGGGCGACACTCGCTTCCTATATCGGTGCCGGCGGACTCGGCGATTTTATTTTCAACGGTCTGAACTTATATCAGCCCGAACTGATTATTGCCGGCGCTGTGATCGTCACGTTACTGGCACTCATTATAGACGGTATACTGGCACTTGTTGAACGCTGGGTGACGCCGACCGGCCTGACTATCAATAAAGGAGAGCGATAAGATGAAGAAATATATAATCACTCTGCTCGCCTGCCTCGTTCTACTATCCGGCTGCGGTAATCAGCAGAAGGAGACGATCAAGATTGCCTCTGTCTACACGACAGAGAGTCAAATACTGGCGCACATGATCCGCCTGCTGATTGAACATGAGACAGACGATCCTGTCGAAATCATCAACAATCTAGGTTCAGGAACAGTCGTCCATCAGGCGATGCTGAATGGTGATGCCAACATCTCAAGCGCCCGTTATACAGGGACCGATCTGACGGGACCACTTGGTATGGACCCCATCACTGACCCTAAGAAAGCACGGAAAGTTGTGACGAAAGCGTTCAAGCAACGATTCAACGAGACTTATTTTGATTCCTATGGTTTTGAAAACACTTATGCCTTTATGGTGACAAAAGAAACAGCTGCGAAATATCATCTGAAAAATGTCAGTGATTTAAAAAAATATGCGCCGAAATTGAAAGCAGGCGTCGATTCTTCATGGATGAAACGTAAAGGCGACGGCTATGAAGCGTTCACAAAGAAATATGGTTTCGCTTTTGCTGATACGAAGCCGATGCAGATTGGTCTCGTCTATGAAGCGGTCAAGGCCGGCAAGATGGACATCGTGCTCGGCTATACGACAGACGGCAGAATTCAGAGCTATGACCTCGTTGTGTTAAAGGATGACCTGCATTTCTTCCCGCCTTATGATGCCAACCCTGTCGCTGACAACATGCTGCTGAAGAAGAATCCAGAAGTGAAAAAGCTGCTGCAGCGCATGAAGAACACAATCACGACTGAACAGATGCAGAAGCTGAACTATGAAGTGGATAACGACCTTAAAGAGCCTGCAGTCGTTGCCGAGGAATATTTGAAGCAGCATCATTACTTCGATGGAGGACAAAACTGATGGAGAAACTTAACACATTCGAGCAGTTCTTTGCTTATTTCCGTGACAACTATCATTACGTCTTCCAGCTGTTCCTCGACCACTTTCTGATCAGTATTTACGGCGTTATACTCGGCGCGATTGTCGGTATCCCGGTCGGTATATGGATTGCCCGGCATTCAAGACTTGTCGGGCCGGTCATCGCCATCGCGAACATCATTCAGACAGTGCCCGCAATTGCGCTGCTCGCGATACTGATGCTGGCGCTCGGACTTGGCAGGACGACAGTGATCACAGCAGTATTTCTGTATTCACTGCTGCCGATCATCAAAAACACGTACACCGGCATCCGTTCGGTGGAAGCCCATATCATTGATGCGGGCCGCGGAATGGGGATGACAAAACGCCAGCAGCTGACTATGATTGAGCTGCCGCTGAGCTTATCTGTTATCATCGCCGGCATCCGCATTGCACTGGTCATCGCAATCGGTGTCACTGCTATCGGTTCATTCATCGGTGCACCAAGCCTCGGTGATATTATCATCCGCGGAACTAACGCGACAAGCGGCCAGGCTATCATACTGGCAGGTGCTATTCCGACGGCTCTTATGGCCGTCCTTGCTGATATCATCCTCGGCTTTATCGAACGCCTGCTGGATCCTTTGAAACGCAGAAGGAAACCCGCAGCCAATCACTAGGAGGAACACATGAAAAAACAACTACTTGCGACACTGCTCGCTTCTACTGTTGTCATGACTGCGTGCGGCCATGACAAAGAAACAACGAATAAAACAGACCATACGAACAAAGTGACTAATACGACATCACTGATCAAAGCCGCCAAAGCAGCTGCTAAAAACGTCAATTCTTATGCGTCCACTTATAAAAACAACATTAACGACGGCAGCAACCAGTCAGTCATTGATTTCGGCCTGATGATTGATGAGCAGCATAACCAGAAAGTAACAATAAAAGATAACAAAGAAAGCACCGTCTTTTACGTCTATGACAAGAAGACAGTGCTGAAACAGAACAACCAATGGATCGATGCTTCGACTTACGTCGGCTCTCAGATGGTCTCACAGACAGAACCGCTGCTCTACAATTCTCAGTTCAAGCTGATCGACCAGCTGAAAGGTGCGAAGTATGAGAAAAACAACGGCTATACGTTAACTGAGACATTCAGTGACTACAAGAAATATAAAGCATTGTTTGGCAACACGACAGAGAACCGAAAAGCCATCAACGCACTCGAAAAAAAATACCCCGGGATTCAAGGCTCCATCATCGTGATGTTCAATAAAGACAAGCAGATCGAAGATATCACGAATAAGCTGACGCTGAAAAACGACAACACAACTGTGTCTAACAACGCCGTCACGACATTCGACAAGATCAACGAACTGAAAAAACTGGATATCCCGGATGCAGTGAAACAAGCAGAAAGCATACAATAATAACAACCTCCGATTTCAGAGCGAAATCGGAGGTTGTTTTGTATACACCATGTTTCCCGCGAATAGTCCGGTGATATTCCTTTGGACAGCCTCGGGCGCATGTTCATCAATCAAAACTTTTCAATTTCTCCACATAGACGCGCTTCAGCAAATGATGGCCGTCCTCTTCAGTGAACGTCATTATCCATAATGACTCACTCGTCTCCTGACCCGCTTCCTTCTCGCGGCTCGCATGGACGATAATGATATCTTCATCGCTGCGCTCTGTCTTATGGATCAGATCAAAGTCCCATGTATGATTGTCTTCGAATATCGGCTCTAGCCATCTACTGATCTCATGATAAGACAATTTCAGTTCAGAGCCGTCCTGCCGGATGATGTGCACCCGGGTCTCTTCATCCATCATACTCATTATTTCGTCAATATTCTGATGCTGGCATGCCATAAGCATATGCAAGTATGTCATAATTAAACCTCTGCTCTTTCATCAAGATTTTTTGATATAACAGCTATTTCTGGAAAGCTCCGCTCCTGCTACAGCAATGCAGCAACCAGATACGCGCTATCATTCAGCTTTTAAAGGATTGATGACCTCAACATACACACGCTTCAAATAATGATCTATCTTGTTTGTGTCAAACGTCAGCAGCCAGAGATACGCCCCGCTCTTCTGCGTCGTGACATTTTCCCGTGTCGCCTTAATTACCACGAGTTCCTCGTGCCGACGCTCTGCCCGGTGGAGCACATCAAAATCCCATACACATTCAGTACTGAAATAATCACCTAAAGAATGTATCAGATGATGATAATCTCCTTTAAACTCTGAACCATCTTTTGAAATGATGGTCAGCTTCGCGTCGCTAGCAAGAATGATTTTCATCGCTTCGAGATCCTGTTCCTGACAGGCTATCAAATAATGTAAATATTTCATCGTTATCTCCCTTCTGCCATAGTCTCCAGTGATTATATTATAACACATCGCAGACTCTTGAAATAAAGAGTTGAGGCCGGGATCAGTGAATATTTTATCTCATCTTCTTAATAGGTTACAATAGTTTTGAAGTAGAGGCTGTCAACAAAATAAGAGGAGCTGGTAACATGAAAAAAGTGTTTATTATCGGGGCAGGACTCAGCGGACTGACAGCAGCAGCAGAGTTATTAAAGGCGGGGCATGAAGTCGTCATGCTCGACCAGGAACCGCGTCAGGCAGTCGGCGGTCAGGCGTTCTGGTCATTCGGCGGGCTGTTTCTCGTCGATTCCACAGTGCAGCGAAAATATAAAGTCAAGGATTCCTACGAACTTGCGCTGAACGACTGGCTGGGCACTGCACGCTTCGACCGGCTGGACGACGAGGACCATTGGGCAAGCGCATGGGCTGAAGCGTACGTCCGGTTTGCGGCGTTCGACAAAGAAGACTATTTGAAATCGATGGGCATCAAGCTGTCACCTGTGCTCGGCTGGGCTGAACGCGGCGGCACTCGTGCGGACGGTCACGGCAACTCCGTGCCGAGATTCCATATCACTTGGGGGACCGGCCCAGGACTTGTCCAGCCGTTCGCAGATTTTGTGCTCAACCATAAGCGTTTCCAGCTGCTGGAACGTCATCAAGTGACAGACATCAAGATTGTCGGTCATCAGATCACCGCGGTCTCCGGCAACATTCTCGTGCCGAGCGACGTGGAACGCGGCGCTCCATCCTCGCGGGAAGTCATCGGCCAGTTTGCGTTTGACGTCGACACACTGATTATCACGACCGGCGGCATCGGTGCTAACCATGAGCTGATCAAGCAGAACTGGCCCGCTCGTCTCGGCCGAGCACCCGAACACATGGTTCAAGGGGTACCTGATTCAACGGACGGCAGGATGCTGCAGATCAGCGAGGATGCCGGCGTCCGTCTCGTCAACAAGGACAGAATGTGGCATTACACAGAAGGGCTGAAAAACCATACGCCGATCTGGAACAATCACGGCATCCGCATCATCCCGGGGCCGTCATCCATGTGGTTCGATGCTGAAGGCAATCGTTTCGATGCGCCGGATTACCCGGGGTTTGACACGCTGCATACACTCGAATCCATCATGAAGACCGGCTATGATTACTCGTGGTTCGTGCTGACAGAAGACATCATGAACAAGGAGTTCGCGCTCTCAGGGTCGGAGCAGAACCCTGACCTCACGAACAAAGATATCAGGCAGATCATCCGGGAGCGGCTGTTCAGTGACGGCACAGGGCCGGTCAACAAGTTTAAGACAGACGGCGAGGACTTCGTCCGTGCTGCCAACCTGTCTGCACTCGTGCGGGGGATGAACAAGTTAGCCGGCAGTGAGCTCATCAACTACGATAAGCTGAGACGCCAGATTGAAGCGCGGGACAGCCAGCTCGACAATCCGTTCAGCAAAGATCCGCAGATCACAGCGATCCATGACACGCGGCACTTTTTAGGCGACAAGCTTGTGCGCACTGCGAAGCCGCACAAGCTGCTTGACGGCCGGCCGCTGATCGCCGTCAGACTGAACATCATCAGCCGAAAGACACTGGGCGGCATACAGACGGATCTGAACAGCCAGGTCTTCCACAAAGACGGCCGGCTCATCAACGGCCTCTATGCAGCAGGAGAAGTCGCAGGGTTCGGCGGCGGCGGTGTGCACGGCTACGGCGCACTGGAAGGTACATTTCTCGGCGGCTGTATTTTCAGCGGCCTCCGTGCAGCAGCAGGCATCAACGAAAGCTGACACTCACATATCACAGAAACCCGCCGGACTGCGCAGCACGGCGGGTTTATTAAATAAAGACAATCTTTCTGAAGTTCACCGCGCTTACCCCCACTCTCCCTCACTAATCGGCAGCAGCGCATCGAAGTCCGTCCGGTAATCACCTGCAAACACATCCTTCAGCCGCGTGATCAATTCAGCGTCATCAGCAACAACGTCGACATATAACGGGCTGATTCTGATGAACAGCTTATCGTTGTAGAAATAAGTGCATATCGGCATACTCGACTTCCTGCGATACACGCGGTAATAATTCAGCATATCCTGTGCAGACACATGTGACACAATGATGAACCTCAAGCCATCAGCACCAGTGACCTCCCGCCAGTTCGTGATCCGCAGCACACGGAAAAGCTGAAACCGACGAACCCGCCCGCTATGTTCCGCTCGCCTGACAACCGCCATATCCAGCCGGTCTGCCTGAAGCGCTGCAAGCAGCACTTTGAACCCGGCCGAAGACAACCGTCCAAGACTAAACCTCATACTATGTGCCGCATCAACCTGCACGAAAGGTGACAGCGACGTCGACATGAAATCAATACCTGCAATCATCGGCATGGAAAAACTCCTTTCGGTGGTGAGTGTTGAAGTCATTATAACGTAATGGAAATATATAGTACATTCATAACATGCCTAATATAGTTCTTCCCTTCGATATATAGCATAAAGGAGAAATCATGAAGCATATATCGGAGGTCCTAGAGGAGATTGTTGCGGAGTATGAGGAAGCGCTGGGTTTGGAAGAAAAGAAAACAGCCTCGACGTAATGGACATAACTCTGTCAACCAGACACTTAAAAAATTAAAAACTAGTTTCTAGGCTGCACTTGATTAAGTACAGCCATTTTTAATGTAATTCTCTCATCATTAAAAAAGAGATAGGATTTAATTATATAATGGCACACGTGTAAGCGTTACAAAAAGTACATTATAAGATAATACCGGAGTTTTTAGTCAGTTGTTTAAGAAACGTAATTAAGCTGAATTACAGTGTGTTCCGTATATAAAATTAATGATAATTTAGAATATGTATTCGAAACTTTCAAATTATCAAAAATAAGATTACCGTACATCTCCTTATATAGCTATTTATACACTTAACATATATAATCGAAGAAATAGTAATACCTTACATTGTTTAGTTACGTAGTTATACTAAGATGAAGAAGGTGTTTAAAATCAGTATAAGTTCAAAGAGAATTGAAGAATTGGCAGTCAATATTGTGAAAAATTTATTTTTATTCAATTGTGATAGAATAACGCCAGAAATCCCCGATAATGATAGAAGTGTATCTTTTGACGGGAAACTCATACTAAATAGTAATGGTGATGACTCAAAAAAATCATACCTATCATCGATTCCTGTACAAGTTAAAGGTCAAAGTGTACAAAAATATAGTAATGAAAAAATGACATATTACAATATTGATTATCATACTTTTGATAACTTCCAAATAGAAGATGGTGCAGTTCTATTTGTAGTTGAGATTAATCCTGAAAAACTTAAACTAGCAAGAATTTATTATAAATATTTAGATACTAATGAATTGGAAGATATAAAGAAATATATTATAGAAAATGAAAATAAAAAACAAACTATGAACGAAACGTTACTCGTTGATATTAAGTCTACAAGAAAGATTGAACTAAATTTTCTTAATGAAGATATGGATCTCTATGCAATTTTTGAAAATATTGCCATTGAAAGAAAAATTAATAGTTATGGAATGACCAAATTAATCAATAAAAATAATTCAATTTCCTCAGTCAGTAATATTTTAGATGATAAAATTATTAAGGGTATGAATGATAAAGTAAATGAAGTGAGTTTAAATAATATAGATAGCCCCTTAAATATTTTACTTAATGAGGAATTAGATAAAATATTAGCACGCTTTTTCATAATTGATATGCGTGAAATTTTAAAAGTTTTACAATATGATAAAGCTTTAGCAAGCAGTCCTAAATTAAATCCTCTTACAAGAACAAAAATTAATTTGGTTTTAGCAGTTCACAATTATAATATGTATAAGTATGATGAAGCTAGGGAAATACTTGATTCTATCGAAATAGAATACAGATTAATTAAATTCTATGAAATATTTTTAATTATAAATGCCAGCCTCCTTTCTTTCGATGAGTTTAACAATTTATTAAATCAACATATACCAGAGGAAAATCATAAAACACTGTTAATTGCATTTTATTATATTCAAAATGGTCAATTAGTCGATTTTTATAAGATATTACCTGAAAATTGGGAAGAAGTTTTTGAATGGTTATATTTATATAGCCTCTACAAAGAAAAGCAATCATTGACAAGCGACATTAATATTATTTATGAAAAATTATTGGAGAAAAGCGATATACTAGATTTTAAAATTAAAAACCTTATTTATAAATTTCAGCATACATTAGCAATGAAAAATAGAAATTCTAGTACTAATTTAGACCTTAATAATTTTTTAATAGAAATAAAGTCACTTAATAATCTCTATAATAAAGATAAGAATTTTCCTATTTTGTTAACAATGCAATTTGAAATTGAAAATTATATTTATCCAAATGAGCAATTGAAGATTATAGAAAGACTTATTAAAACCGGTGAAAGTTCGTTTAATAAAGAGGATTTATTTCAATGGAAAGTACAAGTTTTAATTTCATTAAAAAAATATACTCAAGCTGAAGAATTTTTAGAAACTATTTTACGAGAACATTCTTTAAATAAATTAATAATCGCTAATTTATATATAAAATTATATATGAACAATGAAAACACAGAAAAATTAATAAAATGGTTTGAATTCTATTTGGCCAATGAATCTAAAAAAGAAGTGAAATCTGCATATTTCCTCAGTTTTTTAAGCACTCTTAGCCAAAATAATACAGCTTCTTCCTATCTCGAAAAAGTTATTAGTAAATATTCTAAAGACGTTAAAACTGACTATATAATAAATATAAAAATTGAGATAACAAGGTTTTTAGCTAAAAGTAAAAAAGTTGGCGAAAAATACGATGATATTCTTAAAGAATTATTAGATAATTATGAAATAGTTAATAAAGATTATTTTATTGATTTTTATACTAATTATGTTAGTCCAACTTATTTTAATCAAATTTTTGATAGAATTTTTGAAATAGATTATATGCTTGCTGATAAAATAAAGTTTATAAGAATGTATAATATGAATGATTATGAAAATGTTATATTAATCGGGAAAAATAATTATGATTTATTTAATGATGTTAATCTATTTATATC
>NZ_SCWC02000005.1 GCF_004359525.2 Macrococcus equipercicus | reverse complement strand
GGGTATAATTCACCCCATCTGTCTGGTGACGATGGCAGAGAGGTCACACCTGTTCCCATACCGAACACAGAAGTTAAGCTCTCTAGCGCCGATGGTAGTTGGACTGACGTCCCGCGAGAGTAGGACGCTGCCGGGCAGAAACATTCGGAGGATTAGCTCAGCTGGGAGAGCATCTGCCTTACAAGCAGAGGGTCGGCGGTTCGATCCCGTCATCCTCCACCATTTATTATTATGCCGGAATAGCTCAACTGGTAGAGCAACTGACTTGTAATCAGTAGGTTGAGGGTTCAAGTCCTTTTTCCGGCACCATGTTAGAGCCATTAGCTCAGTTGGTAGAGCATTTGACTTTTAATCAAAGGGTCAGAGGTTCGAATCCTCTATGGCTCACCATTTTAAATATGCGGGTGTGGCGGAACTGGCAGACGCACTAGACTTAGGATCTAGCGCCTACGGCGTGGGGGTTCGACTCCCTTCACCCGCACCATATTTGCGAAAGTAGTTCAGTGGTAGAATACAACCTTGCCAAGGTTGGGGTCGCGGGTTCGAATCCCGTCTTTCGCTCCATTATTATTTTTTTGTCAAAAATCGATATATCAGCCGGGGTGGCGGAACTGGCAGACGCACAGGACTTAAAATCCTGCGGTAAGTGATTACCGTACCGGTTCGATTCCGGTCCTCGGCACCATTTATGCGCCCGTAGCTCAATTGGATAGAGCGTTTGACTACGGATCAAGAGGTTAGGGGTTCGACTCCTCTCGGGCGCGCTAATTATTTTTGCTACGGGAAGTAGCTCAGCTTGGTAGAGCACTTGGTTTGGGACCAAGGGGTCGCAGGTTCGAATCCTGTCTTCCCGACTTACTTCTTAAGTAGTTTATATTATGGGGGCTTAGCTCAGCTGGGAGAGCGCCTGCTTTGCACGCAGGAGGTCAGCGGTTCGATCCCGCTAGTCTCCACCATAATAATTTAATACGGCGGCGTAGCTCAGCTGGCTAGAGCGTACGGTTCATACCCGTGAGGTCGGGGGTTCGATCCCCTCTGCCGCCACTAATTTTTTAAAAGTGTAACTTCTGGATTTAGGACCTTTAGCTCAGTTGGTTAGAGCAAACGGCTCATAACCGTTTGGTCGCAGGTTCGAGTCCTGCAAGGTCCACTTATATAATGGAGGAATACCCAAGTCCGGCTGAAGGGATCGGTCTTGAAAACCGACAGGGGCTTAACGGCCCGCGGGGGTTCGAATCCCTCTTCCTCCGCCATTATTTTTTACTTCAGCACTCAACAAGAATAAACACACTATTTATTATTATCGCGGGATGGAGCAGTCTGGTAGCTCGTCGGGCTCATAACCCGAAGGTCGGCGGTTCAAATCCGCCTCCCGCAACTAAGGTCCCGTGGTGTAGCGGTTAACATGCCTGCCTGTCACGCAGGAGATCGCCGGTTCGATCCCGGTCGGGACCGCCATGTATGGCTCAGTAGCTCAGTCGGTAGAGCAATGGATTGAAAATCCATGTGTCGGCGGTTCGATTCCGTCCTGAGCCATCTTTTTATTATGCCGGAATAGCTCAACTGGTAGAGCAACTGACTTGTAATCAGTAGGTTGAGGGTTCAAGTCCTTTTTCCGGCACCATGTATTTGGAGGGGTAGCGAAGTGGCTAAACGCGGCGGACTGTAAATCCGCTCCTTCGGGTTCGGCAGTTCGAATCTGCCCCCCTCCACCATAAATAGGGGCATAGTTTAACGGTAGAATAGAGGTCTCCAAAACCTTTGATGTGGGTTCGATTCCTACTGCCCCTGCCATGGCGATTGTGGCGAAGTGGTTAACGCACCGGATTGTGGTTCCGGCATTCGTGGGTTCGATTCCCATCAGTCGCCCTTCTATTCTTGGGGTATAGCCAAGCGGTAAGGCAACGGACTTTGACTCCGTCACTCGTTGGTTCGAATCCAGCTACCCCAGCTCTTTTCTGGCGCCATAGCCAAGTGGTAAGGCAGAGGTCTGCAAAACCTTTATCACCGGTTCAAATCCGGTTGGCGCCTCCATTCATCATATATGCGGGAGTATTTCAATTTTTAGAATAATGACCTTCCTGGTCAGAGATACAGGTGCAAGTCCTGTCTTCCGCTCCATATTTTATATTGTGCGGGAGTATTTCAACTTTAGAATACGAATCTTCCTGATTCGAGATATAGGTGCAAGTCCTATCTTCCGCTCCATTATTTTTGATTAAATGCTCTTTATAATATTACGCCGGCGTGGCGGAATTGGCAGACGCGCTGGACTCAAAATCCAGTTCCCTCACAGGAGTGCCGGTTCGACCCCGGCCGCCGGTATCTGAACCCTGAAACTTATGTTTCAGGGTTTTTTTAGTGTATAATAAGACAAATGTACAGGAGGTGCTCAATTGATTGATTATATAAAGCCGGCTCTTGAACACAAGAGCGCTTTAAAAGCACATTATAAGCGGGTCATTACCCATACATTTCAAGTAGACGGTATTGACGATGCTGAAGACCTGCAGCATGAAATCGATACGAAATATAGTTATATTGAGCGCTATTATCGTCAGATGGATGTATGCTTTATAATAGCTAAAGATGATAAGCAGATCATCGGCGGCATTGCCTCCTATCGTCCAAACAGTAACATCGACAAGATGATGAAAGGCAAGTTGAATCACTTATATGAAATAGGTTCGTTGTATGTCAATCCAGCATATCAGGGGCAGGGGATTGGCAGTACATTGATCAGACAGATGCAGGAAGAGCTGCGGGCTGCTGGAATACGTGAATTCTGTTTTGATGCTTCGTATACTCTTGCGATCAAAACATGGACGAAGATGTTTGGTCCTGCGACCTATGTAGTTAAAGATTACTGGGGTGAGGGCGGGAATCATCATATATGGGTGGTCACCCTTTAAGGAGAAAAACTATGGACTTATCTCTGTTATTAGACAGCCACAAACTAAATATGAGAACATCGGCGATCATTCGGCGCGGTGATGAATGGTTGATGCATTACGGGGTCAACGACGAATTTATCACGACGGTCGGCGGACGCATTAAGTTACTGGAAGATTCACAGTCTGCGCTGATAAGAGAGCTGAAGGAAGAGTTAAATTTGACAGTAAGTGCGAATGAGCTTCAGTTTAAAACGATTATCGAGAGCTTCTTTGATTACAGAGGGACGCATTATCATGAGCTGCTATTTGTCTACTTATTAGAAGTCGGCGATGAGCTGGGTGAAGGAGAAATATTTGCACAGCCCGACCCTCATTTTGTCTTCAAATTCTATTCAGCAGCAGAATTGGATCAGGAGATTATTAAGCCTCAGGAATTAAAAGTATTAATGCTCGGAAAAGATAACCACGGTCACTATATAGCGGATAATCTTTAACAGCAGAGATTAAAACAGAAAGTCGGTCATTTATGGAAAAACATATGTCTTTTAAATCATTCTACTTCAATATATTGAACGGTATGGCAACCGGAATTGTAGTGGCACTGATTCCGAATGCGATGCTCGGTGAGCTGTTTAAATACTTAAGTCAGTATCATGAGCTGTTTACAGTGCTGACGCAGTACTTGATGATGTTCCAGTTCAGCGCCTCTATTATCATCGGGGTGCTTGCAGGATATCAGCTGAAGTTCAACGGCATTCAGAGTGTCATTCTCGGCGGGGCGGCATTTATCGGTTCTGGTGCGGTCCAGTTCACGGATAAAGGGGCAAGTCTTGCCGGTATGGGTGATCTGCTTAATATGCTGCTGACAATAACTGTAGCGGCCCTTGTCATCAGAGCGCTCGGCAACCGGCTCGGCACGCTGAACATTGTCTTTCTGCCGATACTGGCAGGCGTTCTGCCCGGGGCCGTCGGAACGTTTACGCTGCCTTATATGAAGATGGTCACAGGCTCACTCGGCCAGGTCATCGCGCATTTTACGACGTTAAATCCACTCGTCATGTGCATTTTAATATGCACTGCTTATGCACTGCTGATGGCGACACCTATTTCTTTAGTCGCAATCGCCACGGTGATCAGCTTGTCAGGTTTAGGGAGCGGCGCTGCCAATTTAGGGATTACGGCATGCTGTTATACGTTTATTGTCGGTTCCTGGTTCGTCAATGATAAAGGGGTGAATACAACACTCGTCATCGGCGCTGCCAAGATGATGATGCCGGTTTATGTCAGACATCCTATCATTATGGTGCCGCTGATAATCAATGGCATCGTCGGCGGTACAATGGCTTATTTCATGGGCGTTCAAGGGACGCCGATGTCAGCAGGGTTCGGCTATACAGGGCTTGTCGGTCCGCTCAATGCGTTTAAATATATGGACAGCAGTGCTTTAGTCAATGTCCTGAAACTGCTTGCAGCTTATGTCCTCGTGCCGCTGCCGGTCAGCATATTAGCCCATACCGTGCTGTTGAAAATTCTGCCGGGATATCACGCTGATATTTATCAATTTAATAAAAGTGAGTGATAAAAAATATTCTGTTAATTAACAGAATATTTTTTATTTTTAGTATTGTATATTATTTCAATGACCTGTATACTTTTATACAGGAAAGTAACAAAGGGGGCAGTGAATTGAAGAAATTAGTCGTGTTCATGATGATGACCGTACTGCTATTGTCTTGTATTCCGTTTAAATCGGCGAGTGCACAGGACGATCAGTATGAGACCATTAAAAAAAGAGGGGAAATTCGCGTCGGGCTGTCTGCTGACTATGCACCATATGAGTTTGAGCAGACTGTCAACGGTAAAAGTGAATATGTCGGCATAGACATTGAGCTTGCCAAAAAGATCGCGAAAGATTTAGGGGTAAAATTAAATGTTGTAGATATGTCATTTGACAGTCTGCTCGGTTCGATGAAAACGGGTAAGATTGACGTCATTATTTCAGGGATGTCACCGACACCTGAACGTCGTAAAGAAGTGGACTTCACAGATAATTACATGGAAGTCACTCAGCGTATGGTTGTTCAGAAGAAGAATAAAGATAAACTTAAATCAATTAAAGACTTCTCAGGTAAAAATATTGGGGTGCAGAAGCAGACGACTCAGGAAGCATTAGCACAAAAAGAAATTCCAGATGCAAACTTGTCTTCATTAACGCGTGTGCCTGAAATCATCATGTCACTTAACTCCGGTAAGATTGACGGGGTTATCCTTGAAGGACCGGTAGCTGATGCATACCTCTCAAAAAACACAGGACTTTCTTATTCAAAACTGCAGTTTGCAGATGCGGCTAAAGGAACAGCAATCGCTTTACCGAAAGATTCACCGGAGCTGCTTGATAAGCTGAATGCCAGCATTAAAGAAGTGCGGGACCAGGGATTGATTAAAGACTATCAGAAAAAAGCCAATAAAGCGATGTTTGAAGAAGGGTCATTCTTAAGCAAGTATGGCAATTACTTCCTGAAAGGGATTGGAGCGACGATTCTGATTTCTATCTTCGGTGTTATACTCGGTTCGTTGTTCGGCGGCATTCTGGCCTTTATGAAACTGAGCCGAAACATCATCGTGAAAGCTATCGCATGGATATATATTGAGTTCGTCCGCGGCACACCACTATTAGTGCAGGTGTTCCTTGTTTACTTCGGTACAACAGCAGTGCTTGGCCTTGATCTGTCAGCATTTGTCTGCGGTGTCATTGCTCTGATACTGAACTGTGCAGCGTATATCGCTGAAATTATCCGTGCAGGTATTAACGCAGTCGACAGAGGACAGATGGAAGCGGCACGTTCACTCGGTTTAAGTCATTCACAGGCGATGAACAAAGTCATCATGCCGCAGGCCATTAAAAACATTCTGCCGGCACTTGGTAATGAATTTATCACTGTTATTAAAGAATCATCAATTGTGTCTGTTATCGGTGTCAGCGAACTGATGTTCAATGCACAGAAAGTGCAAGGTGCATCGTTTGATCCGTTTACCCCATTGTTGATTGCCGCAGTTGCCTACTTTATCCTGACATTCACGTTATCTCGTGTGATGAATGTCTTCGAAAGGAGAATGAGTGTAAGTGATTAATGTAGAAAACCTTCATAAAAGTTTCGGACAAGTAGAAGTATTAAAGGGGATTGACCTTGAAGTGGCATCAGGAGAAGTAGTGGCAGTAATCGGACCGTCAGGAAGCGGCAAATCGACATTTTTAAGATGCCTGAACCTGCTTGAAACACCGACAGGCGGCCGCATTATATTTGAAGGGGAAGTGCTGAACGCGAAAGGGGCAAACATCAATAAACTCCGTCAGAAGATGGGGATGGTGTTCCAGAACTTCAATCTCTTCCCGCATAAAACGGTGCTTGAGAATTTGACGCTGACACCGATGCTTGTTAAGGGTGAGAAGAAAGAGTCAGCAGAGCAGCGCGCATTAGGACTGCTCGAAAAAGTCGGACTGAAAGAACGGGCAGGTGCTTATCCGTCGCAGTTATCAGGTGGACAGAAGCAGCGTGTCGCGATCGCAAGAGCACTGGCGATGAACCCGGACGTGATGCTCTTCGATGAGCCGACTTCAGCGCTTGACCCGGAGATGGTCGGTGATGTGCTGCAAGTTATGAAAGACCTCGCACGTGAAGGGATGACGATGGTTGTTGTGACACACGAAATGGGATTTGCACGAGAAGTAGCAGACCGCGTTGTCTTCATGGATAAAGGAATCGTCCAGGAAGAAGGGACACCGGCGCAAGTATTCGGCAGCCCGCAGAACGAACGGACGCAGAACTTCCTATCTAAAGTATTATAGTAAGCGACTAAAATAGAGCTATCAAATAAGCCGGCAACCGAAGATTTATTTAGGTGCCGGCTTGTTTTTGTGTTAAAATAGTTGCATTGATTTGGAGGTGAGTACATGTCAGAACAGCTGAAGCAGGAGATTATCGCCTACAGCAGAACGATAGGTATAGATGCCATCGGATTTACGACGGCTGAACCGTTCGAAGAGCTGCGGCCGAAGCTTGAAGAGTATTATTCGAAGGGATACGCATCCGGGTTTGAGAGTTCTGATATCGAGCTCAGAATCGATCCGAAGAAATCACTGCCGTCTGCGCGCTCCATCATTGCCATTGCAGTCGGCTATCCGAACCGGCTTCCAGATGCGCCGCGAAGCATACGCGGGGAGCGGCGGGGTATGTTCGCCCGCTCGTCATGGGGAATGGATTACCATTCGCTGCTCAGGAAGCGGCTGACACTGCTGCAGGCATTCATCGAGGAACGGATGCCGTCTGCCGAATGCCTGTCGATGGTAGACACAGGCGTGCTGAGTGACCGGGCAGTCGCAGAGCGTGCGGGGCTCGGCTACGCAGCAAAAAATGGCTTTATACTGAATGACAAGCTCGGCACATGGACGTATCTCGGTGAACTGCTGACGTCGATTCCGCTGCCGCCGGATAAGCCGGTCAGCGACAGCTGTCTCGACTGCACAATATGCATCGACCGCTGTCCGACAGGTGCACTGGTCGGGAACGGCCAGCTGAACGCTCAGAAATGCATCAGTTTTCTGACGCAGACGAAAGGCTTTCTTCCTGATGAGTACCGCGGAAAGATCGGTAACAGGCTGTACGGCTGCGATACTTGTCAGCAAGTCTGCCCGAGAAACCGCGGTATTAACACACTGCAGGATGATATCATTCTTGAGCCGCTGAAGCTGAAGCCGCTGCTCGAGCCGCTGCTGACCATCAGTAACAAGATGTTCAAAAATGAATACAGTCATCTAGCAGGCAGCTGGCGGGGTAAGAAGCCGATCCAGCGCAATGCGATTATTGCGCTGGCGCATTTCAAGGAAGAGTCAGCCGTCCCGGCGTTGAAAAAGGTCGCCGTCGAAGACACGCGCCCTGTCATTAAAGGGACTGCTTACTGGGCCATCGGCAAAATCGCAGGCCAATTGGAAGCGCCGTTTTTGAAGGAACGGTATAATATAGAAGAAGACGCAGAAGTCAGAAATGAAATATTAAAAGGTTTAGAGGAGATTGAACATGTCATCAATTAATGTCGTTTTATATCAGCCGGAAATTCCGGCGAATACAGGTAATATCGCAAGAACTTGTGCAGCAACGGATACGACACTGCATTTAATACGTCCGCTCGGATTTTCAACGGACGATAAAATGCTGCGCCGTGCAGGCCTTGATTACTGGAAATTCGTCAACATCATCTACTATGACAGCATCGAGGAATTTTTCGACAAGACAGCAGGCGGTAATTACTATTTGCTGACGAAGTTCGGCAAAAAGCCGCATACAACATTCGACTATTCAGACACGTCAGTCGACCATTACTTCATCTTCGGCCGTGAGACGACAGGACTTCCGGACTGGGTGAAAGAGAAGTATATGGACACGGCCCTCAGAATTCCGATGAATGACAATGTACGTTCACTGAACTTATCCAATACTGCAGCGATTTTAGTATACGAAGCGCTGAGACAGCAGAACTACCCAAATCTTAAATAAGGACTGATTACATGAATGAAGTAGTGAAGCAGCTGATGGAGCACCGTTCAATCCGGAAATTTGAAGATAAATCACTGGACGAGGATACGGTAAAAATACTGGTCGAAGCAGCACAGCAGGCATCGACATCAAGCTTTGTCCAGGCATACTCTATTATCGGGGTGACTGATCCTGAGATCAAACAGGCACTGCGCGCCATCAGCACACAGGACTACGTTGAACATAACGGCCATCTCTTTGTTTTTATCGCCGATTTCAAACGGCACCATATAATCGCTGAACGGGCAGAAGTCTCCATCGATGATTACTTCGGTGCGACAGAGAGCTTTATCGTCGGCACAGTTGATGCCAGCCTTGCCGCACAGAACATGGCTGTAGCCGCAGAAAGCATGGGGCTTGGTATATGCTATATCGGCAGCCTGAGAAATAATATGGCTGAAGTCATTGAACTGCTCGGGCTTCCTGATTATACGTATCCGTTATTCGGCATGGTCGTCGGCTATCCGGCACAGACGGGCAGCAGAAAAGCACGCCTGCCGTTTGAACATGTCTATCACGAGAACCGTTATGAGACAGGTGCCGAGTACTTGCAGCAGATAGCAGCGTATGATGAAGAGATTGCTGACTACTACCGTGAACGTACGGACGGTAGACGCAGTGATAAGTGGAGCAGCCAGGTCACTGATATGCTGAGCAGGAAGACCCGCACAGACGTAGACGGCATCGTTAAAACCCAGGGCTTTTTGCAGCAGTAATAAAAGAAAGACAGGACCGGCTCAGCCGATTCTGTCTTTTATTTGTTAAGATCTTCGTCTCTAATTCCGTAGTTAGATTCTCTGCCGGCAGTTAACATAGCGACAATGAAAGATAAAGCAACCATACCAATTAAAATTGTGCCCATTGATGTTGGCCTCCTATACTATTATTGATTTTATTATATACTAAAGCCAGACTAAAGAAAAGGAGACGTTAGGACATGCAGGTTATAAACAATGTGAAAATTTACACGGAGCATGCAGTCATCGAGCGGGGCTATGTTCTAATAGATGGAGAACGGATTGCGGCGGTCGAGCCCGGAGACTATGCCGGAGACTGCACTGACGTGATGGACGGGGGCGGCCATATACTGCTGCCGGGGTTCATTGATATTCATATCCACGGCGGTTACGGAGTGGACACGATGGATGCTGACAAGGACGCGCTCACTACGCTGACAGAAGGCCTCCTTAGTGAGGGGACGACATCTTTTCTCGCGACGACGATGACAGAAGATTTAAGCCGTGTGAAACGTGCACTTGATGCTGCGAGCGCTTATGATGGTCCTGGTGCAGAGATCATCGGCATTCATGTCGAAGGGCCGTTTATTTCCGAGCATAAAGTCGGTGCCCAGAATCCGGACTATGTCAGGCGTCCGACTGTCGAGTTAATTGAGGAGCTGCAGCGCTCAGCGCGTGGTAAAATTAAAATTATGACTATCGCACCCGAAGTGGAAGGTGCGATGGACGTCATCCGGGAAAAACATGAGGATATCATCTTCTCGCTCGGTCATACTGTAGCGACATTTGATGAGCTGAACGAGGCAGCAGCAGCGGGGGCAGCGCATATCACCCATCTCTATAATGCGGCGACACCGTTTGAACACCGCGAACCCGGGGCATTCGGTGCAGCATGGTTGAATGATGGACTGAAGACAGAATGTATAGTAGACGGTGTTCATTCTCACCCCGCCGCTGTCAAAATTGCCTACCGGTTGAAAGGGCGTGACCGCTTCATGGTCATCACCGATGCGATGCGTGCCAAAGGAATGCCTGACGGGGATTATGAGCTCGGTGGTCAGCGGGTCATCAAAAAAGGCGGTAAGGCCGTACTCGCTTCTGGGACGCTTGCCGGCAGTATTCTGAAAATGAATGATGCGCTGCGCAACTTTATGGCTTATACTGGTGAGACACTTGATAATGCATGGCGCGTCGTCAGCTATAACCAGGCCGTCGCTCTCGGCATGCAGCAGGATATCGGCAGCATCAAAGCAGGGAAGTATGCGGACCTCGTTTTAGTGGATCACGAGTTAAATGTTTTAACAGCAGTGAAAAAAGGGTATATGAAATTCATTAAAAACTAGGTTGTACAGGAGGAAAACATCATGGCTATGAACTTTAAAATATTTGATTCTAAAGGCATCGCAGCAAAATATGCAGCGGACCTTGTACGTAAACAGATGAACAACAATCCAACATCCATCATCGCTTTCGCTATGAATGATGAGCAGGATTTTTTCTATCGTGCATTAATAGAGGATGTGACGAAAAATCCAGTGGATGCCAGCCAGATCCATGTGTTCGACTATGACAAGAATGAAGCAAGCTTCAAACAGATGGGCATCGTCACAGAACAGCTGCATAAGGCAGACAGAAACGGCAGCCTGCAGCATGACGTGAAAAAAGTGAAGACTAAAGAGAACAAAGGCAAGCTGACGATGCTTGTGACGACGTTCAATGCAGACGGCAGCATCGGCTACCGTGAAGTCAATGCAGATAACGAGGAAGGTCTGCTGACAGCGCGTGAAGTCATTGTGCTGGTGACAGGACCTGACAAAGCAAAGGCAGTCAAACGCCTGTACGAAACGGCTGAATCTCAGACGACGTTTGAAGCGGCCAACTTAAAAGGACACCGCATGGTCACTGTTATCCTCGATAACGAAGCAGCACAAGGATTACCTGCGGATATCCGCGAATATTACCGCTCATTATTCTCCTGATATAACAGAACATCGGCTGCGGCCGATGTTTTTTGTTTGTAAAGAGTGGGAACATGGAAGATGAGCTGAGTGTTCTGATTGAAGACACTCGTAAGCAGAAATGGAGCTGAGTGTCCTGATTGAAGACACTCGTAAGCAGAAGTGGAGCTGAGTGTCCTAATTGAAGACACTCGTGATTACGAATTCTCATGAGTGTCTTCCATTTAATTATTTATAGTGCCAGCCCTCATAATTACCCTTAGTCAGCAGATAATTTTTCGACAGAACTCGCTGGATGGTTCTTTTGTCAATCGACTCTCCAAGCCAGTCAGTCACTAACTTAGTAGTTATCGGTTTATCCGGCCAGATTCGTGAGATTTCTTTAACACCATTAGAAATAACGGCAGCCGTGCTTATGTCAGTATTGCATTTCAGGCACCGGAACTTTCTCTGGCTAATCCGCTCTACTTTGTTATAACATACAGAGCAGTAGGTGCCTTTTGTCACTTTGGAATAGTCGATGTCCATCTTTTTATCGAAATCATTGGGAACGCTGCGCTTCATTAGGTGATTGACTAATGGGACGGTGCTGCGCCAATTAAATCGTCTACGGTATTTCGCGAGTACAAGCGCGAAGTTACTGGTGGCCAGCACGTCGCCGCGGAGCAGCATGCCATGAATGCACTGGCTGTCATTTATGAAAAACGGGTAGACGATAACATCGATGTAGGGATCGAACTGCGCAACATAAGCGCGCAGCAGTTTCTTCAGGCGCGCCAGCTGATCGTTCAGCGCTGTGAACGGCTCTCCGCTCATCATGTAAAATAAGCCGTCCGCAGCATGCAGATCGAACGATAAGTTCTTGACTTCAAACACCAGCACGCAGTCGTCCAGAACAATCAAACTATCAACCTGCACTTGCTGAAAATCAATATTCAATCTGAGGTCACTAATATAAATGCCATCAAACCCATCAAAAAAACAACTCAGCACTTCATCGACACGAGTTTCACCGTATTCACCTTTTAATAGCTTGTCACACCTTGCAGCAGTGTCGTCAAAAAAGTGGAAGCGTTCCTGCAGCAGCCGGAAACACTCTGCCTGGTGCAATGATACACGTGGTTTCAATGATTTCATCCATACCTCCGCTACATATAAAATTTAACAATTATAAGATATATCATTTTGTTAACATTCACAACTTTGAGCGTTATGTAGTATAATCATTTAAAAAGGAGGTCATGATAATGACAGACCGCTATCAAGATCAGGACAACGAAATGGTGCAGGACTTCGACGATGTTGTCGAACTGGGCAAGGAGATGGAGCAGATTTCACTCCGCAACGAAGAAGACCGGGACAATGACTGGTCGGAAGAAGATGACGCGCAGAACAGTTGAGAAATCAGCTGTTTTTCTATGAAAACAGATGAATGAAAGCGTTATTTATTGTAGAATGGACTTATTAAGAGATAAGGGGAGAAAAGAATGTCTGTAAGAATTGAACATGATACATTTGGTGAAATAGAAGTACCTGCGGATAAATACTGGGGCGCACAGACGCAGAGAAGTAAACAAAACTTCCCGGTCGGTAAAGAAAAGATGCCGATTGAAGTTGTCTATGGATTCGCGCATCTGAAGAAAGCGGCAGCGATCGTCAACAAGGACCTCGGCAAACTATCCGAAGCTAAATGTGAGGCGATCGTCAAAGCATGTGACGATGTGTTATCCGGTAAGCTGGATGACCACTTCCCGCTTGTCGTCTGGCAGACAGGAAGCGGTACGCAGAGCAACATGAATGTCAATGAAGTGGTGGCTTTTGCAGCGAACAAGTATTTACAGGAATCAGGCAGCGATGAATCTGTTCATCCGAACGACGATGTCAACAAATCTCAAAGTTCAAACGATACTTATCCGACAGCGATGCATGTCAGCCTGTACAGTGAAATTGAAGAGCGGCTGCTGCCTGCACTGGCAAAACTGCGTGACACATTGAAGCAGAAAGAAGAGCAGTTCGATCATATCATCAAGATCGGCCGTACGCACTTACAGGATGCGACACCGCTGACGCTCGGTCAGGAGATTTCCGGCTGGAGATATATGCTCGACAAATGTGAAGCACTGCTTAACTTATCCCGGAAAGAACTGCTTAACCTTGCTATCGGTGGCACTGCAGTCGGCACCGGCATCAATGCGCATCCGGAATTCGGCGATAGAGTCGCAGCTCAGATCAAAGCACAGACAGGCTATGATTTTATTTCTTCTCCTAATAAATTCCATGCTTTAACAGCTCATGATGAAGTGACATTTGTCCACGGTGCCTTAAAAGCACTGGCAGCTGATTTAATGAAAATCGCCAATGATGTTCGCTGGCTGTCATCAGGACCACGTGCAGGTCTCGGTGAACTGTCCATCCCGGAAAATGAACCCGGCTCATCAATTATGCCTGGTAAGGTCAATCCGACTCAAAGTGAGATGCTGACGATGGTCGCTGTACAGGTCATGGGAAATGACGCGGCAGTCGGTATTGCGGCAAGCCAGGGTAACTTTGAGCTGAATGTCTTCAAACCAGTGATCATGTACAATACACTGCAGTCTATTTATTTGCTGGCTGACGGCATGAACTCGTTTAACGACAACTGCGCAGTGGGTATAGAACCGATAGCAGACAATATCTCCGATTACTTAAACCGTTCTCTTATGCTGGTCACTGCACTCAACCCGCATATCGGTTACGAAAAAGCAGCATATATTGCGAAGACTGCTCATAAAGAAGGACTGACGTTAAAACAATCCGCGATTAACAGCGGTTATTTAACAGAAGAGCAGTTCGACGAGTGGATTAAACCAGAAGAGATGATCCACCCAAAATAATTGGAATGCCTGCATGATAGCAGGCATTTTTTACTAAAGAGAGGTTCACCATGAGAAGAATAGGATTAGTGGATATCGGTTCAAACACCATCCGCCTTGTTATATTTGAATACTCGGAGTCAACCGGCCTGCAGGAACTCCAGAACATCAAGACGCCGGCCCGGCTGTATCAGTATCTGAATCGAGATAAAGTGATGGCACAGGAAGGGATAGAAGTGCTCTGCAGTACGCTTCAAAGCTTTCAGCAGGTAGCTGCGAAGTTTCATGTGGAAGCTTTATATCCAGTGGCGACAGCAGCGGTCCGGCAATCAAAGAATATCGAAGAAATTATTAGTTACGTCAAAGAACAGACAAATATCACGATGCAGATTGTCACGGAGAAAGAAGAAGCGTTCTATGGCTACTATGCGGTTGTCCATACGCTTAACTTCAGCGACGGTGTCACAGTGGATATCGGCGGCGGTAGTACAGAAGTCACCTACTTTGAAGACAAGGAACTGAAGTTCTCGCACAGTTTCCCGTTCGGCGTCGTGACCCTGCAGAAGCTGTTCTTTGAGAATAAGAAGCATAATGATGACAAAGCTGTGTCTCAGGCACGTGCATTCATTAAAGAGCAGCTGCAGAGCTTAAAATGGCTGGCGAAACGAAAAGTGCCGATTATTGCCATCGGTGGCTCTGCCCGTAATATTGCCCGCATTCATCAGTCGCTTGTCGAATATCCGATAGCCGGTGTTCATGGCTACTCCATGAAAGAGGAAGACATTAGTGTCGTCTACAAGAAGCTGATGAGTTCAACGATGGATGACCTGGAAGACTTGGACGGACTGAGCCGCGACCGGAGAGACATCATCATCCCGTCGACACTGCTGTTCAAGGAACTGTATGAAGAAGTGGAGGCAACTGAGTTTGTCTTCTCCCGTAAAGGTCTGCGTGAAGGTGTCATCATGTCCATCCTCGAGAAAGAATACAAACACCCGTTTGATAAGCATGAAGTGTTCAAAGAAAGTCTGCGCAACTTGGCTTACAGCTATAATATCGGGCGGCAGGAAGCGCTGCAGCGTCAGAGGCTCGCTGAAATGCTCTATTATGAACTTGAGAAGAACGACTTGATAGACGGAAACAAACTGGATAAAAAACTGCTGCTTCAGTCAGCTTACTTATTTTATCTCGGCAGTTACATCGATTCCGATGCAGCGAGCCAGCATACGTACTATATCATTTCCAACTCAAGCTTAAACGGCGTGTCCCACCGCAACCGGGTGAAGCTTGCCTTATTATCCAGCTACAAGAATAAAACGCTGCTGAAATTCTTCGCGGATGAAACGGGATGGTTCACAGAAGCCGAAAAAGCCAAGATTCAGCTCCTCGGCAGTATACTGAAATTTGCCTATGCACTGAACAGCAGCAATACAAGCGTCGTGAACTCTCTTTATCTTGAAAAGCATAAAGACCGCTATAACTTAGTTATAATGTATAAAGGCGATCCGATAGCCGAAGAATATCAGGCTGAAAGACAGAAGAAACACCTTGAGAAGATTGTGAAAGCAAAAATTCACATCACTTTTACAGAGAATTAACAATAGTTCGTTATAACTTAAGTCGGGATAATATTTTAACTATTAAAAGTGGAAGTGATAATATATGGAGACGACAAACGTGATTGATTTGAACAACAAGCAATATTACAACAATAGAGAAGTAAGCTGGGTCGCATTTAACCACCGCGTCATTGAAGAAGCTCTGGATAAAAGAAATCCGCTGTTAGAACGATTGAAGTTTCTTGCCATCGCTTCTTCAAACTTAGATGAGTTTTTCATGGTCCGCGTCGCAGGACTGAAAGACCAGATTAAACTTAACTTCAATGAGCGTGAAAACAAGACGCAGATGACACCTAAAGAACAGCTTGTAGCTATCGACAAAGACAACAGAGAGAATGTCAGGCTGCAATATGAGCAGTATCACCAGCTGCTGCAGGAACTGGAAGGGCATAACGTTTTTCTCAAGCAGCCGGAGGAACTCGAACCGCATAATTATGAGGTAATCAAGCAGCGCTTTGAGTTTGAAATTATGCCGACACTCACGCCGCTCGGCATTGATGCCTACAGACCGTTTCCGAAGCTGTCCAATAAGTCATTGAATGTCTTTGTGGATGTAGTTGATGCAACAGGCGAGGACAAATCAGCCATCGTCCAGATTCCGGCACTGTTAAACCGCATTATTCTGCTGCAGGATGATCAGCGCATGATTTTTGTCATGCTGGAAGATGTCATCATCCATTTCATCGGCAGATTATTCAGTGGACATGAAGTACGCCGTGCATTTACGTTCAGAATCACGCGTAATGCCGACTTATCGATTCATGAAGACGGTGCAGAAGACCTGCTCATTGAAATCGAAAAGTTCCTCAAAAAACGAAAGAGCGGTGCCGCTGTCCGCCTTGAGATCGATACGAGAAACGATCCGACAATCGGTGGTTCTTTCCTGACTCACGAACTGGAGATCGAGGAGCGCGATGTCTACAAGATTGACGGCCCGCTTGATTTGACGATGCTGTTCCAGTTATCCGGCATGGTGTCGAAAAAGTACCCGCAGTTCGAATTTAAGAAATTCGAGCCGGCACCGCCTGCCTCACTCGGCATAAGAAATGTGTACGAAGCAGCACGCGAGCGCGATGTGTTCTTCCATCACCCGTATGAATCTTTCCAGCCGATTGTGGATTTCATTAAGGAAGCGTCAGTTGATCCGGCGACGCTTGCCATCAAGCAGACGCTGTACCGCGTTTCCAGTGATTCTCCGATTATTGAAGCATTAAAAAATGCAGCTGAAGCCGGCAAACAGGTCACTGTGCTTGTAGAGCTGAAGGCGCGTTTTGATGAAGAGAACAACGTGCACTGGGCGAAGATGCTTGAAGAAGCAGGATGTCATGTAATCTACGGGATGACCTACTTGAAGACCCATAGTAAGATTACGCTCGTCATCAAGAAAATCAACGATGAACTTGTGCCTTATGTTCATCTTGGCACCGGTAACTATAATGATAAAACCGCGAAAATCTATACCGATATGGGCATCATTACGACGAACAAGGAAATCGGGCAGGACGCGATGAACTTCTTCAATTACTTAAGCGGTTATTCTGAGAAGCCGGAATACAATAAGCTGCATGTAGCACCATTTGAGATACGGGAGGAGTTTCTGGATCACATCGATCAGGAGATTGAATCACACCGTCAGAATGGCAATGGCCTGATCATTGCAAAGATGAATTCGCTGACGGATAAAGCGGTCATCAAAAAACTGTTTGAAGCGAGTCAGGCCGGCGTTAAAGTGAACTTGATCATCCGCGGTATCTGCTGTCTGAAACCCGGCATTCCCGGCGTCAGTGACAATATCCGCGTGATTAGTATCGTCGGACGGTTCCTCGAGCATTCAAGAATTTATTATTTCTATCATAACGGCGAAGAAAGAATGTACTTATCGTCAGCAGATATGATGACAAGAAACATGATCAAACGGGTGGAAATTCTATTCCCGATCCTTGATCCGGACATTGTCACACGGCTGAAAGATTTTCTGCAGCTCCAGCTGAATGATAATCAGAAAGCGCGTGAACAGGATATGAATGGTGTGTATCATTACGTGAGAAATGAACTTGAGCCGCTTAATTCACAGGAATATTTAGTGAAAGAAGCAGAGCAGTTCAGACGCTCACTGAAAGAGAAACCCGCTGTGCCGGAACCAGTCATGTCGCGCCGTTCTAAACTGCTTGACCGTGTGATTTCACGTATAAGAAAGAACTAAATAAAGCATCCCGCAAGGGATGCTTTATTTAGTGTCTATAGAAAAGTTGCAGTTTCTTTGACCGATAATCTTGCGGTCGCACGAGGTTCCTGACGCGTTCTGCCGATGGTGATGAGCATGAGCGGTAAGTAACGCTCCTCAATATTGAACTGTCTGATCAGTTCGGTCCGTTTGAAGCCGCCGATCGGGCAAGTGCCGAGCCCGGCAAGTGTTGCTGCGTTCATCAGCTGCATCGCTGCAAGTGAGGCATTCAGCACGCCGGACTCAAAGCGATATTCTGCTTTCGCGTAAGCACTGTCAATCTGCTTTGTCAGCAGTGCCTTGATTTCTTCGGTCATACGACCTTCCGCGACGTCACGGCTGAAGACCGGCTCTGCCTGTTTATGTGCTTCCCGGTCAGCGAGAATCACCACTGTTGCACTTGAGTCAGCAATCTGCTGCTGGTGGAATGCAATCGGCAGTAACGCAGCTTTTGCTTCGTCACTATGGATGACCAAGTACTTCCAGTGCTGCAGATTCCATGCTGATGGTGCCTGATTGGCTTTGTTGATCAGCTCTGACAGTTCGTCCTGAGTGAGCTTGAAGGCTGGATCATATTCTTTCACTGAGCGTCTGTCAAAGAAAATATCTCTATGTGTTTGTATCATAATAATCCTCCGTGTTAAATCTTCCTAGTTATTATGGTAAGACTGAAAGTGAGAAAATGCAATATTACTGCTTCAATTCAGCCTGTACGAGTTCACCGGTAAACGGATGGATGAAGCTGAGCTTATAGCCTGTCAGCTGGAGCTGGCGAAGCTTGGAGTCACTGTACAACGGGTCGCCGAGCACAGGGTGGCCGATAGCTGCGAGATGCACCCGGATCTGGTGCGTCCGTCCTGTATCAAGCTTCAGTTCGACTTCAGTGACACCGTCCCCGAGCACTTGAGAGCTGATGATATGTGTCACTGCGTGCTGACCCGTATCGGACACACGGCGTTTATTCGGATGGAACTTATCTTTGCCGATCGGCAGTTCAATCGTCTGGTTTTTAATGGGCAGAAGACTTCTGACTTTCGCTTTATAAGTCCGGGTAATTTCACGCTGTTCAAGCATGCGGTCGAGAATTTTTTTGATCAGCGGATTTTTAGCGACGAGCACTAGGCCGACTGTCTCCTGGTCAAGGCGGTGAATCGGTTCGACATAGTCAGATTTCAATGTATAGACGGCATGATTCAGTAGTGTATTGGTTTCCATCATGTCGTTTGGATGTGTCTTGACGCCTTTTGGTTTTACGAGCACCGCTAAATAGTCATCTTCATAGACGACTTCACAGAGCCGGTGAGACGACTTATACTGGCTGTGCTCCTCAGCGACAGGCAGCTCCAGAACATCTCCTGTGTGCAGCTGTGTGGCGAACAGAGCAGGCTGACTATTCACGGTCAGCGCTTTAGACATTCTCAGCTCATGAATCATTTTCTTCGGCAGCACCCAATGTCTGAGCAGTTCTTCGATTGTCATTCCTTTAAATTGATCATTTATCGTTATTTTCATTGTTTCCTCCAGAGCAGTTCGTTTGATAGTACTTATAATCGTGTATAATATATGTATAGTTTACATGAAGGAGCTTGAACATGACAGAAGAATTGAATCTTGAGAAGTTTAACAAGTCTATAGAAGCGCGTCAGATGACATTTGAAGATATAGAAGAAGTGATGCAGCTGCAGAAAATCTGTTTCGCGGGTATGGATCCGTGGAAGAAAGAGCAGCTGGAATCGCATCTGAATTTATTCCCGCGCGGCCAGATGGTCATAGAATATGAAGGCCGCATTATCGGCTCATGCTCTAGTCTGATTATTAACTTTGATGAATATGATGACAGACATACATGGGATGATATTACCGATAACGGTTATATTACGAATCATAATGAGAACGGTCATAACTTATACGGTATTGAAGTGATGGTTCACCCTGACTACCGTGGCATGCGCGTCGGACAGCGGCTGTATGAGGCACGCCGCGAAATTGCCTATGAATTGAACTTGAAGAGTATTATTATCGGCGGCCGCATCCCGAACTATCATCTTTACAAAGATGAACTGACACCGCGTGAGTATGTGACTGATGTCATGAAGCGCAAAATTAAGGACCCGGTGCTGACGTTCCAGTTTATGAACGGCTTCACGTTGATGCGTATCAATCCGGGTTATTTGAAGGATGACGTGAAAAGCAGCAAATACGCGACATTGATGGAGTGGAACAATCCTGACTTTGTGGCGAAATCAAATCTTCATTTCAAGACGAGTCATCCGATACGTATCTGCACGGTCAACTACATGATGCGTAAGATCGATTCTTTTGAGGAGTTTGCGAATCAGATTGAATACTTTGTCGACGTGGCCTATGATGCCGGCAGTGATTTTGTCGTCTTCCCGGAACTATTGACTACACAGCTTATGAGCTTTGATGAGAAGCGGAGTCCTGCTGAGTCTATCCGCCAGCTGACCAATTACACAGAGCAGTACATTGAGATGTTCAATGACTTTGCGCTGCGCTATAACATCAACATTATCGGTGGCTCGCATTTCGTTGAGGAGAACGATGACATTTATAACATCTCCTACTTATTCCGCCGTGACGGCTCTATTGAGAAGCAGTACAAAATCCATGTGACACCGAACGAACGCCGCTGGTGGGGAATTTCTCCGGGCAAGAAAGTCGAAGTGTTCGATACAGACTGCGGTAAGATTGCAATCCAGATCTGTTACGATGCTGAGTTCCCTGAAATGGCACGTATCGCAACCGAAAAAGGTGCGAAGATCATCTTCACACCGTTCTCAACAGAAGACCGTCAGAGTTATCTGCGCGTTAAATACTGCTCAATGGCCCGTGCAATCGAGAACCAGATTTACACGGTGACGAGCGGTACATGTGGTAACTTGCCGCAGACTGAAAACATGGACATCCAGTATTCAGCGTCAGGTATATATACGCCGAGTGATTTCGGGTTTGCCCGTGATGGTATTATAGGTGAAACAGGGGAGAATCTGGAGATGGTCATGATCGGAGACGTCGACTTGGAAGTGCTGCGCCGCGGCCGTGAAGATGGTACCGTCAGACAGCTGCGTGACAGACGTCATGACCTATACCGCGTCGAATATAAGAGATAAGAGACCATGAAGTCGAGGACCGCTTTACTTAAAGAGATCGCGGAGTTTCTGAATGAAGAGACAGAGACTTATTCCATGCTGGACGGTGCACTGAAGCGGCTTGTCGAAGGCACTGATTTTTCGACCGGCTGGATTTTCTTCATTGATGATGAAGGCAGCCATCAGCTGATCTCTGACTACCGGCTGCCGGATGCACTTGAGCAGAATGACTGTCACTATATGACGGCAGGACCGTGCTGGTGTGTGTCCAGATATCATCAGGGGAAGCTGACGAAAGCATCCAATATCATCACGTGCTCCCGCATCGTCAAGGCTAATCGTCAGCATCCGGACGGGACCGCTGATATTACGCACCATGCAACAGTGCCGCTCCAGTCAGGGCAGGAACGGTTCGGGCTGCTGAATGTCGCCGCTCCACATAAAACAAGCTACAGTGAAGATGAGCTGGAACTGCTGGAGTCCGTCGCGTTTCAGATCGGCAGCGCTATTAAACGCATATTTCTGACAGAGCGCGAACGTGAGATTGCACTGACTAATGAACGGAACCGTCTTGCGCGTGACCTTCATGATTCAGTCAACCAGATGCTGTTCTCACTCAGACTGACTGCGCATGCTGCCGCCGCCAATACAAAGGATGACAGAGCGAAATCTGCATTTGAAATTATAGAAGCAACCAGTCAGTCGGCAGTCAATGAGATGCGCGCACTGATCTGGCAGCTGAAGCCTATCGGACTTGAGCAGGGCCTTGCTCATGCCATCCATCAGTATGCGGATGTCCTTAACTTGAACGTGACGATGCACATCAATGGACTGATTCAGCTGGATAACAAAGAAGAGACGGTCGTCTTCAGAATTGCCCAGGAGGCACTGAATAATATAAAGAAGCATGCAGGAACAGCTGAAGTGGAAATCACAATCAATCAGCTGACGGCATTCAGCCTGACGATCAAAGACAATGGTAAAGGATTCGCTGTGCAATCGGCGAAGCAGCTGCCGACGCATGGACTGGCTAATATGAGGCAGCGGGCAGAGTCAATCGGCGGGATGCTGTTCATTACGAGCAGTATGGACACCGGCACAGTCGTTACATTTACGCTGCAGGAAGGATGACGGAATGACTTCAATTATACTGGTCGATGACCACCATATCGTCAGACAGGGACTGAAGTTCCTCATCAGTTCGATGACGGATTATACCATTGCGGCTGATTTTAGCGACGGGTTCGAAGTCATCGATTATTTAACGACACATGAACCACCGGACTGTATTTTAATGGACCTTGTCATGCCGAAGATGGACGGCATCAAGACGACGAAGACATTGAAGGCACTGCATCCCGACCTTAAGATTCTTGTGCTTTCAAGTTATATTGACGAAGAGCATGTGCTCGGTGTGATGGAAGCTGGTGCAGACGGCTATGAAGTGAAGGATGCAGAACCCGGTAAGCTGATAGAAACAATCCGCCGGGTAGTCGCCGGAGAAAAAATCTTTCATCCGTCTGTCATGACTGCTGTCAGAAACGCCGAACAGCTGCCGCATTTACAGAAGAAGCTGTCCAAGCGTGAACTGGAAGTGCTGGAGCAGATGGTCAAAGGACTGACGAACAAGGAAATAGCGGGTATTTTATTCGTGTCTGAGAAAACCGTCAAAACGCATGTCAGCCACATCTTCTCAAAGCTTGAGGTCAACGACCGGACGCAGGCTGCCATCTATGCGATGACTTATCATTTAGTGAAAAAGCAATAAGCATCAAAACTACAGTAAAACAGCACACTTTAACAAAGTGTGCTGTTTTTGTTATGGCTGATAAGTCCAGCCTTGGTCGTTATGATAGATCATCTGCTTAGTCATGCCGCCGTCAATCGTGATCTGTTCGCCTGTGATGAAGCCTGCTTTATCTGAAGCAAGGAACAGTATCATGTCGACGATATCTTCCGGCTTACCGACGCGTCCCGCGGGATGCTGGCTGTTGTTCGCACCTGAAAACGTCTGTCCTGTAGTAGCTATCCAGCCGGGTGCAATCGCATTGACTCTGACTTTGCCGCTTAACGAGATTGCCAATGCATGAGTCAAGGAGCTGATGCCGCCTTTAGCAGCTGCATAGCTTTCAGTCTGCGGCTGACTCATCGTCGCTCTCGTCGATGCAATATTGATGACCGCACCTCCTTGTCTGAAGTGCGGCTGGAAGAGCTGGGTGAGAAAGAAAGGCGCTGTCACACCGACTTTTAAGGCATAGTTGAATTCCTCATAAGAGCAGTCATCGAGCCCTTTCATTAAAGGCAGCGCGTTGTTGACAAGTATATCGATATGTCCGAAGTCCTGGATGACTTGGTTCTTGAACTGAATGAGCGTCTGCTCATCAGCGATATCACCTGTGAAATAATCATTAGGTGCCATATCAATGACCGCGACATGTGCCCCTTCTTTCTTGAATGCTTCTGCTGCAGCTCTGCCGATACCATTTGCGGCACCGGTAATGACCACTACTCGCTCTTTAAACATCGAATCACTCCTCAGGTTCAATATGGACGATTGTTTCGACAGAACCGAACTCTTCTTTCATCTGCTGTTCAATCTGCTCTGCAATGTCATGACTTTCTTTCACAGAAAGTGTAGGTAGTACGGTGACGGTGACGTCGACAAAAGAGATGACACCGTGATTTCTGCCTTTTAAGTCGACGACCTGGATGACGCCGGGGATGGAGGAGACAAGATGTCTCATCCTGTCTAATGTTTCTACTTCGAAGCCGTCAGTTAAAGTGATCGCCGTATCCCTGAATATATCGACTGCTGTTTTCATGATGATGAAGCCGACGACGATAGCGGCGATAGTATCGAGCATCGGAACACCGACGTATACACCCATCACTCCGATAAATGTGCCGACGCTGACCAATGCATCGGATAAGTTGTCATAAGCGGCAGCCTTCAGAGCGCTGGAATCGACTTTCCTGGCAAGGTTCCGGTTATATAAGTAGACGCAGAACATGACAGCGGCCGAAATGATGGCGACTACAGCCGCTTCAGCGGTCGGCGTTGAATACGTGCCGCTCAGAAAGTTTGTCACACCATGCACAATAACCTGCACAGAGACTGCAAACATGATGAACGATGCTGTAAGAGAAGCGATGAATTCTGAGCGGTAATGCCCGTAGTTATGATTGGAGTCTGCGGGCTTCATGGAGATAGATAAGCCGACAAGAAGCGCAATAGATGAAATGACATCAGTCGCGTTGTTCAGACCATCCGCAATCAGTGCCTGTGAACCGTTGATCCAGCCGAATAATAACTTGGCAAGCGTCAGAACTATATACATTAAAATACTGAGCCGGGCACCTTTTTTAGCCTGCTCAAGCTTATCCTTAATATGCAATATCATCGCGTCCTTTACGTTTTGTACCGTCTTATTATGAGGCATTACCGGTGAAATATCTAGTGATAGTTTCCCGGAATAATGAAATCAGGCAGCACAGCACAGCGTGAAAAAAGAAAATTAAATCGTATCACCGCTCAATAAGTGACAAATTTGCGACAGAGGAAAAACTTCGAGTTTTTCCTCTTTTAATTTGCTGTAAATTATATTAAGATGGTAAATGTGTCTTAAAAAGATGTGTATTATTTCAATTTAATGCTCAGTGCATATGTTGAGCGTAAATATATAGAAGAAAGGTCGTATATAATGGATAAACAGAACTTCACAGATTTATTGCAGACAAAATTCAAAATGGTCCGTATAGAAGCAGGCTACACACAGGATACAATGGCTCAAACGATCGGTCTGTCTAAAAAAACATTAGTGCAAATTGAAAAGGAACGGGTGCTACCCAACTGGACAACATGCGTATCGTTATGTGCATTATTCAGAGATTCAGAAGTGCTGCAGACGACACTCGGCGGAGATCCGCTTGAAGTCATTCAAGTCATCTCACGCGGTGCATGTGCATACCCTAAAAATGAGAATCTTGATGAGCTGTGGTGGGAAACAAAGCAGAAAGAAGCAGGCTACACACTTCAGTTCAATAAAATTTCAAACCTTTACCGCGTTATTGATTCAGCTAATCAGCCGTTATTCGGCTCAAACAAAGAACGTGAAGCTGATACTTTCTTCAACAGAAGAGTGGCGGATCAGTTAATCAACGCTTAAGCAGACGACACGTCGTTTGCTTTTTTTATGTCTATAGTATCGATTGGTTAATCTGCTGAATTATGGTACATTATTAACAGACATTACTTAAAGGAGCCATTCAAAATGACAGTTAATATTTATGATGAAGCAAATCGCCTGGAAAGTGCATTACGTCAAAGTGACGAATACACGGCAGTAAAAACTTACTTCGAGGCAATCAATAATAACCCTGAATCAAAGCAGCTGTTCGATGAGTTCAGAAACATCCAGCTGACATTGCAGGAGAAACAGATGTCCGGCCAGGAGATCACTGAAGAAGATATCGCAAGTGCGAACAACGTCGCTGCTAAAATTGAGCAGGATGAAAATATCGCTAAGTTAATGCAGGCAGAACAGCGCATGAGCCAGATCATCGAAGACTTAAACCGCATCATCATGAGACCATTACAGGACTTATATGGTGTCAACGAACCGACTGAACAATAATAGTGAAAAATAAACGGAATGAAGATTTCGTTTATTTTTTTTAAGAGGTAAACAAAGATGAAGATATATGTAGATCATCCGGAACTTGAGCCGCAGCTCCTGTTCATCAAAAATATATTCAACCTGTATTTCGAGGATGTCTTCGTGCTGAACGGCAAAGGTGACAATCAGCTCACCTTCAATATAACGAACCATACGATGACACACGTCAAAGCTTGCTTGACGATAGCAGGACAAAGTTACCAGTCAGAAGCAGTGCGGCCTGAAACAGATAAGAAGTCAGTGAAGCAGGCGATAGCAAAAACTTTGGTCAACATGTTGACCGAGCATACAGGCATCACTCAGAGCTGGGGGACTTTGACCGGCATCCGGCCGACAAAGCTGTATCACCGGCTGTACCGGCAGGGACTCAGTCATGAAGCGATATGCGAGAAGCTTGCAGCCGATTATTTGATCAGCCGCGAGAAGCTGGACTTGATGCGTGATATCGTCCGTATTCAAAATGAAGCGATACCGGATTTATATGACTTGAAACGAGAAGTCAGCGTCTATATCGGTATTCCGTTCTGTCCGACGAAGTGTGCCTACTGCACATTTCCTGCCTACAGCATTCTTGTCCACAAAAATGATGTACCTGAATTTCTCGTCGGTCTTCTCCATGAGATCAAGGAGACAGGTGAGTGGCTGAAGAAAAACGACGTTAAAGTCACTTCTATTTACTTCGGGGGCGGTACGCCGACGTCTATTACACCGGAAGACTTGAAGCTGCTGCTCGACGAATGCTACCGTTCATTTGATATGACGGCTGTGCGCGAAGTGACCGTTGAAGCAGGACGGCCGGATACGATTGATCCCGCGACATTGGATGTACTGAATGACTTTCATATCGACCGCATCAGCATTAATCCGCAGAGCTTCACTGATGAGACATTGAAAGCAATCGGCAGACATCATTCAGTGGCAGAGACAGTGGAGAAGTTCAAGCTTGCACGGGAGCACCAGATGAATAACATCAATATGGACTTGATCATTGGTCTGCCTAACGAAGACCGGACACATGTGCAGCATTCCCTTGCTGAAGTGGCCAGGCTGAGACCCGAGTCGATCACTGTCCATACGCTGAGTTTCAAGCGTGCGAGTGAAATGACGCGCAATAAAGCGAAATATCCTGTCGCTGACCGCGATGAGATTATGACGATGATGGGACTGACAAAGACATATGCCCGTGATCATGGCTATGTTCCTTATTATTTATACCGCCAGAAAAATATTCTCGGTAATCTTGAGAACATAGGTTATGCGATTGATAAGGAATATTCACTCTATAATATTCTGATTATGGAGGAAGTCCAGACTATCCTCGGCATCGGCTGCGGTGCTTCAAGTAAGTTGATTCATCCTGAAACAGGGAAAATAGAAAATTACTTGAACCCGAAAGACCCGAAGAGCTACAACAAGTCATACAAACATTACACTACAGAAAAAATCAGGAAACTCGAGCTGCTGTATAACGGCACAGCTGTAGTCGAATAACATTCTGCGCAACGAGAGCAGCTGAATTTCACAAGATGTTCCTTCATTAACATAGATGAAGGAACATCTTTTATTTTAAGGAAAGATTCCTCAAGTCATACAACTCGCTTAATTTTTGTTGTAAAATAAATTGAATACTGGAAATGAGGGATTCTTATGATTAAATTTATCCATTGTGCTGATTTACATCTGGATGCACCTTTTAAACTGAACTATCATGTATCAGACGCAATTATGGAAGATATCCGCAGAGCTAGCTTTGAAAGCTTCAGGAGGCTTGTAACAGATGCTATTCATCAGGAAGTGGATTTCATCTTGATAGCCGGTGATTTATTTGATGCTAAGAACCAGTCGTTACGAACGATGATTTTCCTGAAGGAGCAGTTCGAGCGGCTGAAGGATGCACATATTTTTGTCTATGTCATTCGCGGAGAAGCTGATGATATCAAATATTCACGCATTAACTGGCCGTCCAATGTAGTGGTTTTCGGCGAACAAGTGGAAACATATGAATTTATCACTAAAGAAGGCAATGTTGTCTATATCCATGGTTTCAGTTACAAAGAACATATGAACTATCACAATAAACTTGAACAGTATCCGACTAATCAAGTAGATTCCAGCATACATATCGGGCTGCTGCACGGGACATTCGTGAAGCATCAGGCCCGGGATCCGCTGACTGAATTCAGTCAGGAAGAACTCAACGAAAAGCTGTATCATTACTGGGCACTTGGACATGTGCATGACAGAAGACTGATCAGCGAACTGCCTCATATTCATTATCCAGGTAATATTCAAGGGACTACGATGGACGAATCAGGCAAGAAAGGTTATCTGCTTGTAACGGGGGACCATGTATCGATGGATGTGGTCTTTGTGCCGACCCAGTTCATCCGCTTTGAAGAAGCTCAGATTAAGTTGACGGATACAGGGAAGAATGCGATTTATCAGGACGTGACTGATTTCAAAAATGACCAGAGAACGAACGGTAAATGTATTTATAAGATTGAACTGATCAATAACAGTGAGACACTGGTCAAACAAAGTCAGCTTGATGAGCTGCTGTCGCTGCTTCAGCAGTATGAGACGCACGAACAGAACTTTATCTGGATTGACCAGCTGACACTCACGCAGCCGCATGACGGCACAACGCTGCATCACGAATTTGACACTGCGTCATTGAATGACAGTACATTGTTCAATGACGCACTAAGTCCTCTCTATCACGATGAGACGTTCAGCCGCTTCCTTGATAACTATGAGACGTTCAGTAAAGAAGAGCTGCTTGCTACCGGCGAGAGAAAGATCAAAGCACGAATGAGGGATAACGAATGAACATAAAATCACTTGAAATATACGGTTACGGAAGACTGCAGCAGAGAAAGTATCAGTTAAACCGCTCATTCACTCAAATCTACGGAGAAAATGAAACCGGCAAATCGACGATGCAGCTCTTTATCCATTCTATTTTATTCGGCTTTCCGGGTCCTGATGAACCGAAGCTGATGCCGCGATTTGCGACGACTTACGGCGGTAATCTGATCATTGAGATAGATGGTGAAGAACTATTTGTCGAACGTGTCTACCGCGAGCATAAAGAAGAGCTGACCGTGATGTATCAGGATCAGCCGAAAGATGCAGCCTGGTTGAACCAGAAGCTGAGTTTCATCACTAAAGAGACGTACAGACAGATTTTCTCTTTTGATGTCTTGAGCCTGCAGCATGTCCACCAGCTGACAGAGAATAAACTGCAGACTTATCTACTGCAGGCAGGTGTCTTCGGTTCAACTGAATATTCCAGTCTGGAAAGCAAGCTGGAAGAGGAGAAGCTGAAAATTATTACTCATGACCACGAATCAGGGGAACTGTATGACCATCTGCTTACGCTTAATAACCTTGAAATACAGATCAGAGAAGAGGAGAACAAACTCCAGCACTATGATGTCCACACAAGCCGTGCGTATCAGCTGAAAGGCAAGATAGACATGCTGCGTTCTCATATTGACCAGTTGACAGAAATCCAGCAGCGGAAGCAGAAGGAAATGATGTTCCATGCTGATATGAAAGAATGGAAACAGCTGGAGCATCAGCTGAACATTGAACCGGTCGTGTTTCCTGACAACGGGATTGAACGCTATGAGTCATTAAAACGGCAGCGTTATAATAATGAACGCGATATTATGCTCCGCGCTGAAAAAGTGAAGCAGCTGACAAAAGAGGCGGCCATTGAACTGATGCCGGATGTTGCTTATGAGACGGCACAGGGGCTCCTTAAAGAAGAGCCGGTCATCAAGCAGCATGAAAAGACGCTGAACAATCTGGACCGCGATATACTGGATAAGCAGGCTGCCATGCATTCGCTGCAGACAGATATCGGCTGGTCCCGCTATGAAGATATTCCGCTCGGCGACTCACTGAAAGAGCAGATTATTTATAACGTCGCTGAAAAAGAGCGGCTGCTGTCACAGCTTGAACAGCTGAACCGTGAACGAGAGCAGGCAAAGTCAGAAGCAGCGATGACAGCGCAGGAGCGGGCAGAACTTGAACCTCATATCGTCTCCGATGATCAGTACAGTAACGGTATACAGCTAGGCGCTCAGCAGGATGAACTGGCTCAGAAAACAGAGCTGTACAACAAATTGAGCGCCGAGCAGAAGAGAAATGCAGCAGTCGATGAAGTAAAGCGTAAAAAATTAAACATCGCGTATGGGATTATTGCACTTGCAGCAGTGGCTGCGGCTGTTTACTTCTTCTTCAGTGCCATGCTGATTCCAGCTCTAGCGATGATCGTCATCCCGATCGGCATGATAATATTATTTCTGCTGAATAAACAACCACGTACTTATGAATGGAACATACTGGATGATGAAATTTCAGCTCTTGAGAGTTCCATTGCTGCATTGGCCGGCAGTCTTGATGACTCATTTGATCTTTCAGTACAGCGTGATTATAGAGAGCGGCTGACTGTACTTGACAGGGAACAGAAGCTTCATAAAAGAAAAGAGCAGCAGCTGAACAACAGTCTTGAGAAGAAGCAGGCAGCTTATGCTGTGATTGTCCGGGAGCTGGAGAAAACAAAGGAGCAGCTCCGGCTTCCAGCACATTTTGAAGATAGTCTGCTGCACCATGCTTATCGCACAGTCAGCAGGATGCAGCAGTTAAAAACAGCGATTGATCAGCTGAAAACGCAGTATCTGGCTCAGCAGTCAGTCATCGAGAATTTCAGAGCACGGCTGGCTGACTTCGGCGGGATTACTAATCATGAACACTTGACCGTTGCGTTCCAGGAGTTGAGCGCTATCGTAAAATCAGAAGAAAAGAAGCGTACGCATAAGCTCCGCCGCGACGAACAGCTCACCATCAGTGAACGAGAGCTCGCCGCAGTAAAAACTTCAGCCGATGAGATGAATGCAGAGATCGCCCAGCTTTTCAGCGATACAGCTGCAGCAGATGAAGCTGCATATTATGCCAGGTTTGCTGAATATAAGCAGTACAAGAAGGACCTTGAACGTCATCAGCAGTTAAGCCGTAAGCTGGAAGATGAAAACTTCACTTATGAGATGAACACAGAGCTCGCTCATACTTCAGCGGAAGACTTGAGAAGGTCAGAAGCAGAAATCAGCGATCAAATTCATGAGCTCAAAGATGCTCTCCAGCAAGAACAGTTTGAGCTGCACCGGACGGAACAGGAAATGGCTGAACTGGAGAAGGATACGACATTATCTGGACTGAACTATCAGTATGCGATTGAACGAGAGATTGTGAACAGACTTGCTAAAGAATACGGCGCATTGAATTATATCGAAACACTCATCGCATCGCACCGGCAGAAAGTCAAAGAAGAAAGAATACCGCATATCATTAGTGAAGCATCGCGTATCTTTAGTACACTAACAGAAGGTAGATATATTGCTGTAATGTATGAAGTAGAGCTGGTGGTCAAACATAAGGACGGTCAAGTGTATCATCCGACAGAACTGTCACAGTCGACGAAAGAGCTGCTCTATATCGCGATGCGGCTGAGTCTGATCCAGCATCTGCATCACCTGTATCCACTGCCGATTATTATCGACGATGCGTTCGTCCATTTTGATAAGCAGCGGAAGGACTTCATTATTGATTATTTGATGAGGAAAGAAGACAACCAGGTTCTCTACTTTACGCCTAACCGTTCAACAAACATACCGGGTAAAAATACGCTTGTACTTGAGCGTCACGACAAGGAGACTAAATAATGAGAACGATTGAAACGTTGAAGCCGGGGGAATCTGTGGATGCTTATTTCATGATTCACCGGGCTGTGCAAGGTGTGACAGGGCAGGGGAAGCCTTACTTGACATTATACTTAAAAGATAAAAGTGGTGACATTGAAGCGAAAGTGTGGACAGTCACTGAGGAAGACATCAAAAAGCTCGTCCCCGAAAAACTGATCCGCGTTAAAGGGGATGTCATTGATTATCGCGGCAGAATGCAGATGAAAATCAACCAGTTCCGCTTAGTGACACCAGAAGATGGTGTAAGGCTCGAGAACTTCCTCGAGTCTGCACCAGTTTCAGCTGATGAGATGACCGATCAGCTCATGACTTATGTGATGGACATCAGCAATGCGAACCTGCAGCGGGTGACACGACTGCTGCTGAAGAAATATCAGCAGGAATTTATCACGTATCCAGCAGCGAGTTCAAACCATCACAACTTTGTCTCCGGGCTGCTCTATCACGTTGTAACGATGCTGAAGCAGGCAGAAGCGCTGTGCAATATTTATCCGTCACTGAACCGCAGTCTGCTCTATGCAGGCATCATCCTGCATGATATGGGCAAAGTGAAAGAACTGTCCGGACCTGTCGCGACCAGTTATACAGTGGAAGGCAATCTGCTCGGACACATTTCGATCATGAGTGATGAAATTGCTGATATGGCGAAAGAGCACCATATTGAAGGGGAGGAGATTCTTCTCTTAAGACATTTAGTACTGTCGCATCACGGTAAGTATGAATATGGTTCACCGAAACTGCCGATGGTCAAAGAGGCGGAAATTCTGCATTTCATTGATAACATCGATGCGCGTATGCAGATGTTTGATAAACACCTGAAAAAAGTGGAGAAAGGTCAGTTCACAGAACGAATATTTGCACTGGAGAACAGACAGTTTTATAAGCCTTCCTCACTTGACTGAGACAAAATAAAAGCACAGCCGGCGGCTGTGCTTTTATTTTATTGCTGCTGAGCGCTTGAAGCCGTCAAAATCTGTTCTTCTACGACTTTCTTGATATCTTTATCTTTGTAGTCTACATTATATTCTTTAAGCAGTTTCTTATAAGCATCAATCATCACTTGAGGATTATTCTGAACTTTAGCTTGACGGACCTGGTCTTTCAAGTCAGCTTTCTTCTTATCGAAGTCATCCTGCTTATCTGCTTTAATGATATGGTAGCCGTAATCAGATTTCACAAGGCCGGACATTTCGCCTTCTTTAAGTTTGAATAGTGCATTTTCAAATGCTTCTACGGTCTGGCCTTTGACGACATAGCCGAGTGAACCGCCTGCTGCTTTAGAACCAGTATCTCCTGATTCTTTCTTCGCGATTTTAGCAAAGTCTTCCGGATGTGCTTTTACTTCCTGCAGAACTTCTTCAGCTTTTGCTTTCGCTTTGTCAGCTGTTAATCCGGATGGATCAGAAGAGGATTTGATTTTGATTAAAATGTGCGAAGCTTTTTTCGCATTTTTCTTTAAATCAGCGTCGGAGACTTTCACTGTCTCTTCCATCAGTTTTTTCTGATAAGCGTCATTGATGCGGGATTCTTTGTATTTAGCGATAGTCATACCGGCCTGCTGCTGCTGCAGAATAGATTCAAATTGTTTTTTACCGCCGTATTTCTTAACTTCAGCGTCGACATCTTTTTTGATTTTATCTTCATCGACTTTTTTGCCGTATTTATCTTTTAAAATGTCTGTAATGAGAATCTGAAAAGCTGTTTTAGCTACTTCATCTTTTCCCAACTGGTCGATGACGTTTGCAGAGCTGACGTCTCCTGCCTTAGATGTAATCAAAGTTTCTCCGTTGTTATTACCACACGCTGCCAGCCCAAGGACTGAAACTGATAACACAGCAGGCAGTACAGCTGTTTTGAATTTGTTCATTATAATTCTCCTTTTCTGAAAACGTACACCCAATATAGCATACTGAAATAATTGATTGCAATTTACTCTATCATTTACTGATTAAAATCAGATGAGAATTAACCATTACATTTAATTAATAACTCCAGGCCATAGCGTCTTTCTTCAATGAATGTGCCTCTTGGTGTTTTGATGATGTACTTCAGATAAATAAAGTCAATGAATGAAATGCCTGCATTGACTGAGCCGATAAATAATAAATAATGCCCGTATTGCGGCATCATCACGGCTGCAGTGACCGCAGCAGCCGTGATCAGGGTGAAAGGCAGTAGCAGTGCGATGGTGAAGTGCAGCTTGCTGACCGGATGATTAACACGAATGTTAAGCAGCGGCGGCCATGACTTTCTTGTGATCTTCTGGATGACGAGTGATCTCGTGTCGCCGATAAAAGCCAGCAGATGAATGATTTTATGGACCGGATAAATAGCCAGCAGACTGAACAGGAACAGCAGAAAGTTCTTATCGGTGAACCGGTTGCTGACTAATGAAATAAAGATTTCAAACGAAATAAGGAATACGATAATTGTGATAATAGCTGAAATAAACACAATGCGCTGAATACCATAAGTGGTTTTAATATTGAAATTTTTTGTGCATGAAAACACGATAAATACTCCTTGTTTGTATAATGGGCAGACATATCTTATGCATTATGCATTATCACTATCATTTTCGTCAAGTAGAAGCTTCAACAAATCATCATGACTTTTATTCAGCTGTTCAACAAACTCCTTGCCGTAAATCTGGCCGACCATAAACGTGATATCGGTGAATGGAGGTAAAGACAGCATCAGCTCACTGTATTCTTCGGCTGCATCATAAATGCGGTTGTCGATATCACTGTAGCCGATGTATGTCTCATACAGCAGATCTCGTCCTTTTTGAGTCAGTTCAAGATAAGTGTTACGTTTGTCATATTCACTTTTCGGCATCGTTAAATAACCGCGCTTCTCAAGATTTTTCGCAAAGTTGAACACGGTTGAGACATGCATGACACCATACTGGGAAACTTCAGATATTGTGGCCTTCTCAAGATTTCTGATAATGATTAGAATATGATGCTCATTAATATTCAAGTCGAAAGGTTTGATCCAATTCTGCCAGTCTTTCTCAACAGTTTTCCACAATGCTTTACTGAGCTGTGAAATTCTATGGGTGTATAACATTTTCTCGATGGTCTCCCGGTCTCTCTTCATCGCTTTACCTCCTTAATATAAAGAAAAAGCATGATGGTCGCATCATGCTTTTTGTACTTATTAATTATTATTTTAGCATAGCTGTTATTTTTTTGAAAACGTTTGTTTTACTTCATCTGCACGATTTTTGATATTTTCGATATTAGATTTCAGATGAGTGATATTTGGGTCAATATCGCTTTTGTACGTAGCGATCATCGTTTTGACTTCATCGCCCATCGTCTTCATCGCAGACTGGCTTTCATTTTTAGTTTTCATCACGTAATCTTTCACTTCTACCGCTTCAATTTTAAGCTGGCGGAGTAAGGACTTTGTTTCGTAAGAGTTAGAGACGAAGTTTTGTTCAGTTTCTCCTGCCGGACGCGGTGATTTCATCAATGCTGTGATGATACCTGTCGCCACGCCGGAAGTGAAGCCGATTAGCACAGTTCTTAGTTTCATGTTAATTCCTCCAATAGTTTTGTTAGTTATACCCCGACTGAGGAGAATCAAGCATCCTTAATCGTCTGCAGCAGTTCCGTCATTTCGTCAGCGTCCACATCATGTGTCTGCCATTTGTAGCCGAAGCCGTCTACATCATCTTTATAGCGGGGCATAATATGGAAATGCAGATGAAAGACACTCTGGTCAGCGAAGCTTCTATTGTTCTGAAGAATATTGATGCCATCCGGTTTTAACGCATCATCAATTTGCTGCGCGACTTTCTGTAGAGTAGCTGTCGTATGCTGTAGCACTTCAGGATCAGTGCTCAGCAGATCGTCGCTGTGCTGCTTCGGTACGACGAGCGTATGCCCTTTTGATACTTGAGAAATATCCAGGAAAGCGAGCGTATGGTCATCTTCGTATACTTTATACGATGGAATCTCACCGCTGATGATCTTACAGAAAATACATGTTGTCATAGGAGTCCCTCCAATCATTTAATGATATTATAGCATTTAATTGATTTCGATAGGTGAATGGATAAGTTATTTGATACAATATGAATTAAAGAAAAGCTGGAGGTGCAAGCGTGACTGTAGAAGTAAAACAGCTGACAGGTGGTTATGGTAATCAGCCTGTTATTCATGATATTGATTTCACATTACAGAAAGGGCAGATCGTAGGGCTTATCGGCTTGAACGGGGCAGGTAAAAGCACGACGATCAAGCATATGCTCGGACTGCTGAGACCGATGGCGGGAGAGATTGCTATTGACGGCCTGTCATTGGATGCGGCGCCGTATGACTACCGGCGGATGATCACCTATATACCGGAGACCCCGGTCCTCTATGATGAACTGACTTTAGAGGAGCACATCGATATGACGGCGATGGCTTACGGCCTGACTAAAGACGAAGCGGTGGCAAGAAGTCTGCCGCTGCTTCGCATTTTCCGGCTGCAGGATAAGCTGAAGCAGTTCCCGCAGAACTTCTCCAAAGGGATGAAGCAGAAAGTAATGATTATTTGTGCGTTCATCAGTCAGCCGCAGCTGCATATCATCGATGAGCCGTTTTTAGGGCTTGACCCACTCGGCATTCAATCGATGCTTGAACTGATGGTCGAAGCACGTGAGGCAGGCCGCACTGTACTGATGAGCACCCATATACTCGCAACCGCTGAGAAGTACTGTGATTATTTCCTCATTATGCATCAGGGCCGGCTCGTCGCTAAAGGTAATATGCAGGAGCTGCAGGATGCTCTCAGCATGCCGGGACAGTCACTTGATAACATCTACATCCGTCTGACGCAAGGTGATGTGAATGGTTAACGCACAAACATTGTTTGCCAAACGGTCAAATGACAATAGAGCTGAAGTGCTTCGTTACAGCAGATTTATCTTTAACGGCCACTTCATCTTATTCTTGTCCATCGCGTTCGGGGCGCTGATGCTGCAGTACGCTGAATTATTGAAACATCTGCCGAAAGGCATTAATTATCACCTTATCATCGCTCTGCTGCTCTCTTTAGGCGGCATCGCGCCGCTCAGGACGTATTTCAAGGAAGCGGACCAAGTGTTCCTGCTGGCCTATGAGCGGCAGCTGAAAGATTATGTGAAGAAATCGATCAGAGCAGCATTCATCAAGCATGCAGTAATCTGGTCGCTGTTTTTTGCCTTATTGTATCCGCTCTATCACGCAGGCGCTCACTTTTATTTCATCGGTATGATAGGTGCCTATTTATTCGGTGTGGCAGCCATTCTGCTTGGTCTGCTTGTCCGCTGGTCAGCGATGAAGCTCGGCATCAGCAATCTATCAGTTAACATTCTGCTGTTCATCATCTTGATGGCCGGCATTTATAACTCGCTGGAAGGTGTGTATTTTACAGCACTGACAGAACTCCTGTTTCTCGGAGGTCTGCTGTATTTAATGAACAGCATAGCGAAGAACTATGTGTTTAAGTGGGATGACATTATTGATTATGAGCAGGAGCTGACACAGCGCCAGTATAAGACAATCAATATGTTCACTGACGTCAAAGGACTGAAAGACAATGTCAGACGCCGCAGATTTTTAGACGGACTGCTGAAGCAGCCGGCTGCAGATTATAATCATGAAGGGATGTTCCTGTATTTGTTCAAACGCAACTTTGCCCGCAGTAAAGATGCGTTCTGGATCATTATCAGACTGGTTGTCATCGGCGGGATAGTGATCTGGCTCGTCAGACAGCCCGTTATAGCTGTAATCATCGGTATTTTCATCGTCTATATTATCGTGCTGCAGTCCTCCCAGTTTTACAAGCAGCAGGCGTATCAGTTATGGCCGCAAGTGTGGCCGGTGAGAGAACAGCTGGTGATGGACGGCTTCCGCAAGTTTTTATGGCAGCTGTCACTAAGTGCGGCGCTCTTAATCGCATTGCTTTATATCGCTTGTTATCCAGGTCATTTCTACTATGCGGTCTTGTTCTTTGTCATCATGTGGTGGACGAATCAGCAGGTGATGGGCAAGCTGAAGAAGAAGATGACACTGCTGAAAGATTAGGTGTTTTATCATAATATGTAAAAGCGGACACCTTTATAAGGCGTCCGCTTTTTTAAATACCGTATAAAACGTCAGTCAGTAACAGGCAGCAAAGTTTTTGTGAAATGAATGTTCGAGATAAAGTCAGCAGTCTGATACTGCTTCAATACGCTGTCCTCGTAACGCTCACGGTATACTGAACTTTTCTTGAAATCACTTAACGTGCTCTCGTCGCTGAACTGCAGCACGACGCAGAACGTCTGTCCGCGCAGTGGTCTGAGCAGCCGGTAAGCCTGGTAACCCTCATAATCACTGAAGTTTGCCGGACGGGACAAGCTGCTTTCGGCCACTTTGCGGCGTTCGTCACTGACCTGGAAGTAGCGCAGCAAGACCGGAACATCTGACGTCATCGTTCCGTCTGCTTCGACGACTTCAAATGCTTCCGGAGAACTGAACACGGATTTGGCGGTGCTTTCTTCATAGAGCACTATATCTTCCGGACCGGCAAATTTCAGAAATGTCCGGTCTTCATGTTTATCGATCAGTCGCTGCATATAATATTCTGAGCCGTGCGTTAAATAGGTGAACATGTTATCACTCCTTTTTTAATATTTTACCCAATTATTTTGTATTATGTCAGTTTTATGACAAATCCATATTCAACAGCGGCATATCAATGGTTGTGTTAAAATAATTTATAATCATTATTAAGTAGGAGGAATAGCTTTGAAGCCGTTCAACGATACAATTTTAAAGGCCGCATATGGTGAGAAAACGACACATACACCGGTCTGGTTCATGCGTCAAGCAGGCCGCAGTCAGCCTGAGTACAGAAAGATCAAGGAAACACATTCTTTATTTGAGATCACACATGACCCTGAGCTGTGTGCTTATGTCACGAAATTACCGGTCGACCAGTACAACACTGATGCAGCTATTTTATACAAAGATATTATGTCGCCGCTCGGTGCGCTTGGTGTCGATGTAGAGATCAAGTCAGGCATCGGCCCGGTCATCGGCAACCCGATCCGTCATATCAGTGACGTTCAGAAACTCGGTGAAATCCATCCGGAGCAGGATGTCCCTTATATTCTTGATACGATTAAACTGCTGACGACTGAACAGCTGAATGTACCATTGATTGGATTCACAGGTGCGCCGTTCACGCTGGCGAGCTATATGATAGAAGGCGGACCTTCAAAGAACTATAATAAAACTAAGGCATTTATGTATGAACAGCCTGAAAGCTGGCACCTCTTGATGGAGAAGCTGGCTGATATGTGCATCACTTACACGCACGCGCAGATTGATGCAGGCTGCAAGATGATTCAAGTGTTTGATTCATGGGTCGGTGCATTGAACCGTGAGGACTACCGGATGTTTATTGCACCACATATGCAGCGCATCTTCAGCGGTATTAAAGAGAAGAATGTACCTGTGACAACGTTCGGCGTCGGCGCAAGTCATTTAGTCGAAGAATGGAATGCACTGCCGGTCGATGTAGTAGGTCTTGACTGGCGTCTGCAGATCGATGAAGCACGCCAAAAAGGCATCACTAAAACATTGCAGGGCAACTTGGATCCTGCTATTCTGCTTGCACCCTGGGCAGTGATTGAAGAGCGCCTGACGCGTATTTTAGAGCAGGGGCTGCAGTCAGACAGTTATATCTTTAATTTAGGCCACGGCGTATTTCCTGAAGTGAAGCCTGAAACGTTAAGACGCGTCTCAGAATTTGTTCATACGTATTCAGCAGATTATAAATCGAAACATTAAGGAGTTCAGCGCAATGAAAAAAAGAGGATTACTTGTTATGGCGTACGGTACGCCTTATAAAGAAGAAGATATCGAACCATACTACACGCATATTAGACACGGCAGAAAACCTTCTGAAGAAAGCCTGCAGGATTTAAAGGACCGCTACAAAGCGATCGGCGGCATTTCACCGCTTGCCGGAACAACAGAACGTCAGGCAGCAGCACTGCGTGACGAACTTAACAAAGATAAAGACGTTGAATATGTTCTTTATATCGGCTTGAAACATATTGCACCGTTCATTGAAGATGCTGTGAAACAGATGCATGATGACGGTATTGAAGAAGCAGTGACGATTGTACTGGCGCCGCATTATTCAACATTCTCTGTCGCTTCTTATAATGACCGTGCCGCTGAAGAAGCAGCTAAATACGGCATCAAACTGACACATGTCAAAGATTTCTATCGTCAGCAGAAATTCATCACATTCTGGCGCAACCAGGTCGATGATACATTGAAGTCCATTCCGGATAATGAATTAGCTGATACTGTGCTTGTCGTCAGCGCGCATAGTCTGCCGGAAAAAATCAAGGAGAAAGGCGATCCGTATCCAGACCAGCTGGCACATACAGCGCAGTTGATCAGCGATGCCTCTCAAATAAGAAACGTTGCCATCGGCTGGCAGTCTGAAGGGAACACACCGGATCCGTGGCTTGGACCGGATGTCCAGGATTTAACGCGTGAACTGTATCAACAGCACGGCTACAAACATTTCATCTATACACCGGTCGGCTTCGTCTGTGAACACCTGGAAGTACTGTATGACAACGACGTCGAATGCCAGACGGTCTGCCGCGAAGTCGGTGCGGTCTATCATCGTCCTGCGATGCCTGACACACACCAGCTGTTTATTGAAGCGATGGCCGACGAAATCCATTCAGTATTAAATTCATAAGAAATGAAGTGAAGTATCATGACAAAAGTAGCAGTCATTGGTGCAGGTATTACCGGTCTATCAGCCGCCTACTATTTGCAGCAGCAAAGTGACGCTCAAATTGATATCATCGAACAGTCGGACCGTCCCGGCGGTAAAATCAAAACTTATCAGCGTGACGGCTATACGATTGAACTTGGTCCGGAGTCTTATTTAGCCCGCAAGACAATTATGACTGAGCTTGCTGATGAGCTCGGCATGAAAGATGACCTGGTGACGAATAACACAGGACAATCTTATATTTATGCGCGCAATCAGCTGTTTCCGATGCCTGGGGGTTCTATTATGGGCATCCCGACAGAGCTGAAGCCGTTTATTAAGACAGGGCTGCTGTCACCGGCAGGCAAACTGAGAGCCGGTATGGATTACTTCATCAAGCCGAAGAAGATGACGACTGATGTCTCTGTCGGTGCATTTTTCAGGAGACGCCTCGGCAATGAAGCACTGGAAAACTTGATTGAACCGCTGTTGTCAGGTATTTACGGAGCGGATATCGATAAGCTGAGTCTGAAATCCACATTCCCGAACTTCAAAGAACAGGAAGAGAAGCATGGCAGCCTGATCAAAGGAATGCGTATCCAGAAAAGCAGTGCACCGAAACCTGCGGGCACACCGAAAGGGCAGTTCCGTCAGTTTCGTCATGGTCTGCAGAGCTTCATCGATAAGCTGGCAGAAACAGTGGCAGAGAATGGTGCGGTGATTCGCTATAACAGTGCGGTGACTGCCGTGGAATCCCGCAATAACAAGTATGCTCTGACAATTAACGGTGAACAACAGCACTATGACGGTGTTATCATCGCGGTGCCTCATACCGTCTTCAGCAAGTGGTTTGAAGATGCACCGCTCCGCTACTTCAGACATATGGGGGCGACAAGTGTTGCGACTGTCGTCATGGCGTTTGATGAAGACCAGGTCAACAATGAAGAGAACGGCACCGGATTTGTCATTGCACGTAATTCAGATACTGTCATTACCGCCTGCACATGGACGGATAAGAAATGGCCGCATGCCGCACCGCCGGGCAAAGTACTGCTGCGGGCGTATGTCGGCAGACCGGGTGATGATGTTGTTAAAAATAACAGCGATGAAGAACTGGTAGCACTTGCAAGACACGATCTCGATAAAATGATGGAGCTCAAAGGAGCGCCTGAGTTCACGATTGTGACGCGGCTTATGGAAAGTATGCCGCAGTACGAAGTAGGGCACATTGACCGCGTAAGAGCTGTGCAGCAGTATATGAAAGCTCAGTATCCAGGGCTCTTATTGACAGGCGCTTCATTTGAAGCGGTAGGACTTCCTGACTGTGTCAAGCAGGGGAAAGAAGCGGCAGTAGCGCTGGCTGCCGACTTGAACAAATAGATGGTTTTTTCTTTCGCCCTGGTAGTTTGCAGCCAGGGCGATTGTTTTCGTTGATATCCCTTATATAACAGCGATATAATAACTATATACTACACTATAAATCTTTATTCATATTGAATGATTTACGATTTAAAGGAGGATGACTATGAAGTTCATTAGCAATAATAATATTACAGACCCGGCCATTAACCTGGCGATGGAAGAGTACGTGCTGACGAATTTAATGGATGATTCATATTTTCTGTTCTATATTAATGAGCCTTCCATCATTATCGGCAAAAACCAGAACACATATGCTGAAGTCAATCAGGCCTATGTCGATGAACATCATATCCATGTCATCCGTCGTATTTCCGGAGGTGGGGCCGTTTATCATGACCTCGGCAACTTAAACTTCAGTTTTGTCACGCAGGCAGATGAGGACAGCTTTCACAACTTCAAGCGCTTTACGATGCCGATTGTCGAAGCGCTGAATGAGATGGGTGTCGCAGCTGAACTGTCCGGTCGTAATGACCTGCAGGTCGGCGAGCGCAAAATTTCCGGCAATGCGATGTTCCAGTCTAAGAATAGAATGTTTTCACACGGGACGCTCATGCTGAACAGTGATGTGGAAGAAGTCGTCCGCAGTCTGACAGTGAATGAGGAGAAGCTGATCACTAAAGGTATCCGTTCCATCCGGTCACGTGTAGCCAACATCAGTGAGTTTCTAGACGAGCCGATTACGATTGAAGATTTCAAAGTGCGCCTGCTTGATCATATATTTGAAGGTCATGTCGAAGAATATAAATTGACAGATGAAGACTGGGAAGCTATCCATCAGTTAAGCCGGAAGAAATATCAGACGTTCGAATGGAACTACGGTAAGAACCCGCAGTACAACTATGAAGTCCGTCAGAAGTTTCCAGGGGGTCTGCTCGAGCTGAAGATGAACGTCAGAAAAGGAATGATTGACGAGATCAGAATTTTCGGGGATTTCTTCGGTGTCGGAGAGATCACAGACATAGAACAGCGGCTGATTGGTGTGCCGCATCAGAAGCAGGCCGTTGCGGACAAACTGCAAGATATTGACTTTGCGCATTACTTCGGCCGTGTCACGAAAGAAGAGTTTTTAAGTTTATTGTCATAATAAAAAGATGTTAGTCATTTCAAAGTTGAAGTGAATAACATCTTTTTTATTGGTAATGATGATAGCAGGTCAATTTAATTGTCCTCCAGCTGTTTTAGAGCATTTGTATAAGTAAGAAAGGCGGTTTCATCGTGGTCGAGCAGTGCTTGGTCGATGAGCTGGCTGTACTCAGCTTTCTGATGTGTTTTAAGGACATCATCGATCAGTAAGTCGATATATAGATTGTTCAAATTGCTGACAAAAGTCTCAAGACCATTTTGTTTAACTTGTGAATAATGGTTCATTGGAAATCCCTCCTAGATATGATTTGTCTAAGTATAAATTAACTATACCCAAAAAACAATGAATATTCAGAATATTTGATAATAATATGTTGTTATTTTATACTGATGTTTTAAAATGATGTAAAAATTGTAAAACTAAACGAAATGTTAACTAGAATATAGCCGAATATATTATAATTAACATCATATAACAACTTACTATTTGATGGAGGACTGTATGACAGGCGCCCGTTATATTATTCATGAAACGACGATGTATATCCGGCCGGTAATCATTGACGACTGTATTTATTCTGAAGTGAAAGAATATGAACAACCTGTATTTATCATCAATCATCAACCGCTGGAACTGATTGAACAGTCATGCTATTTCTATAACACCACTTATAGTGCACGCAAAGAAAAGACGAGAATCGTGGCGGACATCTGTCAGAAGCCCCCGATTGTGCTCAAGCCTGAGACAGGGACGTATTTTTTTCCGAGTCACAGCGACCGCGTAAAAGAAATGCACTGGTTCAACCTCGATATGATCAAGTATTACCGTAAAGGTAAATATAATGATACTGAGATATGCTTTGATGATGGCAGTGTGATAGCAGTGCCGACCAGCTACTATATTATCAATACCCAGTTTCTGCATGCCGTTAAACTTGAATATTGTTTGAGAACGAAAGCGCAGAAGAAAGTAGAAATGATGCGGCGGGAAGCCGAAATGAGGCAGACGTACACAAATATATATGAATTATTAGCCATGTATGCACTGCTGGAACGGCAGGTGTAAATCTTCCATAAAAAAATTTACTGAAAAACCTTGTAATATTAAGTGGAGTTGATATAATAATATTTGTTCATTAAAACTAATCCACAGTAGCTCAGTGGTAGAGCTATCGGCTGTTAACCGATCGGTCGTAGGTTCGAGTCCTACCTGTGGAGCCATTGGAGATGTACTCAAGTGGCTGAAGAGGCGCCCCTGCTAAGGGTGTAGGTCGGGTAACCGGCGCGAGAGTTCAAATCTCTCCATCTCCGTAACGAAAACCATCACTTATGTGATGGTTTTTTTTAGGTTAACAGTACAACAGGACACTGTGCATTATACTTTTAACTAGCAGATTGATCTCTAATGCTGACCGGCACAGCTGACGAGGATGGTGTGATAACTTAAGGCAGTGAACAACAGCATGATAAAAGTGAAAATGATTGTAAATAAGGTGTTGACGTCTTTACAGATTATTTATATACTAAAAAAGTCCTTAAATGAGGCCCCTTGGTCAAGCGGTTAAGACACCGCCCTTTCACGGCGGTAACACGGGTTCGAATCCCGTAGGGGTCACCATTTACACTTTTTACTTATTGACTCATTGCATTTACAAATGATATATTTGAAAAGTACTTTTTATTGACGCGGGATGGAGCAGTCTGGTAGCTCGTCGGGCTCATAACCCGAAGGTCGGTGGTTCAAATCCGCCTCCCGCAACTAAGGTCCCGTGGTGTAGCGGTTAACATGCCTGCCTGTCACGCAGGAGATCGCCGGTTCGATCCCGGTCGGGACCGCTTTTTTTTTGGCTCAGTAGCTCAGTCGGTAGAGCAATGGATTGAAAATCCATGTGTCGGCGGTTCGATTCCGTCCTGAGCCATCTTTTTCTATGGCGATTGTGGCGAAGTGGTTAACGCACCGGATTGTGGTTCCGGCATTCGTGGGTTCGATTCCCATCAGTCGCCCCTGTGCGGGTGTAGTTAAATGGTATAACCTCAGCCTTCCAAGCTGATGTCGTCGGTTCGATTCCGATCACCCGCTCCATTGTTGTTCCACAGTAGCTCAGTGGTAGAGCTATCGGCTGTTAACCGATCGGTCGTAGGTTCGAGTCCTACCTGTGGAGCCAGGCCCCTTGGTCAAGCGGTTAAGACACCGCCCTTTCACGGCGGTAACACGGGTTCGAATCCCGTAGGGGTCATACAATCAGAGGTGAAATATCGCTTCTGATTTTTTAATATGGAGGGTTGTCCGAGCTGGCCGAAGGAGCACGCCTGGAAAGTGTGTAAACGTCACAAGCGTTTCGAGGGTTCGAATCCCTTGCCCTCCGTTACCGCGTTTTTCCTCGTTTGTCTTGGTTTCCTGAAACCTTGATAAACGGGGTTTTTTTAATTTTACGTTTGCTCACGTTTGCTCACGTTTCCCTTCAACTTTCCACAACGTTCCACAGAATCATCTATTTCAGACCAGCTTTCCACAAATATCTTCCACAAGCTAAGAATATTTCTTCATAGCTGCGACATATTTATCTTCTTCTTGTTCGTGTGTATCCTTTAATAAGTGACTGTATGTCGACATAGTGATGTCTATGCTCTTGTGACCGAGCCGTTTTGAAATATAGTAGATAGATATACCCTCATGCAAAAGAGCCGAGCAATGGGTGTGTCTGAGCGCGTGGAGGGTATGATTGCCTAATTTATTATTTAGACAAAATCTCTGCATCACTTTTAAAGCAGAATTGTGGGTGAGTAAGTTCTTGCCAGTGTCAAAGATATAACCAGATTTTTTAATACCTGTAGCAGCGAAAAATTTTTTGATGTTTTTAATCTCAATGTCTAATAGGATGATTGTACGTGGTGCGGCATCTGTCTTTGTTCCTGGTAAAAAGACGGTGCGTTTTTTGAAGTCAAAATGTTCATAGCGTAATTTCTGGACCTCGCCAAACCGGCCGCCGGTTATGCTAAGGAGATAATTCAAAAAATGGGATAGCTCATTACTATCAAGCATCTCTTTTTTAAACTTTATATACATATCCAGCTCCATGTATTTTTCTTCCTCAGGTTTAGAAGCTTTCTTACCTTTTTGTTTGGCTCTCTGAGCAGGATTCCGTGTGATGATCCCATCATATACAGCATCCTCAAAGGCAGCATTTAACGCGCCGTGCAGTTTATTCACTGCGTTGGTTGTACGGCCCTTAGTAAGCCTAGTATCGCCCAGGAACTTGCCTTCAGCGTATTCTTTAAGCAGCTCCTTGTACATCATCTGAGTCACTTTGGAGATAGCTATATTACCAAACTTCTCTTCAAATACGTTTTTGGCATTAATATAGCGGTTTAATGTCACGTCTTGAACCTCTCCGCGTTTATTCACATCGATCCACTTATCAAAGTATTCGATGAACGGAGTCTTTTCATCTACCCTGAAACCGCCTTGTAGTTCTGCCAGCTTATCAGTCATTGCTTTCTTTGCTTCAGTTTTGTTCTTAAAGCCTCCAGCACGTTTTCGCTCACCTTCAAAGCTGAAGTAGTAAGACCACGTTTTCCCTCGTTGATATACTTTCATGATTTCACCTCCTTTCAATGGAACGTATGTTCTTGTATGAGTAAAATAAAAGATGAATCAGTTTGAGCTGTTCATCTTTTATTATTTCTTATTGATTAGTTAATTTCACAAGCATAACCATCATTATCGCGATCCATCTTATCTGTATAAGCTGGATGTCCTTGAGGCACGCCACCAGGATACGTTCCTCTCAAGTCTGTACAGTTTGCAAAGACTTCAGATGCAGCTGCTGGTTGAGCAGGCTGAACAAATTGTTGCGGTGCTTCAGTTACTGGGGCTGCTACTGTAGGAGGCTCGGTTGTAACAGGTTGAGCAGTAGGAGCCTCTGTAGTATCTTCGAATGCACTATCTAATGACCAGATACCGATTTGCTCTGCTTTGGCCTGATTCTCGGCTGTCTTTAACGTGTCAAGGTAACGCGTGTTTGGTGGGTAAACATAGGTAACGCGCGCCAGTCCTTCGCGTACTAATGTCTCATTAACCATTTTCCCGTCAGCATATACATAGACTAAGTCTCTGCCATAATGATCCTGTTTTTCGCCGACGTCATACTCAACTTCAATGCTGGCAGCATTATTTAATAATTCAGCTGTTCTCGCTGAGGCTTCAGGTCCGAAAGGCTGAACGCCCATCCGTGGGTGCTTCGTTTCAGGAGTGTCAATCAGCAGAAATCTTGCTTTAATTTCATTGTTGTCATCATTAAAATAGGCTGTATCTCCATCAACTGTTTTAGCTAATGTTACCGGAAGGCGAGCAACAGTACCTTTTTTATTGTCATCTGTTATTTTTTTCTTAGTTTCAGGTTCTTCTGTCGTAGGTTCTTCTGTCGTAGGCTTTTCAGTAGTCGGTTTCTCAGTAGTTGGTTCTTCTGTCGTAGGCTTTTCAGTAGTTGGTTCTTCTGTCGTAGGCTTTTCAGTAGTCGGTTTTTCTGCAATCATCTTCTTATCGCTGGATGAAGCGGTAGTTGTTGCTGCTTCATCTACAGGATTTAACTCAGCAATGGTGAAACCGCAAATGATCATTGCAACAAAACTAGCTAAGGCGCCAAGAAAAAACTTTTTAACAGCTCTCTTTCTGAAAATGTTGACGATTGCAATAACTAATAAGACAGGTATTGCAACGAGTGAAACTAAGAACAATAAAGTAAACAGATTATCCACACGCATTCCCCTTTGTTATTAATATATATTTAAACATCCTTATGGATGGATAAATCAATCAATAAAACTTTTGAACGGATATGACTCTTCCAATACACTGAACAGAATCGTCTAAAGTATAAATTTGTGGTAAATGATCTGGGTTGGTTGACTCAGGGTATAAAATAATTTTATCTTCATCATACCTAACTCTTTTTACTGTAGCATTGTAGCCATTTACTTGCACTACACCGATTTGCCCATTTTCGATAGGGCAATCCTTTTCTATTAATACTAGATCACCATCAGAAAATTCTTTATTCATGCTATCTCCAGACACTCTCAAATAAAATAATTCTCTGCCTTTACGATTCACATGAGCAGGCACATGTGAATATTCAATGATGTTACTATCATCGTATAAAGGCAAACCGGCTGAAATTTTATTAACTACTGGAACTTTAATAGCTGGAATCGCTTGAAGTGACTCTTTTGTTTCTGTCAGCTTTGATTTTGGCACTCCAAAATATTTAGCTAAAATTTCTATCTTATCAATTCTCGGGTATTTTTTCTGTTGTAGCCAGTTGGAAATAGTTGATTGCGAGACGCCTATATCATCAGCTAATCTATTTTGGTCAATTCCTTTTTTATGCATCAGTTCACTTAAATTCTTAGCGAGAGTTTCTCGAGCGCTCATAATGTCAATTATCCCCTTTATTACTATTTGTAAAATAAATATACCATTAGTAAGCATATTGTACAACGATTATATTACTTTAAGTAAAAATATATTACTTTAAGAATTGACATATCACTTTAAGTAATATAAAGTGAATGGTAGAAGTGAGGTGATTATATGACTAATGACGTTATGTATAAAAAACTTTCTATCAAAGCATGGCGAACTAATGCGAACCTTACTCAGCAGGACGTAGCAGACATTCTCGGTGTTACAAAACAAACGGTGATCAATTGGGAAAAAAGCAAAACTAAACCGAATGGACTAATTATTTATGCATTAGCAAAGCTTTACAAAACTGAAGTAGATTATATCGAGGTCTAAATTTTTTTGACCTTGATATTACTTTAAGTAATATCAAAAAATTGAATGAACAATTTGCTCATAAGTAACAAAATGACCTTGAAAAAGGAGTGATTACATGACAACACGTATACAGGCTGTAATAACTCTTCCTTCAGAACTTGTGGTGCTGAAGAAAGTTGATTACGAGAAACTTCAGGATGAAGCCTCTGATGTTTGGTGGACTATGCAAGATCTTATGGATACCACACAGAAAGGTCGTAAGTGGCTCATGAAGTACATCATCAATGACGAGTACATGAAGAAGCGGATAAGTGCCTTTACTATCTTTCCAAGCAATCAAGGTGGTGAATACTCTTTCAATCGCAGGCAGATGAGAAAGTTCTTAGACGAAAACTTTGAACTCATTAAAGAAAGGGCGGAGAGCTGATGCATACACAGCTGAGAGGTAGAGGGTTAGTCACACTGAGCATCACATTAAGCACTGCAGCGATCATTGCACTGTACATTATGAGTTACTTTATCATAATCAATCCGGTGATGATCCCAGGAGCGGTTATCCTGGCAAACGCACTTGGATTACCTATCTTGATGTGGCTAGTAGTCAATTACTTTAAAGGAGGTGAGAGACGATGAGACAGATCATTAAAGACTGGAAAGCGAGAAGAGAACTTAAGCGCGAAGCCATCAAGTTACTTAAAGACGCTATTAGAACGGGACGCCCCAATCCGCATCTCGAAGAAGCCTTAAGAATAATTAAAAAATAATGAGGGGGTGAAACGTATGAAAGAATATAACGATTTAAGGGATAAAATTTTCGAGGAAGCAGAACGTCACTTTAGAGACGCCATCGATGAGGCATTCGATGTTAGAGAACTTTATGCTTATACGCCTGATTTTTCATCTTATCCAGAAGTTGTTGCCATGCACATCAGACGAAAATACAGAGACAAGATCGAACAATATGTCCGGTCGATTGAAATATAATAGCCTCTCTGCTAATAAGAGAGGCACTCAGTTAAAGAAAGGCATTGATTGTTTCGCTCGCTGATTTGTATACATCTGCGTACTGATTAACTCTGCTATATAGCCATGATGTATTATTGTCATCTTTGCAGATAACTTCACTCAGTTCATGATGCACATGATAGGCATATTCAACTAGATCATCAAACTCATATCTATCAAAATCATCATGCGTTTTTAGGAAGAACTCGATGTTGAGTGTCAAAGAATAAATTTGATTCAGATTGTTAAGCGCATCTTTGCCGTAATTAGAACCTGGCCGTTCTAATACTTCGTTAGACAGATTTTTAATCAGCCCGTTCAACATTTTGAACTTATTATTTAAAAAATCTACTTGAAACTTATCCACCGTATAATCACCTCCTTTCTAAGGAAATTATACCAATAAAAAAGACACCTGGAGAAGAACCAGGTGTCGAGCGATTGATAAATTTAACAACTTAATTATAACAAAACATGGAGGTTATGTCATGAGCGAATTACAATTATTCAACTTTGAACAGTTACCCGTTAGAACAATCGATGTTGAGGGGGAACCTCACTTTGTAGGCAAGGATGTTGCTGAAATATTAGGTTACTCAAATACTCGAGACGCCTTAATCAGACATGTAGACAGCGAAGATAAGGTAGTCGTGAAACTCGACACCCCTGGAGGAATGCAAGGTCAGGTTGTTATCAACGAGTCAGGGTTATACAGCATGATCATTGAAGCGGCAAAACAGAGCGTTAATCCTCAAATTAAAGAAACGGCACGTAAATTTAAAAGATTCATTACGAGTGAGGTCTTGCCTGCAATCAGAAAAACGGGTGGCTATCAAAAGCTGCCAACATCACCTATGGAGATCTTGGAACTGGTCTTCCAAGAACAGAAGAATACCAAGGAAGAAGTCATGCAGATAAAAAGTGATGTCATCGATTTAAAGGAGAATCAGAAACTTTCTCCTGGAGAATATGGTCATCTCACTAAAACGATTAACAAGAAAGTGATGCAGATCAAAGAATTACACAAGCTGTATGCAACGACAGACGACCAGCAAAGACTTGTTCATAACGAACTTTATAAAGACATCAATCATGAAGTGTTTAAGGCATGCAGAGTTAATCAGCGTACGCAGATTAGACAAAAAGACTCAGAGGCAGCATTAGACATCGTTTATAACTGGACGCCGAGCAGAGCTACGCTCAAGGTTATTCAGGACATTATGAATCAGGAAGCGGTGATTTAATGGTCAAAGTAATATGTGGCGAAATGATCAGAGTGGAGCAAATGGGATTCAAAGAGCGTAAAGGCGTGCTGCTCGAGTATGAGAAAGAGATTCAAGACTTCCGGTTCTACATCAAATTTGACAGCAAAGGTTGGACGCTGACAGTCACGAGACTGAACAATGCAATGGACTGCGTGAAGAATGTCTTTATTAAGACCTATGATGCATTAGATCCATTGGTTGAAAAGTACGAACGATTAATTGAACTGAATAAACTGGAGAGTGGAAGCAATGACGACATATCGCACAAATAAAGAATCAGGAAAGTATATGATCCTCGACAAAACAGCGGTGGAAGACCCGAACCTCAGCTTGAAAGCAAAAGGTCTTCACGCTTACATGATGAGCAAAGCTGATAACTGGCAGTTCTATGAGACTGAGATAGTAAAGAACTGTAAGGACGGAAGAGACAGCGTGAGAAGCGGTATCGATGAATTAGTGAAAGCAGGCTACATTGTCCGGAATCGACAGAGAGACGATAAAGGCAGGTTAGGCGGCTATGACTATGACGTATATGAAACACCAGTCCAGAGCGGAAAAACCAATGTAGGAAAAACCAATGTAGGAGAATCCAACAACGGAAAAACCTACATAGGAAAACCCGACACTAATAATAATAAAAGTAATAATAATAATTTAAATAATAATAACAGTACTAATAATGACTTGAATGATATGAATGATAAAGAGGATGTCGAAATTACAAATCATTCAAATCATACGAATCATCTGCCTGCTAAGCAACATGATTTCACTGAAGATGAAAAAGAGGTCATGACACAAAATCTACCTCCAGTGCTAGCATCATATCTCATGAATTTTGATATAGACGAAATAAGATCTATCAAATCAACACTACTTAAATCTAAAGCTAAGTTTTATAGTCAAGTCGAGGTTGACGAACGACTGACGATTGAGGACGTTGAAACGGATTTAATCCAGTTACTAAAAAGGGTGAACGTCAAACGTAAATCTTCGGGCGAATCGATTAGATCACTGGAAGCTTATCTCTTCTCATCATTCGTAAAAGTATTTCATAGCAATGTCATTTTTTCCGAAGAGGATATAACAATCGACGTTGATGAAAATGACGTGAATCTTTTCTTTAATCGAGATATGGCCAGTGGCTACTAAGGAGTGATGACTATGAATAAGCAGTTAACTGCTACCGAGCAAATCAATCAGCTGATCAGTGAATATAACTTCCCGTTAAGCGTAGTCGAAGATATACATTACCGCCTGCTATGTAGTCAGGATGAACATTATGTACAGCTGCAGCTGAGATATTTACAAAACTTAATTAAATATACCGAAGTCGAAAGGAAGGGGCTATAAATCATGAATGAAACTATCAAAAAATCTCTCTCCATGAAGAATGAATGGATTGAGAATAATAAAGAAAAAGTATTGAAACAGCTTGATAAGGACATTCTCAAGGCTGGCGCTAAGGGGAGAACTTACTTGGAATACCGTTCGCACATGCCTGGTACGCCTGATTGCATCACGGCTTTTATGGTTGGGAACATCAAAATTATGGCCCAAATGATTAATGAGAACTACGGAGACGATGTAGTAGTGATGTATGACACGCACCAGAGTGAGTATCATGATATCCAACTTAAGATGGATTGGAGTAAATCAGATGATAAATAGATTGGTATTAGTCGGACGTCTAACTAAAGACCCTGAATACAGAGTGACACCATCAGGCGTGGCAGTGGCCACGTTCACACTGGCAGTCAACCGCAACTTTACTAACGCGCAGGGAGAACGCCAGGCAGACTTTCTGAACTGCATCGTCTTCCGCAAGCAGGCTGAGAACGTCAACGCTTACCTCAGCAAAGGCAATCTGGCAGGAGTCGATGGTCGCCTGCAGTCACGATCATACGACAATCAGGAGGGCCGCAAAGTGTATGTGACTGAAGTCGTCTGTGACTCAGTGCAGTTTCTCGAGCCGAAAGGTAGCCGTGAGAAACAGGCAGAGGACATCTACAACGAATATACAGGCGGAGAGTCACAGGTGACGAACACAGCCGCTTCCGCTGCTCAAACTAATCTACCGGCGGGAGCAGGCAGTAATCCATTTGCAAATAATCAAGGGCCGATAGACATCAGTGATGATGATCTCCCGTTCTAAGGAGAAGTAGAATATGATACCGAAATTTAGAGTGTTGAACAAATACAACAAAAAAATGTATCCAGTTTTAACTATTGATTTTGAAAGTAAAATCATCAGCATGCTTGACCACGAATTGATGGACTGCTTAGAAGTACCGTTAGAGGATGAATACCTCATGCAATCAACGGGACTAACTGACAAGAATAGCGTGGAGATTTTTGAAGGAGATATTGTTAGGTGCTTCATAGATTTGTCCGAATACGAATGGATAGGGAAAGTTGAGAAATTTACTCATGACGACTACCCAGCCTTTGATATTGAAGCACCTAACGGGTTTTGGTATGAATCCAATATATTTTCTCACGTTGCAAATAGTGATGAAGAATTAGAAATCATCGGCAACATCTATGAAAATCCTGCGTTGTTAAAAGGAGACGAACATGGAACTATTTGACCGCAATGAAAAATTTATTGCTCATTACTCACATACAAGGGCCAATGGTATTTTTATGATTCTACCTCACAGCGTGAAGCTGGAGGGACTGCCGAAGCCTGGCACTGGAAGCGGCCGTGCGAATGGCTACTCATTTACACCCGAAGAGTTTGAGCAGCTGAAGGAATTAAATAATCTCATGACAGAGAATGACCTGAAGCAGCCGAGCATATTTGACTTTATGATGCATCACACTTGATAAGGAGGGCAGACATTGAAACCATTGCCATTTAAAGAATTGAATTTAGAGACCTATGCCAGTCAAATATTCCAGAGATATAGACGCATGACCGAATGTGATTACGAGTTTTTAAACAAAAAGACAAAGCGGCTGACCATATTTAATATTACAGGCGGGCCCAAGCATATCAGAGGAATCAGCTGGAATGAAGTAGCTTATCAGCTGAACGCCATTATGAACGACGGGCTTTTCAGACGGAAACACAGACCTAAAGAGAGATGGAATGATATTAATGGCCAGTACCATTAAAAGCCTGAATTACATGCACCAGTTTAATCTCATAGTCAAACAATCCGCTGCGAAGATAGCAGCAAGAAACAAGGGGGAGCAACAGTGAATCAGGAATATGACTTGAGCCGCAGCTCGATGCCGCACAATCGTCTGAACCGCTTGAATACGAAGAAAGCTCGGAAGAAAAAGAAACTAGGAAGTATCTTAACTGAGACAGTCCTGACAATCGCAGCGTGGGAAGCGGGCAAGGCAATGGCCGACTATTACATCACCTGCACGAAGGCTGACGCAGTCGATGGCCCGAAAGATTACGTGAGCGAGAATCATTTGAGACCAAGATTTCTGAAATGAGGGATGAATCATGAAAACAGCAGTCATCAATCGTCTATCAGTGGGAGCTGTCATCGAAGACAAGAAGTCATTTGAAGAATTTAAGATCACATCACTCAGCAAGCACTACGTCTATTATCAGAGCATCAGAGGCCCTCAGATTTCCGGGGCAATACCTAAACCAGTATTCCATGATGACTACACCATAATACGTGAAGGGTGGAAAAAGGCATGAGCAGCAATTTATATAGCGGGATTTATAAAGCTGATGACATTGAATTTAGAGTATATGGTCGTCACGTCATGATTAAAGGCCACCACTTCATAAGAATTGAAGCGGGTCTGGAGTATCCAGTTGATCGCGAGACTTTGCGTGAAGAGAAACAAAGCGAGCAAGTTGTAGATATACTCTCTGAATCCGCTGAACGGTCAGAAATTAATATAAATGATTTAGCCCTTAAATTAGCAACGAATCGACCACAAGGAATTAGCAGTATTGGAATGACCACTGAGGAAGCGATAGAGGCTCAGAAGCTTGTTGATGAAAATTTTAAAAAAACCTTTACAAAGAGACAAGGAGAAGTAGATGAAACTATTTAAAGTCACGTTTGAAACGCACCCTACCGGCAATCCATTATTCCTTTTTCACCCGTGTTTTTATGTAGAAGCACCGAGTATAAATGAAGCACCTAAACAGGCACAAAAGGCGTTTAATTTGAATCCTGCTAACATACCGCTGACTAGAGAAATAGTAGAAATTAAAGTTTTAACTTATAAGGGCGTGAGTGAAGAATCTATATTCAGATATGAAGAACGAGGTGCAGACGCTGCGGAGGCGAGGTGGGAGAGGTTGAAAGGTTCACTTTTAAATCACAAAAATACTATCTCTGTTTTGCGTGACATGGATAGCACAATCAAATATAGATTATATTCATCAATTTTAGAAGAGATGCAACAACTCGAACGAGGTGAAGATGAATGACCGCTGAATGTCGGGAGTGTAGTCGTTATATAAACACATATAGCGACTGTCATTACCTTCTCAATAATAACATCTTAGGCACCTGCTGCTATAAACCAGTCGCTTATTACGATTATACGGGTGAATTTAAAGTTGTAAGAAAAAACAATGAAAGCATATCTCATCGAGTAGTAAGAGTGGGATATGAACGAGGTGAAGCGTGATGGAAAATGATAATGCGAAACACACTATCCTAATTGATGATGAATACGTAAGAGTGGATGAGAGAGTTTATGATTTAGTCAAATCTTTAAGGATTGATTTAGCGAAAAGTAATTATCGTTGGGATGAACTAAAAAAGAAAGTCACTGAAAAGTATAAATATCTTGAACAACAATTTGAAGCATGGGAACACGATGAAAACGAAAGCAAGTTATGGCGTACCAGCAAGCATGAAGTCTTGATGATACTAAAAGATATGTCAGACATCCAACGAGGTGAAGAGTAGCTGCATGCATGAGATAACGATCACCTATAAAGATGTTGAGGGATTTGAGAAGCCCATGCCATCGCCGCGGCCAAGATTTAAAAGAGTGGGCAGAAACGTGCAGACGTACATGCCCGCTTCCTATATGCATCACAAGGCATTCATTGCCCAGCAGATGCCACGGCTCCTATTGACAGGACAGCTTAAAGTAACAATCATGTTTGGCCTGCCAATGCCGGCAAGACTATCAAAAGTCAATAAAGAGGCATTGTCTGGTACATATCACAGCAAAAAGCCTGACATTGATAATCTGGTCAAGACCGTCCTGGATGCTGCTAACAAACATATATGGATAGATGATGGTCAGATCGTATCAATGGTGACAGAGAAGCGGTATGTACGAGAGCCTAAGATACTGATGACAGTTGAAGAAGTATAGGGAGGAGAACTGACTATGGATTATATTGCAATATTGTTGATGCTGATAACGATTGTCTGTTGGATGATTTATGAGCGCTATAAAACAAAGCGGTTGATCAAAAAAGTAAAAGAGGAGGATGAGAAATATAGACGTGAGATGGCAACGTCCGAGAAGCAGCTAACTATCGTGCCAGAAGTAGAAGAAGTCAAGCCGCTTCCAGTGTTTCATCAGTATCACGATTTAAGTGAAAAACCACATAAAACTTATCATCAGTGCAGCGTATGTGAAAGCTATAACATCACGCGCTATAACACCTTTGTTTACTCTTTTCAGGATATAAATAGTCCTATACTTTATTGTCAGGATTGTGGAACAAAAGGAACGAACAGAAAACACAATCAGGGGGAAATAGAATGAATCTAAACACATACCAGGAACTCGCAGGACGTACACATAACTCATCATTAACGCAACCGGAGGCGTTAGCGAACTATGCGCTTGGTCTTACTGGTGAAGCAGGTGAAGTAGCGGACCAGATAAAGAAGCATGTGTTCCATGGTCACGAACTGGACCAAGACGAGCTGAAGAAGGAGCTAGGAGACGTGCTATGGTACATCGCTAATCTTGCTGCAGTCAATGCCATAAACCTATCTGAAGTTGCAGAACTGAATATTAGTAAACTGAAGAAGCGGTACCCAGAAGGATTCAGTCAAGCAGACAGCATTAACAGGGAGGACGTAAGGTAATGATGCCATTAGAAATGTTAATTACAGTAGCGATAATCACGATAGTCATCTTTCTGATTATATTCATAACTGTTGCCTATTTGGCTATTAAGGGTTATGTCGAAGCGTCTAAGGAACACGAGCAAAGAAGAGAAGAACAGAAAATTAGAATCGCTGCAATGAACAAGAGACATGAGGAAATGATGAAGCGGCTAGAAGAAAAGTCTGAACTCAGAAAGATGAAACAAGATGCACAAAAACAATTCGGATGGAAGAACGAGCAATGACATTCAACAATCGGTGGTCATCAAGTAATTATGCAGGTGTAGAACCTAAAGTGTGCAAGAAATGTAGAAGTAAAGATGTAGATATCATCGAAGCATACAGTAATGGCGTACTGAGTGAACAATGGCTTCATTGTAATAGATGTCAGTATGGTGAGTCATTAGGTTGCATGTTTAGAAGTAAAAATGAGGTGCGGAAATGAAGGAATACAAGAAGAAACACATCATAAAGCATGCACTGGAATATTACATCAAAAGATCTGGAGCGAGCGAAAAAGATTTGAACCAGGAGAAGAACGTATTAGAAGAAGTTAAAGAAGACATTCAACAGATGAAAGAACGATATAACATCAAATAAAAAAGAGCCTTCTCGGCTCCCGTTTAATATATCGACACCTATATTATACCACGGAAGCGGGAGGGCTATATGACAAATTTATTATTGGATATGCAGCACTTGGACTTTAAACAGACGCGTACGAATGTATATAACTTATTCAGACGCTATAACAAGCTATTAAGGATTGCACCAGTCAGATCTATGCCGTCAGTTACTCAATCATTCAGCTTTGTTCCTCCTGCCACGACAATGACATTGAACGGCATTGAAGCGGCGGCAGAGAAGAACATCCTGAGACAGAAGTTACTTGATGAACGTAAGGACCTGTTGGAGCGCATGCATGCTGCTATCGACAACCTTAAACCAGAAGAGAGATATATCATTGTACATAAGTATCTTCAGGATGATTTGGGCAGTGACTATGAAATATACACTGACTTAGGTGTAGGAAAGACAAAGTACTACACGATTAAGAATGATGCCATCATTAGGCTCGGCTTCTTTCTGGGAGTAGAAGAGTATCATGATGAAACAACTGAAGCGTTTAACTAATAGGTCTGGAAGATGCCAGACCTATTTTTAATTGTTATAAAATCTTATATAATTTTGATGAATAGTGCATAATGAATAATATAATTAATAGTAAAGGATTGATAACTTTTGAAGGTATTTGATAAAGTAACTAGAAAAGATATGGCATATTGGGTTTTAATATTGTTACTAATGCTAGTAGCAGTGTTATCTAAAAAATTTGGTGATGACAATGCTATAAATGACACATTAAATTTTGCAGCAACAGTAGTCTCTATTATATTAGGAGTTATAGCTATACTTTATACATTAATGGATTCAACTGGTCAGAAGGAGAGTGTAAATACCCTTACAAATGTTGCTAATACTTTATCTGAACAAACAGAAAAGTTGTCAGATTCCATATCAGAAAATCAAATCTTATTAGATAAGATGAATGAAATAAACGAGAATATTACCTCTCAAAGAGAATTGTTTAAAGAAGAATTAATTGCTACTAAACAAGAGATTCTAGAAGGAATAAGCAGTACAGAAGACCCACAAAAAGTTGCGGAAATAATTGAAAGTAAATTCACTGAAATGAATAACACATTAATATCAATAGGCGAGCATGAAATATTTCCTAATAGTATGATATTAATGGCAAGACATTATATAAAAGAACTAAATATAGATAAAATCAAAAGGAGGTCACTTGAGAGAAGACTAGCAGTACAATTAGGCATATCTCCAAAAAAGAGTACACTTTTATTAAAGCAACATCTACCAGATTTTGATCTATATTATGATAGTACAGATGACACTTTCAATCGTGTGCGTACTAGATAATTTGATTTTTCGCGAACTTTCAGCGGTCAATAAACGGTCAATCAAAGAACAAATCATTGGCCGATAGCTGATATACTATTATTGTAGAGTAATATATAGACAGACGAAGCGGTCATGCTTTGTCTGTCTTTTTGTTTGGGGTGGATGTGATGGCCAGTAAGTCCGAGAGTATATGTAGTCATCCTGGTTGCAGTAGACTGACAGTTAACAGGTACTGCGATCAGCATAGTGATGTCATTAAGTCAGTGCATAAGACCTATAACAATGAACGTGTTGATGTAGATGAGGTGGCGTTCTATAACACGAGTGAATGGAAGATGGTGAGGACTGCTGTACTTCAACGTGACTTCTATATGTGTCAGCAGTGTAAGGCTCAAGGCATTACAACTGTAGCCAACACAGTGCATCACATTGTTGAACTGAAGGATGACTGGGACAAGCGACTTGATATGACTAACCTTGAGACAGTGTGTACTGCATGTCACAACAAGGAGCATGTCAAGGTCAAGAAGGGACTAGGTACAAGCACTCAGAAGCAAGTCTATGTGGTCATTGGCCTGCCTGGCAGTGGCAAGAGGACGTTCATCGACCTTAATAAGGATGAAGGAAGAGACATCGTGATTGATATTGACAAGTTGATCAGTGTGATGACAGACAGGCCGCTTCACGACCGTCAGCATAGCGCCTATGACGCTGTCAGTATGGCGAACGATATGGCTGATGCAATCATTGATAACATTGTGCTGGATAAGTACAACTTCAAGTCAGTATGGATTATACGCAGTGCTGTAACACCGTCACAGGCCAGCAAGCTAAAGACAATCGGTGCCAGGTTCATTTGTATGGAGAGAGATCGATTCATATGTGAGAGGCATGTGAGGGACGCAGGACGAACGATAGCGCCGAATGTTTTCACACAAATTGAAATGAACATTGAAAAAGTTAGAGGCAGAGTGACTGTCGAAACTTTCACGGCGTTCCAAAAAATTCAGAAATAATTTTTCTCGGATGATACCCCCCTATCTAAATCTCTGGAAAACCAAACGAAAACAACGGCGCCCCAGCTCAGCGCACACAAAATTCGCTCAAAAAAAATTCATATTGGGCAAAAATCGATAAGGAGGTGATGCTGTGGGCAATCAAGCAATTCCGATTGGATTACAACTCGTACATGGTAACAAAAACCGTCGTACCAAGGATGAAATCGAACGGAGACAAAAAGCGGAAGCAGCATTACAGGCTGCAAAGGATAAACTGAAGCCGCCATCCTGGCTCGATAAAGGTGCAAAAAAAGAGTTTAAATATATCGTAAATGAGATGGCAGAGCTGGATGTTCTGAACAATCTGGACGTGCACGCGTTGGCCATGTACTGCGATGCTTACTCTAACTATGTTGAAGTCACGAAGGCAATCAATGAGAACGGACTTATCCGGAGAGTACTGATTGATGTTGACCAGGAGACTGGTAAGAACATCTACATGAATCAAATGGATAAGGAATCGATACTGCGCAAGAAGCAATTCTATGATCAGGTCAGACAGCTTGGAACTCAGTTCGGATTCACGCCGTCTGCCCGGGCTAAGATGGCACTCGCACAGGCTAAGGCAGCTGAGGAGGAAGAGGATGATGACTTTGATGATGTTTGATGGCTGAGCTTAAAGACTTCTTAATTCAATATTCAAATGATGTACTGAGCGGAGATATAATCGCTTGTGAAAAACACAAGTGGGCATGTCTTCGCTTTTTAAATGACGTTGAACGCGAGAAGCATAAGCAGTTTCCCTATGTATTCGATGAACAGAAAGCATTACGTTTCATGAAGTGGATGACGAAATTTAAACACACTAAAGGGCCATTACGCGGTACTTATATCATGCCGCATCCTATTCAGATCTTTAACTTCTCAAATATTTACGGATGGGTCCATTATCAGACCGGCTACAGACGATTTAACTTGGCATACTGGCAAGTCGCACGTAAGAATGCAAAGTCGCAATCATTATCCTGCGTGGGCAGCTACGAAGCAAGTGCACTTGGTGAAGGGATGTCCGAAGTCTATATCGGTGCGACGAAGAAAGAACAGGCTGACATCATCTATAACGAAATGGCCGCGCAGATTAAGCAGTCAGAGTTTAAGGATAAGTTCGAAGCGAAATACGGTAAGATCATTCACAAAAAATCTGACTCTATCATCAAATCGCTATCGAAAGAAGATAACAAAAAAGGTGACGGTTTTAACCCGCAGTCAGGATTGATTGATGAATATCACTTGCATGATACGACTGAAGTATATGACGTACTGCTGACTGGTATGGGTGCCCGTTCGCAGCCCTTAATTTTCATCATCACAACAGCTGGTAGTGACCTCAATAAGCCTTGCTACACAGTCGAATATGACTATGTGACGAAGATACTAGACCCGAATATCCCGATTGAGAATGACAACTATTTTGTTATGATCAACGAACTGGATAAAGGGGATGATATACGCGATGAGGCGAACTGGGTCAAAGCTAATCCGATTGCCGCATCCCATAACGAAGGTATTGCATACCTGCGGAAGATGTTGAAGCGTGCACTTGACGTTCCGTCCTATATGAAGACGTTCCTGACAAAGAACATGAACATCTGGGTTGACGCTAAGGATAACGGCTATATGAAGATGGATAAATGGCATGCATGCGGTGATGATAATGCACCATCACTTGAAGGTCGTGAATGTTATGTCGGTGCCGATTTGTCAAAGAAGATTGACTTAACATCTCTCAGCTTTGTATTCAAGAATATGGACGGAACGTTTGATGTCAGATCGCATTCCTTTCTTCCTGAAGAGGCACTGAAGGAACGTGAGAATACTGACAGAGTTCCCTACTCGATGTGGATTGAAGAAGGCTATCTGACTGATACACCTGGAGACGTAGTGGACTATAACTTTATTGAACATTATGTAGAGGTATATGCAGCAGAGCGTGGGTGGAAGGTCAAAGAAATATGTTATGACCCGTACAATGCTACTCATTTCGCTTCAAACATGCAGAACAAAGGATTTAAGACAGTGGAGATTTCGCAGAGCATGAAAGTGCTCAGTGAACCGACATCTACCTTCAGAGAATATGTGCTTGAAGGCAAAATCAGACATGATAATAATCCAGTATTAACATGGGCCATGTCGAATGCAGTTGAAAAACAGGATGCTCAAGGCAATATTATGCTGGATAAGAAAAAGTCAAAGGACCGTATTGACCCAGCAGCTGCAACAATATTCGCATTTGTAAGAGCAATGGTGGATGAAGGGCCATCGATTAATGATCACATAGCAAGTCAAGATTTTACATTTTAAGGTGGTGATGACGATAGAAAAGCTAATGGCCTTATTGTGGCTATTCATAGATGACATTCTTCTGGTAGTCGGTATGATTTTTATCTGCATAGCCGCATTCAGATTTGAGTTTGAAGTAGGATTGCTGATGCTGGGTATTTGCTTCGTCCTGCTGGCCATACTAGCAGGAAGGAGGTGAGTAAATGTTATTAAGTAAAAAGGCATCACGGCCACGGAATGAGACGTATACAGGTAATCTGAACTGGTTTAATACGATGTTCAATACAGATGCAGCCGGACGTGTTGATGAAGAAACAGCGATTCGGACAAGTGAAGTGTATGCATGTATCAAGGTACTGGCCGATGACATGGCTAAATATCCTATATCTCTTCTCGCCAAGAAGGAAAGGACGATTGAACGGGAAATCAATCATCCTGTATATCGTCTGCTGAAAAAGCAGCCGAATGAATTTATGACTGCATTTGTCTGGAAGCGGCTGATGATTACGCACATGATGGTTTATGGCAACGCCTACTGTTATATTAATCGCAACAACAGAGGGCAGGCCGAAGAGATTCTTCCACTCAACCCATTAACGACAGCTAAACGTTATGACAGTGACAAGAAAAAATACTTTTACATGACACAGCTTAACAATAAGAGTTATCTGATTGATGCGGATGACGTACTACACTTTATGGATTTAAGTCTTGACGGACATGTCGGACTTTCGCCGATCCAGGTCATCAGATACAACTTATCTACAAATATTGGCGGTAACAAGCATCAATCGAGCTTTTATCAGAAGAGCGCCATTCCAAGAGGTATATTGAAGTCAGCTGAAGTCATTAGTCCTGACAACAAAAAGAAATTGCGTGAGGCATGGTACGAAGTGAACAATGATGAAGATGTTGCGGTAGTTGACGGAGCGCTAGAGTTCCAGACGATTACTATTCCGCAGAAGGACGCTCAATTTATCGAATCGATGAAGTTCAATAAGCTGCAGATTGCAAGCATCTATAAGGTGCCACCGCATAAAGTCGGTGAACTTGATAGAGCAACCTTCTCAAATATTGAGCAGCAGTCACTGCAATACGTGATTAATACAATCCTTCCGCTCGTAACAAACATCGAACAGGAACTTGATTCTAAGCTGCTGACCATCGTTGACGAAGAAGAAGGACGTTACTGCAAGTTCAATCTGGAAGCTGAGCTGAGAGGCGACTCAGAGAGCCGTGCTAAGTTCTATGAGACGATGCAGAAGATTGGAGCGTACACCATCAACAATGTTCTTTCACTGGAAGACATGGAGCTGATAGACAATGATTTAGGTGAAACACGATTCGGCAACTTGAATCTGGTGCCACTCGACATCATGAGAGATTATCAGCTGGCCAAAGCGAGATCTAAAACATCCGATGAAGGAGGTGATAAAAAAGATGAGCAAAAATAAGAACAAATTTTATTCAATGAAAGTTCTTAACGAAAGCACTGCAGACATCCATATCTATGGTGCGATTGAGTCTGAAGGGTGGTTTTCTGAAAGCAGCGCGCAGCAGTTTAACGATGAACTTAAATCGCTAGGTGACGTCTCACAGATTAACCTTTATATCAACTCGCCGGGCGGAGACGTATTTGAAGGTCAAGCGATTTATTCGATGTTGAACAGACATAAAGCGTTTGTGACAGTTCGTGTTGACGGGCTTGCTGCTTCTATCGCCTCAGTCATTGCGATGGCCGGCGACAAGATTGTAATGCCGAATAACGCGATGCTGATGATTCATGACCCTTGGACATTCGCTATTGGTAACTCACGCGAGATGCGTAAGGTGGCTGCTGACCTGGACAAGATTAATGAATCCATCATCAATACGTACCTGAACAAAACGAATGGCCAGACAACTGAAGAAAACATCCGAACAATGATGCAGGAAGAGACCTGGCTATCAGCTGACGATGCTAAAGCTTACGGCTTCATTGATGAAGTCACTGAAGCGGTTAAAGTCGCGGCAAGTATTGACCGTGAATATGCAGCGAAATACAAGAACACTCCTAAGAAGTTAACGCAGCAAGATGATCTGCAATCTGAAAAGGCTCAGGCATACAAGGATCTGATTATCAGTATAGCCCAGTAGCCGGAGGTGATCATATATCTTGGTGAAGCTGGACACCAGAAAAAATACAGTCAAGGACATACCAAACGGTGATGTCTATTTTTTATGCAAAAAACTAAAAAACAGGAGGAAATATGCATGAAATTTAAAGATTTGCAGGCTTTAAAAGCACAAGCAGTAGATGCAGCGCACGACTCAATTGATGCCGGCGATATGGACAAATACAAGGAACACAAAGCAGAGATTGACAAAATCAATGCACAGATTGAAGCGTATAGTGAAATTCAGGAAGCAGAGAAAGTAAACCAGGTACTTGACTTCAATCAAATGCCAAAAGATCCTGTCATCCAAGACAAACAGACAGAAGTTAAAAGTTTCGTTAACTTCATGCGCACGGGACTTATCTCTGACGCTATGGTTGAAAAGGTTGATGAAGATGGTGGGCTTCTTGTTCCGGAAGATATCTCATTCAAGATCAATGAATACAAACGCGAGTATGTATCGCTTGAAGACTATGTCAATGTAGAGCCTGTGTCTCGACCGAAAGGATCTCGTCTTTATGAAAAACTTTCAACAATGACACCGTTAGTCGCTGTTGAAGAAATGACTGAGATTCCTGAAATCGAAGGACCAGGATTTGAACGTATTAACTTCATGGTAAAGAACTACGCAGGTATCCTGCCGATGTCCAACGACTTAATCCAAGATAGTGATGAAAATGTAGTAGCCTATGCTGCGCGATGGGGCGCTCGTAAATCTGTTGTCACTCGTAACTCACTGGTTCTTAACTTGATTAAGCAGTTGCCAGTCCAGGCTATTAATTCTGTTGATGGTATCAAGACGGCAATTAATGTAACGCTCGATCCAGTATTTCATGGCGGTGCAGTTATTATCACAAATCAGGATGGATTCAATGTGTTGGATCTTCTTAAATACGAAGATGGAAAATACGTGATGCAACCTAATCCAATTGATCCGACGAAAAAACAGATTGAAGGTAAAGACGTCATCATGTTCAGCAATAAAGTTCTGCCATCAAATGCTGGTAAGGCACCTATCATCATCGGCGACCTAAAAGAAGCTATCACATTGTTCGATCGTCAGCAGCAATCCATCTTGACAACGAATATTGGTGGCAAAGCGTTCACACGTAATTCTACTGACATGCGATTCATTGAACGTGAAGATGTCAAATTCGTTGACAAAGAAGCTGTAGTCTATGCTGAAATCGACAAGAACTTCACAGTTGCTGCACCTGACGTAGTGTAAGGGGTGATGAATAGTGACGGAAACTGAATTGCTGGATGATGTTAAAGAGTTTATGAAGATTGACGGTGATGAGGAGAACGTCACTGTTGAGTCACTCGTGATGGCTGCCAAACCTTTCATCTACTCCAAGACAAACTATCGATTTGATTATTTCAAAGATTTAGAAGGTAAGCCCATGGAAAATGCTCAGGCATTTCTTGCGCTGAAAATGCTATGTCTGCACTGGTATGAGAACAGGGAGCCAGTTGGTTCCGGTGAACTGATTGCAATGTCCCTGAATTCAATGATTATCCATCTGCAGATTGAGTATGGAGGTTTTGATTATGCCTCGGTTTAAAAAGCGTCAGTATACTACTGAGAAAGTTGGCCAGCTGGATAAACGATTAATTATTTACGCAACTGATGATGTTTCTGAAGATGGATGGAGCAACCCCACTGAAGATGTTTATCACAAATGTTGGGCGGAACTTATAGATAATCGTTCCAAAGATTATGAGTTATCCGTTCAAGCTGGTACAAGCAATCTGCTGCAGTTTCGAATACGCTATAAGGTTGGCATTACAACTGACATGACCGTCGAATACAAGGGTAACAGGTACGCTATTATCGATGTCCTGGATGAAGATTCGAGGCAGAAATACATGTATCTGGTTATTGAAAGGAAAACTCTATGAGTTTAGAAATCAAACCTTTTGATGATCGCAAAGTTAAAAGTCTGATACAGCGTATTAAGGGATCGGAAGATGCAATCATTAAGGCCGGAGCAGAAATTACATTAGCACAAATCAAAAAAGATATATTTGTCGATAAAGGGACTGCCCGCGATAAAGTGGTAATCGGTAAATCACACAAGAACGAGAAAGGCGAGACGATTATAAAAATCGGATGGCCTGAAGGTTCAAAAGTTGAGTATCGTGTCCACTTCGTTGAATGGGGCACAGTGCATCAGAAGCCGCAGCTCAAGATTACTAAAGCTGTCAAGGATTCTCATGAGAAACGGCTGAATGCCATGCACACCGTGATGCGAAAGGAGTATGGTTTGAATGGATGATCCATACAAATTTTTAAGGGACATTATTATCAGTGATCCTTCAATAATAGGTATTATACCTGCAAACAATATCAGGATTGCTGATATACCTGAAACGATGAAATCAAAACCACCGTATATCCGTCTTTCTCTACTTGATACACCTGATCTTGAATTTGGAGACGGCGAAATAATGGCAGCTGGTCTCTTTTTCCAGATTGATATCTGGCAGACGAACGGCTTGTTGACGGTCGGTAACAAAATTAAAAGGTTGCTTAAGGAACATGGCTTTGGATTTGTAGACAGATTAGAACAACATACTGAAAAAGTAGCGGACAATGTCACTTTATATCGTGACGCTGCTCGCTATTTTTATGCTTACGAATTATCAGAAGAAGAAATCTATTAAAACTTTAGGAGGAAACACATTATGGCAATGATTAAGATCACTGAAACATTAGGTTCAACAGTGAATATTAGTGGTATGCACTTAGCGGAGTTGACGACTGACGAATTAGGGAAGCCGGCAGCTTACGGCGAAATCTATCATGTGCGCGGCTCTCAGGACATTAAAGTAAACAAAGACCAGGAGAGCGTAGCTAACTGGGGCGACGGTGAGAAGCAGGAAGAAGCTGTGTCTCAAGGCGATTCTAAGGTCGATTTACAGGCGTTTGCTCTGCCGTTAGAACTGCGCGCTTGGTTAGCAGGTATGGAGGTTTCTGAAGACGGACTCGTTACTCAATATGGAGGTGTAATCGATCCTCCAGTTGTTGGTACAATCTTCTACAAAGAACGGTTGAACAAAGATGTTGAAGCAATCGGATTCACTCGAGGAACTTATGTAGTTGGAGACGATGAAGGCAAGTCATCTGAAGAAGGTAAAGTAGACTTCAGCAATCATTCAATGAGTGGTGAGTTTACTCAGCGCCGCTGCGATAACATCAAAGAGCGTCGCCGCATCATTAAAAAAGACGACTATGCGACGTTAGATAAATTCTTCATCGAAGTGTTCAGCAAACCGGCACCCGTGACTGCGCAACCTAAAGGTTGGAAACCACGTCCAGAAATCGTTTAAGGAGGAATAAACAATGGCAGAAGCTAAAAAGACAGCTACTAAAACAACTGAAGAAACTCCTAAATCAACGGAAACAAAAACGAAGAAGTACGAAGTAATCCGTGCATTTACAGATGCTCAGGACAATTATAAAGAATACGAGATCAATAATATTTATCCTAATCCAGCAAACAAAAAAGTGAGCGAAGAACGTATTCAAGAGCTGCTTAGCCATCCAAACGGTAAATCTTACATCAAAGAACTAGAAGAAAATTAATCAGAGGGGATTATTCCCCTTTTTATTTTGGCCAAAATAAAAATATTTGAAAGTAGGAATCCATAATGACAAAAGAATTATTAAACACAGAAGTAGAAGTAGCAACTGAAAAATCTGAAGAAGTTGAACTAGGATTTGTAGAATCAATCACATTAGTTAATAACAAGGGCGCAAAACGTGTCATCAAAGCCCCCGAATCAGTACCTGGACACGTCTACCGTGAAGCGATTAAGCTTCAATATGAAGAAAAGAAACTTAATTTTAAACATGACGGTAAAGAAAATTATGAACGTGATGAAGAAGGTAAATTGATTCCTGTCGTGTTCACTTTTGAGACTGAAGAAAAGATATTGAATTTGTACGAAAATCTTGCAGTGATGTACTTTAATGATCAGTTCACACTTGAAGAATTGCAGAATGGTCTGGATGCACGTAAGTATCAAGGCACACTGACACAAATCTTTGCAAGTGCGTTGGGAAACGCTATAGTTCCGTTGGAGAATCAAGCGAAATAACGGATGAAGAAGTTGAATCACTGACAATGAATCAAGTCATCCGGCAGCTTGATAAAAATATGGCCATGATAGCAAAGTATTTTAACATCAGTCCTATCGAACTGCTGAATGGAGACTTTCACTATTATGTGCATCAGTATAACCTTGCAGTCGAAGATGAATTTGAAATGGTCAGAAACGAACAGAAGAAAGTGAATAGGACTAAAAGAGTCTATAGCCTGTTTGAAGCGTTCAACTGAACGCTTTAACAGGTTTATTTTTTTAGGGAAGGAGGTAGTTTAATGAGCGTCATAGGAGAACCCGTCGGCAAGACGGTTGTTGAAGTGGGATTAAATGACACCAGTCTGGTTCGTGGCCTGTCGAACCTTAATGCAAGGATGAAACTTGCAGATAATACATGGAAGTCGTCACTTTCGACATTTAAACAGTCAGATCGTAGTATAGAGAAATTGTCTACAAGTGTAAAAGGTATGAACGACAAGCTACAGATTCAGACAAAGATTGTAGACGAGCACAAGCGTAAGGTAGAGAACTTAACAAAAGAGTATGGTGAGAATCATACAAAGGTCATCAAAGCGAACGCAGAACTGGTTAAACAGCAAGGCGTATATGGTAATTTGAAGCGGTCTATCGGTGAGATGACTGATGAGATGAAGCAGTCATCCATTGAACAGAAGAAAGTTGAAGGACAGCAGGCGAAGTTACTGAAGCAGGAACAGGAGATGGCCCGTAGCAAGGCGACACTCCAGGACAAGATGAAGCTCGTTGATGCGGAATGGCAAAATAACTTGTCCAAGATGAAACTAGCTGGTAATCAGTATGGCCAGATTGAAGGTAAGATCAAGTCACTCAACGACAAGATGGAACTGCAGAAGAAAGCAGTCTATGCTCAAGCTGCAGAAGTACGAAAGCTCACTAAAGATTACGGCGAGAACAGTGAGAAGGCAGTCAAAGCGAATATAGCACTCAAAGATCAGACCAAGATACTAAACGACCTAAAAGACGATATTGCAGCGACAACAAAAGAATTACAAGACTTCAATAAGGCTGAGGCCATTAAGAACTCACCATTCACACAGCGGCAGAAGGAACTGGAAGCCTATTCTTCTAAATTGAAGTCCGTTGGAGATAAATGGACGTCTACCGGGCAGTCAATGTCCTTAGCCGTCACTGCACCACTCGCTGGTATTGGTGCAATGGGTGTCAAGACAGCGATGGACTTTGATGCACAGATGTCACGTGTCGGCGCAATCTCAGACACGACAGGTTCGAAGTTTGAAGAAATGAAACGTGTCGCAATGGAACTCGGTGCATCCACGACCAAGTCAGCGTCTGAAGTGGCCAAAGGTATGGAGGAGATGGCTGCCAAAGGTTATGATGCGAATCAGATTATGGCAGCGATGCCTGGTATTATATCAGCTGCAGAAGCATCCGGAAGCGATATGACTCAGACTGCGAATGTTATGGCCAGTGCAATGAATGCCTTTGGTATCGAAGCTGGTAAGTCTTCTCATGTAGCTGACGTACTCGCTCAAACTGCCAATCAATCAGCTGCTGATATCACTGATATGGAGTATGCACTAAAATACGCCGCGGCTCCTGCAAAGTCACTCGGTATGAGCCTTGAAGAAACGTCTGCTTCTATCGGTATGATGGTTGATTCAGGTCTGAAGGGTGAACAAGCTGGTACCACTTTACGTGGCGCATTACTGGGCCTCCTGGATCCATCGGAAAAGAACGCTAAGCTCATGAACAAGATGGGCGTGGAGGTTTCAGATGCATCGGGTAATTTCGTCGGTATGGAGCAGCTGGTTCGCAATCTGGAAAGCTCAATGGAAGGTATGACTGATACACAGAAAGCAGCTAACTTATCGCAGTTGGTTGGTAAAGAGGCAGTATCAGGTATGCTCGTTATGATGGAGCAAGGTCCAGACAAAATCGGTAAGATGACAAAGTCACTCGAAGAGTCAGACGGTGCATCACAGAAAGCCTCTAAAGCCATGATGAACAATCTTAAGGGTGCGGTAGAGGAAATGGGCGGCGCCTTTGAGACTGTCGGCATTCAAATCGGACAGGATATGACACCATATATCAGAGAACTTGCGAATGGAGCGCAGTCTCTAGCTACTAAATTCAGTGAGATGCCAGGTTGGGCAAGAAAAACTGCAGTTGGTATTGGACTTGTAGCTGCGGCTACTGGACCTGTAATTGTAGGAGTAGGACTTGTGGCAAAAGCAACGGGAACTGCGGCTGACGGCTTGGCCCGTCTGTCTGGTAAGTATGCTGCTAACACAGTAGCAGCTGAAGCTAATGCTACTGCTAATATGACGGCTGGAAAAACTCTAGGTAAATCTGCTGGACCAGTAGGAAAGCTTGGCGGTATGTTTAATGTGTTCGGCAAAAACGCCGGCGGTGCGACGAGATCAGTCGGTCTACTAGCAAGAGGTGCCGGGTTGCTTCGTGCCGGAATCGGTCTTGTAACTGGACCGGTAGGCATAACTCTTACTGCTGTAACACTACTAGCAGCAGGATTTAAGCTTGCCTATAAACACATCGGATGGTTCCGGACTGGTGTCGATAACACTGGCAAACTTTTAAAAGAGATTGCACCTCAGATGAATTTCTCCTGGGTTGGAAAAATTGGCACAGGATTTAAGAAAGCCGGAGACGGCCTTGGCTACGTCGCTAAAAAAGGATTTGAATTGTCTCCTGCAGGTGTAGCCGCAAAAGGATTCTTTGGTCTGGTGAATCAAGCAGTCACAAAAGCGACTGATAAAACAAATGTATATGGTAAAGGAGTCAGCAGCTCAACCGAAACGGCACTTAAAGGCTATACTAATTTATCGATGAAGGCTTCAAAAAAGCTCGAAGAACTGCGTATGTCGAATAAAAAAATCGGAGAAAAGCAGTACTTGGAGATGATGAAGTTATATGCAGACATGTCGTCCGGTGTGCTTAAAAAAATAGCGCAACGCAAGCAGCGCGAAGTCGCGGGTCTCAGGGGCATCTTCTCAGCAACGCGGGGTCTAACAAATGCTGAAGAACAGCGTATTCTTGTAAAAGCACAGACAGGTAACTCTAAAGAGATTCAGGCTGTACAATTAATCCAGAATGATATAAAAGCTATCTATACTAAAGCACGAATGGAACGACGAGCTTTAACTAAATCTGAGGAAAACAAGATTGTCGCTCTGCAAAGTCAGATGGATAAAAAAGTTGTGGCTTCTCTCTCTAAAAGTGAAAAAGAACAACGAATTATTTTGGGACGATTAAAATCGAATAAATCAAAACTCTCACTCGAAGCAGCGGCAGAAGTCATCAAACATTCTGCTAAAGAGCGTAATGAATCCATAAAAAATGCAAAACAGAAGCGTGATAAAGTGATTGATGAGGCTATTTATCAACGCGATGTGGCAAAGTCAATATCCAAAAAACAAGCCGATGCAATCATTAAGGATGCTGAACGTCAGTACAAAGAGTCAAAGAAAAATGCTGAAAAGCAGCATAACAAAGTGGTTAACGAAGCAGCCGCACAAAACAAAGGTGTTACACTGCACATTGATGCTCAAACAGGACGAGTAAAATCCAAGTGGGAAGAAGCATCTGGCAGCGTTGCTAAATGGTCAGGAAAAATGCTGTCGAAAGGTGTTGGCAGTGCATTTGATATGTATAAAGGCGTCAAGAAATGGAACGATGAAACCGGCAAAAAAGTGCATGATAGATGGGAATCAATCACTAAAAATGTTGGCTCATTTGCTGGCAGTATGAAAAAAAATGCCGTCGATAAATTTATGGGCATGTACAACGGTGCTAAAAAATGGACTGATAGTATAGGTTCTTACATCTCAAATGCTAAAGAAGGCATGAAAACTAAGGCTCAAAATCTCGGTAAATCTGTGGCTAATGGGGCTATCTCGGGACTGAACAAAATGATTGGCGGAATCAATACGATTTCTAAAGCCATCACCAAGAAGAATCTTATGGATAAGATTCCAGAACTTCACACTGGAACGCGTGCTTCTTCTGCAATTGTTAGAAACGGTGCAATCGCACAACCTACGATGGCTATCGTGGGTGACCGTGGACCAGGTAATGGCCCAGGCGGGTACCGTCGCGAAATCATCGAAAAAGCAAATGGCACTAAGTACCTTACGCCTGCAAAAGATACGCTCGTCAGACTCGATAAAGGCGATAAAGTACACAGTGGACGTAAAACACATGCATATATGAGCCGTCTGCCACACTTCGATAAAGGCACAGATAAAGATGATTTCTGGACCAACGCAAAGCAATTTGATATTCGTGGCATGGCAGGTAATGCGATGGACGGTATCGGAACTCTTGGCAAAAAATTTAAGGAAACTGTAGGTGCAGTCAAGGCTAAAGCCGGAGATATTATCGGAGATGTTATGGATTACATTAAAAATCCAAAGGCCTTGCTTGATAAAGTAATGGGCAGCATGGGTATTGACTTCGGCGGTCTGGGAATGACGGGTACAATGGCAAAGCTGGCTTACAGCAAACTGAAGATTATGCTACAAGGAAAAATCAAGGAATGGTTCGAATCTGCAGGTGGTGGTTACAATCCATTTGCAAGTTGGACTAAAACAGCAGGGCGTGGATGGCAAAAAGGCGGTCATGCAGGTATTGACTATGCAATGCCGGCTGGAACACCAGTTCCGTCTCCGATTACAGGAGAAGTTATTCAGTCTTGGTTCTCTCCGAATCAACCATCTGGTGGTAATGAAGTCCAGATATTCGCGGATGGATTTACTCACATTTTGATGCATATGTTAAATGGCAGCAGAACAGTTAAAAAAGGTGACCGTGTTACAGCTGGCCAGATTATCGGAAAAGTTGGTAATACTGGTAACTCTTTCGGCGATCACTTGCATTGGCAGGTAAATAAAGGACGCGGCTATTTATATAACGAAGATTCGATTGACCCAGAGTATTGGGCAAAGCATTATGCAAAAGGTAAAGGCAATGGCATTGCAGGTAACGCACAGAGCTGGGCAAGTACCATTAAACGCGCTGCAGCTAAAATGAATGTTGATTTAACAAGCAGAGAACTAAAAGGCATCATCGCTCAAATTAATCGTGAATCTACCGGTAATGAAAAAGTCGTTCAGTCTTCATCAGTTTGGGATGTTAATACTGCGAGTGGTAATCCGGCTCAAGGTTTACTGCAGTACGTTCCGCAGACGTTCCGGAAATATGCGGTTGCTGGCCATGAGAACATGCGCCGTGGCTATGATCAGTTGCTGGCATTCTTCAACAACAGTAATTGGCGCAGAGATTTGCCATATGGCAGAAGCGGTTGGGGACCATCCGGATTACGTCGATTCGCGAATGGTGGCATCATCCAGAATGAGACCGTCATCGCAGGCGAAGAATATCCAGAAATGATTATTCCACTCGACCCACGCAAGAAGCATAGAGCGCGGCCATTACTGGCGCAAGCCAACAACATCGTTAACGATGACAAGCTCATCAAGTTGTCATCCGGCACAACCAAATCGAAGTCCACTCGTACTCACAACATTGTCTGGGGTGATACGCTTTGGGACTTGGCCCGTACATTCGGTACGACGGTCAAGGAGCTTAAGCGGGTCAATGGCCTGACGTCTGATATGATCTATGCCGGATGTAAACTTCTGGTGCCGGTCAAGTCAGCTGCGAAGTCTACATCCAAGTCATCAGCTGTTAAACGGCCGCAGACTACACGAGTCACTAACAGAGCAGGTATACTGCGTGGCATCTCTAACAATTTGATGCGTAGAAGCCGTACGACCAACTACTCCGGCCTCGTTAAGAGTTACGGGGACATCGGCTCACTTATGAGTGCTGGTCTGAAGAACATCTATAAAGACAGTCCTGAGACAATGTTGAAAAACATCCAGGCTGTCAGAGCGAAGGTCAACAGCACCATCAAGGCAGACCAGGCAAAGATAGCTGCCAACTATGCGAAGGCCCGTAAAAGTAAAGGCAATAAGAAAGTCATTGCTGATGTCCGTGCTGAGAATAAGGCGATTCAGTCACAGATTAATTATCTGAACTCGGTCAAGCGAAATGAAGTACTAAAGAGCAACGTGATTGAGAACATCGTCAAGAAGCGTTCTGCCATCAGTACACAGCTTGCTGCTAAACAGGGTAAGTACAAAACCACGCTTGAAGAAAAGGCGTCCTTGAATACGTCAGTTCGTGATGCTTATAAGAACTATGGCGGATTCGGTGCTACATCAGGCAACTCAACAAAAGACTTTATATCAGTAATGAACTACCGTTACAAACGCATGCTTGAATTCCATAACGATTTAGTCAAACTGCGCAAACTCGGACTGGATCCACAGATTCTACGCGAATTGATTGAAGGCGGTGTCGAGAACTCATACGGCAAAGTGAAAGTATTGCTTCGTGGTGGCAAGTCAGGCATTGCTTCTATCAATAACATGCAGCGCAAGATTAACAAACTGGCGAGTGATTCTGGTAAGTCTGAGTCAGGTATCATCTATGATCCGTCAATCATCAGTCAGGCCAAGCAGATTAAGAATTTAAACAATCAAAAGACCGGCTTAGCTGCAAGCAGTAAAAAGTACATGACAGGCACTAAAAAGGTGATACCTCTGCCGACAGCGAAAAAGACGCAGGTAGCGAACAATGCGACTAAGGCTATCGTGGCTACTGCCAAACGCTTGAATGTTGTCGGTAAGAACGATGTCTATGCTCAACAGTTAGATCGTAAAATTGAGCAGATTAAGAACGACAGAAACAAATCGAACGACAAAGTGATTGCCGATCTGCAAAAAGAACTGGGCAAACAGAGCAAGAACTTCGACAAAATTATTGACTTGATGGCCAAGATCCTTGATAAGAATCCGAACATCCTGATGGACGGCTACAAAGTATCAAAGCAGGTCGATAAACATCAGGCTACAAATGCTAAGACATCAGCAAGGAGGAAGACGTCATCATGAGAATAAGGTCTACAGGATTTACTTATAATGGCCGGCACTCGTTGACTTTTGAGCTGAGGATTACGGAGCTGGCCACTCCTAATCCGGAGGCCATTGAGATACGTGATAAAGTAGCTCACATGGACGGTGATTATGATTTCTCTGCAATATCCGGACGACAGCGGTATAACAACCGTGAGATAACAGTCAAAGGCTATATCCAGATGGAACGCAACACGAGTCAGTTTCAGACAAAGCGGGAACTGACAGCGTGGCTGCTGAACAAAGGATGGCTGCAGCTTGTTCTGGATTATGAGAAGGATTATTGCTACGTCGCTAAATGCACCAGTTTAAACTTTGAGCATGACATCGCAAAAGGACGCCTAAACGTTGACTTTAAGTTCGAGGCAAAGCCTTATGCGGTTAACATCATTGATGGAAGCGAGGTCCTCTAATTGTATAAGGTAGATATCTACGAAGATGGCGGACCTCGTTCGGCCATCTTCGATTATTTATCAAACGACAATCTGCTCAAATCCGGAACCCTGGAGAAAGCAGTGGATGCGATTGATGAATTTAGATTTGATATGATCCATCACAACTTATATATCGGCTCATTAAAAACGCTCATTGAAGTACAGAATCTCAAAACCAACGAGATTGTGTTTCGCGGGCGTATTTTATTGCCATCGAATCAGATGGGTGAGGATGGCCTGTATGACTCCGATTACACAGCTGAAGGTGCGATGGCTTATCTGCACGACAGCTATCCATCTTATGCAACGTATACCAACTATACGCCAAGGCAATATTTATCGGCGCTATTATCAAAGCACAATGCAGCTGTCGAGCCTTACAAGCAACTCAAGCTGGGGAACGTGACGTTTACCAAAAAGGTTGAGGTTTCGACAGACCCGTCATATGACACCACGCGCTATGCCTATACGACGCCTGAAAAGTCCACGATGGATCACATACGTGATGACGGCGTTAATCGGTGGGGCGGTGAGATTTATGCACGATATGAAGCTGACGGCACGTACATTGACTGGCTCGATGAAACGACGGTTGTGAAGACGACACCTTTTAAAATCGGTAGGAACATCAAGTCAATTAAAAAGACGATTGATCCACTCGATGTGATTACCAGGTTAATTCCACTAGGGTCAGCAGAAACCAATCAGTATAATCAGCAGGCGCGTATCACAATCGATTCTGTCAACGGTGGCAAGTCCTACATTGACATCCCGGAACTCATTAAACTCTATGGCATCCAGACGGGCACAGAAGTATTTGATGATAAGGATTCGCCGGAACTTGTACTTCAGGCAGGACAGGCAAAAGTAGCGGAGATAAAAAAACAGGTAGCAAAGGTCCAGATTGACGTCAATGTACTGGATCTATCAACCATTGACCTAGAGCCGGATCAGATTCAGCGAGGTAACAAACATAGGTGCTATGTGGATGAGCTCGGTATTAATGGCGAGGTGTTAAGGATCGTGGCCACGACAGAGGACATTATGAACCCGCAGAACAAGTCTATCCGGATTGGTGAACGGCCATTGACCTCTGCAGAAGTACAGGCACAGCAAGCAGCAGAAAAGAGTCGTCTGATGGAAAGACGATTGACCTCTACGACGAATGACATTAAGAAGGAAGTCAATTACCATCAGGAAGTTATTACCGGTAAAGTCCGTGGTGTACTGACAGTGACTGACGCCAACGGTTATCAACCTATCAAAAATGGTGTAACACAGTTTAACCTAGCAGTCTGGCGGTATCATCCGCAGTTTAAAGTGGCGGGCGTCAATCAACCAGAGGACAGCGTATTTTTTGACACGCAAAACACAGAACCATCTGTGTTTGACGCATACCAGATTGTACCGCAGCAGAGCTATTTAAAGATTATTTTATCATGTTACATGGACACGCCGGGCGCAACTGGGATGGTCGAAGTTATCAACTTTAGAGGGGCAGAGACCAAGTTTTATCAATCGGCGACCATCACGTCAGTCGGGTCTGGCAATCAACAACAGGTGACACTGACAGTTGACCTTCAGCAGATCACGAGCGAGCGGTTGGACTTTTATTTAAGGTTTAACTCGGCCACACCCGGGGCAACCATTTACACCCGTGAGATGTTTGTAGGCACGACTAATACTAATCTATAGGAGGATTGTTATGTGGTCATTACTTATTAAGGAGATTGACAGGCAGTCGGTTATCGTCAAAGGCGGCCTGAACATGCTGGTCGATGACAACTACTCAGCGACTATCATCACTGACGAGCAGCATGCACGGCAGATTGACAAGTTGGAGATTGTCGAGGGTGAAATCAAAGTCAAGGACGGCATCGAATTGACGCCACTTGATGTACTCAATGAAATTAAAGTTAATTAAGGAGGGCATCTATGGACATTAATAGTATCAAGACAAAGAACTACTACCATAACTATGTCACGATTAAACAGTCAGACAATACATCGCCCATCGAGTTATTACTCTGCGGACCAGACGGTAGTCTTCTGAACACACTGACGACATCATGCACGGTCACGCTGCTTGATATGGTGGACAATGAGATTAGACAGAAAAGCACGGAACAGATTACAAACGGCATGCTATCGTTTAAGGTTAAAAACGACCTTAAGGCGCATACACACACACTGGAAGTAACCACAAATGCCGGCGTCAAGTTTCCGAGTGACGGCAACTTTGAAGTATTTGTCTCGATCACGCATGATGAAGCAGAGCTGAGGGTCATCAACAGCCTGACAAGAGATCAGGCACTTGCAGAACTGGACCAGTCAGTCAAGACGTTTATCTCTGCGAATACACAGGAGTATGTGGACAAGGAAGCGACAGCACAGTGGCTGACTCAGAATGAGTTTAAACTTAAAGAGCCGAAACAAACATTTGGCGAATTACCAACCCCCGCAGAACTTAAAGAAGTACGAGGCGTAATCGCTGAAAATAAAGTATATGTATTTGACGGAAAGAAATGGATTGTATTGTATAACATAAATTTTGATGCGCTTTATGACATTAAAGTATTAACTACTAATGCAAACAAAGAGTTCGGCTTTGTCGGAGACGGTGTGACTGATAATTATGCAGCGTTTCAACGCATGGCGAACTATATTAATAACAACAGCGGGGCGAACATCAGATTCTTGCCGTTTTACAATGACAACGGCACCATCAGAAAAGCTGTCTACCGAATTAACAGGTATGTCACGATAAAAAATGTTGATGGTGTTCCTGAAGCAGGTAGTGCAGACCACATTAGAATTAAAGGGTCTGGTTTCACGCTGGACTTCAACGGTGCGAAAGTCGTCAATATGCCGTTGGACGGCTATACACGATCTGCTTCGTTTCACAATGAATCTGCCCGATTGTGGTATTCGAAAGAAGAGCCAGTCATTCCTTTCTTATTTGAAAAAGCGGCTTACTTTACCCTTCGGAATCTCATCGTGGACGGCGAGAATTATAAGACAAAATTACAGACTGGATTTACCTCTAAAAAATTTGACAATCCGCGCTGGACAGACGGTCACGGTTTAGAAACAGGACGCGGACACGGTGTTTTATTGAAAGGATGCAATAACTTTGTCATCGAAAATGTGACCTCATGCAATCAGCAGGTTGATGGTATTGCAGATGGCTTTTATCTTGACTATGGCACAAGCACAGCAGTTAAATCGACAAATGGCATATTAAACAATATTACGGTTAATGGTAACGGCAGGCTCGGGATTAGTGGTTTAGGTTATGCCAATAACAGCTTTAATAATATTATCGCCGAAAATAACGGCATGAATCAGACGACAGAGGGCATCTGGATGACATTTAATCCTGCGGGCGGGATTGATTTAGAACCGCATCAATCACCAATCAGCAACGACAATACGACTAATACAGCGTGGAAGACACATTTGTATAATGGTAATTCCACCCTGACTAATATTATTATGCGTAACAATGCGTGTTCAGGTTTATCTGTCACATCAACATTGCTGACTAAGAACGTGTTCATCAAGAACATCTTGATTGAGACACCTTCAGACCACCCGGGAGACTATCCGATCATACTCATGACAGCGCAGGGCGTGACATTGGAGGGTGTCGAATTACGAGGCAAAACGGCTGCGGGGAAGCTATCGAGAATCGTGATGTATGCCGCTGATAATGTGAATAGTGCAGGCGTATTAACAGGCGCAGCAGCTAATGTATTCAGCACTATTTCAGGTGGTCAAATTGAAGGCTGCGACTTTTACATGAACGATTATTTAGGCGATTCGTCTATCCTCAACGATATCCCGTCAGGCGAGTATGGGTTACACAACGGTGTACTCAAAGATTTAATGTGTACTGATTGTTTATTTAGGTTAAAGCATAAACGCAAATTTTTACTCAACAACGTAACCAACGTCATCACGGCTAACAGTGCTATTAACAGTTTTGACATCTGGGGAGGTGTATTGATTGACTGCGTATTAATCAACCAAAAAAATACTCCTATCTCTGTCGGCTTCGGTTCGGGCGATTATCATTCGGAGTTCGAACGGTTTAAAGTTAAAGGTTCTCATCAATTTAAGACAGGCACTAAACAGTATATGGTGCATAACAATGGGTCTGAATCATTAATGCAGTATAGTTACACAAGGACTCTGGAATATACTTTAAGACGTTTGGCTGAACAGACAGGCACGTCATCCAATTCACTTGGTTTAATGAGTAATACGGCTTATACCACGTCTAATACGGCTGCTGGCGTGACGGCAAGTAAAGCGCTGAACACACGCCTTGAACTTAACTGGAACAATGTTCAGTCTGGCATCTCGACAACGAATTGGACAATCGGCAAGGACAAAATTGTGTTCCGCAACGCAAGTTATGATGGCGCTAACACAGCAAATAATGAAAGGTATATTTACATGCTGTTTAAAGGGCTGCAAAAAAGCACGTTATATACACTTTCTTATCAGCTCACAGCAACACCTGACACTGAAGCATACTATCTTGCAAACTCGACAGCGGTCATGGCATCATCAGCACCACGGACAGTTACCGTCACATTTAAAACAGATTCATACGGACGGTGGGGTTACGATTCTGCGACTGCTACAAGCTGTGGTAAGTCAGCTTCAGGTGCTGCACTGCAGTCATATCAGCAAGCATTTATCTATAAGTATGCAACGCCAACGAGTCTCGTTGTAACGATGGATCAGATCATGCTAAATGAGGGGACGTCCGCATTGATATATGAAGAGTCAAAGTGATATAGATATCAAGCAAAAGATTGATATTGTAGCTAACAATTTTTAATATCAAACCTCTTACGTTGTGAGGGGTTTTTATTATAACTAAATAAAAAAGAGGGCGGTTTATTGGGATGAAAGGATTGATAGAGAGAGTCAAAGATGAACTGCTGTATACCATCTTGATGACGCTATATAACACACAGAGCGATCAGGCAGATGCCATTAAAAAACTGGAAGGGTTAGTAAGAGCCTTGCAGGACAAGGATATCATTGACGACAAGGAACTGAAGAGCGTACTGAAGCACATCGAAGCTGAATCGGAATGGCGAAAATGGGCATTGAGGATTGCCCTCGGTGCCATCATTTTGGCTATTGTCAATTTAATTATGGCCAGAGTAGGAATCATTAAATGGTAGTACAAAAAGAAGGGAGAAAACTGTATGAAGAGACCTAATTTTCATGAGGCTGCGATGTCGCTTTTTGCATTCATCACAGCTATCACATTAATCATATCGCCTGACATGTTCGATTCACGCGGCGATTTGGACATCTATACAAGTTATAAGCAGCTGTTCGGCAGTGAGGAGAATGTAGTGATTGCATCAGTCATCGTGCTTGTTCTCTATTTCACGATGCTATTTATAGAGTGGGACTTGTACAGATTCATCGTTAATCTATATGGATTTGTTTACATTGTATGTAATGCAGCCACATTCCTTACCAATTATCCGACAGTCGGTTTAGCATACGCGCTTATTCTGGTTATCGGCACAGTGATTAATATGTATAAAATCATCACAGTGTCTGAGGAGAAAAGGAAACTCAAGCAGCAGCGGCGAGCTATTAAACACTTTGAACAAATGAAGGAGGAAACACATTGAAAATGATTGCAGGAAACAACGTTGTAGCAAAGCTCAAGAACTTATGGATTTACGTGCCAATTATACTCTCTGCCTTTATGCCGGTTATGGCCATGACAAATACATCACTGGCTGATTTAAACAGCTGGCCTCGTCTGCATCTACTGATTACGACATTCTTTTCGAATCCATACCTTATTATCACTTTTCTGACGACTTTGTATGCGTCTCTTAAATCTTTTGATATTAAAGGAGCTTGGAGAGACAGTCGTTTTAATCAAGAGAAAGTCGGACCGACAGACCCGGACATGGAAGTAATCATAAAAGGACAACAGGAAGTAACTGATCAGTCACAAGTCAAAGTAGATAACACAAAGGACAGCCAATAAGGCTGTCATTTTAATATAGGGAGGAAATAATAAATGAAAACTAGACAAGAGGCTTTAGACTGGATCACTCAATCCATCGGACGCAAGTATGATTTTGACGGTTATTATGGATTTCAATGTTTTGACTATGCGAACGCTTTTTATAATTTTGTAACAGGCGGTACTTTGCATGGTGAGGGGGCAAAAGACATCCCGTTTAGCAACGACTTTACCGGCCTTGCGACTGTCTATAAAAATGACGCCGACTTTATTGCTGAGCCTGGTGACATTGTAGTATGGGGCAGTCAGCTAGGCAATGGCTTTGGTCACGTCGCAGTCGTTTCAAGTGCCGACTTTAACCAGATTGTGGTCGTCGAGCAGAACTGGTTAAACGGCGGCTGGACAGAGGGTCCGAAGCGTGGCGGCACAGGCTGGGAGATGGCGACAAAGCGTGTGCATGCTTATGACAATCCGCAGTGGTTTATCCGGCCATTATACAATCAATCAGTCATTAAAAAGGCAGCAGCGACTGTTAAAAGAGCAGCTCAAAAAGTTAAGGCTAAAGTACTGCCACCAACATTTAAACCTGATGTCAATCGTGGTCGGTCAAACGAGGCCTATGTGATGGGTACCATCGACAGCTGGGGTGCAGAGGTGCGTAAACGTAAAGGCAGCAGAGCAACAGGATTTAACTGGGATTCAAAGGCCGGCTACTCGCTCAATCCTGGCGACGTAGTCTATATCTTTGAGCAGCACGACGGATGGGGGCGTATCTACACAGGAGATTTAACAGGACAGGGCAGCAACGACTGGATCTGGTTAGATAGATTGCAAGTGAGTAAAGTGTTTAAATAATAACCTAATAAAAGTCAAAGCCGTCTATCTCTTTTGAGTAGGCGGCTTTTTACATTTAATACGAATATATGTTCTTTCTATCTTAATCTAAATTTTTAAGTTATATTTACTTTAACTATTGAAGAGAGGTGTAAGTGATGGCTAGAGTAGCATGGGGTGCTGTTGCTAAAGGTGCAATTAATGGTTCTAATGGAAGTATAGCTTTAAATGAACCCTTTACAACGATACAACTTAAAAATTTACCTAATAATTACTCATTTCAACTGGCTTTTGGACTTATTGAACTTGAACATAAAAGGCATGAGTTAAATATTGAAATAGGACATGAATGTACTAAAGATATTATTAGTAGCGGTTCTATTTCATTCGATCTTGAACCTGAAGATGCTAATAAACCTGTATTAGGTGATATGTATTCTACTATATTTCTTTCTAACATTGAATTTAAAGAAGCTGGTATACATTATATTTCTCTAAAGATTGCAGATAGTGAATTAAAAATTTTACTTCATGTTGAGAAAGTGGAATCATAAATGAGTGCTGACATACATATGATCTCCGATAATCCAAAGTTTCAACCAAATGAAATGTTGGAAGAATCTGATGCCACTTTTAATTCTAGTTCAAGCAATTTTTATTTAAACAGCATCAATAATAGTGCTGATAAGTTGATTTATGGGTATAATGAAATTAATAGTTCAAATGAAGGAGTTGATATTATGAAGTTAGAAATGGATATAAGAAGTTATATTGATGATAAATTTAAAAATCATGAGACGCTTCAAGAACAAAAATTTCAATCTCTGTCTTCAAGTATCACTGCTTCAATTGAAAATGGTTTTAAAAACATCCAATTAGAACAACAGAAGCAGAACAGTGAATCTATAATAAATCAGCAGCAGCAGTTCAATGAATTTAGAACTACCCAGCAACAACAGTTCAATGAACTAAAATTGCAGCAAAAAGATGACTTTTCTTCAATGAAAGAGAATATGCGTAAGGAAAGAAAGACTGATCGCAATACTATCATAGGGTGGTCAATAAGTGGTACTAGCCTCGGAGTAGCAATACTTGGTGTAATAGCTAAATTAGCGGGATGGTGGTAAGGTACATCCGCTTTAACCTTTAATATCATTAATAACAGTTTATAAGTCGCTCATTTCATATAGAGATAGGCGGCTTTTTTTGTATAATTAAATAGGGGTGATGGGATGAAGTTGAGTTATGATTACAACGACTTAATACATGAGCTGCATGCTGATGTAAAAGAAGGTCTAGTTATTGCGGATGGCCAGATTAAAGTGGAACGTGGTGAAACGATTGTCGTTGGCCGCAAATCCTATGCGTCAGTGATTGATTACTTTTATGACACTGATGATGTGGATCAGATGAAAGACGTTAACCAGGAGCGCGTGCAGACTATCAAAGTAACAGAACTGATGATTGAAATGCTAAAGATGAATGAGAAAATTTAGACCTGTTCAACTACAGGTCTTTTTTATTTGCCTGAAAACACTGATACACAAAGGCTCTTAAAATAATTTTTAAATTATCATGCCATATGTCATAATTATTATTGACACCATGACATATGGCATGGTATATTATATTCAACAGCAAGACATACTGAAAGCATCAGGGGGAATAAGTTATGACTAAAGTATCAGAACAGGATCTACAGCAGTTAATCAATAGTGACATAGCCGCAAATAAAATCGCAACTGAAACAGGAGTTAGCGCCTCAGCAATACAGCGCATTAGATTAGGTGAAAGAAAACTCGGCAACTTAACATTTGACACTTGTAAAAAACTACAAAAATACTGGGAGGAATTAAACATGAAAAACATCAGATGGACAGGTAAAACGACAGACGGGCGCAAACACTTTTCAGCGGAGGGAAAAGGTTATTACGATTTATTTAGTAACATCGAAGAAAAATACGGCTATGGCAACATCATTGATGAGCAGTACGAAAACGCGGATCGCAGCAATTGGACAGAAGATCAATATAAAGAGGCGATTGAAGAAAGCACATCAGAAGCCTACTATCAGACTTTTGAGGAAGAAGCGACTGTCGCTTTTGTTGAAGAAGGAGACGTCAAGGAAACGAAGACAGGCTACAAAGAGGACATTATTGAATGGACAGTTGAAATACTCAATAACATGTCGACTGACTACGACCTGGACTTCGAGGACCTGATTCTGGACGTTGAGCAAGCGAATGACACAGATGAAGTTCTGACATTGCTCGAAGAAAACTTTAACGATAGCACTTATAAATTTGATGCTCAATAAAAAGAAGGCCACCTAATCAGGTGGCTTTCTCCTGTCTATATCTGACATTCTTTTTAGCGCGGAATATATTATATAGCTTCATCGTTTTTATCCTGGTATTTGATGCATCAATGTAGATGTGTCTGATTACTTCGAGCATACGCCTGTTTACCAGCTGTTCCTGCGTGTCTGCCGGATGATTCAGATACTTATCACTTAATCGTGCCAGTTCACGATGGATATGCAGATTCAACAGATTAACAAACGAATCGTAAGCGGCTTGACTCTTTTTGATTTCTTGCATATTGAGATATGGATCAATCATTTCTTCGATAACTTTATCGGTTAGGTAAGTCGATATGTCAGTGTCGTGAATAATGCAGTAGTCATTCAGATGTTTCAGCACATCATTATCAATATCAATCACTAGCTTCATATTAATCTCCTTAAACATATTTATAAATAAATCTACCATTAGATTATAATATATGAGATATTATGATTAATAAAAAAAGACGAAGATTGCTCAATAGAGAGCAACTTTCGTCTGTATAATCGAAGTATAATAAATTCTCCTATTTAAACGAATTTTTGAGCTGAAAAAAACGTCCACAATTATCCACAAATCGACGTTTTTAAAGAGGGAAAATCGCATAAGGACGCCGTTAGTTTTAATTTCGTTGAATCCCTTGCCCTCCGTTAATCAAGAAGACTGTTTTCAAAGGGATAATAAAACTTTGGGTCAGTCTTTTTTTGCATTTAAGGGTTGAAAAGTCCTCAGAAAATTTGTACGATTTTGTTACTTGCAGTAATAATGCATCAGCATTCAATAAAACGGATAAAAGAGGTTAGTATGGCAAAGAAGAAACCATCTTTCAGAGCAGCGCTGGAAGAAATGAGTTATCCAGTGAAGTATAAAAAGTTTTCTAAATTGTTTAAAAATGTAAAGAAGTCTGACCGACGTTTTTTCATTAAACTATTGAAAGTATACTGCGCCGAAATTCAGAATAAAGAGCTTGTTCACTATGCGTCATATAGTGAATTGAACTTAAACCAGCGCGGCGTCATTATTCTGCTTGATGACCGTCTTATTCTTGCCCATGGCAAGGTAAAGACAAAGCTTGTGCATTTCAACCGAATTAAATACAGCAGAATAGCTGCAATCGACTTCAATCGTCAGGATAAGAACAATAAAGATGAACAGTACGGTGCATTATTCCTGAAAGTTAAGCGTAAAAACTTAGCGCTGAAAAATTATACAATCAGAAGCCTGAAACGTGAAGACTTGCCTGAAATCGTCGAATTTATTAAAATGAAAACGTCATCACACAAACTATAATGACAAAGGGGTATCATCATGGCAAACATTGACAAACTAGTACAGTACGCGGAACTGAAAGCAGGACAGTTCGGTTCTGATTACCGCGAGAATTACGAAGATGATAAAGTGGCGGAAATTAAACCTAACTCTGTGCGTGCAGAAGGCACTCAAGTCATCATTTCATATGATGCACATTCTTATACAGTGGACTTGAACCGCTCAGGTGTAGCGGGAGAAGTGACGCCGGAAGATGCTGAAGAAGTGGCGGCGCGCGTACAGGAATATTTTAAATACGTCTAAATAAATAGAGGCAGCAAAAAAGAGTGATGGATTCCGATCTTCAAACGAAGACTGGAATCCATCACTCTTTTGATTTTAGATGGCCAGCACTGCAGATATATATAAGCCGATAGCGAGCAGGAAGCCGAACAATGTGTTGAACTGTCCGGTCACTTTCATCGCCGGCATCAGTTCAAGCGGCTTGTCTCCTTTGAAGAACCTGTTGACTGCTTTGATCGGCAGGTTGGCACTCAGCAGCACAAGCAGCAGGAAGAGCGAGCCGTATGGTTTTGCGAAAGTGATGTAAAGAATGACAGCGAAGCTGATGAAGTACAATATCGCCATCGTAATAATAGCAATGCGTTTCCCGACGAGAATGACAAACGTTTTACGGCCGCTTGCTTTATCTTTGACACGGTCGCGGATGTTATTAGCCATATTGATCATGCCGATATTGATCGATACTGGGATGCTCATCAGCGCAGGATACCAGTGTGTATGCCCTGTATGAATGTAGAATGTGATCATAATGATGACAAATCCCATGAAGAAGCCGGCGAATAGTTCACCGAACGGCGTCCATGAAATCGGGAACGGGCCGCCGGTATAAAGGTAGCCGACTGCCATGCAGACCATGCCGACCAGCAGTATCCACCATGATGAGCTGGCACATATATAAAGGCCGAGAATAGCTGCGACGATGTAGAAAGCTACCGCTAAGTTATAGACGGACTGCGGCGACATGCCGTTTCTGACAATGGCACCGCCGATACCGACAGACGTATGGTCATCAAGACCACGTTTGTAATCAAAATATTCATTGAACATATTCGTTGCTGCTTGAATCAATAGACATGCAATCAGCATGACGATGAGCAGATCGAAACGGACAGGTCCGAAGTAGCGGGCAGCAGCTGTCCCGACAAGCACAGGGACAAATGCTGCAGTCAGTGTGTGCGGGCGCATGAGATGATAATATTTTTTAAATCCAGTGTGCGTTGCTAAATGTTCTGACATGTATAATCTCCTATTCGTTCATTTACAGATTGTATTTTATTCTTATTTGAAATAGTAGTCAATGTACGAGAGCCAGGATGTCCACTTTTACGGAAAAAGTGGTAAACTATATAGGACTATAAAAGTGAAGTGAAAGAAGCTGAAAGTGGAATGATGGAGGATTATACATCCAGAAGAAACATATATCAGGTGCAGTGGGACAAAGAGCTTCTGCCGCACCAGTTATTCAATATATATCAAGAATATGCGGGCTCCCGCTATTTCTTTATGACGAAAGAAAAAGATGAATGGCTGCTTGGTCTCGGTGCAGAGAAACTGATCAACGTCAATCACCGTTCGCCGAGCTATGTCAATCAGGTGTTTTTGAAGATGCTCAGCACATGCACAGTGACGGGCATCACGCCGAACTTGATCCGGCTGTTCGGCGGCTTTCAGTTTGATGAAGGGACTAATGAGGACTTTGCAGGATTCGGTCACAGTCATTTCATCTGGCCGAAGATTCAAGTGCTGTTTAAGTCCGGCTGCTATTATTTGTCGTTCACTAATATGGATGAAGACGAAATAGCAGCATTCCTGGCGAAACTGGATGACAGCGTTCCTGCTGCTGAACTGCCGGAAGTCATTGACCAGCGAAATGTAGACGCTGAACTATTTCTTGCCAATGTCAGTCAGGCAGTGGACGCGATGGCAGCGGGGCAGCTGACAAAAGTTGTGCTGTCACGACGCAAAAAAGTCAGATTGGCCGCTGCAATTGATAACAGTGCATTAATCAGACGCGGCTTTCATGACCAGGAGTTCAGCTACTTTGTGCTGCTGGAGAACAACGACCGTACTTACGTCTCAAAGACACCGGAACAGCTCGTCAAAGTGACCGCTCAGAAACTCAGCACGAATGCCATCGCGGGGACGATGAGCAGTCGACTTGAAAACGCTGAGTCGCTGCTGCTGCAAGATGAGAAAAACTTAAAAGAGCATCAAATCGTCGTCAGCAGCATTGAAGAGGACCTTGAGCCTTATTCTTCTGAACTGAACATTCCTGCTGCTCCCGGTATACTTGCCAACCGTTATTTCTATCATCTGTATACACCGATCACAGGCACTATCGATGAGAGTGATGTACTGACACTCACTCAAGCGATGCATCCGACACCTGCTCTCGGCGGCTTTCCAAAGGCTGCTGCTGCTGCTTTCATTCAGCAGGCTGAAGGGAACAGAGGATTTTACGGCGCACCGCTCGGGTATATCGATGCGAATATGGACGGTGAGTTCATCGTAGCGATCCGCTCGATGGTGCTGCACGGCGATGAGGCAGTGCTGTATGCAGGATGCGGCATTGTACAGGACAGCCGACCGGAAGAAGAACTGCATGAAACAGAAATTAAATTTAAGCCTATGCTGCAACTGTTAGGGGTGTCAGTGTGAAAAATGAACAGCTTACAAAACAAGTTTTCAAAACAATAAAAGGACTCTATGATTACGGCGTGCATGAAGTCGTTATCTCACCGGGCTCCCGTTCGACACCGCTTGCGATGGCGTGTGAAGTGCACCCAAAGATGACGACTTATATTCATCCGGATGAACGCAGTGCAGCTTTTTTTGCGCTCGGCCTGATCAAAGCGACGAAAAGACCTGTCGCTGTCATCTGTACGTCGGGTACAGCAGCGAGCAATTACATGCCGGCAGTGTCAGAAGCTTTCATCAGCAGGCTGCCGCTTGTCGTCATAACAAGTGACAGACCGCATGAACTGCGCAATGTCGGTGCACCTCAAGCTATTAATCAAGTGCGGATGTTCACGAATTTCGTCAACTATGAAGTGGATTTCCCGCTCGCGGATGACTTCCAGTCACCGCATAATTTTGTGGATGCTGTGCTGCTGCAGGCGTCGCGTTTCTTCTCCGGTCCTGAATCCGGCCCGGTGCATTTCAATATGCCGTTTCGTGAGCCGCTCGTTCCGGATTTATCAGCGACAGAACTTCTCACCGTCGAACCGAAAAGTCCGTTGACTTATCAGAAGACGGTCGACCTCGAACCGGTCAGACAACTGATGAAGCGCGGCAGCGGAATGATTATCGTCGGCGACTGTCAGAACGTGGATTTATCGCAGCTGCTGTTATTTGCAGCGATACATCAGCTGCCTGTGTTCGCTGATCCACTGAGCCATCTGCGTCACCAGGATTCGCCGTACATTTTATCAACCGGGGATACACTGTTCAAAGTTTACAAGAACTTTAACCCCGGCTATATCATCCGTGTCGGTAAGCCGGTTGTCTCGAAAGCGGTCAACCAATGGCTGGCTGCGGTCAAGTCGCCGCAGATTCTTGTGCAGAACACGCTGCAGCCTGATACATTTCCAGTCGTGCCTGACATTCATCTTGAGATGACAGCGAATGACTGCTTCAGACAGCTGGCGGAAGAAAGCCCGGTCATCAACCGCGGCTGGTTTGAACTGTTTGCCCATCTGAATGCAGTAGTAGTCAATGTCATCGGTCAGCATATTCATTCCGTCAACGATGAAGGGACGATCTTTGCCCGTCTGGCCCGCCAGCTGAAAGAAGATGACGTGATTTTCCTCGGCAACAGCATGCCGATCAGAGACTGTGACACATTCTTTATCGACGGGGCTGCGAGACCATACTGCAACCGCGGAGCTAACGGTATTGACGGTGTCGTCTCTACGGCGATGGGCATGGCAGTCCATAAGAAAGTCACGCTCGTCATCGGTGATATTTCATTCTTCCATGATATGAACGGGCTGATTATGAGGAAGCTGGAAGACATTGATATCCGCATCATAGTCATGAACAACAACGGCGGTGGTATATTCAGCTACTTGCCGCAGAAAGAAGAAGAGCTGCTCTTTGAACGGCTGTACGGCACGCCGCTTGACCTTGACTTTGAGCATACGGCAAAATTATACGGCTTTAATTATCAGCGCCACGAAATATACGATAAGATCCAGCTGCCGTCATTTGGTGCGCATATTATAGAAGTCATGACGAACAGACAGGACAACGTCACCGCGCACGAAGAACTGACAGAGAGAGTAAGGGAAGCGGTCTATGCTGAACTATCGCTTAACAACACGGCCCGGTAAGACGCTGCTCATCATGCTGCACGGGTTTATGGGAGACCATCGGGCGTTTGATGAAGCAGTGAACAGAATGGCTGAGCTCGACGTTCTGGCGATCGATCTGCCGGGCCATGGCAGCAGTCTCGAAGATGACCAGGAATGGACGTTTGACTGGATTATCTCTGAGATTAAAGCAATCGTTGATACGCTGCACTATGAGCGGGTGTTTATGTACGGCTATTCGATGGGCGGCAGAATCGCCCTTTATTATGCACTCAATCATCATGTTGACGGTCTTATACTTGAGAGTGCTTCACCTGGGCTTGACAATGCCGCTCGCCGCGCAGAAAGACGAATCATCGATGCTGAACGCGGGAAGCGCATCATGCACGACTTCGACAGCTTTGTGACATACTGGGCAGCACTGCCGCTCTTTGAGACCGATAAACCGCTATCGGATGAAGCGGCGGCACAGCTTGATGCGATGAGAAGACGTCAGCATCCAGCAGGTCTGAATAAGGCACTGATCGATTACGGCACAGGGTCACAGCCGTCTGTCTGGCATCGTCTTGCTGATTACACGCAGCCGGTGCTGCTGCTGACGGGGACAAAAGACAGTAAATTCGAGCAGCTAAACAGCCGGATGCATCGTCTGCTGCCCTGCAGCCGGCATATTAAATTGCCTGCAGGGCATACAATTCATGTGGAACATCCAGAGATTTTTGATACAATAGTAATAGAATTCATTAAGGAGGCTAACCATGTCTAGAGTATGGGAAACAGTCAAAGAATATAAAGAAATAAAATACGAATACTTTGAAGGGATCGGTAAGATCACAATCAACCGTCCACATGTTCGTAATGCATTCACACCGAACACGGTGATGGAGATGATTGATGCCTTCTCACGTGCCCGTGACGACCAGCGTATCGGTGCTATTATCTTAACAGGCGAAGGCGATATGGCATTCTGTTCAGGAGGAGACCAGAAAGTCCGCGGTCACGGCGGTTATGTCGGTGACGATAATATTCCACGTCTGAACGTGCTGGATCTTCAACGTTTAATCCGTGTCATTCCTAAGCCGGTCATCGCGATGGTCCGCGGCTATGCAATCGGTGGCGGCCACGTCCTGCACGTCGTCTGTGACTTGACGATTGCTGCTGATAACGCGCGCTTCGGACAGACAGGTCCGAAAGTCGGCTCATTCGATGCAGGTTACGGCTCAGGCTACCTGGCACGTATTGTCGGTCATAAGAAAGCACGTGAAATCTGGTACTTATGCCGTCAATATAATGCGCAGGAAGCACTGGACATGGGACTCGTCAACACAGTTGTACCACTCGCTGACATTGAAGATGAGACAGTGAAATGGTGTAAAGAGATTCTTCAGCATTCACCGACAGCGCTGCGCTTCTTAAAAGCTGCGATGAACGCAGATACAGATGGTCTTGCAGGTCTGCAGCAGTTCGCAGGAGATGCAACACTTCTTTATTACACATCTGACGAGGCGAAAGAAGGCCGCGATGCATTCAAGGAAAAACGCCAGCCGGACTTCGACCAGTTCCCTAAATTCCCTTAAGAATAAATAACTTGAACAGCGCGCTTTCTGCACGGAAGGCGCGTCTTTTAATAAGGAGCAGCTAACGATGAATCACTGGTTATATACACAAGCAATGAACAATCCAGAGCGAATCGCATTGATAACCGGCGGGCTGGAACTGACATTCGGCAAGCTCTACAGCCGGGCACAGAAAGTCAGCGGGCATATCGCTGCCCTGAACTTGCCGCAGCGCATTGCGGTTCAGCCTCACAATCAATTATCTTCAGTCATTATCATGCACGGCTTAATTCTCGCCGGCCGTGAAGTCGTGACGGTCAATACGCATTTGACTGAGAGCGAAGTGATGCAGCAGCTGTCGTCCATTCAAGTGGAAGTACTGATTACTGACAGACAATATACAGCTATTCATTCAATCTCTCCGGAATCGTTACTCCTTGATGCTGATGAAGACACGGAGACGATGACAACGTTTGAAGAGGACGATATACTGTCCATTATGTTCACATCAGGCACAACAGGCGTCCAAAAAGCAGTGCCGCAGACATTCAGGAATCATTATGCCAGTGCCAAGCGCTGCAGGCAGTCCTTTCCTTATGACGAAGATTCAAGATGGCTGCTCTGTCTGCCGTTATATCATATTTCAGCATTCAGCATACTGCTGAGAAGCGCTATAGAAGGCTTCACGATAGTACTGTTTGAAAAGTTCGATGCCGTCAACGTATTAGCGAGCATTAAGGACCAGAACATCACACATATTTCGCTTGTGCCGCAGACACTTGAGTGGCTGCTTGATGCAGGCCTCGAGCGTCACCAGTTGCAGGGCCTGCTGATCGGCGGCGCTAAGATGGATGAACGGACGCTTGAGAAGAGTCTGGAACGTGAACTGCCGATCTATACATCATTCGGCATGACTGAGACTTGCTCCCAGTTTATTACGGCAACGCCTGAAGATATCGCAAAATATCCGAACAGCGTCGGCCGGGTGACACCGGACATTAAAGTAGCGGCACCGCTGAACGGTGCCGGTGAAATTCTTGTCAAGGGCGATAACGTGATGAATGGTTATCTTTACCCGCAGCAGGCGAATGCGACATCATTTACAGACGGCTTCTTTATGACCGGAGACGTCGGCCGTATTACTAACGGCTGCTTGTATGTCCTTGACCGGAGACGTGACTTGATTATTTCAGGCGGCGAGAATATTTATCCGAGCGAGATTGAGCAGGTCGTTCTCGCACTTCCTGCCATCAGCGCATGTGCCGTCGTTCCCATTGAAGATGACAAGTGGGGGCAGCGGCCGGCGCTTGTTTACGAGGCACCGGAAAATATGGATGATGAGATCAGGCAGGTGATCGCCGGGAGCATCGCCAAGTACAAGCACCCAGTGATGATGAAGCGGGCACATATTGCACGGACAAGTAACGGTAAGATCTCAAGACACCGCGTCAGAGAGTGGCTGCTGAATGAAATTCAGTAACTTAAAACTATTCCGTTACAAGGCGCCGTTTCATCAGCCGGTCGAGACGGTGAAAGTCCAGATGGCTGAACGCGAAGTGCTGGTCATCTCGCTTGACGTCGACGGTACGAGCTGTTATGCAGAGAGCAATGCTTTTGCAGCGCCGTGGTACCATTATGAAACAATAGACAGTACGGCGTCAGCTGTCCGGGCAATATTTGCTGCACTGCAGGATAAGACATTTACAGACTATACAGAGCTCGGTCATGCACTTTATCGATTCAAAGAGACGCCGCATGCGATAGCGCTGTTCGATTACATCGGCTGGCAGTATTTTCATGGCTGTCCGCCGGTCACAGTGCCGTTAGGTTACACGGTCCACAGTGCTATCCCTGATCACATGAGCAACCGGGTGAAGGTCAAATGGACGACTGATATTGTGACGACAGTGAGCAGCATCCGCAGAAGCTATCCCGATATCAAGATCTGTATTGACGCAAACGGCAGCCTCACTGAAGCAGACATGCCCGTCATAGAAGACTGCCTGCTGTACGGCATCGATTACATTGAAGAGCCGTTCAGCGATATCGCGTTGTATCAGCGGTACAGCCATCTGCCGCTTGCGATTGATGAATCAGCAGACAGCATCGAAACTATTCTGAAGTATACTGCAGTGGGCGTCGACATCATCATAGCGAAGTACTCACGACTCGGCGGCGGCTATCCCGTCATGATGCTGAAAGAGGCAATGCCTGACAAAACAATCATCATCGGCGGGATGTATGAGTTCGGGCTGAGCAAATACTTCACCGCAGCGCTTGCCGAACAGATGGGGACCATACCTGACATTACACCGCGGGGCTATTATTTCAATGCCGATTATGCAGACTGGAACGAAGAGATTACAGCAGGAATGATGACGATGAGTTTTCCGGCAGTCGATGAATCAAGGCTCAGCCGTATTGAAATATAAGAGTAGACCGCAATATAAAAAAGACTAAACGCTTTTGACGTTTAGTCTTTTTTTGGTGGCACGGGGTCAAAGCCGCCTTCATGGAACGGATGACATTTACTGATGCGCGCTGCTGTCAGCATGCCGCCTTTCAGCGCACCATGTGTTTCAATCGCTTCTAATCCATATTCAGAGCACGTCGGATAAAATCGGCATGTCGGCGGTGTCATCGGCGAGATATAGCTTCTGTAAAACCGGATTAAAGATAATAGTACACGTTTCATAGCAGCCTCCTATTTTATCAGGTCTTTAACTTTAGTCTTATTGAAATCATAGTAATTCGTTGTCTGCTTCATATGAATATGAACCGGTTCCTCGTCTATCGTGCCAGTCATCTCTACATCGAATGTCAGCGTCTTAGGATATACATTGACAGGCGAGTAGTCCACTGTATAACTGCCGGATTTCACTTTCAAGTCCTGAATGTCAGCGAGGCTTTCCACTTGATTCAAGCTGGAGGAAGCGAGACCGTATTCAAACAGTGCTGTCATGACTGCTCCGTGTCCTTCGTAATGCATGCTGTCTTTGTTGACTGTCATGTGATCAGCTTCAGGCTTAATGACGTCTTGCAGCAGGTGCTTCAGATTGAAGATGTCAGCGATAGTGGATTCGATGTACTTTGTATCTGCATGCCGCGCCTGATAAGTAATATAGTCAGGTTTCGGGTCGGCCTGCAGTACGCCGTTCTTCAAGTCGGCTTTATAGGATTTAACGGGGTAGTGCATGTTGTTGCTGGCTGCTTTGACTCTCAGATTGAACTGGTCTGCTGTATTTGTCTGGCTGTTAGTTTTCTGTGTGAACTGTGTCGTGAACTTATTATATATAACGGTCGTCTTATTTTCACTTTCACTGCTCAAGCTGGCTATCGCTTTGATGGACTGCTGCATCTGACTGAATGTTTCGTCTTTTGTCCTGGGCGCTGGTGACTCTTTGCTACATGCGCCGGTAATTAATGATAATATAGTAATGATATAAACAATTTTCTTCATGATAACCTCTTTTGTTTTTATAGTCTGATTTTATCATAGAGATGTGAACGGGGATAGCTTATGGAATTTATCGATCAGTTGGGATGCAGAGTAGTGCTGCAGCGCGATAAACCGGTCCATGACCATGTGCTGGTCATAGCGACGTATCAGGGCCGGTTCGTACTGACCCATCAGAAAGAGCGCGGCATTGAATTTCCGGGCGGCAAGCGGGAAGCGCATGAATCAACCATAGAGGCCGCAGGACGCGAATTATTTGAGGAAACAGGCGGGCGCACGTCATCACTGAAATATATCACAACTTATACAGTGCATGCAGACACACCGTTTACGAAAGATGTATTCACGGCAGTCATCTCATCGTTTGAGCCGCGTGACCATTACTACGAGACTTACGGGCCGGTCATTGTTGACAGGCTTGACGAAGTGGAAAGAGCGCTGCGCAGCAGGCTGCTTGATGATGACTGCATTAATTACATTGTGTCGGAGGTGATTTGATGTGGCTGGCAGAACGACCGGTCGCTGCCTGGTATTTAAGCAGACAGCTGGTTGAAGTGGATTATTATTCAGATGAATTTGTTGTTTCGGCGCTGCTCCTTGAAGCGGCAGATGTGAGACGCATCGTCATTTATCTGCGGGGCGGGAAAGGCGGGGTCGGTCAAGTGAGACCGGTCCGGCTCATGCAGTTTGCCGGCCCTCATACACTTGTCGCTGCGCCTTATTACAGAGGGACTAGAAGTGACAACGGGAAAGACGAGTTCGGCGGTGCAGATTTGGAAGATGTGCGGTCGCTCGTGCGTCTGCTGAGAGAAAATTACGGAGACGTGCCGATCCATCTGATCGGGTTTTCGCGGGGCGGGATACAGGGGTTATTGACATATCAGGACGTCGGGGCGGCGTCATTCATCTGCCATAGCGGCGTCACAGATATTTACCTGATGTTTGAGGAACGGCATGATTTACGCGGCATGATGAAGCGGCTCATCGGCAGGCCCGCCGTCGACAAAGAGGCCTATGACCGGCGCAACGGCTATCAGCATGTGACTGAGATGAGTCCACCGGTCATGATCATCCACGGCACGAGCGACGTCCAGGTCGGTATTCAGCATGCCTATATATTACAGCAGCGGCTGGAGTCGCTCGGTGTGCCGTACGAGATGCACATTGTGGAAGGCGAAGGTCATGTGTTCACGCCGCCGAAAGAACGCGAGACGCTGAAGAAGATTCAAGAGTGGATGACGGCAGTCGAAGACGGATAAAAATTCATTTTTAGCTGTTGTATCAGCTGATAACAGGGTATTATAAAAGGTGTTCTATGTATTCATATATTTTAACAGAGGGGAAGAAAGGTATGGAAAATAAAATACCAGTAAAAACAGTTGAGGATACGTTCACAAATATCGACAATATCCACGATATTCTCAATCAAGTCGCAACGAAAGAAACGTCAGCAGACAGAAGTCTAGGACGCTTTATGCTGAAGTCAATAATGGCAGGTGTCTTACTCGCCATTATGACAGTGTTTATGCTTGCCATTAAAACGCAGTTTGACGGTGTCAATCACGGCGTCATCAACTTAATGGGGGCTGCTGCATTCAGTATCGCTCTCGTCATGATTGTGCTGACTAAAGCCGAACTATTGACGAGTAACTTCATGTTTTTTACGGTCGGTCTGTATTACAGAACAATCTCACTGAGTAAAGCAGCTAAAATATTTCTGCTGTGCTTCATCGGCAACATTATCGGAGGTTTTATTTTATTCGGCCTGATGAAAGGCACTAATGTCATGACACCGGAGATGGTGGGAGCTCTCACTAAATCCGTAGCATCAAAAACCGTGGAATCGACATGGCTGGCAATTATGATCAAAGGGATTTTTGCCAACTTCTTCATCAACATGGGGATTTTCCTGGCGATTCAATGTAAAGAAGCGCTGGCTAAAGCATTCTTCATTGCACTTGGTGTTGTTATCTTCGTCTTTATGGCTTTTGAGCACGTTGTCTACAATGCGGGTCTCTTTGCCGGAATGATGTACTATAATATCGATGCCTTATCATGGCTCGATGTTCTTAAAAACTTAGTGTTTGCCTTTATCGGCAACTATATCGGCGGCGGTATTTTCGTCGGTCTTGTCTTTGCCTACTTAAACGGCAGAAGAAACGATTATACAAGATAAAAAATAAGCTCCCATTCAAGCGACTGCTTGAATGGGAGCTTATTTAATTTCGATTTATTCACCTTTATAAGTGAAGCCGCCCTGTGCTTCGATTGCTGCAGAGCGTTCGCCGAACTTCTTGAAGTTCTCTTTGAACATGACAGCAAGTTCTTTCGCTTTCTCGTCATAAGCATCATCAGATACCCATGCTTCGCGCGGCATCAATAAGTTAGTCGGTACGCCCGGCACATGAGCAGGAATATGAAGTCCGAAAATATCGTCTGTTCTGTATTCCACTTCTTTCAGTGCGCCGCTGATAGCACGGCGGACCATAGAACGTGTATGCGTCAAGTTCATACGTGAGCCGACACCATATTCTCCGCCTGTCCAGCCTGTGTTGACCAGGTAGACATCGACGTTATGTTTGTCGATCAGTTCGCCTAACTTGTTCGCATAAACCGTCGCGTGCATCGGCAGGAACGGTGAACCGAAGCATGTCGAGAATACCGGCTGCGGGCTTGTGACACCGCGTTCAGTTCCAGCAAGCTTTGATGTGAATCCGCTTAAGAAGTGATACATTGCCTGATCTTTCGTCAGCTTAGCGATTGGAGGAAGCACCCCGAATGCATCAGCTGTCAGGAAGATGATTGTTTTCGCATGACCCGCAATAGAAGGCAGTATGATGTTATCAATATTGTCAATCGGATATGCTGCACGTGTATTTTCAGTCAGTGATTTATCTTCATAGTTCGGGAAGCCTTCTTCATCGACTTTGACGTTTTCCAGAATCGCACCGTAACGGATGGCATCATAGATCTGCGGCTCTTTTTCGCGTGTCAGGTCGATTGTCTTCGCATAGCAGCCGCCTTCAATGTTGAAGACGCCGTTGTCATTCCAGCCGTGCTCATCGTCACCGATCAGTTTACGCTGCGGGTCAGCAGATAAAGTCGTCTTACCTGTGCCTGACAGACCGAAGAATAAAGCAACGTCCTTATTTTCACCGACGTTCGCTGAACAGTGCATGCTCATGACGTCATTATCCGGTAAGTAGTAGTTCATGACACCGAAAATACCTTTTTTCATTTCACCGGCATACTCCGTACCACCGATTAAGATGATTTTATGTTTGAAGCTTGTCATGATGAATGTCTCTGATTTTGTACCATCGACTTCAGGGTCTGCCTTGAAGTGCGGGGCAGAGACGATAGTGAAGTCCGGTGTGATATTCAGACCTTCCTCTGTCGTTTCAGGACGGATGAACATCGTGCGGGCGAACAAGTTATGCCATGCCATTTCGTTGATGACGGAAAGTTTCAGCTGAGTCGCAGCGTCTGCGCCGGCATAACCGTTAAAGACATAAACTTTGTCTTTTGATTTTAAGTAGTCAGTCACTTTATTAAGCAGTTTTAAGAAGACGTCTTCTTCGATAGGCTGGTTGATCGCATTCCAGTCGATCTTGTCTTCTGTCTCTGCTTCTCTGACGATAAATTTATCTTTAGGCGAACGACCCGTATATTTCCCTGTTTCTGTTCTTACGGCTCCTGAGTCTGTAAGAACACCTTCACCATTGTTCAGTATTTCCTGAATGAGCTGTGTGCGTGACAGCTGCTTTAAAGTAGAAGGTTTTGTAAGTAATTGATCCAGACTTTCTTTATACGTCGACGTATCGTTCATGTTATAATCCCCCAGTAATATTTTCTGCAATGTAAGCAGTTTCATCAAATAGTATAACATAAGAGACTTAATAGTCTATACTATTGAAACGATAGTTACAAGTGAATTTAAAGACAGAAAATTTTGGATAACAATAATTTATTGACGTTTAACAAATAGTTTAGTATTATCTTACTTGCGGATTCTCTTATCCAGAGTGGTGGAGGGACATGGACCCTACGAAGCCCAGCAACCTATTCTTTCGGGAAACAAGGTGCCAAACCGTCTGCAGATTAATTCTGAACGATAAGAGTGAATGGACTTGTATGATTCAGGGCCTTCTCTCTTAATTGTGGAGAAGGCTTTTCTCTATGGATAAACCGTAAATCACTTTATATAAAAGGAGAAATTAAATTGGCAGATCGTAAGTTATTTACTTCTGAATCAGTAACAGAAGGACATCCAGATAAAATTGCAGACCAGATTTCTGATGCAATTCTTGACGAAATCTTAAAAGGAGATCCTAAAGCACGTGTTGCCTGTGAAACGTCTGTGACAACAGGTATGGCATTGATCGCAGGAGAGATCACTACTTCTACTTATGTAGATATTCCTAAAGTCGTGCGTGAAACAGTTAAGGAAATCGGTTATACACGTGCGAAATTCGGTTATGACTTCCAGACGATGGCAGTCCTTACTGCAATCGATGAGCAGTCACCTGATATTGCGCAGGGGGTTGACCGTGCGCTTGAAGACAGAGAAGAACTCTCTGATTCAGATATCGAATCAATCGGTGCAGGAGACCAGGGCTTGATGTTCGGTTATGCATGTAATGAAACAGCAAGCTTAATGCCATTACCAATCTCATTATCACATGAGCTGGCACGCCGTTTAACAGAAGTCCGTAAAAACGGCACTTTAGACTACCTGCGTCCTGACGGTAAAACACAAGTCACTGTTGAATACGACGAAAACAACAAACCAAAGCGTATCGACACTATCGTCATCTCTTCTCAGCACCACGAGAAAATCGAACTGGAGCAGATCCAGGCAGACATTAAAGAATATGTCATCAAACCAGTCGTACCAGCTGAATTAATTGATGATGAGACAAAATACTTCATCAACCCGACAGGCCGCTTCGTTATCGGTGGACCACAAGGGGATGCAGGTCTTACCGGCCGTAAAATCATCGTAGATACTTATGGCGGTTATGCACGTCACGGCGGCGGTGCGTTCTCTGGTAAAGATGCAACGAAAGTAGACCGTTCAGGCGCCTACGCTGCACGTTACGTTGCGAAGAACATTGTTGCAGCAGGACTTGCTGATAAAGCAGAAGTACAGCTTGCTTATGCAATCGGTGTTGCACATCCTGTATCTATCGCTGTCGATACATTCGGTACAAGTGACTACTCTGAAGTGGAATTAGTGGAAGCAGTACGCAGCACATTCGACTTACGCCCGGCAGGCATCATCAAAATGCTTGACCTGCGCCGTCCAATCTACAAACAGACAGCAGCATACGGACACTTCGGCCGTACAGATATCGATCTTCCTTGGGAGAAAACAGACAAAGTGGACAGCTTGAAAGCGGCACTTACTAAATAACAGCATGAAGCCCCCATTTATAATGGGGGCTCTTATTATGCCGCTTCAGTAGTTGTGTCTTCAGTAGTTGTATCCTCTGTTGTTTCTTCCTCAGTTGTCATCTCTTCAGTTGTAGTGTCCTCGGTTGTCTCTTCTTCTGTTGTAGCGTCTTCAGTTGTCTCTTCAGTAGAAGTATCTTCAGAAGATTTGTCTGAAGAACTGTCGTTACTGCAGGCACCTAACAATAAAGCTGAAGCAAATGAACCGACTAGTAAAAATTGTTTTAAATTTTTCAATTTTAAACCTCCTGAGGATGATGTCCCTATGTGCAGGGCTAAAGTCATTATCTCTTAAACATATGAAGTGATTATAAATATAGGATAAATTATTTTAAAAAGTGTAAATATTCCATTAAAAAAATTTATCATGTGGAAATACGTTAAATTTACTGAAGTAAACGTAAATTTTGCTTATAATATGAAGGAATCTATATACATAAAGGAGAATTACATGACTGAACTAACACCGCTTCATTACATTATGATTGCACTCGGTGCACTGGCACTGTTGTTCCTTATACTATGGCTGGTCGCACAGACTAGAGCGAAACGTGAACAGAACCGACTTGCTGAACAGCATGCCGACGAAAAGCAGAAGCTGTCAGCTGAACTGCAGGATAAAGCTGAGAAAGAACGGCTGGAGCAGGATAAAGCTTTTGCGCAGCAGAAACAATCATACGACGAAACTGTCTCAAAGCAGGCACTGCAGATTGATAGTTTAAAACATCTGTCAAAAGACGGCGGCGAATATTTAACAGATATGACGCTGATTCAGCTGAAAGAACGTCTCGTGAGAAATGAGCGTATCAGACCAGAAGACATGCATGTACTTGCCAACATTTTCATACCGGGCCGTGACTTGAAGCGCACAGAGAAAATCGCGCATATCGTGCTGACAAGAACAGGTATTTACATTCTCGATTCTCATTACTGGAAAGGTCATATTTATCACGGCGTCGATCAGACACAGTTTTCGGCTGAGCCGATGTTTGAACATGTCTTCAGCCTGCTTGATATTGATCCTTATATTGAACAGACTTTGGTGATGGAACGGGACGATGAGAAGAACACAGTTTATTTCCGTTCGTTAAGAGACAATATTGAAGATTTGAAACGCCGCGCAGAATTAGTGGAGGAGACATTCCAGCTGAAATATCCAGTGACTTCTATCGCATATTTCAATAAAGAAGGTCACGATGCCGGAACGATGAACAACTACTCGCGGGATAAGAAAGTGAAAGTAGTCATCGGTGAAGAAGAACTTGAGCTCTTCTTCGAGAAATATGTCTTCCACGGCCGCTTCCAGTACTCAGTAGACGAACTGGAAGAGATCCGCGATAGAATCGAACATTTAAATCCATAACATTAACCGGCCGGCAGGTCGGTTTTTTTAGTGGGAGTCAGGGTATAGAATGATAACTAATCAAAGGGGTGTCGACACATGGAAACAACAGTAACATTTCATAATGGTAATACTATGCCGCAAGTAGGACTAGGAGTCTTCAGAGTGCAGGAAGGACAGGAAGCAGTGGATGCGGTGAAACATGCGATTATTTCAGGATATAGAAGCATCGATACAGCAATGATCTATAAGAACGAGCAGTCAGTCGGCGAAGGAATCCGCCTCGGCCTTGAAGCAGCTGGAATCGATCGCAGCGAACTGTTTGTCACATCTAAAATCTGGCTGGATGATTTCGGCTTTGATACGGCAATCCAAGCGTATGAAGCATCACTTGAGCGACTCGGGCTTGATTATTTAGATTTATATTTAATCCACTGGCCGGGAACAGATACAGCGAAGTTCATCGATACATGGAAAGCGCTGGAGCAGCTGTACAACGAAGGCAAAGTAAGAAACATCGGCGTCAGCAACTTTAGCGTTGAACATATGGAAGCACTGCTGGCACAGGCTGCCGTCAAACCGGCTATCAACCAGGTGGAATTCCATCCTTACTTTGACCAGAAGCAGTTACGCGACTATTTAGCGGGCAAACAGATCGTCATGGAATCATGGTCTCCATTAATGAACGGTGAAATATTGACGAACGAGGTCATCAGTAACATCGCTGAGAAACACGGTAAGACACCGGCGCAGGTCGTTATCCGCTGGAATATCGAGAACGATGTCGTCGTCATTCCGAAATCTGTGACACCTGCCCGTATTGAAGAAAACTTGAACGTCTTTGATTTCCAGTTATCCCAGGAAGATTTATACGAGATTGAACAGTTGAACGAGGACCGTCGAATCGGTCCGGACCCAGCTGAATTCACAGGCGCATAATACAGCCATGTTAATCACTAAAGGCCCTTCTATAGAGAGGGCCTCAGACTGTAGACAAACTCATTTCAGAATGGGTTTGTCTTTTCTTTTTTTATTTTTTTGGCTTGAAGGCCAAAATTACTAGAAAACAGTCGAAATACTGAAGAAGTGGCCTTCAAACACCTCCTGAAGGCCAAAATTACTAGAAAACCAGTCGAAATATTAAAAAAGTGGCCTTCAAACGCCTCCTGAAGGCCAAAATTACTAGAAAACCAGTCGAAATATTAAAGAAGTGGCCTTCAAACGCCTCCTGAAGGCCAAAATTACAAAAAATCAGCAGAAATACTGAAGAAGTGGCCTTCAAACTATAAAAACTTGCAATAATATATTAAAACTGCGTCCCTATAAGAAAACAAGACAGTGGCAATGTGATGGATGATACGATATACAGCACTCCTGTCATCAAATGAGTGCGCAGTAACGTGACTGTTTCCACTGAAAATGTCGAGAATGTCGTCAGACCGCCCATCATCCCGGTTCCGAGGAACAAGTAATGATCAGTACTTACGAATATACCGAGCAGCAGTGAGCCTATAGTGTTAACCAGTAGAGTCATCCACGGAAACTTGCCGTTATACTGACTTAGAAATACACGGATACACGCACCGATCATAGCTCCGATACCTACTGTGATCATTGCGTCACCTCCCCGACTTTCATGCCGGCATAGGCCAGCAGCACTCCAAAGATAATAGTTACAGCGATGTATCCTATTCCTGACCAGACAGTTGTCTGCAGCAGTTCAATACTTTCCTTGCTGAACGTCGAAAACGTTGTGAAACTGCCGACAAATCCCGCTGTAATGCCGGTCCTTAAATTCTGATCCAGCGCCATCAACTTAACAGACAGCAGCCCGAGAATAAAGGCACCAGCGAGATTAACGGCTAATGTCCCGCCGATGTCGACCAGCATGCTTATCTCATAGCGCAGTGCGCCGCCTATAAATGCAAATATGCATACATACAAATATTTCATGCTAACCTCCATAGAAAAGAAACTGCACAAAGCGTACAATTTCTAAATAATGCCGAATAAAAATAAACCGGACAATAAGTGATAAATAATCACTACAAGAATGACCCACGGCCAGACTTTCGTCCATCTGTAGACACCTTCAGATGACTGCTCCGGATGCTTGATCGCTTTATCAATTAATACGATGCTGATGACGAGTAAAATGGCATTGACCAGACCTGTAAATAAAATAATCGCATTGATTGAGCCGAATAAACTTTTAATGACCGGATTATGAACGCTCAGAAATATACTGAGTAAGACACAGATAATAGAGAGGTAGAAAAATTTATGTCCTTTATACATAGAAGCCTCCTCAAGTAGTATGAAACCATTTTAGCATGCAGAATGGAAATTGACACGACTGTAATACTGGATTCTTTCGTTTGTAATTAGAAAAGATAAAAGTTATAGTGAAAATGACAAAACTTCAATTACAGGAGGAATCACAATGAAAGACTTGAAAGTACAAGTATTTGCGGACGGTGCTGACATCGAGCAGATGAAATCAGCTTACAATAACAAAGAGGTGGATGGTTTCACAACAAACCCTTCACTCATGGCGAAAGCGGGTGTGACTGATTATAAGCAGTTTGCACTGGACGCAGTAAAAGCCATTCCGGATGCATCGATTTCATTTGAAGTTTTCGCGGATGATCTTGACACAATGCGTAAAGAAGCAGAGATTTTAAAAGGATACGGCGACAATGTCTTCGTTAAAATTCCAGTCGTTAATACACACGGCGAATCAATGATCCCGCTGATCAAAGAATTATCTGCACAGGACGTTCAGTTGAACGTGACGGCAGTGTACACAATTGAACAGGTGAAAGAAATCACTGAAGCGGTAAAAGAAGGAGTGCCGACTTACGTATCTGTATTTGCGGGAAGAATCGCGGACACAGGCGTAGACCCGCTGCCGCTGATGAAAGAAGCAGAAAAAGTATGTCACTCTAAAGAAGGCGTTATGCTGTTATGGGCAAGCTGCCGTGAACTGTACAATGTCATTCAAGCGGATGAAATCGGCTGTGACATCATTACATGTCCGGGTGATGTCGTTAAGAAGATTCCGAATATCGGTCGCGACGTTAACGAATTGTCAGTTGATACAGTAAAAGGCTTCGCAAAAGATATCGAGAAAAGCGGCTTGAAAATTTTATAAGAATGACGACGATATCCTCCTTTAAAGGGAGGATATTTTTTATTTGACATTAACTGAAAAATATTTCTAAATGTGTTCATGCAATATTGCATATAATATATTTATGAGGTATATTATTTATAGCACCTTATTCAGAATATTTACGCAATGGAAGGAGGGAAGTTGTGCCGATTAGCATTGGAGATAAAGTTATTAAAAGACGAAAAGAAGTGAAAATGACTCAATCCGAGCTGGCAAAAGATATTTGCACGCAAAGTCAAGTCAGTAGAATTGAGAAAAATGAAATCATGCCGAGTTCAGAAACACTGTTTTTAATAGCGAATAAACTGAATGTAAGCATGGATTACTTTTTCGGAGTGGAGAAACTCAATAACACCATTAGAGGTAAGAAGATATGTCAGGACTACTTGGAGTCACGAGAGTTTGACACTTTAGAAGTATTTGTTGATGCACAGTTACAGACTATAATCTCCGATTATGAATATCGGTATTTTAACTGGGTGAAAGCAGTGTGTTCAGCCTACACTTCAAAGGATTTGCTTGATTCTATCCAGCGCCTTGAAGAGCTAGCCGGTAAAGATATTAATTTTAAAGATGCTGAACTGGAAGCAAGCATTTACAACTCACTTGCAATCTTCTACCGGGATATTAATGAACTGCAAAAAGCAGATAGAGCTATCGAAAAAGCGAAGTACATTATTAAAAGTAATGAACTTTATAATGAAACAGCTGTAAAAGTGTATTATCAATATGCAAGATTATTAATGATGAGCAATGATTATCATAGATGCATAGAGTTTGCACAAGAGGGTATAACTATGTGCCTGGACAATAACATTATGTATTTGTTTGATCGCTTGTTATACTTGTATTGTGGTGCCAAGCAGGACATCAATAGTATTAGTGACAGAGATAAAGATTTATTTATTCTCGGCTACGGTCTAGCAAAAATTAAGAATGAGATTGGTTTAATCGAATTATATGAACAAGAATTAACAGCATTCAAAAATTTATTACCTAAAATGGAGGAAGCAAAATGAAAAACAAATTATCTAAAGGATTAGTTGCATTATCATTATTAGCTGTATTATTCGGAGTCAACACATTTAAAGTGACTGATCAGACAAGTGTTAACTATGTTAAAGTAGATGAAGGAAACTTCCACTAAGAATTTCACTCCGAGCCCTCCAGGGTTCGGCTTTTTTATTTTGTTTTTTCTTGCAACAGATTTCTGTGAAAAGGATATCTTTCTTTTGGCGCGGCTATTTGCTAAAGTTAAGATGAAAAAAGCACCTGCAGGAGTGAGCTGCAGGTGTATAGCAAGATAGTAAAGAGGGGTATAGTTACAAATTACCCCTTTTAAAACCGGGTTAAACATGGAGGTTTATTTTGGCACAGAGACGGATGACGAACCGACAGCTTGAACTCAGGAATAAATGGATTATGACTGGCATTCTTGTATTGATCGGGGTTGCTATTTATACGATGATTAAGATGTCTACTGCGGCTTATGAAGAAAGCATGGAAGACAGGCGGATCACTGTGAATGCTACATACAAGCAGGCACGGAATCTTCAGTTGAAAGCAGGGCCTGTGATTTCTGACGGTGTCACATGGACAAGGGCAGATGCAGGTGATATCGACCGTTTCATGCAGCCGGATAAACTGTATTTCCATCCAGAGCAGCGCTATCAATTCCTGAACTTGAAGATGTCGCAGCATATTCGTGCATCGGCGCTTGATGAGCTGCTTGAAGGACAGGGCATACTGGACGGGATGGGTCATGCGTTTCATCAGGCGTCAAAGAAAGAAGATGTCAACGAGATTTATTTGATCAGCCATGCGATGCTTGAAACCGGCAAGGGCAGAAGTGAACTTGCGCGGGGAATCAAGCTGAACAAAAAAGGCGAGAGAGACGAGTCGGGCCGGGCCGGCGTTATTATAACTTCTTCGGTATCGGCGCTTATGACCAAAACCCAGTGATGGACGGTGCCCGGCTGGCGCAGCAGCGCGGCTGGGACACGCCGGAGAAGGCTGTGAGAGGAGGCGCTGAGTTTATTCACAGTGAATACTTATCACGTGACAATCAGCACACGCTGTATTCGATGCGCTTCAATCCGGTAAATCCCGGCCACCATCAATATGCCACAGACGTCATGTGGGCTTATCATAATGCCCGGCAGATGGCAGCTTACTATAAGAAGATGGGTCTGGAAGGCAGGTTCTTTACAAGATATTACTATAAAAAATAGCAGCTCCCCGGCATCACTTAACCGTGAACGCCAGGGAGCTTCTTTTATTATTTTTTAAACTGGTCTCTGTTACGTTTATACTGTGCGATGTTCTCCCGCTGATAGACATAAAGGTAAGCGGCGATTCCGAGCGGCACGCCAAGAATCGGTGTAGTGAATATACTTGCGATGACAATGAATAATAAGGCCATGCCGAGCTCTCTGTTCTCCCACTGTCTGTCCTTCAAAAAATCTACTATTGTTCTGAAATCCATATGCTCATCTCCTTATCAATTAATTAGTACAGCTTTAATTATACTCCGTCCAAGTTATGGAATCACGAATAGACACTTAATTTAAGAAAACTTTAAGCTGCTGAGTACAATAGAGGAGACCCATCAAGTTATCGGAAAATTTACTTTTATTTACTTATTGTTGATTAATTCTATGAAATATATTACATTTATATTACGTTAATATTACAAAACGAGGTAATGCCATGAAATCGAAAAACCATTTATTTTATATGCCGGGGCTCGATGGTCTGCGTGCCATTTCCGTCATTGCTATTATCATTTATCATTTAAATCCGGCGATACTGCCCGGCGGTTTTCTAGGGGTCGACACGTTCTTCATCATCTCCGGCTTCCTGATTACAACACTGCTCTTAAAAGAACATCGCGAGACCGGCACTATCCGGTTGACAACCTTCTATATGAAAAGAATACGGCGGCTGTTCCCGGCCGTGCTGCTGATGATCGTGACAGTCTTCAACTACTGTCTGTTCTTTCAGCCGGCGCTCATTGAACAGCTGAGAAAAGACATCGTCGCCGTCCTGCTCTATGTGACCAACTGGTGGTACATTTATGATACGGTCGATTACTTTCAGTCATTTAATCCGAAGCCGCTGCAGCATTTATGGTCACTTGCCATCGAAGAGCAGTTCTACTTCGTATTTCCCTGTATGCTGCTGCTCTTTCTGACATTAAATAACCGCAAGCTGACACTGTTCTATTTCGCGCTCCTTGCGGTCTGTTCAGGTCTATGGATGAACTACTTATACGAGCCGGGCATGAACACGTCACGCCTCTATTTCGGGACGGACACCCGGCTGCAGACATTAATGCTCGGGGTGCTGCTCGCGTTTATCTGGCCGGTCCACCAGTTGAAGGCGAAACCGGGGGTCATGACGAGAACAATTATGAGTATTCTAGGTTTCACGGCGCTCTTCACGCTGATGGGCGCCTTCGTAGTCGTCCGTGATTCAAGCGGCTACTTATACCAGGGCGGGTTCGGTGTACTCGGCATCATCACGCTGGTCATCATCGCCTCATGTGTCTTTCCGGGCAGCCTGCTGAATCAGCTCTTAAGCTGGAAGCTGCTGACGACTATCGGCCGCTATTCATACAGCCTGTATCTCTGGCACTACCCGGTCATCGTGCTGACACATGCACATTTCAACAAAGGTGAGCTGCCGTCATACATATATGGCATCGATATCGCGCTGACAATCGGTCTCGCCGTCCTCAGCTATCACCTGGTCGAACAGCCGTTCAGAAAAGGCGTATCGCTAAAAACAGCGCCAGTCGCACTGGCACTGGCCGCTGTGACGTTATTCACCGGCTACAAATACGTCGACTACCATGCGCCGATCCAGGAAGCACGGATGACATCGACGGCAAGCATACTGCCTGAACCGAAGCCGCTCGCTAAACTACATCCCGGTACTACAGCAGAACAGCAGCTGGCGCCGCTGTTCATCGGCGATTCGCTGCTCGTTGACATCTACTATGCGCTGAAAGAAGAATACCCGGATGCAGAGATAGACGGCAAAGTCGGCCGCAATATCTATCAGGCGATTCCGCTTGCTGCCGAGTATCAGTCGTTCAATCATCCGGCCCGCAAAGTCGTGCTGCATGTCGGTACAAACGGCGACTTCACAAAAGAACACCTGGACAAACTGCTCAGCTATTTCGACAAAGCGGATGTCTTCCTGGTGACGACGAAAGTGCCGCTGGATTATGAGGCGCATGTCAATCAGCTGATGAAAGAAGCGGCTGAAACACACCGCCATGTACACGTGATCGACTGGTACACAGCATCAGTGAACCATCCCGAATACTTCGCATCAGACGGCATCCACCTAGAGGCGCCGGGAGTGGAAGCGATGAAGAACTTGATCAAACAGGCGCTGACAGCAGAGTGACGTAAAAATATATTATAATATAACATGTAGATTTATTGTGTAAAATTTCCATAGTGGAAAAATAAATCTTTGAGGACAGCTCATAAGCTACAATAACGTCAAAAAGGGGTAGAGACCATGTTGCCTGAGCCGCTGATTGTACGTTATCTGGAGAATCATTACGCGAAGTATTTCGACAGACATGAGCCCTTAAAAATCACCCAGCTGAAAGACAAAGGTTATTACTATGAGTTCAACTTGTGGCGCGGCAAAGTCGTGACCATCGGGGAGTCAGTGACGAAAGTGGATCTGATGCTCTATCAGCGACCTATCGAGGAGGAACAGATGTGACTTATTATATTTATATCGGATCTAATCACGATATAATTAGTCCAGTGATGGAGGCATTAGCTGGGAATTACCGAGCTTATAAAGACAAAACATCACTCAACCAATTCATCTTTCAGTATGAGATGCATTATGACCCGGGTAAAACAGCATTCAGACAGCTGCTAATGGTGATACAAGAACATATGGCGGCACACCAGAACTGCACTGTGGAAATCACACATGCATTAAGCAGTAATATTGAGCCGTATTATGTTAAAGATAGAAGTATCATCAGTGTAGACCAGCTGACAGCAGAACATCTCATGCAGTTACCTGAGGAGCAGATGATAGAAGTAATCAAAGGGTAACTATATATTATATGATAAATATTGAGTGAATTGCGGATTCTTTCCAGGATGGGAAGAATCCGTTTTTTCTCAATAATAGGTTATTTTACATAAAAGTGCTTCAAATATTATATAATGCTTATGAAATATTTCTTTTAATGATAGTGGTTAACTACAAATCTAAAGGGGGATTATAAATGTATTTAATTCATCGTATTACTCATGAAGGAGACCGAGCAAGAAAGTTATTGGGAACAAAAGATGATAAAACAAGGCTGCTATCAATAGGATGGGGAACACTTACCGGGGAAGAAAAAAAGAAGCTTGCTGAAGCCGCAAAACAAGGAAGAGAAGTATATAGAATCGCAGTAAAAGAAGTTGGTAAAGAAGGATTGTCGGGCCATAGAGCTTGGTTTCTATTTAATTTCTTGTCGCTAAGAGAAGGAGATACTGTTATAGTTCCTTCACCGAACGAGGTATCTATTTACAAAGTAAAGGGAAAGCCTGTATCTCACATAGATACGTACGATTTAGGATTCGTTGTTGAAGTGGAGTCAATAGAGGAAGGTATTTCAAGAAAAGATTACATAACTGGAGAATTACATAAAAAACTTAAGTTTAAGGGCTCTAATTTAGTGCTTCATGGTGACTTGAAGGAAGATGTAGAAGAAGTTATCGATCATTATCGAAAAAAGATAAAAGTATCTAATAAAGTGCTTCAAACAAAAATTAAATTGATTGAAGTAGTACAAGATTATATCGAAAATTCATTAACGGATATTACATTTGAAAAATTAATTAAAGAATATTTCAAAAATGTCGGAGCAGATAAGGTCACTATACCGGCTAAAAATGTGAAAATGCCTAGTAACGAATTTATAGCTGATGTTGATGTTAAAGCTGTATTTGAAAAGATAAAAATTATGATCTATGTACAAGCGAAACTTCATAAGGGAATTTCAAATCTAGATGGTGTCAAACAATTAGTGGAATACCAAGTAGAAAAAGATGAGGATTCTAACAATTATCAAGTAATAAAGTGGTTAATAAACACTGGGGAAGTAATAGAAAATGCTGAAAATGAACCTTTAGATAATGGAATAAGAATTATTCAAGGAAAAGAATTTGCTGAAATGCTGGTTGAATCGGGTTTCAATTTTAATGAAGAAAGTTTTAATTAAGTTTTAGGGTTAATATTAATCCTTTATTATATCATAAATATAGAGCGAATTGCGGATTCTTTCCAAGATGGGAAGAATTCGTTTTTATTATATGTAAATTGATATCCTCACTTTAAAAAAGTGAGGTAAAATGATGGATAATGAAGAGTTAGTCACAGCTATCAAGTGGCATAGAGAAAACTTGGAGATTAAAGCTAAAGATGTCGCAGCGATGTTAGGCCATGTATCGTCGAAATATTCAAAGATAGAGAATGGTGAGCAGGTCATCACAGGAGTGGAATTAGTGAAGATTGCAGAGTTTTTCGGTATGACAGTAGATGAAATAGTTAAGATACCGGACAGAAAAAAGTGATAGCGAGAAACAAAATAAAACGATATAAGATAAGGAGGGCTTGGGTTGTTTAGAAAAATAGCAGCCACGGAACAAGAGTTTATAGCTATGAAAGCTAAGCATCAAGAATTTTTCATAGAATATCAAAAATTTGCTTCTACTTTAACTGTTAAGGCTGGTAGAGCAAAGGATGGTAAAAGTGAAAAAGCTGGCTCTTATACTAGATATTTAATAAGGATTTTTTTAATAGCTGATGATATTTCCGGCACAACTATAAATGATCCATACTCCTTTTATTCATACAAGCTCATCGAAAAATTAACTAAATTTGAGGGGTTTAGTGAATATAACGTGAAAGAAGCTAGATTTCCTAATGCTGCTATAAGATGTTATCTCTCATTTTTGACAAATTTGAAAATGTTATATGAACAGCCCATAGATGATTACATTAATGGATTAAATGAAAACATTAAAATGAATAAAGAAGAGATTTATTCTTATAAAGAAAGAAATGAAAAAGTAGAGCCACTATTAAAAGAAAATAAAGTTAATCATAATGCGAGTATGAAATATCCTAGAAGTATTATAGAAGTCAATAAAGCTAAGGAATTAGCGAACTGGACGTGTGAATATAATAGTAATCATCAAACATTTATAAGCGACTATAATAATAAACCATACATAGAAGCCCATCATCTAATACCTATGGCAGTACAGGATTTATATGATTATAGCATTGACTTTGCCCATAATATAACTTGCTTATGTCCGAATTGTCATAGGAAAATCCATTATGCAAAAAAAGAACAGAGAAAAGAAATTGTTAACACATTGTTTAAGAAAAGAAGTGTTTTTTATAAATCCTATGGAATTAATATTAACTATCACGATTTATATACCTATTATCAAATAATTTAATTTAAATGATAACTTTACAACGTTTTTGATGTATTAGGTGCCTACATTAGAATATTTTAGTTAGTTAAAAGCCGATGTCTCCTTTAAGGGTACATCGGCTTTTTTGCCTTTAAATATGTAAACTAAACCGAATTTTAAAAAGGCATAAAAGAATAAAATAACTGTAATTCAATAGGAGGAAACTTGAATGGAATTTCTTTTCTGTGAGAACGTAGGAAAAATTTTAGTTATTAAAAAAATAACTCAAAATCAATTAGCTAAAGAATCTAATTTATCAAGACAAACGATATCTAAAATCTCTAGTTGTTCACAAAACATTCAACCCAGCTTTAAATTATCAACTTGTATCTCAGTAGCTTGGGCATTAGATGTAAATTTTTCAAGTATGTTCTCAAGGTTTGATGTTGATGAAAGTTTCCTTAGAGAAAACAAGTTTATTGATGATAATTACTTAGAAATTTTTAAAAACAATTTAGAAAGCATCTCTAAAAAGAGATTTCAAAAGAGCTTGTCAGCAAGTCCAGGAGCAAGTGAATCAACTTTAAGTGAGTTATTGACCGGTAAAACAATAGATCCGACTTTAAGAACTTTAATAAAAATATCAGAGACAGTAGATCAACCATTAGAAAAACTATTTACAAGAGGAGGAATTAAGATATGATTTTTGAGCCATATACTGACGAATTGGAAATTATACAACTAATCCATAAATATAATAGCAGAGAATATGCACTTATTAGGTTAACTGACACAATGTTCAATAAAAATAATATTGATGCTAATGTTTTATTACGCGAACTACTAAAACGTTATAATGTGTTGGATTACGAAAAACTTCTAAATGGTGGCAGTAATGGTCATTCTGCTTTTGCGACTTTGATATACAATAACAATCAGCTAAATGTACGAATGAATTTTTATAAAGTAAAAGGAAAAAGAAGTGATCCTAGATTCTCCATTTACGGAATTAAAAAGCTCGTAGAGGAGGGAGTACTTGCTCGAGGAGATTTACTGTATTTTACTGTGGCTGTCATAGATGATAAACCTAAAGTGATTTTAGTAAATACATCAAGAAATACACCCAGTAAAGAACTTCTCACTTCATTTTTCGGGATAGATGATATTAAGAGTTCGGTAGATAAATTATTGCCATTAATTAAAGATATTGCTCGACAAGGATATCATCCAAACTCTAAAGGGATAGGAAAAGTAGCACCAAAGGATGTAGGAGATACATTAGAATTTTTGCTGGGAATCAAAGCGAATAATTCAAAAAAAGCTGATTTTGATGAAAAAATTGAAATTAAATCAAAACTGGGTAAAACATTAGATACTTTATTTACTTTACGTCCGAATTTTGAAGGAACTTATATAGCTAGCATTGAACCTATTGATAAATCAAGAGTTTCAGCATTTACTCGACACTATGGTTACTTCTCAGACAAACATCCCGATCATAAGAGTCTATACGTTACTATAGGGACAAAGATTTCTCCGCAGAACAGTATAGGTTTTTACTTGGAAGTTGCTGATGAAGAGAAGAGAGTTGAAATAAGGAAGAAAATAACTGATAAAGTAAGTGAAGTAGTAGCATTTTGGACATTTGAGGGTCTAGAAAAAGAATTGCATGCAAAGCACCCAGCTACTTTATGGGTCAAGGCTGATCAAAGACAAAATGGAGATATATGCGAGTTTAAATATCACTCCGTAGAGCTTACAAGGTCTCCTCAATTTGCTACTTTTCTTGCAATGATAAAAACAGGAGTTATCACCTATGATTGGAGAGGTTATACGACTCCTAAAGGTAAGTACAGTGGGAAGAATCATGGTAATGCTTGGAGAATAAAAAGTAAATCAAGGGCTTTACTTTTTGGTAGTATTGAAAAGATAGAATTAATATAAAAACTTCCCTATTGAAATTAATAGGGAAGTTCACATCATTAATGCTTTCATTACTTCATCAGCAACTGCTTTTGCAAGCAAGGGAGGGACAGCATTACCGACTTGGGTGAATTGGGGAGTTTCCAATGCTCTTTTACTACCCCCCGTTGTACGTTTGCCAAGAAACTCGAAGCTATCATCAAACGATTGTAACCTTGCCATTTCTCTTACGGTCAATATTCTGTTGAAATCTGGATGTATATAATCATCCGGCAAAGTTACCATTGTGGGTGAAATCGACTCAGGATTTAAACGACTTCTAATATTCTTTTTCGTTAATAAAGAATTTGCTATTTCATCAGTTATATTTCCATTTAATAATTCTTGATGAAGGAGCTGCTCACTATAAACAGTATTTAAGGAATCCTTAATATTGTTCCAGAAAATTAAAGTTTGCTCTATGGAAATACCGAGCTTTTTTGATAAAGTACTTAATTCTTGGTTAAATTGCTTGGTAGTAAATAAAGAGTAGCTCGAATCATATTGTCTTAACAAAGAAAGTTGCTTATTAGTTAATGTAAGCCAATTTGAAGTCAGCTCTTTAGTCGGTAAAACTTCTAATTTTTCTAACTCGTCTTTTATAGTTTGAACATTAGTAAGATTGTTCAACTGAAAAAGTGTGTCATAAAATAATCTTGGAGAAAGTTCTAATAAATTTATACCACTAGTTCTAATACGATCTAAAACTTTTATTCTATTCTCACCATATCTAAATAATGAAAATCGTTCAGTAATTAATTCGTCATGTTTAGATACTTCCATATTAGAAGGTGCTAATGATTTAATTGGTAAATTAGTTTTTCTAGAATTAGTACGTCCTTTAACACTATCAGAAGAATAATTAGTTGAATAGGCATGGTTACTATATAAATCTCCGAAAGCATCATGCACCGTTACATAGTCATTTTGAATTTTAGGATATTTTATAGGAGAAACATCATTTCTGTATGCTAAAAAAATAGCTCTGTTTCTTTGTTGAGGAACGCCATAATTCGCAGCATTTAAAATCTCAATATCAAGAACATTATAACCTAAAGAATTCAGTTCAGCTTTTAATATAGAAGGCACTAAATGCTGACCTTCATATGTCCCATCGTCAATGACGCTTGGAAAGTCTAACATAGACATATCTAGTATGCCAGTTACATTTTCCATCACGACATATTTTGGTCTTACATCTCTAATTATCCTTAAATATTCATGGAAAAGCATGTTTCGAGGATCGCTTGAGTTTCTCTTTCCAAGCCTACTAAAACCTTGGCAAGGAGGACCACCAAAAATAGCATCTATTGAACCCACTTCAAATATTGAACCGTACTTTAATCTATTGATAGAATCGAAAATTAATTCCGCAGTTAGTTCTTTTATATCAGCCAGTTCAAAATGAGTATCTATCCCATCTAGTATTCCTAATTGTGTATGTCTGTTAGTATAAGTTTGTTGTGCCATTGGACTTTTATCGCTTGAAAAGACTATATCAAAACCTGCTTGTAATATACCTTCACTAAATCCACCGGCACCACAGAATAAGTCAATTGCATAGGGCATTTTAACGCCGCCTTTCGGATTACTTATCACAGTATAGCAAATATAACAGTAAAAGTCCAGGCAGTGCTTAAAATTAGATGTTAGCCTATATTAAGTAGAAAATCTAATTAGACAAGTGATATAGCCAAGGCATCTATTGTGGATCTAAGCCCATTGCTATTCTATTTAATGATTTATATAAATCGAAATTATTAACTATTACTATTTTGAGTTGTTCTTTAGCTCTTGTCATATTTTGATATAACATTTGTCTTGGAAGATAATATGCATCCCCTCTGTAAGAAATGTTATTCACATCAAAATAAAAGCTGGAATCTAGTATAACAACTACCTTATCGAATTCCTGACCAATTACTCTATGTGAATTTAAATGATCATTGTGATAACAGTATCGATGATAAGATATATTGTCTCTGCTTCTGGTGAAAGGTATATATACCCAATCTTTTTCTTCAAGTGCCTGTATGAAATTCATGACATTTTCATCTTCGATTATATATTCGATGGTCACTTTTTTAATGACTTGTTTCCTATTTGGTTGGAAATTGAATATTTGCTTTGTGAAAATATTAATATCAGCATTAGAGCGAATTTTATCATTTAATCTCAGCTCAACTAAGTTTTCGAGGTTATTGTTTATATAAAGTTCATTTTCTCTAGCTGGATCTGAATTCGACAGAATTTGAAAATTATCAAAACTAAAAACTATTTTATAATCATATTCTAGTGAATACTCTATCAAATTTCTTAATTGATTGTTATAAAGTCTTTGAGTTTCATCAATAAATAAAACATCTAAATTGGAAAAACTCTCTTTATCCTCTATGGTATTTGGATGAGCCATACAAATATCCCAGCCATATAAACTATTTAGAGTTTCATGACCAGAATTCAAATAGCCGCAGTGTATTATTTTTATATTTTTATTCTCTGAATAAAGAGTTTTTGCTAAATCATAAATAAACAAAGACTTACCACTTCCAGCAGGGCCGCTTACAGTAAAGTATTTATGAGGTGAAGAAAGAAATAGTTTTTTTCTCTCATTTTGAATCGGAGCTAGAAAGTATTTTGAGTTCATAAATAAATCAACATCATTGAACGGTGAAACCAAGTAATTGTTTGGTTTAATAATCTGTTTTAAATTTGTTTGATAATTTTCAGAACTTAAAGCTTCTAACAGTGAAACTAACTCACCTAATTCACATTCTTCAATTTCATTACCA
>NZ_SCWC02000004.1 GCF_004359525.2 Macrococcus equipercicus | reverse complement strand
GGGTATAATTCACCCCATCTGTCTGGTGACGATGGCAGAGAGGTCACACCTGTTCCCATACCGAACACAGAAGTTAAGCTCTCTAGCGCCGATGGTAGTTGGACTGACGTCCCGCGAGAGTAGGACGCTGCCGGGCAGAAACAATTGCGATGAGCCGCATCGAGACCGTTCAGGTCTCTTTTTTTTGCGTTCTTTTAAGGTCCCATTCGTTTATATAAACGAATGGGACCTTGAACATTACACTAACTCCTTCATTAACTTTGTAATCACTTCTTCTATCGCGGCGTCTTCCAGTCCACCAAATCCAAGTATAAATTTGTTGAATGCTTTGTCTTTATGGCACTGCATATAATCTTCCAGCATGCTGATCTTAATATTCATGTCGTCTATAATCGGCCGGATATCTTCGTTTCCCTTCACTTCTACTATAAAGTGCATGCCTGCAAACTCACCGGAGATATTAATCGCTTCTTTATAGTGTGCTAAAGCACTCAGTGCCAGTTCTGATTTACGCTTATAAATTTTACGCATACGGTTAATATTACGCTCAAACTCCCCGTCCTGCATAAACTGTGTGACGATATACTGCATATGTCTCGGCACAGTGATATTCGGCTTATTACTCAGCTGCTGATAACGTCTCAACAGAGGTTCAGGCAGTACTAAATAAGCCATCCGGATGCTTGGAAAAATAGATTTTGAAAATGTACTCATATAGATGACCTTATGACTGTTATCCATTCCCTGCAACGCCTTCAGCGGCCGTCCTTTATATCTGAATTCACTGTCATAGTCATCTTCTATAATGTAGTGCCCACTGTTTCTACCTGCCCAGGCAAGCAGTTCTGTGCGTCGTCCGGCTGACAGTACGGCACCTGTCGGAAACTGATGGCTGGGTGTGACATGCACGATGTTCCCCTGATTATGGATTTCGCTGACGATAATTCCTTCTGCGTCGACATCAATCGTTTTGAATGGCTTGTTTTCGTACTGCAGTACTTTTCGGATAGAAGGGTAGCCGGGATTCTCAAGAAGATAAGTGGCATCCGGCAGCAGACGTGTCAGAAGTGTAAACAGCTGCTCTGTTGAACTGCCGATAATAATCTGTTCATTGGTGCAGTGCACGCCGCGTGAATGGTAAAGATAACGTCTGATTTCATTCCGCAGTGCCGGCTCACCCTGGGCATCCCCACGTTCAAGCAGTATGCTGCTCTCTACTTCGAAGGCATCGCGGGCATATTTTCTGAACAGCTGGAATGGAAACTTAGCCTGATGGCTGTCTTCGATTGTCAGTGAAAGTGTATGATCTATCGTTGAAGGAAGATGAAGCTCAATTGAATTTTTTGGAGCACTATTGACTGTTTTAATATCTTCGACAAAATAACCGACTTTCGGCTTCGAGTAGATGAATCCTTCGTCCTGAAGCTGCTGATAGGCGATTTCTACGGTCGTCTGACTGATACTTAAATGCTGGCTCAGCTTGCGCTTGGACGGCAGTTTCTCAGCGAATGTCAGACGTCCTGCTAAAATATCATCTTTAATGAACTGATAGAGCTGCTGGTATAAAAAATCATTTCCTGTTAATGGATAAGTGAGTTGTTCCATGATTATCACTGACCTTATTATTTTTATGAAATCTGATACTTTTTTAATGTCAGTTATTATTATACAGTAAGGAATGTAATGAAATAAAGGGAGTGTAGTGAATGTCTAAAATTGTTGGTTCTGATAAAGTAAAACGCGGTATGGCTGAAATGCAAAAAGGCGGCGTCATCATGGACGTTGTTAACGCAGAGCAGGCGAAAATCGCAGAAGCTGCCGGTGCAGTCGCTGTTATGGCACTGGAGCGTGTGCCAAGTGATATCCGTAAAGCAGGCGGCGTTGCCCGTATGGCTGATCCACGTATCGTTGAGGAAGTCATGAACGCTGTATCTATTCCGGTAATGGCTAAAGGCCGTATCGGTCACATTACAGAAGCACGTGTATTAGAAGCGATGGGTGTAGACTATATCGATGAGTCTGAAGTGCTGACACCGGCTGATGAAGAGTTCCACTTGAAAAAAGATGAATTCACAGTGCCATTCGTCTGCGGCTGCCGCGATTTAGGAGAAGCAGCCCGCCGTATCGGTGAAGGTGCAGCAATGCTTCGTACTAAAGGGGAACCAGGTACAGGGAACATCGTTGAAGCTGTCCGTCACTTACGTAAAGTGAATGCGCAAGTCCGTAAACTGTCAGTAATGAACGATGATGAGATCATGACAGAAGCTAAGTTACTCGGCGCACCTTACGAAGTGCTGAAAGAAATTAAAGCACTCGGTAAACTGCCGGTCGTGAACTTCGCTGCAGGCGGCGTTGCGACACCTGCTGATGCTGCACTGATGATGGAACTCGGTGCTGACGGTGTATTCGTCGGTTCTGGTATCTTCAAATCTGAATCACCAGAGAAATTTGCGCGTGCAATCGTTCAGGCGACGACGCATTATCAGGATTACAAGTTGATTGGTGACCTTTCTAAAGAACTTGGTGCAGCAATGAAAGGCATCGACATCAACACACTGACACTAGAACAGCGCATGCAGGAACGTGGCTGGTAAGATGAAAATAGGAGTGCTTGCACTGCAAGGAGCAGTCCGGGAGCATTTAAGGCACATTGAGCTGAGCGGTCATACAGGAATCCCGGTGAAACGCGTTGAACAGCTCGATGATATTGACGGCCTTGTCCTGCCGGGCGGTGAATCAACGACGATGCGCCGGCTGATGGACTTATACGGCTTCACGGAATCATTAAGACAAAGTTCGCTGCCGATGTACGGCACATGTGCGGGGCTTATTCTATTGGCAGAAGATATTGTCGGTTATGACGAAGGTCATTTAAAGAAGATGGATATTACAGTAGAGCGTAATTCATTCGGCCGCCAAGTCGACAGCTTTGAAGCAGACCTTGACGTCAAAGGGATTGAGGAACAAGTCAATGCTGTGTTCATCCGGGCGCCGCATATCGCGTCAGTCGGACCGGAAGTCGAAGTGCTCAGTGAAGTGGATGGTAAAATGGTCGCAGTCAGACAGCACGATTACCTCGGCATCTCATTCCATCCGGAGCTCACCGACGATTATAAAATAATGAAGTACTTTATCGAAGAAATGGTCGCAAAATAAACAAGCCGCAGCAGCGGCTTGTTTTTTTGCTGTAAACAGATGATTTCTACTTGAATTAATATCGTGCTATAATGTTTTATTATAATTTAAGGAGTAAACAATGAATAATTTATCTTTAATAGAAGCAATAGAATCCCGTAAATCAGTGAAGGAATTTGACAGCAGCGTTAAAATTCCACGCGCAGAAATGGAAGAAATGATCGCCCTTGCGACAAAAGCTCCATCATCTATTAACTTGCAGCCGTGGCGCTTTGTGATTGTAGAGTCGGAGGAAGCAAAAGCCGCGATTAAAGACCTCGTGCGCTTCAACACACGCCAGCTTGAGACGAGTGCTGCTTTTATACTCGTCCTTTCTGATAATACGCATATTCATGATATTGAAAAGGTCTATGGTAAAAGCGTGAAACTTGGTTATATGCCGCAGGAAGTGATGACAACAAACGTCGCTGCTCTTAAAGAATCGTTATCGAACGCTCCCGAGAGCTATATTCAGATGCAGGGAATGATGGATGCAAATCTTGCAGCAATGCAGCTTATGCTTGTAGCGAAAGATTATGGCTATGATACAAATCCAATCGGTGGCTTTGAACGCGATGAAGTGATGGCTGCACTGTCCATCAATAAAGAGCGCTACATGCCTGTCATGTTCATCGCTATCGGTAAAGGTGTGAAAGCACCGCATGACAGTAGTCGTCACGAATTAGAGGAGATTATGTCCTATAACCACGGAGACGCTGACGGTATTGTCGGTAAAAGTTCATAATAAAAGCAGTCTGACTGATGTCAGACTGCTTTTTATTATAAGAAGAATCCTGCGATAGTTGCAGAGATAAATGAAACAAGTGTCGCACCGTAAAGTAATTTCAGACCGAAGCGGGCAACGACATCGCCCTGCTTGTCATTCAATGACTTGATGGCACCTGCGATGATTCCGATAGACGAGAAGTTCGCAAACGACACTAAGAACACTGAGACGATACCGATAGCACGTTCTGATAACTCACCTGTTTTATTGTTGACGATGTTTTGAACATCAAGCATCGCTACAAATTCATTCGAGACAAGTTTGGTTGCCATGATAGATCCTGCACGGACAGCATCATGCCAAGGGATACCTGTTAAAAATGCAAACGGCGCAAAGACGTAGCCGAGAATCGTCTGGAAGTTAACATGGCCAGGAGTGAATGCATCGACAATGCCGTTTAACATGGCGATTAGTGCGATGTAACCGATCAGCATAGCACCGACGATGATTGCTACTTTGAAACCATCGAGAATATATTCACCGAGCATTTCGAAGAATGATTGTTGATGCTCATTCTCAGTCATAATGACTTCATTTTCTTCTTCATCGGTTACGCGGTACGGATTAATGATAGATGCGATGATGAAGCCGCCGAATAAGTTCAGGACGATCGCTGTCACGACGTATTCAGGTTTGATCATCGAGAAGTAGGCACCGACAATTGATAATGATACGGTCGACATCGCTGACGCTGTCAATGTATAAAGACGGTGTTTCGGAATGTATGGCAGCTGCTTCTTCAATGAGATGAAGACTTCTGACTGACCGAGAATGGCTGAAGCCACTGCATTGTAAGACTCAAGCTTACCCATACCGTTGATTTTAGAAATCGCAAGGCCTAAATATTTGATGATGAACGGTAGTAGTCTTAAATACTGCAGAATACCGATCAATGCAGAAATGAATGTGATCGGCAGCAGCACTTGCGTGAAGAAGTTCTTCAGTGGTGCGCCCTTACTATCTACATTCACCATATTAGGGAAGACGAAGTTGACACCTTCTGCTGCGTATCCTAGCAGGTAACCGAATCCTTTAGCCAGATTATTGACTAAATATACGCCGCCTGGTGTTTTAAGCAGTAAGAAGGCGAGGAGAAACTGAATAACCATCATAATAGCGATATACTGCCATCTGACATTCTTTCTATCTGAACTGACAACCCATGCAAGCAGCAGGAAGACAGCTAAACCGATAAGACCAATTATATATTGCAAGTTTTAACACCTCTTTTATATTTGATAGCGCTATATTTTTTCGCTTTTAATATCATACTACATTTAAAATGGAAGCGGTACAAAAACTTAAAATTTTTGTAAATGCATGATAAACAGTATGTAAATACAGAATAAAACATATTGTTTGCACTTCAGAAAGAATGCTCATATAATAAAGTCAAAGATGGTCAAAAAGAGGTGAAGTCATGAAAAATATGTCGGATATCATTGAGCAGTATTTAAAGCAGCTGCTTGAGCAGAGCGGCGATGTCGTTGAGATTAAGCGCGCTCATATTGCGGAAAAATTTGATTGCGTCCCATCTCAGTTGAACTATGTCATTAAGACACGGTTTACTAACGAACATGGTTATGCCATTGAAAGTAAACGCGGTGGTGGCGGCTATATACGTATCACGAAAATTGAATCCAGTAATCAGTCTGCTTTCATCAATCATTTGAAAGACATGACTGGCAGTCAGATCACTCAGCAGAATGCTGAACATATTATAGAAGGTTTATATCAGAACGAACTGATTACATTACGCGAAAAACGTCTGTTGCTTGTGACTATTCACCGGGACGTACTCTATGTTGATGTCCCGTACCGCGATCACATACGTGCGAATATACTGCAGAACGTGCTGACTGTGCTTCAATATCAGTAGTCAGGAGAGGACGCTTATGAACTTTAATGAAGAAGAATTTACAATGAACCAGCTGCTTAAGCATCTGCTGGCATCCAGTGAACTGAACGGCCGGCAGGAACCCTGTCCGAACTGCGGGCTGACGCTGCGTGAATCGCTGCATATCGGTAAGTTCGGCTGCAGTAAATGCTACAGCACGTTCCAGGCATACTTGCCGCGTATTGTAGAACGCGTTCAAGCCGGTAACCAGAAGCACGTCGGTAAAGCACCACTGAAATCAGCAGAAAAAATTGCCCGCCGCAAGAAGATTGAAGAACTTGAACTGAAGCTGCAGGAACTAGTAGAATTGCAGGACTTCGAGCAGGCGGTTCATGTCAGAGATGAGATTAAAGCATTAAAGGAAAGCGAGGCGGAGTAAATGCTGGATAAACATTTGAGCCATACTTTAAGCGACTGGATGCAGCAGGAAACCGAGCAGCCGATTATATTAAGCTCTCGTATCCGTCTTGCAAGAAACCTTGAGAACTTCGTTCATCCGCTCATGTATGACGAGCAGACTGCGCTCGAAGTGCTTGAGGAAGTATCAGCAGTACTCAAGCCTCATTACGAAGAAGTGCGCTTAAGCGCACTCGACAAAAACGAACGTCAAATACTGGTCATCAAGCATTTAGTCAGCAAGGAGCTGCTCGCCCAGGACCACGGTGCTGTGTTTTTGAATGAGGATGAATCAGTCAGTATTATGGTCAACGAAGAAGATCATATCCGTATACAAGTGCTGGGGCCTGAACTGTCACTGGATGAACTGTACAGCAAGGCGTTAGCAGTGGACAGTCTGATCGACGAGAAACTGACATTGTCATTTGATGAGACGCTCGGTTACTTGACGACATGCCCGACCAATATCGGGACAGGACTGCGTGCAAGTGTGATGCTGCATCTGCCTGGACTGTCCATCATGAACCGGATGGGTCGTATTGCCCAGGCAATTAACCGCTTCGGCTATACAATCCGCGGGATCTACGGTGAAGGGACGCAGGCGCTCGGCCACGTGTACCAAGTATCCAACCAGCTGACGCTCGGTAAGACAGAAGAAGCGATTATTGAAGATCTGAAGCAGATTGTCGAGCAGATTATTACTGAAGAAGAAGGCATGCGTAAACGCCTCAAAGATTATGATTATATCGAGACGGCAGACCGTGTCTATAGAAGCCTTGGAGTTTTGAAATATGCTCAGCTGATCACTGCTGAAGAGGCAAGTTTAAGATTAAGTGAACTGAAAATGGGTATCGATATGGGAATAGTTGAACCGATGCCTTTTCGTTTCAACGAGCTGATGGTTGCGATTCAGCCGCCATTTCTAGCAACACTTGAAGAAGCTATACCCGTTAACGAAAAACGAGCTAAGATGCTGAGAGAGCATCTTTAAAGGAGGAACTATATCGTGTTTGGAAAATTAACAGAACGTGCGCAGCGCGTACTCGCTCACGCACAGGAAGAAGCTATTAGGTTACAGCATAACAATATCGGTACAGAGCATCTATTATTAGGCCTTGTCAGAGAACCGGAAGGCATTGCGGCTAAAGTATTAGCAACATTTGATGTAACAGAAGAAAAGATTATTACAGAAGTAGAACAGTTAATCGGTCACGGTTCTGAAATGTCAGGAACGATTCAATATACACCGCGCGCGAAGAAAGTCATTGAACTGTCACTCGACGAAGCGCGTAAACTGAACCACTCATTTGTCGGTACAGAGCATATTCTGCTCGGCCTGATCCGTGAAAACGAAGGAGTAGCGGCACGTGTGCTGGCAAACCTTGACTTGAACATCACAAAAGCCCGTGCACAAGTCGTGAAGCTGCTCGGCAGCCCGGAAATGAGCGCGAAAAACTCACAGGCGGCAAAATCTCATGCAACGCCGACGCTTGACGGCCTGGCCCGTGACTTGACTGTTATCGCTAAAGACGGCGTACTGGATCCAGTTATCGGACGCAGCAGCGAAATTACACGCGTCATCGAAGTATTGAGCCGCCGGACAAAAAACAATCCAGTGCTTATCGGTGAACCAGGTGTCGGTAAAACAGCGATTGTTGAAGGACTGGCACAGGCGATCATCAATAACGAAGTACCGGAAACATTGAAAGATAAACGCGTCATGAGTCTTGACATGGGTACAGTTGTCGCAGGTACTAAATACCGCGGGGAATTTGAAGAGCGCCTGAAAAAAGTAATGGAAGAAATCCATTCAGCAGGTAACATTATTCTGTTCATCGATGAGCTGCATACATTGATCGGTGCAGGCGGCGCTGAAGGTGCGATTGATGCATCTAATATTCTGAAACCTGCTCTTGCCCGCGGCGAACTGCAATGTATCGGTGCGACGACTCTTGAAGAGTACCGTAAATACATCGAAAAAGATGCAGCGCTTGAACGCCGCTTCCAGCCGGTCACAGTCAATGAACCGAACGTCGAAGATGCGATTGCAATCGTTAGAGGACTGCGTGACCGTTACGAAGCGCATCACCGCATCACAATCACAGACGAAGCGCTGGAAGCAGCAGTGAAGATGAGTGACCGCTACATTTCTGACCGCTTCCTGCCGGATAAAGCGATCGACTTGATCGATGAAGCAGGTTCTAAGGTGAGACTGCGTAATCATACAACACCGCCAAGCTTAAAAGAGCTTGAAACAGAACTCGAACAAGTGAAAAAAGAAAAAGATGCCGCTGTTCATTCGCAGGAGTTCGAACAGGCAGCCGCACTGCGTGACAAACAATCCAAGCTTGAGCAGCAGTTAGATGAAACAAAGAAAGAATGGAAGAAAACACAAGGGAAATCAGAGTCATCAGTCACTGCTGACGACATCGCACTTGTCGTTGCCCAGTGGACTGGAATTCCGCTGAACAAAATCGCGGAGACAGAATCCGCAAAACTGCTGAACCTTGAAGAAATTCTGCACAACCGTGTCATCGGTCAGTCCGATGCGGTGGAATCTATCTCAAAAGCAGTCCGCCGTGCACGTGCCGGACTGAAAGATCCGAAGCGTCCGATCGGCAGCTTTATCTTCCTTGGGCCAACGGGTGTTGGTAAGACAGAACTTGCAAAAGCATTAGCTGAAGCGATGTTCGGTGAAGAAGATGCGATGATCCGCGTCGACATGAGTGAGTTCATGGAGAAACATAGTGTGTCACGTCTTGTCGGTTCTCCTCCAGGCTACGTCGGCCATGAAGAAGGCGGCCAGCTGACTGAAAAAGTGCGCCGTAAACCATACTCAGTCATCTTATTCGATGAAATTGAGAAAGCTCATCCGGATGTCTTCAATATGCTGCTGCAAGTGCTCGATGACGGTCGCCTGACAGATTCACAGGGCAGGACAGTTGATTTCCGTAACACGGTAATCATCATGACTTCAAACGTCGGTGCGCAGGAATTGAAAGACAATAAGTTTGTCGGCTTCGGTGCAAGCGACGTCGGTCCGGATTATGAAACTATCCGCAAAACAATGATGGATGAACTGAAAAATCAGTTCCGTCCTGAGTTCTTGAACCGTGTCGATGACATCATCGTCTTCCACAAGCTTGAAAAAGAACATCTGAAAGAAATCGTGACGCTTATGGTCGAAGGACTGGCGAAACGTCTGAAAGAACAGGACATTGTCATCACATTGACTGACGCGGCTAAAGGCAAGATTGCTGATGAAGGTTATGACCCTGAGTACGGTGCAAGACCACTCGCACGTGCGATTCAGAAAAACATCGAAGACAAACTGTCAGAAGAACTGCTGCGCGGCGAAACATTAGCAGGACAGGACATTGTCATCGATTATCAGAATGATGAGTTCACTGTAGAGAAACAAGAACGCGTCACTGAAGAAGTATAAGCTGACTGATTAAATAATCATCGACCGTAAGATTAACACGGGACAACGCCCTTAATGCTGTTGCATTAGGGGTTTTATTGTATTGAAGAGTGAAACAGTTTACAATAATACCATATTGACACAGGAGGAAATTTTTTGGCGAAAACGAAATCAACGTTTGAATGCATGGCCTGCGGGTATCAATCTCCTAAATGGATGGGCAAATGCCCGAACTGCGGTGCCTGGAACCAGATGGAAGAAGTCATAGAACATAAAGCCAAAGGACCAAAAACCGCAATCACTGAATCATCTTCCAGTGAACGCGTCGAAAAACTTAAAAACATCACTAAAGAGAGCACGCCGCGCTCTACAACATATATTCGTGAATTTGACCGCGTGCTCGGCGGCGGCATTGTGCCGGGCTCGCTTATTTTAATCGGCGGGGACCCGGGTATCGGGAAATCAACGTTACTGCTGCAAGTATGTGCCCTCCTATCAAAGGATAACGCCGTGCTTTATATTTCCGGTGAGGAATCGGTCAGACAGACAAAACTGCGCGCTGACCGGCTGAAAGAAGACGCCGGTGAACTGAGCGTCTATGCAGAAACGAACCTCCAGATCATCCACGAAACAGTGAAGAAGACAAATCCGAAATTTCTTGTCATCGACTCCATTCAGACGATTTTCCACCCCGAAGTGACGTCAGCACCCGGTTCTGTATCACAGGTGAGAGAATGTACGCAGGAATTAATGCGCATGGCGAAGAACATGAATATCGCAACGTTCATCGTCGGTCACGTGACGAAAGAAGGCCAGATTGCCGGGCCGCGGCTGCTGGAGCATATGGTGGATACTGTACTCTATTTTGAAGGCGATACACATCACAGCTACCGTATACTGCGGGCAGTGAAGAACCGTTTCGGCTCCACGAATGAAATGGGTATTTTTGAAATGCGGAATACGGGGCTGAGCGAAGTACTGAATCCGTCAGAGATGTTTCTTGAAGAACGGACAAAAAACGTCGCAGGTTCCACGATTGTCGCGACGATGGAAGGAACGCGGCCGCTGCTTGTTGAAGTGCAGGCGCTGGTCACACCGACGACATTCCACAATCCGCGGCGTATGGCCACAGGGATTGACCATAACCGGTTGAGCTTACTGATGGCAGTGCTTGAGAAGAAGCAGGGCTTACTGCTGCAGCAGCAGGATGCTTATATTAAAGTTGCAGGCGGGGTCAAACTGGATGAACCGGCAGTTGATTTGAGCGTCATTATTAGTATCGCTTCAAGTTTCAATGATAAACCGACGCGTGGTGATGACTGTTTCATTGGTGAGGTCGGCCTGACAGGAGAAGTAAGGCGTGTCGCCCGCATCGAGCAGCGCGTACAGGAAGCGGCGAAACTTGGTTTCAAGCGTGCTGTCATACCGAAGAATAACATTGGCGGCTGGGACTTCCCGGACGGCATTGAGATTGTTGGTATTACAAATATTTCTGAAGCGTTGAGACTGGCATTTAATTAAGGAGGTGACGTTATGCTCAGAAGACTTGTCTTGTTATTATTTATTATTATCGGTGCTTCTCTCGGAATCTTTTTGATTCCGGAAGTTGTTAAAGTGTTCAGTTTGAATGTCCATCCACTCATCCTGAATAGTTATGTTGATGGCATAATCGGTATTATTGTCTTTTTACTATTGTTTTTCTGGTTGATTGATAAAGTGGTGGCATTAATCGAGGCAGGTGAAGGACTGCTGTTGAAGCGGAATTTCATGGAGATCATATTTGCGACGCTCGGTATGATGATGGGACTGATGATCGCATCGATGATTAGTCTGATCTTCGATACAATCGGCTTCCCGCTGCTGAAAAACACGATTCCAATCGCGCTCGCAGTCATTCTCGGCTACCTCGGATTTCAGGTCGGCCTGAAGAAGCGGGAAGAGATTCAAAGTCTCCTGCCGGAAAGATTTCAAGGCAGCAGACGCAAAGGCACAGATGCTGCAAAACTGCTGGATACGTCAGCGATTATTGACGGCCGTATTTTGAAGATTGTCCAGTGCGGCTTTATCGACGGAACGATTGTCGTGCCGCAAGGTGTGCTTGATGAACTGCAGCTGATTGCAGACTCAACAGATGGCCTGAAACGCGACAAAGGACAACGTGGCCTTGATATTCTGCAGGAACTGAAAGAAACAGGACATCCGGTGAAGTTTCACCCGGGGCATAAAGAGATTAAAGAAGTGGATCAGCTGCTCGTGAAAATGGCGGCAGAATCTAATGCCGGTGTGATTACGACTGATTATAACTTGAATAAAGTGTGCCAGGTTCAAGGCATTAAAGTATTGAACGTCAATGATCTGTCTGAAGCGATCAAACCAGTCGTGCAGCAGGGCGACCGCTTCAAACTGCTGATCACTAAGGCGGGTAAAGAAGAAGGTCAAGGCGTCGGCTATTTAGAAGACGGGACGATGGTTGTCGTGGAGCACGGCAAAAATTTGATTAACCAGGAGAAACTTGTGGAAGTGCAGTCGATACTGCAGACGTCGTCAGGACGCATTATCTTTACGAAGAAAGTGGCAGATAAATAATGTATACAGTGATTATTCCTGCAGCAGGGCAGGGCAGACGCATGGGCTGCGGTCATAATAAAGTGTTCCTTGAAGTGGATGGTATCCCGGTCATCAGACGGACAGTGGAAGTCTTCCAGGCACATACAGCATGCAGTGCGATTTACTTGGCCGCTAAAGAAGATGAAATCGGGCAGCTGACTACTTTGCTGCATGATTTCCCGAAAGTAAGAGGCATCATAGCAGGTGGCAGTGAACGTCAGTACAGCATTTATAATGTATTGAAAGTGATTCCGAAGACCGATATCGTCATGGTTCATGACGGTGCGCGGCCGTTTATTTCACATGAAACATTGGACGCGCTCTATGAGTCAGCGCTGAATAACCGGGCAGCCATCGCTGCAGTACCTGCTAAAGATACTGTTAAAGTCGTAGTCGACGGACAAGTCAGCAGCACGCCTGAACGCAGCACATTATGGCTTACTCAGACACCTCAGGCTTTTACATACGACGTGCTGCTGACTGCTTATCAAAGGGCGGAAGCCGATGGGTTTTTAGGGACGGACGACGCTTCGCTTGTCGAACGGACAGGTGTTATAGTTCATGTCGCTCAAGGCAGCTATGATAATATTAAACTGACGACACCGGAAGATTTATATTTTGCGGCAGCGCTATTGAAGAAAAGAGGGATATAATGTTTAGAATCGGCTTTGGTTATGATGTCCACCAGCTGGCTGCTGACAGGAAATTAATCATCGGCGGACTTGAGATTCCGCATGCCAAGGGACTGCTCGGTCATAGTGACGCTGATGTCTTACTGCATGCAATTACAGATGCGATGCTCGGTGCAGCAGCACTCGGTGATATCGGCAAGCTGTTTCCGGATACAGATGCGGCATTCAAAGATGCGGATTCCAAAATTCTGCTGAAGGAATCGTTCAATGAAGTGAAAGCTAAAGGTTATATGATCGGCAACATTGATGCGACGATTGTAGCAGAACGTCCGAAGTTCAGACCGCATATTGATACGATGCGCGGTATTATCAGCGAACTGCTGGAAGTAACGATTGATCAAGTGAATATCAAGGCGACGACTTCTGAGAAGATGGGCTTTTTAGGAAGAGAAGAGGGAATTGCCGCACAAGCTGTGGTATTATTAACAAATAATAATTAAATTGGAGTGACAGACATGGATAAAGTAAGAGTGAGATATGCACCTTCACCTACAGGTTTCCTTCATATCGGTAATGCGCGTACAGCATTATTCAACTATTTATTTGCGAAACATCACGGCGGTGATTTCATTGTCCGCATTGAAGATACGGATACAGCACGTAACGTTGAAGGCGGCGAGGAGTCACAGCTGCGCTACTTGAAATGGCTCGGCCTTGAGTGGGATGAATCCGTTGATAAAGACGGTGGTTATGGACCATACCGTCAGTCTGAACGCAGCGCTATCTACAATCCAATTGTCGAGCAGCTGCTTGCTGAAGACAAAGCTTATAAATGCTATATGACGGCTGAAGAGCTTGAAGCAGAGCGCGAATCGCAGATCAGCCGCGGCGAGATGCCGAGATACGGCGGACAGCATGCGCACTTGACTGCAGAACAGGAAGCGGCGTTTGTCGCTGAAGGACGTCAGCCGAGCATTCGTTTCCGTGTGCCGCAGGATAAAGTGTACACATTCAATGATATGGTCAAAGGCGACGTGTCGTTTGAGTCAAACGGTATCGGTGACTGGGTCATCGTGAAAAAAGACGGCATTCCGACGTATAATTTCGCGGTAGCGGTGGACGACCACTTTATGGCGATTACACACGTCATCCGCGGTGATGATCATATTTCCAACACGCCGAAACAGATGATGATCTATGAAGCACTGGGCTATGACATCCCGGTATTCGGTCACATGACACTGATTGTCAACGAAGACCGCAAAAAGTTATCAAAACGTGACGGCTCAATCATTCAGTTCATCGAGCAGTACCATGACCTCGGCTATCTGCCGGAAGCACTGTTCAACTTTATCGGCCTGCTCGGCTGGTCTCCGGTCGGCGAAGAGGAAATCTTCTCGAAAGAGCAGTTCATCGAGATGTTCGATGAACACCGTCTGAGCAAATCACCGGCCTTCTTCGATAAAGTGAAGCTTGCATGGATCAACAATCAGTACATGAAAGAGCAGGACCTGGATACAGTGTTTGAGATGACGCTGCCTCATATGACAAAAGCAGGGCTTGTACCTGAGAATCCAACGCCTGCTGAACTTGAATGGGCGAAAGAACTTGTCCAGCTGTACCAGCAGCAGATGAGCTATGCCGGTGAAATCGTGGAACTGTCTGAACTATTCTTCAAAGAAGAACTGACGTTGAACGAAGAAGCGACTGCAGTCGTAAACAGTGAACAAGTGCCTGAGCTGATGCGTGCTTTGACAGCGAAGCTTGAAGCGCTGGAAACATTTGATGCAGCAGCGATTAAAGCCGCGATCAAAGCGGTGCAGAAAGAGACGGGCATTAAAGGCAAAAACTTGTTTATGCCGATCCGCGTTGCCGTATCAGGCCAGACACACGGTCCTGAACTGCCGAACACGATTGAGCTGCTCGGCCGTGAGAAAGTGCTTGCACGAATCGCGCCTTACTGTGCTTAAGTGCTTGATATTTCATTAAAACGCCTTATAATAGAACTTAATCAGGAAGACAGAGTAAATAGTGTCAGACTAGTAGAGAGCATCCGGCTGGTGAAAGGGTGTGCTGACATGATTGAATGCACCTTCCGTTGTTTAATTTCATAATTTTAATGAGTGAATGATAGTAATCATTAATGAAGAGTGGAACCGTGTTTATTCAGTTAGGCACCTCTGGCGTAAGTCGGAGGTGTCTTTTAATTTGATGGAAAGAGAGGATACTGATGTTCACACGTATTAAAGATGACATTGCGATGGTATTCGAACAGGACCCCGCAGCACGCAGCCCGATTGAAGTATTCCTGACGTATTCCGGACTGCATGCTGTATGGTGGCATCTTGTCGCCCACTGGTTTTTTAACAGACGCTTGTTTTTTGCGGCGAGAGTCATCAGTCAAGTGTCCCGTTTCTTCACGGGTATTGAAATCCATCCGGGGGCGTCAGTCGGCAGACGGCTGTTCATCGACCACGGTATGGGCGTCGTCATCGGTGAGACTTGCACAATCGGTGACAATGTGACGATATACCAGGGCGTGACGCTCGGGGGAACGGGTAAAGAACGCGGGAAGCGCCATCCTGATATCGGTGATAACGTACTGATTGCGGCCGGTGCTAAAGTGCTCGGCAATATACGAATCGGCAACAATGTCAATATCGGCTCGAATTCAGTCGTGCTGAAAAACGTGCCGGACTGTACAACAGTTGTTGGTATTCCCGGCAGAATCGTCAGACAGTGCGGTATGAAAGTCGGCAAAAGCTTTGAGCATACAGATTTACCGGATCCGATTTTTGAGAAACTAAAAGAACTGGAACGCCAGATAGAAGCGACGAGAAATGGAGAGATTACAGATGATTACGTTATATAACACACTGACACGCAGCAAAGAACTGTTTGTGCCGATTGAAGAAGGTAAAGTGAAGATGTACGTCTGCGGGCCGACGGTCTACAACTATATTCATATCGGTAACGCACGCCCTGCGATCAGTTTTGACGTCGTACGCCGGTACTTTGAGTATCAAGGTTATGACGTCAACTACGTCTCCAACTTCACTGATGTGGACGATAAACTCATCCGCGCAGCCAATGAACTCGGCGAAACAGTGCCGGAAGTCGCTGACCGTTTTATCGAAGCTTACTTCGAGGACACGGAGGCGCTGAACTGCCGGCGCGCGACAGCCAATCCACGAGTCATGGAGCATATGGATGACATCATTGACTTCATCCAAGTGCTGATTGACAAAGGATATGCTTATGCCAACCAGGGCGACGTCTATTTCAGAACGCGTAAGTTCGACGGCTACGGCAAGCTCAGCCAGCAGTCCATCGATGAACTGAAAGTCGGCGCGCGTATTCAGCAGGGCGAACTGAAAGAAGATGCGCTTGACTTTGCGCTGTGGAAAGCAGCAAAACCTGATGAGATTAAATGGAACAGCCCATGGGGGGAAGGACGTCCGGGCTGGCACATCGAATGTTCAGTCATGGCGCGCAAACATTTAGGAGACACAATCGACATTCATGCAGGCGGCAGCGACTTGACGTTCCCGCACCATGAGAATGAGATTGCTCAGTCGGAAGCCCATAACGATAAGTCGTTCGCTCATTACTGGCTGCATAACGGTTTCATCAATATCGACAATGAGAAGATGAGTAAATCACTCGGCAACTTCATATTAGTGCATGACATCATTAAGGAGATCAATCCGAACGTCCTCAGATTCTTCATGATCAGCGTCCATTACCGCAATCCGATCAACTACAATTTGGAGCTGGTCAATGCGGCGAAGGCAGGCCTTGAAAGAATACAGAATGCTTATCAGGCACTTATTGAACGACAAGCCATTGCGGTCGATGTCGTCTCTCACCACGAAGTGATTGACGCCATCAATGCGATACTGTCGAAGTTCGAAGAAGCGATGGATGACGACTTCAATACAGCGAATGCGGTGACTAGCTGGTATGAGCTTGCGAAACTTGCGAATGTCTATAACGCGAATACATCGACTGACCTGTCCGTCATTGAACGCTTTCTTGAAGTGTTCGGTATTATGAGCGATGTGCTCGGGGTGGACTTGGAAGCAGACAATGGTCTGCTGGATGATGAAGTAGAGGCACTGATCGCAGAGCGCCAGCAAGCTCGTGCGGACAAAGACTTCAAACGCGCTGACGAAATCCGCGACCTGCTGAAGGCACAGAACATCATCCTTGAAGATACAGCGCAAGGAGTGCGTTTCCGCCGTGGTTAACGCTGCTCATCTCCATAATCCGCTGACGCTCGCCTATTTAGGAGACGCTATTCTCGACCTCCATGTCAGAGAACATGTCATACTAAAATTGCAGGCGAAACCTAATACGCTGCACCGCGCTGCAACGTTCTATGTATCCGCTAAAAGCCAGGCACAGACGTTCGATGCACTCGTTGACGCACAGTATTTCACTGAGCAGGAATTGGATGTATTAATGCGCGGACGCAATGCGAAGAGCCATACGAAAGCAAAAAATACGGATGTCGTCACTTATAAGAAGAGTACGGGGCTTGAAGCGGTCATCGGCTACTTGCAGCTGGCAGGAGAAGAGGGGCGGCTGAAAGAACTGCTCGACCAAATAGTGGCGCTATGTGAAGAGAGGGAACTGAAATGAACGAAGATATTATCGTCGGCAGACATGCGGTGAAAAGTGCTGCGGCGTCTGACCGCGAGATCAACAAAGTGTTTATTCAGGAAGGCATCAACAAGCAGCAGATCAAACCCATTCTCGACCTGCTGAAAGAACGGAAAATCATGGTGCAGCAAGTGCCGAAAAGCAAGCTGGACCAGATGAGCGATGTGCCGCATCAAGGTATCGCTGCACAGATTTCACCGTATGACTACACCGAGCTTGAAGATTTCATCGAAGCGGTAAAGGATAAGACGGCGACTGTCATGATTCTGGATGGCCTTGAAGACCCGCATAACTTAGGGTCGATCATCCGGACGGCAGATGCGATCGGGGTGGACGGTATCATTATTCCGAAGCGCCGCTCGGTCACATTGAACGCTACAGTTGTCAAAGCATCAACTGGCGCGATTGAACATGTGCCGGTCATGCGCGTGACAAACCTCGCTCAGACGATGGACCGGCTGAAAGAAGCAGGCTTCTGGATCTGCGGCACGGATGCACAGCAATCAGTGGATTACCGGAAGATGGACGCTGACATGCCGCTTGCGATTGTCATCGGTTCTGAAGGCGAAGGGATGAGCAGACTCGTCAAAGAGAAGTGCGACTTTCTTGTTCATCTGCCGATGGTCGGTCATGTCAACAGCCTGAACGCCTCTGTTGCGGCCGGACTGCTGATGTATGAAGTTTATAGAAAGCGTCATGCCATTGACTGATGAAGGCATTCTATACGATAGTGGATGGTTACAATGTCATCGGCCAGAGTGCACGGCTGAAAGCCATGGCACTTGAATCGCTCGAAGAAGCGCGGAAAACGCTGCTGCTTGACCTTGTCAACTATGATGCCAGACAGCAGGGCGAACTGATCTGTGTGTTTGATGCGTATGACGTGAAGCGGACGGAATCAACAGAAGTATTCCACGGCGTCCAAGTTATCTACTCCAAAGAGAAGGAAACAGCGGATTCAGTCATCGAACGTCTCGTCTATGATCTGTATGACAAACACATCACCCGTATTACAGTCGTGACAAGTGATTTGTCTGAACAGCATGCGATTTTCGGGACGGGTGCACTGCGCGTATCATCGCGTGAGTTTCTCGCAGAACTTGAAGAAGAGAAGGCGCTGCTCGCAAAAGACATGGAAGAAATGGACGCGTTTAAGCCGCGGACGAGAATAGCCATCGATGACGAGACAAAATTGCGGCTTGAGCGGCTGAGGCGTGGACTCGACAAGTAAATTTATTATCTTATGAGCAGACCTTGTCAATATTTGTCATCATATTGTAAACTTAAGTGAATACATTTAAGGAGTGTTAACTTTTGTTCAAAGTGCTGACATTCATTCTTTTTGAGACTGAAGAACGCTATGAGACGAAGTCGGATGAACAGTTAATTACTGAGCTTAAAGCAGGGGACGAGCAGGCATTTGAACTGCTTGTTGTCCGCATGCGGATGCTCATACTTACTTACTTGAGCCGTCACCGCGCTATAGATAATGATGATTTATATCAAGAGGCGCTGATTCTGCTGTATCACACTGCCATTGACTACGACCGGGCGAAGTGTGATACATTTAAACCCTATTACTTGCGGCTGCTGCAATATCGGATTATTGACTGGATCAGAAAAGAGCAGAACCGCCTGAAGATTCCGCTCATTAGTCTTGATGCACCGCTGTCCGGGGATAAAGAACGGACATTGACAGAAGAACTGGGCGACTATACGCAGGCATCGCCCGAATCCGTCAGCATTTATAATGAGCTGTCAGCACAGCTTGATCCAGTGACGCTCGGGCTGAGCCCGCTGGAATACCGCATGGCAAAACACTTGATAGCGGGGCGCACGCTGGAAGAGATTTCAGCGTGCGAAGACCGGGACGAACGCATCATCAGAAACGCTTATCACCGGCTGAAACAGAAGGTGCTCGGTCACTTGATGCGTTGACAAGTGAAACTTTACTTTGTATATTAAATAAGATTAAGGTGAACCTCATTGAAAAAAGTGGCATTAAATTGTTCGGTTTGCGGCAGTCGTAACTACACGGTGGCAAAAAAAGATTCAACAACGCGCATGGTGCTCAAGAAATACTGTAAAACATGCGATGCACATACGATTCATAAGGAATCTCTATAGGAGGCTTTAACATGCAGAAAGAAAACTTCTTCCAGGGCGTCGTCTCCGAAATGAAGAAGACGTCATGGCCGACAGGCAAAGAAGTAGTGCGCGATACGACAATCGTTGTCTTGACGGTACTGTTCTTTATTTTATTTTTCTTTGCAGTGGACCTTGGTATTACAGAACTAATCAAGCTAATTAATTAAGGAGGCACATTATGTCTGAAGAAAGTACAAAACATTGGTATGCAGTCCATACCTACTCCGGATATGAAAACAAAGTCAAGGATAATCTGGAGAAGCGTCTGGAATCAATGAACATGCAGGACCAAATCTTCCGCGTTGTGATTCCTGAAGAAGAAGAAACAACGATTAAAGATGGCAAGAAAAAAACATCACTGAAAAAAACATTCCCGGGCTATGTGCTTGTTGAACTCGTGATGACAGATGAATCATGGTATGTTGTCCGTAACACACCAGGCGTCACAGGATTTGTCGGCTCTGCAGGCGCAGGCTCAAAACCTAACCCATTATTACCTGAAGAAGCACGTTTCATCTTGAAATCAATGGGGATGTCCGAGAAAACAATCGACGTTGAACTGGAGATCGGTGAACAAGTGCGCGTGACTTCCGGACCGTTTACGAACCAAGTCGGTGAAATCAAGGAAATGGACGCTGAGAAGTACAAATTGACAGTACTGGTTGATATGTTCGGCCGGGAGACACCGGTAGAAGTAGAATTCGACCAGATCGAAAAGTTATAACGCACATCAAAAAATAACAGTAAAAATACACTTGCAATCGGCGCTAAAAAATGCTATTATTTTAGGGTCGTGCTATTAGCATGCGTGTTTGAGTGGGAGGGTAAATCTCATACCCTGTGACCACATCACGATATTATAGGAGGTGCACATCGTGGCTAAAAAAGTAATCAAAGTAGTTAAATTGCAAATCCCTGCAGGTAAAGCGAATCCAGCTCCACCAGTTGGTCCAGCATTAGGTCAAGCAGGTGTCAACATCATGGGATTCTGTAAAGAATTTAACGCACGTACTCAAGAACAAGCAGGTTTAATCATTCCAGTTGAGATTTCAGTATTTGAAGACCGTTCATTTACATTTATCACTAAAACGCCACCTGCAGCAGTATTACTGAAAAAAGCAGCAAACGTTGAAAAAGGTTCAGGCGAACCTAACAAAAACAAAGTTGCTACAGTGACTGAAGATCAAGTACGTCAAATTGCTCAAGAAAAAATGGAAGACTTGAACGCAGCAAGCGTTGAAGCAGCAATGCGTATTATCGCAGGAACAGCTCGCAGCATGGGATTTGAAATCAAATAATAAAAGTTTTTTGAAAGCAGACGTCGCGACGTCTGCTCTTGCATTGTTCTGCAGTGCAAACGTGGGAGGAAATTCCGCTAAAACCACTATAAGGAGGAAAATAAACAATGGCTAAAAAAGGTAAAAAGTATCAAGAAGCCGCTCAAAAAGTTGATCGTCAATCTTTCTACTCAGTAGAAGAAGCAATCAAACTTGCGAAAGAAACAAGCACAGTTAACTTCGATGCATCTGTTGAAGTTGCGTTCCGTCTAGGAATCGATACACGTAAAAATGATCAGCAGATCCGTGGTGCAGTTGTACTGCCTAACGGTACTGGTAAAACACAACGTGTATTAGTATTCGCTAAAGGCGAAAAATTAAAAGAAGCTGAAGCAGCAGGTGCTGACTACGCTGGTGACACAGAATACATCAACAAAATCAACCAAGGCTGGTTCGATTTCGATGTCATCGTTGCAACACCTGACATGATGGGTGAAGTTGGTAAACTTGGACGTGTCTTAGGACCTAAAGGTTTAATGCCGAACCCTAAAACTGGTACTGTAACAATGGACGTTACTAAAGCAGTGCAGGAAATCAAAGCAGGTAAAGTAGAATACCGTGCTGAGAAATCTGGTATCGTACATGCAGCAATCGGTAAAGTATCATTTGACGACGCTAAATTAGTGGAAAACTTCAACACGCTTAAAGACGTGTTAGCTAAAGCTAAACCAGCATCATCTAAAGGAACTTACTTCAAAACAGTCGCGGTTTCAACAACTATGGGCCCTGGTATTAAAGTGGACCCAAGCGAAATCCGTAACTAATTTATATTGACAGATTACAAACTACACGTTATAGTGTAGTTTGTGTTCATAACCTAAGACAGCAGGGGCGACAGCTTAATCATCCTGCCGAGGTGAAAATTGACTTGATAACGTTCAAGCACTTTTTGCCATAGGTGAAAAGTGCTTTTTTAATTCATATTAGAAAAGCACGAAAATCTAAATGGAGGTGTCATAATGTCTAAAGCAGTTGAACTTAAACAACAACAAACTGAAGTGATCACTGAGCAGTTCAAAAACTCAGTATCTACAATTATTGTTGACTACCGTGGTTTAACAGTTGCGCAAGTAACTGAACTACGTAAACAACTTCGTGAAGCAGGCATCGAATTCCGCGTATACAAAAATACGATGGTACGTCGTGCTGCTACTGCGGCAGGTATCGAAGGAATTGAAGAATTCCTTACTGGTCCTAACGCAATCGCATTCTCTAACGAGGAAGTTGTTGCACCTGCTAAAATCATTGCTGATTTCGCTAAAACAAATGAGAAATTAGAAATTAAAGCAGGTATCATCGAAGGTAAAGTGACTTCTGAAGCAGAAGTTAAAGCAATCGCTTCACTTCCTTCAAAAGAAGGTCTTATCTCTATGGTTCTTTCAGTATTACAAGCACCAATGAGAAACTTCGCTTATGCGGTTAAAGCAGTCGGCGAACAAAAAGAAACTGGTACAGAAGCAGCAGCACCAGCTGAAGCTCCTGCAGCAGAAGAAGCATCTGAATCAACAGAAGCATAAAATAAACTAATAAAAAAACGGAGGAAATAAAATCATGACTAAAGAACAAATCATCGACGCGATTAAAGAAATGTCAGTATTAGAATTAAACGACTTAGTAAAAGCTATTGAAGAAGAATTTGGTGTAACAGCAGCAGCTCCTGTAGCAGCAGCTGGCGCAGCAGCAGGCGCTGCTGAAGCAGAACAAACTGAATTCAACGTAGAATTAGTATCTGCTGGATCTTCAAAAATCAAAGTTGTTAAAGCTGTTAAAGAAGCAACTGGTCTTGGCTTGAAAGACGCTAAAGACTTAGTAGACAACGCTCCTAAAACTGTTAAAGAAGGCGTTTCTAAAGACGAAGCTGAAGAATTAAAAGCTAAATTAGAAGAAGCTGGCGCAGTAGTAGAAGTTAAATAATTTGTCACTTCCATTAAAAACCCGTTATTATTGATAACGGGTTTTCTTTTTATACTTTATAATTTTCACCTGCACTGGAGGTCAATGATGAGTCATTATTATAGTGAGGAACAGGATGTTGAGTCAAATCCGTCCATGTTCACTTACCGTTATGAATCTTACAGTCTTGAGCTGAAGACGGATAGCGGTGTCTTCTCAAAAGGCGGCATTGATTATGGATCGGACGTTCTGGTCAAAGCGTTTCTTAAGGATGCGGGCAGTTATCCGCGCATTCTTGATGTCGGCTGTGGCTATGGTCCGATCGGGCTGATGGTTGCTAAAGTGCGTCAGGAGAGCCTGGTCGATATGATTGATGTCAATGCCCGTGCGCTTAGCCTGGCAGAAGAAAATAAGAAGAATAACGATATTGATAATACACGTATTTATAAAAGTGATGCGCTCGATTCAGTAGCAGGCACATTTGATGCGATACTGACTAACCCGCCGATCCGTGCAGGGAAAGATGTCGTATCAAAAATTCTGGATCAAAGCTATGAGTTTCTTGATGGAGGCGGCGCGCTATTTGTCGTCATTCAGAAAAAGCAGGGTATGCCGTCTGCAAAGAAACGCCTGCAGCAGCTATTCGGAAATGTAGAAATTGTGACAAAAGACAAAGGCTATTATATTTTAAAGAGTGTAAAAGGTTGACCTTATAAAGGCAGTCTGTTATAGTAATAGAATGTAAAAATTTAAATTCAATAAGTGTGTACTTTTCTAGCTCATATTTGGCAGAACTAAGTCGAAAACAAACGAAAATGGGGTTTATTTAGATTCCGTTTTCTTTTTGTCTTATGTCTGCCGGAGAGTAAGGTAACCACAATTTTTGAGGGGTGAATCTGTTGACAGGTCAACTTATCCAGTATGGACGACACCGCAAACGTAGAAGTTACGCGCGTATCTCCGAAATTTTAGAACTACCAAACTTAATTGAGATTCAAACAAAATCTTATGAATGGTTCCTGAAAGAAGGCCTTCTTGAAATGTTCCGCGACATTTCTCCAATCGAAGACTTCACAGGTAATCTTTCTTTAGAATTCGTCGATTATAAATTGGGTGAACCAAAGTATGATTTAGATGAAGCCAAAAATCATGATGCTACTTACTCTAAGCCACTCCGTGTAAAAGTCCGACTGATCATCAAGGAAACTGGTGAAGTGAAAGAACAGGAAGTCTTCATGGGAGATTTCCCGATTATGACAGACACTGGTACTTTCGTGATTAATGGTGCAGAACGTGTTATCGTTTCTCAATTAGTGCGCTCACCGTCCGTCTACTTCAATGACAAAGTTGATAAGAACGGTAAAGTAAGTTTTGGTGCAACAGTTATCCCTAACCGTGGTGCTTGGCTGGAATATGAAACAGACGCGAAAGACGTTGTATTTGTTCGTATTGACCGTACGCGTAAATTACCGATTACGGTATTGTTACGTGCGCTTGGTTTCTCATCTGATCAGGAAATCGTTGATTTATTAGGTGAGAGTGAATACTTGCGTAATGCATTAGATAAAGACAACACAGATTCAGTAGAAACAGCATTGCTTGAAATATACGAGCGTTTACGCCCAGGCGAGCCACCAACAGTGGACAACGCAAGAAGCCTGTTATATTCTCGTTTCTTCGACCCAAAACGCTATGACTTAGCAAGCGTCGGTCGTTATAAAATGAATAAAAAACTTCATTTAAAACACCGTCTGTTCAATCAGACACTCGCTGAGCCGATTGTTGATGTTGAAACTGGTGAAATCGTTGCTGAGGAAGGCACTGTTCTTGACCGCCGTAACCTTGACAACATTATGGAAGTTCTTGAAAATAACGCAAACCGCAAAGTGTATGATTTGGAGAACGGTTTATTAGATGAGCCTGTAGAAATCCAGTCAGTGAAAGTCTACATCCCTGGTGATGAAGAAAAACGCACAACAACAGTTATCGGTAATGCATTCCCGGATGACGAAGTGAAATGTATTACACCAGCTGACATCGTTGCTTCTATCAGCTACTTCTTCAACTTACTGCATGGTGTCGGTGATACAGATGACATCGACCACTTAGGTAACCGTCGTCTGCGTTCAGTCGGTGAATTATTACAGAACCAGTTCCGGATTGGTCTGTCTCGTATGGAACGTGTTGTACGCGAACGTATGAGTATTCAGGACACTGAATCTATCACGCCGCAGCAGTTAATCAATATCCGTCCAGTGATTGCATCTACTAAAGAATTCTTTGGCAGCTCGCAGTTATCACAATTCATGGACCAGGCGAACCCATTAGCCGAGCTGACACATAAACGCCGTCTGTCTGCATTAGGACCCGGTGGTTTAACGCGTGAGCGTGCCGGCATGGAAGTACGTGACGTTCACTACTCTCACTATGGCCGTATGTGTCCGATCGAAACACCAGAGGGGCCGAACATCGGTTTGATCAACTCATTATCAAGCTATGCACGTGTGAATGAGTTTGGTTTCATCGAGACACCGTACCGTAAAGTCGACCCTGAAACAAATCAAGTAACATCACAGATCGACTACTTAACAGCAGATGAAGAAGATGCTTACGTTGTTGCTCAGGCGAATGCCCGTCTTGATGACAACGGTGCTTTCATTGATGACGAGATTGTCTGCCGTTTCCGTGGTGACAATACAACAATGGCCCGCGAACGTATGGACTACATGGACGTATCACCGAAGCAGGTTGTATCTGCTGCGACGGCTTGTATCCCGTTCTTAGAGAACGATGACTCCAACCGTGCATTGATGGGTGCGAACATGCAGCGTCAAGCAGTGCCGCTGATGATTCCTGAAGCACCATTTGTTGGTACAGGTATGGAACACGTCGCTGCCCGTGACTCAGGTGCCGCTGTCGTTGCGAAATACAAAGGACGCGTGGAACATGTTGAAGCACGTCAAATTAAAGTACGCCGTATCATTGAAGAAAACGGCAAAGAAATTGAAACAGATTTAGATACTTACAAATTATCTAAATTTGCTCGTTCTAACTCAGGTACATGTTACAACCAGCGTCCGATCATCGCTGTAGGTGATGTCGTGACAAAAGGTGAAATCTTAGCTGATGGTCCTTCGATGGAACTTGGTGAGATGGCACTTGGCCGTAACGTTGTTGTCGGCTTCATGACTTGGGATGGTTATAACTACGAGGATGCGGTTATTATGAGTGAACGTCTTGTGAAAGATGACGTCTATACTTCTATCCATATTGAAGAATATGAATCAGAAGCACGTGACACTAAACTCGGACCTGAAGAAATTACACGTGATATCCCGAATGTGTCTGATAACGCACTTAAAAACTTGGACGACCGCGGTATTATTTACGTCGGTGCAGAAGTTAAAGACGGCGATATTTTAGTCGGTAAAGTGACGCCTAAAGGGGTAACGGAACTGACAGCTGAAGAGCGTCTGTTACATGCAATCTTCGGTGAAAAAGCACGTGAAGTCCGCGATACATCACTGCGTGTGCCTCACGGTGCAGGCGGTATCGTTCTTGATGTTAAAGTCTTCAACCGTGAAGACGGCGATGAACTGTCTCCTGGTGTCAATCAGTTAGTACGCGTCTACATCGTCCAGAAACGTAAAATTCACGTCGGCGACAAAATGTGTGGTCGTCACGGTAACAAAGGTGTTATCTCACGTATTTTACCGGAAGAAGATATGCCGTTCATGCCTGACGGTACACCGATTGACATCATGTTAAACCCACTGGGTGTACCATCACGGATGAACATCGGTCAGGTTCTTGAGCTGCACTTAGGTATGGCGGCGAAAAACTTAGGCCTGCACGTTGCTTCTCCAGTATTTGATGGTGCGAGCGATGAAGATGTCTGGTCAACGATTGAAGAAGCGGGTATGGCTCGTGACGGTAAAACTGTCCTTTATGACGGTCGTACTGGTGAACCATTCGATAACCGTGTATCTGTCGGTGTCATGTACATGCTGAAACTTGCGCACATGGTCGATGATAAACTTCACGCACGTTCAACAGGTCCTTACTCATTAGTGACACAGCAGCCGCTTGGTGGTAAAGCCCAGTTCGGTGGACAACGTTTCGGTGAGATGGAAGTATGGGCACTTGAAGCATACGGTGCTGCCTACACATTACAGGAAATTCTGACGTACAAATCAGATGATACGGTCGGCCGTGTGAAAACATACGAAGCAATCGTCAAAGGTGAAAACATTCCTAAACCAGGTGTTCCTGAATCATTCCGCGTATTGATGAAAGAACTGCAAAGTTTAGGGCTGGATGTCAAAGTGATGGACAACAAAGACGAAGAAATCGAAATGCGCGATCTTGAAGATGATGACTTCATCGACAACAAAATCACGCTTGACCGCCAGCAGCAGGCTGAAATCACTGAATAATAACTGTCTGACGAGAAATGAGCATTAGAACAGCTTGAGTATTACTATTTCTGACAACTATTCTTACGACTTGTTAAGCCTTGGACGCTTTCCGCGGACGAAACGCGAGCCTGTAGTCTCGCTTGTTTCGTTTTTCCGCAGGAGTCGCCAAAGCAGACAATTCGTCACTAGAATTTTAGTTTGAATAATAGCAAACTTTGCATCGAGATTGTTACTGGCTGATGCCTAAGCATCAACCAGTAATAATTGGTGATGATATATTTAACAGTTAAGCTTGAAGATTATAAAATCAACTGTTGTCAGATGGTGTTAAATACTCATTCGCTTGATTAATATAAAACTTGAGGAGGTAGGGCTTTGATTGATGTAAATAACTTTCATTACATGAAGATAGGTCTCGCTTCACCTGAAAAAATCCGTTCATGGAGTTTTGGTGAAGTTAAAAAGCCGGAAACAATTAACTACCGTACATTAAAACCTGAAAGAGATGGTTTATTCTGTGAGAAGATTTTCGGTCCGACAAAAGACTGGGAATGTAGCTGTGGTAAATATAAACGTGTCAGATATAAAGGGATGGTCTGTGACCGTTGTGGCGTAGAGGTTACTAAATCTAAAGTACGTCGTGAACGTATGGGTCACATCGAACTTGCAGCACCTGTTTCTCATATTTGGTACTTTAAAGGCATTCCAAGCCGTATGGGCTTATTACTTGATATCTCTCCTCGTTCTCTTGAAGAAGTCATCTACTTCGCATCTTATGTTGTCGTAGACCCAGGTCCGACTGGTCTTGAGAAGAAATCATTGTTATCTGAACGTGAATACCGTGAGTATTACGACAAGTTCCCTGGTCAGTTCACTGCGAAGATGGGAGCAGAAGCAATCAAAGATTTATTGACATCTATCGATCTTGATGCGGAACTCAAAATGCTGCGTGAAGAATTAGAATCAGCAACTGGTCAGCGTTTAACTAGAGCAATCAAACGTCTTGAAGTGGTTGAATCATTCCGTAATTCAGGTAATGATCCATCATGGATGATCTTAGATGTGCTGCCGATTATCCCGCCGGAAATCCGTCCGATGGTTCAATTAGATGGTGGCCGTTTTGCGACAAGTGACTTAAACGACTTATACCGTCGTGTCATCAACCGTAACAACCGCCTGAAACGTCTTCTTGATTTAGGCGCTCCTGGTATCATCGTGCAAAATGAAAAGCGTATGTTACAAGAAGCAGTTGACGCATTGATTGACAATGGTCGTCGCGGCCGTCCGGTCACTGGACCAGGTAACCGTCCACTTAAATCACTGTCACACATGTTAAAAGGTAAGCAAGGTCGTTTCCGTCAGAACTTACTTGGTAAACGTGTCGACTACTCTGGTCGTTCAGTTATCGTCGTAGGTCCTAACCTTAAAATGTATCAATGTGGTCTGCCGAAAGAAATGGCACTTGAATTATTCAAGCCGTTCGTCATGAAAGAACTCGTTGAACGTGAAATCGCAACAAACATCAAAAACGCTAAAGGTAAAATCGAACGTATGGATGCAGAAGTATGGGACGTACTAGAAGACGTTATCCGTGAACATCCTGTTCTGTTAAACCGTGCACCGACACTTCACAGATTAGGTATCCAGGCTTTTGAACCAACACTTGTTGAAGGACGTGCGATCCGTCTTCATCCGCTTGTAACAACTGCTTACAACGCCGATTTTGATGGTGACCAGATGGCCGTTCACGTACCGCTGTCTAAAGAAGCACAGGCTGAAGCGCGTATGCTGATGCTTGCAGCACAGAACATCCTGAACCCGAAAGATGGTAAACCAGTTGTTACACCTTCTCAGGATATGGTACTTGGTAACTACTACTTGACGCTTGAGCGTAAAGGTTCTATCGGAGAAGGTAAGATCTTCAAAGATGCGAGTGAAGTCATTATGGCTTACACTAACGGCTATGTTCACCTGCACTCACGTATTGCAGTAAGAGCAAGTTCATTTAGTAACCCGACATTCACAGAAGAACAAAACAATAAGCTGCTTGTCACAACAGTAGGTAAAGTCATCTTCAATGAAATCATGCCGGAATCATTCCCGTACATCAATGAACCGACATTATCCAACCTTGAAGAGAAAACACCTGAGCAGTACTTCATCAATGCAACTGATTTATCAGAACATGGACTGCTTGAATACTTGGAGTCAACACCACTTGTCAAACCATTCAACAAGAAATTCCTCGGGCAGGTTATCGCTGAAGTATTCAACAAGTTCCACTTCACAGATACATCAACGATGCTGGATAGAATGAAAGACTTAGGTTTCAAATACTCTTCACGTGCAGGTATTACAGTAGGTGTATCTGATATCGTCGTATTACCTGACAAACAGGAAATCATCGGCCTTGCTGAAGAGAAAGTCGATAAAGTGACGAAACAGTTCACACGTGGTCTGATCACTGAAAGTGAACGTTACGCTGCAGTTATCGATATCTGGACGAAAGCGAAAGACGAAATCCAGGCGAAACTGATGAACTCCCTTGATAATCTTAACCCGATCTTCATGATGAGTGACTCAGGTGCCCGTGGTAACGCCTCTAACTTCACGCAGCTTGCGGGTATGCGTGGGCTGATGGCCAACCCGGCCGGCCGGATTATCGAGTTACCGATCAAATCTTCATTCCGTGAAGGTCTGACAGTACTTGAATACTTCATCTCTACTCACGGTGCGCGTAAAGGTCTTGCCGATACAGCACTGAAAACAGCTGACTCAGGTTACTTGACACGTCGTCTTGTTGACGTGGCACAGGATGTTATCGTCCGCGAAGCTGACTGCGGCACAGATAGAGGTTTACCGGTATCTGCTATTAAAGAAGGTTCAGAGTTGATTGAACCGTTCATTGAACGTCTTGAAGGTCGTTACTCCCGCGAGACAGTGCGTCATCCTGAAACAAAAGAAGTATTAGTGAGTGTAAACGAACTGATCACTGCTGAAATCGCTAAAAATATCGTCGATGCAGGCATTGAAGAGATGCATATCCGTTCAGCATTTACTTGTAACACACGTCACGGTGTCTGTGAGAAATGTTACGGTAAAAACCTTGCAACAGGTGAAAAAGTTGAAGTCGGTGAAGCAGTCGGAACAATCGCTGCACAATCTATCGGTGAACCAGGTACACAGCTTACAATGCGTACATTCCATACAGGCGGGGTAGCCGGTGCCGATATTACACAAGGTTTACCGCGTATTCAGGAGTTATTCGAAGCGCGTAATCCAAAAGGTCAGGCGATCATTTCTGAAATCAATGGTGAAGTCATTGAGATCAATATCGTGAAAGACCGCATGCAGGAAATCAAAGTTAAAGGCGAGAATGAAGTACGTCCGTACCTTGCACCTGCAACAGCAAGACTTAAAGTAGAAGTGGGCACAAAAGTCAGCCGTGGTGAAGTCATGACTGAAGGTTCTATCGAGCCGAAAGAACTGCTTGCAGTCGCTGGTCTGAATGCGACACAAAGCTACTTACTGAAAGAAGTACAGAAAGTTTACCGTATGCAGGGGGTAGAAATCTCAGATAAGCACGTTGAGGTCATGGTACGTCAAATGTTACGTAAAGTCCGCATCATCGAAGCAGGCGATACGAACTTGTTACCAGGCGCATTAGTCGATATTCACGTATTTACAGATGCCAACCGCGATGTCTTCAAAAACAGAAAACGCCCTGCAACTGCTAAACCAGTGCTGCTTGGTATTACAAAAGCATCACTTGAAACAGAAAGTTTCTTGTCAGCAGCGTCATTCCAGGAAACAACTCGTGTGTTAACAGATGCAGCAATTAAAGGTAAACGTGATGACTTACTTGGTCTTAAAGAGAATGTTATCATCGGTAAATTAATTCCAGCGGGTACAGGTATGAGACGCTACTCTGGCGTGAAATACGAAAAAGGAACTCCTGAATTTGAACCGGAAGAAGCATTCGTCACAGAATAATAATTAACGGATCCTTAATAGGATCCGTTCTTTTATTAATAGCATGATTTTCTCTTAAAAGCACTGTTGAAATTCCGTTTAAAATGCAGAGATTAATACAAGATATATTGTTGACAGTGAGTATGATAGGTGTTAGAATTATTAAGGTTGATGCAGAAGCGCTTTGGAGGATATGATGTCTAATGAAAAAGTTCATTCTAATCAATATGTAGTGGGTCTTAAGGAAACGCTTAAGGCATTAAAGGAACACCGTGCAGCGTCACTTGTGATTGCTGAAGATGTTCAAGTCCACTTATTAACCGATGTGCTGTTAATGGCACATGAGCAGCAACTTCCAATAACGTATAGTGATTCCAGTAGATCGCTCGGCGGTGAATTTGGAATTCAAGTGAGAGCGACTGTCGCAGCTCATTTGAAAAGTGGTTTGTAAGCCGCTAAACTTACAAAATTTTTATTTATCCAAAAAATGAACCACCTGGATGTGTGGAATTAAAGACCAGAGAGGAGGACAATTAAAATGCCTACTATTAACCAATTAGTTAAGAAGCCTCGTACTTCTAAAATTAAAAAATCAACTGCACCTGCATTGAACAAAGGTTACAACAGTCATAAGAAAAAAGCTACAGATGTTGCATCTCCACAAAAACGTGGTGTTTGTACTCGTGTAGGTACTATGACTCCTAAAAAACCTAACTCAGCGTTACGTAAATATGCACGTGTACGTTTATCAAATAATATCGAAGTTAATGCTTACATTCCTGGTATCGGCCACAACTTACAAGAACACAGTGTTGTACTTATTCGTGGTGGACGTGTAAAAGATTTACCAGGGGTACGTTACCATATCGTTCGTGGTGCGTTAGATACTTCAGGTGTTGACGGTCGTATGCAAAGCCGTTCATTATACGGTGCAAAACGCCCTAAAGCTAAAAAATAATATTTCATTTCTGTAAATATTACTGTCCCGCTAGACACTAAAACAGCAAACAAATATACTGTGGAAGGAGGATATACTCATGCCTCGTAAAGGACCTGTTGCAAAAAGAGACGTATTACCGGATCCAATTCATAATTCAAAATTGGTTACTAAATTAATCAACAAAATTATGATTGATGGTAAACGTGGTACTGCTCAAAAAATTCTTTATTCAGCTTTCGACTTAGTTCAAGAGCGTTCAGGCCGTGATGCGATGGAAGTCTTCGAAGAAGCTATCAACAACATCATGCCTGTATTAGAAGTTAAAGCTCGTCGTGTCGGTGGTTCTAACTACCAAGTACCTGTAGAAGTACGCGCTGAGCGTCGTACAACTTTAGGATTACGCTGGTTAGTTAACTACTCACGTCTTCGTGGTGAAAAAACTATGGAAGAGCGTTTAGCTAATGAAATCCTTGATGCTGCTAACAACACTGGTGGTGCTGTTAAAAAGCGTGAAGATACACACAAAATGGCGGAAGCAAATAAAGCATTTGCTCACTACCGCTGGTAAGATGAAAGTTGACCATAGGCATCTGCAATTTATTGCTGTACCTATGGTATCTTTCTAAATATAAACCATTTCCTGGAAGGAGAAAGAATACCCATGACAAGAGAATTCTCTTTGAAGAACACTCGTAATATCGGTATCATGGCCCACATCGATGCTGGTAAAACGACGACTACTGAACGTATTCTTTATTATACTGGCCGTATCCACAAGATCGGTGAAACGCACGAAGGTGCTTCACAGATGGACTGGATGGAGCAAGAACAAGAACGTGGTATCACGATCACTTCTGCTGCGACAACAGCACAGTGGCATGGTCACCGTATCAACATCATCGATACACCAGGACACGTAGACTTCACAGTTGAAGTTGAACGTTCACTGCGTGTACTTGATGGTGCTGTTACTGTACTTGATGCACAATCAGGTGTAGAACCACAAACAGAAACTGTATGGCGTCAGGCGACAACATACGGTGTACCGCGTATCGTATTCATCAACAAGATGGATAAAACTGGTGCGGACTTTGACTATTCTGTAGGAACTTTACACGACAGATTACAAGCGAATGCTCATCCTATTCAAATGCCTATCGGTGCTGAAGACGAATTCAACGCAATCGTTGATTTAGTTGAAATGAAACTTCACACTTATACAAATGACTTAGGAACTGACATCGAAGTAACTGACGTGCCTGAAGAATTTTTAGAAGATGCACAGGCGAAACGTGAAGCGTTAATCGAAGCAGTTGCAGACTTTAACGAAGAATTAATGGAAAAATACCTTGGTGGAGAAGAGATCAGTGCTGAAGAACTGAAAGCTGCTATCCGTCAGGCGACTTGTGACGTTGAATTCTTCCCGGTTTTAGCAGGTACTGCCTTCAAAAACAAAGGTGTTCAATTAATGCTTGATGCAGCAATTGACTACTTACCATCACCACTCGATGTTAAACCAATCGTTGGTCATACGGCTGATGATGAAGACGAAGCAATCGTAGCTAAACCTGATGACTCTGCGCCATTCGCAGCACTCGCGTTCAAAGTTATGACTGACCCATTCGTTGGTAAGTTAACATTCTTCCGTGTATACTCTGGTACATTGAACTCTGGTTCTTATGTACAGAATGCAACGAAAGGTAAACGTGAACGTGTCGGACGTATCCTGCAGATGCACGCTAACTCACGTGAAGAGATCTCGACAGTATATGCTGGAGATATCGCAGCAGCAGTAGGACTTAAAGATACGACAACAGGTGACACACTGTGTGATGAAAAAGTTCAAGTTATCCTTGAATCTATGGAATTCCCAGAGCCAGTTATCCACTTGTCAGTAGAACCTAAGTCTAAAGCTGACCAGGACAAAATGACTAACGCTCTTGTTAAATTGCAGGAGGAAGACCCAACATTCCACGCGCATACTGATCCTGAAACAGGACAAGTTATCATCGGTGGTATGGGTGAGCTTCACTTAGACATTTTAGTTGACCGTATGAAACGTGAATTTAAAGTTGAATGTACAGTTGGGGCGCCAATGGTATCTTACCGTGAAACGTTCAAAACAGCTGCACGCGTTCAAGGTAAATTCTCTCGTCAATCAGGTGGTCGTGGTCAGTACGGTGACGTTCACATTGAGTTCGAACCGAACGAAGTGGGAGCAGGTTTCGAATTCGAAAATGCTATCGTCGGTGGTGTAGTTCCTCGTGAATACATTCCTTCCGTCGAAGCTGGTCTTAAAGATTCAATGGAAAACGGTGTATTAGCCGGCTACCCATTAATCGATGTTAAAGCACGTTTAGTAGACGGTTCTTACCATGATGTCGATTCATCTGAGATGGCCTTCAAAGTGGCAGCATCTTTAGCGCTTAAAGAAGCAGCTAAAAAATGTGACCCAATCATCCTTGAACCAGTCATGAAAGTAGAAATCGTTATGCCTGAAGAGTACATGGGCGATATTATGGGCGACGTAACAAGCCGTCGTGGCCGTGTAGAAGGTATGGAAGCGCGTGGTAACGCTCAAGTCGTTCGTGCGTTCGTGCCACTTGCAGAAATGTTTGGTTACGCTACAAACTTACGTTCTAACACACAAGGTCGCGGTACTTACTCAATGGTATTCGATCACTACGAAGAAGTTCCAAAATCAATTTCTGAAGAAATCATCAAGAAAAATAAAGGTCAATAATCCCTTTAATCAACTCTGATTGATTTTTCCAATGAAATGCTTTATAACAGAGTTATAGCGTTACCTCATGAGGGTGAGAATCCCTCATGAGATATAATATACTTATATTCTAAGGAGAGATTTCAAAATGGCTAAAGAAAAATTCGACCGCTCGAAAACTCATGCCAATATCGGCACAATTGGTCACGTTGACCATGGTAAAACAACTTTAACAGCTGCTATCGCAACTGTATTAGCAAAAAAATTAGGTGGGGAAGCGCGTTCATACGATCAAATCGATAACGCTCCTGAAGAAAAAGAACGTGGTATCACGATCAATACTTCACACATCGAGTACGAAACTGAAAAACGCCACTACGCACACGTAGACTGCCCAGGACACGCTGACTATGTTAAAAACATGATCACTGGTGCTGCGCAAATGGACGGCGGTATCTTAGTAGTTTCTGCTGCTGATGGCCCAATGCCACAAACTCGTGAGCACATCCTGTTATCACGTAACGTTGGTGTACCTGCATTAGTAGTATTCTTAAACAAAGTTGACATGGTTGACGATGAAGAATTATTAGAATTAGTAGAAATGGAAGTTCGTGACTTATTATCTGAATATGACTTCCCAGGCGACGATGTACCTGTAATCTCAGGTTCAGCATTACGCGCATTAGAAGGCGACGAAGCATACGAAGAAAAAATCATGGAACTGATGAACGCAGTTGATGAGTACATCCCAACTCCAGAACGTGACTCTGACAAACCATTCATGATGCCAGTTGAGGACGTATTCTCAATCACTGGTCGTGGTACAGTAGCTACAGGACGTGTTGAACGTGGACAAGTTAAAGTCGGTGAAGAAATTGAAATCATCGGTTTAACTGAAGAACCATCTAAAACAACTGTAACTGGTGTTGAAATGTTCCGTAAATTATTAGATTACGCTGAAGCTGGCGACAACATCGGTGCTTTACTTCGTGGTGTATCACGTGACGATGTTCAACGTGGTCAAGTATTAGCTAAACCAGGAACAATCACTCCACATACTAAATTCAAAGCTGAAGTTTATGTATTATCAAAAGAAGAGGGTGGACGTCATACGCCATTCTTCTCAAACTACCGTCCACAGTTCTACTTCCGTACAACTGACGTAACTGGCGTAGTTAACTTACCAGAAGGTACTGAAATGGTAATGCCTGGCGATAACATCGAAATGGACGTTGAATTAATCTCACCAATCGCGATCGAAGACGGTACTCGTTTCTCTATCCGTGAAGGTGGACGTACAGTTGGATCAGGTGTTGTATCTGTAATCGAAAAATAATTCACAGTTGTGAATCAAAAAATCCGAAGAGGACGCTCTTCGGATTTTTTTGTTATTTTAAGTGACTTATTATTTAGTCAGCTGGTCCATGTTCTCTGCGATTTTCAGGAACACACGGACACCGTTCAGCAGGCCGTTTTCATCCAGATCGAATTTGGGATGGTGATGTGAGTAGTGCGCACCGATCGCTTCATTCATAACGCCGGTATAAAAGTAAGTGCCGGGGCGCTCTGCAAGGAAATAGCTGAAGTCTTCACCGCCGAGCGACGGTGCCTGCTGGATGACTTCATCGACTTCTGTAATACTTTCTGTCAATGCTTTCACCCATGCGGTTTCTTTCTCCGGGTTGAAGAGTGCCGGATAACCATCTGTATAGTCGAGTGTGATAGAGACGTTAGAGCCGATTTCAACAGCATGAATCAGTTCAGCCATGCGCTGTTTAATGAGTGTTTTCACTTCCCGCGTATAAGTCCGCACGGTCCCTGACAAGTAGGCGGAATCCGCAATGACGTTGAAGGCAGTACCGGCCTTGAACTCGCCGATGGTGACAACAGCTGTATCCATCGGGTTCACCGACCGGGAGATGATCGTCTGGAACTGAGTGATCAAGCTGCTCGCTGCGATGATTGCATCGTTTGTTTCATGGGGCGCCGCACCGTGTCCGCCTTTGCCTTGTATATGTAGTTTGAAAGCATCGGCATTTGCGTAGGCAGGACCTGGACAGAAGCCGACTGTGCCGGTCGGGATGTAGCTCGCTGTATGCGTGCCGAAGACATAGTCGACACCGTCAAGCGCGCCTGCTTTAATCATGGACTGAGCACCGCCCGGCAGCACTTCTTCTGCATGCTGATGAATGAGGACGATGTTGCCTGCAAGTTCTGCCTCGTGCTGCTTTAAAATGCGGGCAGTGATCAGCAGCATAGCTGTATGGCCGTCATGACCGCACGCGTGCATGACACCGGGCATTGTTGATCTGTACGGCACATCTTTCTCATCATCTATCGGCAGCGCATCAAAGTCAGCGCGGAACGCAACAGTCGGTCCGGGTCTTCCGCCTTTAATATAACCGAGCAGCCCATTGCCGCCGACGTCACGTGTCACCGGAATATTAAGTGCTGCTAAATAATCAGCGATATAATTCTTCGTGTTTTCTTCCTGAAATGACAGTTCAGGATGCTGATGGAGAAAACGGCGGATCTTAATCAGTTCGTCTTGATGTTGTGCGACTTCAGTTAACCAGCTCATCATTTGCCTCCTTCAAAGAAATCTTCTGCTGCCTGCAGGAATATTTTCACTGCATTCAGCATTCCTTTTTCGTCGATATCGAATTTCGGGTGGTGGTGCGGGAAATCTGCCTTGAAGTTCTCATTTCTTGTGCCGGTGTAAAAGAAAGCGCCGGGTACGCGTTGTAAGTAGTACGAGAAGTCTTCGCCGCCAAGTGCAGGTTCAATCTCTACGACTGATTCAACGCTGTCGATTTTGCGTGCTGCATTGACGATCAGGTCCGTTTCTTCTTTTGTGTTGACGACCGGCGGATAGCCTTTCAAATATTTCAGGTCATAAGTGATACCTGTTGTCGTCACAAGCCCTTCGAGACATTTCTTCAGCTCATCGTACATATGCTGCTGTGTTGCCGGGTCAAACGTCCGGATAGTGCCTGAGATCTTCGCTGTATCCGGGATGACGTTCGTCTGTTCGCCCGCCTGGAACGTTGTGATGGACAGTACAGCGGGTGTCGTCGGGTTCGTCTTTCTGGAGACGATGTACTGCAGGTCATTACAGAGCCGTATGCCTGCTGCCACTGGGTCTACCGTCGTATCAGGATGGGCTGCATGTCCGCCTTTTCCTTGCAGCGTAATCCAGAAGTCATCCGGGATCCCGGTCACCGTGCCGTAACGGTAGCCCACTGTGCCGACCGGGATGCTGCTTGAAACGTGCTGGCCGATAATCGCATCAACACCGCGGAGACAGTTATCTGCGACCATCTGCAGCGCACCGCCCGGGTCCACTTCTTCAGCATGCTGATGGATGAAGACGACGTTACCTTTCAGCTGGTCGCGGTGCTCGCTTAAAATCTTCGCTGTGATCAATAACACGGCTGTATGCGCATCATGTCCGCACGCATGCATCACGCCGGGAACCGTCGATTGATAAGGAACTTCTTTTTCGTCCTGGATAGGCAGGGCATCGAAGTCTGCACGGATGGCAAGCGTCGGCAGTTCTGGATCATTGATTATCCGGCCGACAACACCGCGTCCACCGACTCCGGTCTCTACTTCTATGCCGAGGGCCGTCAAATAGTCAGCGATATACTGAGGTGTTTTCTCCTCATGAAAGCTCAGTTCCGGATACATATGGAAATGGCGTCTGAGATCGATCAGTTCTTCGTACAAATTATCTGCATATTCATTGAGCATGGATGACACCTTCTTCTTCTAAAATAGCGAGGAACATGGTGAGTGCCCCGCTCATTGCATCTTCATCAAGGTCAAACAGCGGGTGATGATGCGGTGCCGTCGTCTTCTTCTCTTCATTGCCTGAGCCTGTCAGAAAGAATGCGCCGGGCTTCTCAAGAAGGTAGTAGGAGAAGTCCTCGCCGATCATCATCGGCGGTGCATCATCGAAGTCGAGGCCGGCACGTGCAGCTGCCCGCTTAATGACCTCGTAGCCCGCTTCGTGATTGACGACTGGCGGATAGCCTGTGACATAGTTCAACTCGTAAGTGATGCCTTTTGAGACGGCGAGCCCTTTTAATTCGTTTTCCAGTGCCGTGCGGATTGTCTGCTGCACATCCGCATCAAACGTGCGGACTGTTCCTGAGCAGGAAGCGCGGTCGCTGATGACATTGAACGTGTTACCGGCTGTCACTTTGCCGATAGTTAATACAGCATTGTCAATCGGATTGACGTTACGTGCGACAATCGTCTGGATGTTCATGATGAACTCTGCCATAACGACAACTGCATCTATCGTCGTATGCGGCTTCGCACCGTGTCCGCCGCGGCCGTAGATCGTGATATTAAACATATCAGGACTTGCCATTAACGGACCGGCTGCTGAGTGGATAGTGTTAGTCTCAAACTGACTCCAGAAATGGTTGCCGTAGACCGCATCTGCACCATCAAGGGCGCCGTCATCGACCATCGGGCGTGCACCGCCCGGCGCCAGTTCCTCGGCAAATTGAAAGAGCAGCACGACACTGCCGGACAGTTCTGATTGATGCGCTGACAGAATGGTTGCCAGGCTCAGCAGTGTTGATGTGTGACCATCATGACCGCATGCATGCATGACGTTCTTAACAGTCGACTGATAAGGCACCTCTTTCTCATCCTGAATCGGCAGTGCGTCGAAATCTGCGCGAAATGCGATGGTCGGTCCTGTGCCGCCGGTAATTTTAGCGACGATGCCGTGACCGCCGACTTGTTCGCGAAGCTCCAGGTTAGGTAGTGACGTTAAATGACGTCGTATGTACTGATATGTTTCTGTCTCATGGAAAGATAATTCGGGGTGCATATGTAAATATCTTCTTTGTGCGATCAGTGGATGCTGTTCTGCTGCTACGACTTCTGCTTTGTTCATATTATCCCTCCATTATGTCTATATTAGTCGATTTTATCAGACATTTCAGTATAATTAAATAGTATGAACTTTATGTTATGATAGAGGAAAAGGGAGAAGGAGACTGATTATGTCTAACGTGTTAAATGAATTTCTGACAACTAACTTAACTGAGCTGAAGGAAAACGGCCTATATAATGAGATCAACGTCGTGCAGGGGGCAAACGGGGCGAAGATTACGATCGACGGCAAAGAGCTGATCAATTTATCTTCCAACAACTATTTAGGACTTGCGACGAACGAGCGCCTGAAAACTGTTGCGAAGCAGGCGATTGACTCTCACGGTGTCGGTGCAGGGGCTGTCCGTACAATCAACGGTACACTCGACCTTCACATTGAACTGGAGGAAGCGCTGGCGAAGTTCAAAGGAACAGAAGCGGCGATTGCTTATCAATCAGGTTTCAATTGTAATATGGCTGCGATCAGTGCAGTCATGAACAAAAATGACGCGATTTTGTCTGATGAACTGAACCATGCTTCTATCATCGACGGCTGTCGTCTGTCTAAAGCGAAGATCATCCGCGTCAACCATTCAGATATGGCTGACCTGCGCGCGAAAGCAAAAGCAGCGGTTGAATCCGGTCTTTATAATAAAGTGATGTACATTACTGACGGCGTCTTCTCAATGGACGGCGACGTCGCAAAGCTTCCTGAAATCGTTGAAATCGCCCAGGAGTTCGACCTCATCACTTATGTGGATGATGCGCATGGAAGCGGTGTAATGGGGAAAGGGGCAGGCACGGTGAAACATTTCGGTCTGCAGGATAAGATTGACTTCCAGATTGGTACGCTGTCTAAAGCAATCGGTGTTGTCGGTGGTTACGTCGCAGGTACGAAAGACTTGATCGACTGGCTGAAAGTGGCATCACGTCCATTCTTATTCTCAACATCTCTTGCTCCTGGTGATACGAAAGCGATCACTGAAGCACTGAGCATTTTGACGGAATCGACAGAACTTCACGATAAGTTATGGGAGAACGGCGACTACTTGAAACAAGGCTTAAAAGAGCTCGGCTTCGATATCGGTCATTCTGAAACACCGATTACACCATGTATTATCGGCGACGAGAAAACGACGCAGCAGTTCTCAAAACGTCTGATGGAAGAAGGCGTCTATGCGAAATCTATCGTCTTCCCGACCGTACCGAAAGGCACAGGACGTGTCAGAAACATGCCGACAGCAGCACATACGACAGACATGCTGGACGAGGCACTGGCAGCTTACGCCAAAGTTGGCCGTGAACTGAATATCATTAAATAACAGCCACCGCATCATTGATGCGGTGTTTTCTTATGGTGTACAAATGATAATGAAAGCGGTAAAATAATAGTGAAAATAATGATTATGTACACTGTCTATGGACAGCTGTCGTTATAAGGAGTATGACTGATGAAAAGAATTATGATTACCGGTGCTTTAGGTCAGATCGGTACAGAACTGACTGTTAAACTACGTGAAATTTATGGTACAGACAACGTACTGGCGACAGATTTACGTCGCCCGGAAGAAGATAGCATTATACTTGCAGGGCCGTTTGAAGAGCTTGACGTGATGGACGCCGAGACAATGGAGCGCATCGCTGCAGACTTCAAGCCGGACACAATAATGCACATGGCGGCGCTGCTCAGTGCGACTGCTGAGAAGAACCCGGTGTTTGCCTGGAACTTGAACATGGGCGGTTTATTGAATGCGCTTGAGACAGCACGCAAACACGACATGCAGTTCTTTACGCCGAGCTCTATCGGTGCCTTTGGTCCAACAACACCAAAAGACAATACACCGCAGCTGACAATCCAGCGTCCGACAACGATGTACGGCGTCAATAAAGTGGCAGGTGAGCTGCTCTGTGACTACTACTATCACAGCTTCGGCGTTGATACACGTTCAGTGCGCTTCCCGGGTCTGATCTCACACGTGAAAGAACCAGGCGGCGGGACGACTGACTATGCCGTTGAAATCTACTTCAAAGCAGTGCGCGACGGCCGTTACGACAGCTATATCGATAAAGGGACGTTCATGGATATGATGTACATGGACGATGCTATCAACTGCATCATCGAGCTGATGGAAGCAGATGCTGACAAGTTAATCACGCGTAATGCGTTCAACGTGACAGCGATGAGTATCGATCCTGAAGCGGTCGCAGCAAGCATCCGCAAGTTCATCCCCGAGTTCGAGCTCGGCTACGATGTCGATCCGGTCCGTCAGGCGATTGCTGACAGCTGGCCGAACTCTATTGATGCAACAGAAGCGAAAGAACAATGGGGCTTCAATCCGCAGTTCGATTTAGACACAATGACTAAGACGATGCTTGACGCTATTAAAGCGAAATAACAGCAATAGAAGCTGGGACATGAGTCCCGGCTTTTTTAGTTGGCAGGCGCTGAAAACCGCGGTAAATCAATTTTAAATTCTCTAATATACATTATTAAAACATCCTTTTTTATAAATATTTATCTATTTCTCTAATTTTTCTAAAGCTATTTTAATATGTTGTAAATGATGCTCTCCATGCCATGCATAAAGACTTATCATTTGTTTTAAAGGAACTAACCCGTTTTCAGGGTGATGCATTGAACGCTCAAACTGTTCATCATTTAATGATTCTAAAACCTTTACCCATCTATTATGAATTCCAGTAATCATCATTATTGAATCATTAATATCATTTTTATTGTCACTTAGTTTAAACCATTCATTTTCCTCAAATGTAGATACACTTGGACAATTTTCCGTTAGAATTAATTTCGTTCTAATATATCCATGTAAATGACTATCAGCAATATGATGTATCAATGTTCTTACATCCCATGAGCCTTCACGATATTGTTGAGTTAATTGATTTTCATTTAAATTAACAGTAACTTGCGCAATTCTTTGAGATAAAGTCTTAATTTGATTAATCCATAGTTTAACTTGTTCTTTTTTAATATCCTTTGGTATTTCATATTTTCCTATTGGAAATTGATTTTTCATGGAATCACCTCAATAATATTTTATGAAATTAACAATCGTTATTAGCAACTGATTGTATTAAATTAATATTTTTACTTTTAAAGACTATTTGATGAAGTTTAATAATTTAATATCGTTCCATCAATATTGTTAAAATGATCTGACAAGATATATGTATTCATGATTTTTAATCCCAAATTCTCGGTCTTTCAAGTCCTGCAGTTCTCATATAATCTAATAATTGTCCTAGATGAACTGCTTCATGGAAAGTTACTCTTTCTATCATATCTCCAATTGTTCTTATATAACCTGCATCTTGAGTTCTATCAATTTTAATATTAGTAAGATTTTCTTCACTTATTTTTTTAATGAATTCTTTGTACTCATCTCTATATTTTTTTGAAACTATTATTAGTTCTTCAATGCTATTATCAATATTATCGTAAGGTGTTGGAATTTCATCAATGCTGCCACCTTTAATAAACATTTCATGGTACATGTATTCTGATTGTAATACATGTTTAATCATTTCATATATTGTTAAAGCATCTTTATCAGGCTTAAATTCATAATACTTTTTATCAATACTTTTCCAAACAATCTCACTACGTCTTCTCACTTCTGACATGTTTAAAATCAAGACATCTATACTATTCATAATACATCCCCTTTTAATTTAATTTATTGTTATATTTTATAATTCATAAGTAAATTATTATTCAATAACTGCTCTTCCTACAACAAAATTTGATTTCTCATTATTAATTACTACTATTTCACTCGGACTACCCATAGCAAACCCTTGATATACCTTTAATTCATCAAAAGATTGATTTATTACATCTCTAACATAAATCCCTAGTGCTGAAGCAGCTACACCAGTAGCTGAATCTTCAAAGTATCCTGTGTTATTAGGGAATTGTCTAGCATGATATATATTGTTTTCATCTTTTACAAAAGGATATAATCCAGTAGATCCAATTTTGTCACAGACTTCCCATAAATAATCGTAATTAGGCTTTAGTTCATTTAATTTTTCTAAATCTTTCAATTCGATAATTGTTTTAAATCTAGAAGTAGAAACGTTCTTCACAAGACTATCTGAAAGTTGATTTACAGATATATTCAAAGCATTGGCAATTTCAAGTTTATCAATATACTGGTTACTAATTTCAGGCTTACCTTGTTTTACTTTGACTTTGAAATCCGAATCGTCCCCTACAATCTCAATCTCTATAACTCCTGCCAATGTCCCTACTGAAAACTTATTTTTATCAAGAAACTTCTGTTCTTTAAGAACAGTTACACATGCTATCGTTGCATGAACGCACATTTCCATTTCTTTATTTGGAACAAAATATTTAAATTCATACTCATATGAAGAATTATTACTATTTAGAACAAATCCCACTTCTAATTTCATTTTTTGAGCTATACCTATCATATCATCGTAGGTTAATTTATCTGCCTCCAACACTACAGGGCAAGGATTACCACCTTTATTATTATATGCAAACACAGTTGTATTATAAATTTTCATATTAAAACTCCTCAGATAATTTTTATCTTATTATATGTTACATCCTCAAAATGTTATTACTTTAATTATATAGATATTTAAGTTACTTTTCTTTATTAATAATAAAAATTACCCCAACTCAGTTTATAATTAAATTGAGATATTCTAAATATTATTCATTTACGTCAGAAATGACTTTGATAAAAACTTGATAGGACTATTTTATTAACTTAAATATATTGCATATCAAAGACAAGGCGATTTCAAAGCACTATATAAAAACAGAATATCTAAGAGTCAATAACCTAGATAATGATTAACTTGGATTAGTCATCCCACAACTGATATAACAATTATCAACTAGGTAGAAATGAATGTAAAAATAGACAACTTACGTTACAAGAGAAAAGTAAAATACTAATTAATGCAAGTAAAATTTCAAAAACATATTGTACAAATTTTCTGATAATGATACATTAATAAGAAACAAAAATAAGTTTAAAGGTGATCTGATATGTAGAGATTTCTTTCTAATCAATAACAACGGACATAGACTTACAAGTCCAATAAAACTAAATAAAGAATTGTATTTGTACGTCTATGATCCTCTATATTAGGAGGGAATCATGAAAAGATATACAAATAACTTTAAATATTTATACTTTAGCCAGCTCTTCGCTAATACAAGTGATAATTTATACATCATTGCGCTCATTGCCTATTTATACGCAATGACAAATTCAGTTCAAACCAGTGCACTAATACCAATCTTCATTACATCAGCTTATTTTTTAAGTGGATTTATTGCACCTTACGTATACTCAAGATTTCAAAAGCAATATATTTTAGTTTTTAATCAAACGACGAAATGTTGTTTATTAATCACTCTTCTTTTGACAATGCGTTTTGAAATTCAAATGGTTTATATATTAGGTTTAGCTTTTCTCATTGCTTTTTTAGATGGATTTACAAATCCATTAAGCAATACGTTGATCCCCTATTTCGAGAAAAAAGAAAATATTCTTGGAGCAAACACAAAAATCAGTAGTATGAATAATATAGTTCAAATATCAGCTTGGGCACTAGGAAGTATACTATTAACTCTTCTTCATAGCGAAGGATTAATCATTACGTGTATAATATTTTCTATTATTTCAGTCATTTTTATTATGAAAATAAATTTTAGTATTAATACTGTAGAAAAAGAAATAGCAGGCTCAAAGAGTTTCAAAGAAGTCATACAAAGCAATGGTAATTCTAGCTACAGTAAATATTTAAACTGGAATACATTCTTAGCATCATTCGGCCATTCAGTTTGGATTGCAGCAATAATGATTGCTTTTGTAAAAGATTATTTAAATGCACCATCATTCTGGTTTGGAATTATCAATGCTACGTTCTTTATAGGTCTGCTTTTTGGAACAAAAATAATTCGTAAAACTACATCCTATAAAATTTTACACATATACTTTATTGGATATCTGGTGCTATCAATCATTACATTGTTATTTGGTATTAATCGTTTCCTCTTCTTTGCCGTACTTCTATCATGGCTTTATGGTGTTATTGAACAAATATTATCAATTACACTCCATACTGAAATACAAAAACAATTAAACCACGAACTGCTGATTGATACTTACACACTAAATCAGACGATATATAGTTTGGGATTCTGTATATCAACATTTGCTATGTCATCAATTGGAGACCACTCCAACTTGACGGTAGTATTTATTATTGCGTCATTAAGTTATTTATCAATATGTCTGCTCACTTATCGATTTAGAAAAATATTTTAAAGTTTAAAAACACGCTTCATTTTGAAAATTACTCAAATTGAAGCGTGTTTCTATTTCATTAAAGTTAAAATTTTCCTCTTTTTATGATGTGGTATCGTTTGATTATGTTTGCATCATTCATCAAAAGGATGATCAGCTTTTTTGATATCTTCAATATCTTCTAATCTCTACAGGCTTATATTCTCTAATAACTTTTTCTAGATTCTCAATTGAATCAGGAAATGCGATATTATTTCTATCACTCTCTGTTAGGAAGCCCTTATTTACCATCTCATCAAAGAACGATGCTAGTAAATCATAATATCCACTTTTATTATAAAGAATACACGGGCGATCATTTTGTCCAATCCTAGACCATGATATAACTTCAGAAATTTCTTCTAGTGTTTCAGGTCCACCCGGCAATGCCACACATACATCACCTATTGATAGTATTTTATTTTTTCTTTCTGACATATTTTCCACGATGATTAATTCACTTAATCCCGGATGTGAAATCTCTCTAGCAGCTAAGAACTTAGGCATTACACCAATCACTTCTCCACCATTTTCTAAGACCGTGTTAGCGATAGTACCCATTAAGCCAACATTTCCACCCCCATAAATAAGAGAATGATTATTATCTACAATCCATTTTCCTAGTTCAACAGCATTATCATTAAATTGAGCTTCATTGCCTTTGCTTGCTCCACAGTAAACTATAATATTCAAAATTATTCTCCTTTTTCACGTAATTTTTCGATTAATATATTAACGGCCGGTGCAATTAATTCACTTTTATTCATTTCAATATATTCTACAGCCGTTATTTCATTTGATTTTTGATACTCTTTAATACCATCATACATATAGCATCTTAATTCTACTTGATTTTCTATGTCTGGATAGGCAGGGCCAATAATAGTATCGTAATATGTTAACCTTACAGGATCTAATTCTACCGATAGTTCTTCCTGTATCTCACGCACTAAAGATTCTTTATCATCTTCTCCTGCCTCTATCTTACCACCTGGAAGATAATATTTTTCATTATCTCTTACCTTTACAAGCAGTATTTTATCACCTTTAATATCTACTAAATTTGAACATATATACTTAATCAATCCAATCGCCCCTAAAAATAATTTCTTATTTATTCGCCGATTGTAAAATTAAGCTAGACAACTAATAAAGCCTTCTGTGCTAAACTCAATATGTATTTCCGTCCAAAGAAAACATAAGGAGTTAGCACAAATGGCCTATACACATCTTACCACGGATGAACTTGCGTTCATAGAATCATATTACCACCAGAAAATTTCGGTCAGTGAGATCTGCCGGAGAATTAAGCGTTCAAGACAGACCGTCTATAATGTAATTAATGCACTCAAATCAGGTATATCTGCACTGGAATTCTATCAGAACTATAAGAAAAGAAAATCTCTTTGCGGAAGACGTAGAATCGTCCTTCCTAAGCATCAGATCAGTTATATTCAAAAAAGGATAGCCGACGGCTGGACACCTGACACCATCATAGGCAGAAATGAAGAACCTATCAGCTGTTCTGTCAAAACTCTGTACAGAATGTTCAGGGAAGATATTCTTCCTGTTCAATCACTTCCGATGAAAGGGAAAAGAAAACCTAACGGTCATCATGAGAAAAGAGGTCGTCAGACTTTCAAACGTCACATTTCAGAAAGAACAGTTGAATTTCCCGACTTTGATAAAGAGTTCGGTCATCTTGAAGGCGATACGATTGTTGGTCGTCGTCATGGCAGCGCAGTCATCACCCTTGTTGAACGCGTTTCTAAGATGATCATCACCCTACGACCGGAAGGTCGCAAGGCATCCGACATTGAAAAAGCATTAAACAGTATGTTCTCGGCTTTACCTTATCGTCTCTTTAAATCCATTACATTCGACTGCGGTAAAGAGTTTTCCAGCTGGAAGTCAATCAGTAACCAACACGATATATCTATCTTTTTTGCTGATCCAGGCACACCTTCGCAGCGTGGTCTTAATGGACATTCAAATGGTATGCTTAGAAGAAACGGTCTGGACAAAGATATGGATTTCAACACAGTTACAGACGATTATATTATTCAAGTTGCACATTCCCTCAATAATCGGCCAAGAAAATCTCTTGGTTACAGGACACCATTGGAAGCATTTATGAGTTTCATCGAAGATGAGAAGTTGTCTAGCTTATTTTGACAAACGAAAGCATAAAAAAATGAACATAAATGTAATCGTTCACAATATAAAATTATTTTAAATTTTCAAAAAACTTATCGTATTGTTTTTATAGTGTGCTATACTAACATACATTAAACCAGTAGAGGGTGTGTGATGATGATTAAACAACTAGAAGTCGTGAGAAGAGAACATCTAAAGGAGAAGCCGGACATGGCGACACTTGGATTTGGGACCGTATTCACCGACTATATGCTTTCGATGGACTACAATCCTGAACAAGGGTGGCATAATGCAGTCATTCTACCTTATCAGAACATCGAGCTGTCGCCAGCAGCGCAAGTGCTGCATTATGGTCAGGCAGTATTTGAAGGCATGAAAGCATATCGTACAGGAGACGAAGTGAGACTGTTCAGACCGGAAGAGAACTTCAGGCGGATGAACCAGTCGAATGCACGGCTCAATATGCCCGAAGTGGATATCGACTTTATGGTGGACACGCTGAAGCAGCTTGTCACGCTTGAAAAGGACTGGATTCCAACAGGCGAAGGACAGTCGCTTTATATCCGGCCGTTTGTTATTGCGACAGAAGCTTACCTTGGTGTCCGTGCAGCGACACATTATAAGCTGCTGATTATTTTATCACCAGTCGGCGCTTACTACGGCAGCGATCACTTGCTCGCGACTAAGATTTATGTGGAAGATGAATACGTGCGTGCAGTGCGCGGCGGCGTCGGCTTTGCCAAAGTTGCCGGGAACTACGCAGCGAGTTTAATGGCGCAGACGCGTGCAACAGAACTCGGCTATGACCAGGTGCTGTGGCTGGACGGTGTTGAACAGCGCTATGTAGAAGAAGTCGGCAGCATGAATATCTTCTTCGTGATTGACGGCACAGTAGTCACGCCGGAATTGAACGGCAGCATCCTGCCGGGCATCACCCGTAAGTCTATTCTTGAATTAGCGCAGCACTTAGGGTATCCGGTCGAGGAGCGACGCATTTCAATTGATGACGTGTTCGAAGCATCACAGGCAGGCACACTGCAGGAGATCTTCGGTTCAGGGACAGCAGCTGTCATTGCGCCGGTCGGGTCCGTGAAATACAAAGACCAGGAGCTTGTTGTGAACAATGGTCAAGCAGGGCTGGTGACACTGGATTTATACAATCATTACACCGGGATTCAAAACGGCACTGAAAAAGATCCGTTCGGCTGGTGCGTCAAATTATAAGATAAAGGAGCAATGTGTATGGAAGAAAAGATGACAACTCGTGAGTATTTATTTAATAGAATGGAAAAAGGAGCAGCAGGCATTTCGGCGGCTATTCTTGTCTCGCTCGGAATCGGCCTGCTGCTGAAATCCATCGGCGGGCTGACAGGTCTTGACCTGTTGCTGACCATTGGTACTGTTGCGACACTGCTTATGGCACCCGCGCTCGGCGCAGCGATTGCTCACAGTCTCGGGGCGAACAGCCTGACGGTCGTCTCTGCAATGATTGCGGCAGCGGTCGGCGCAAGTGCCGTGGCACCTGCGGGTGAGGCTTTCACGCTGAAGACCGGAGACCGGTCGGTGCAATCATCGCAGCGATTATCGCCACTTATGCCGGTAAGAAAGTGACGGGAAGAACATTCCTGGATTTAATGGCTGTACCGCTCGCTGCCGTATTGTCAGGCGGCATTGCAGGCTATTATTTATCAACAGTCATTGCACCGGCACTCGTAGTCATCTCAAAAGCCATTACATCATCTGTCGATGGTCATCCATTACTTGCGTCTGTTGTTATCGTCGTCGTCTTCGCTGTATTAGTGATGACGCCCGCTTCCAGTGCTGCTCTTGCAGTCGCGCTGCAGCTTGACCCGCATGCGAGTGCAGCAGCGCTCGTCGGTATTACCGCTCAATTTGTCGGCTTTACAGCCATCAGTCTGCGCGAGAACGATTTAGGAGGATTTCTGGCGCAGCTGATCTGCACGCCGAAAGTCCAGTTCCCGAACATCGTCCGCAATCCGAATATCTTGATTGCCCCACTGGTCGGTGCTGCTGTGGCAGGGCCGGTAGCAGTCCTTGTCTTCAAGCTCGGTGTACCGTCTGCTATCGCGGGACTCGGACTGAGCGGCCTGATCGCGCCGATACAGATTTTGACGGAGCAGGGCAGCGGCGTGCTGTTGAGTTATATGATCGCAGGCGTTGTCATCCCGCTGTTAGTCGCCGTTGCTGTGCACTATTTGTTGTTAAGAAGAGCCAACCTCGTCAAAACAGGGGACCTTGCATTACAAGTCAGTTAATCATCCTGCAGCTTTTGCTGCAGGATTTTTGTGTTATTATTTTGTTATTCAGTACTTGCTCAGTACAATAGTAGTATTGATAAGAAGAGGTGAGTGTATGGTACAGTTAATTGTCTTTGATAAGGACGGCACATTGATGGAACTCGGCAGCACTATCGTCAAGCTGGCAGATGATTTGATTAACGAATTCTCAGTACGCACACATATTCATGTGCCGAAGTCAGAGATTAAAGATGCGTTCGGCATGGTTGATGACAAGCTGGACATGGTGATGAAATCGAATGCAGCAAAAAGTATCGCCGACCGTCTGAGAGTGCTGCCGCATGGTGACCAGCTGGCTGACTGGACACTTAGTGAGATGGAGCATCTGTCTAATGATAATGAAGTCGACGACATCAAAATCATTAAAGGCGTGCCTGAAGTGCTGCAGCAGTTGAAAGAGCGCGGTTACAAACTCGCGATTGTTTCAGCTGACGATACAGAGTCCATGAATTTGTTCGTTGATAAATATGACATTCGTCAGTATTTTGATTTAATTGTCACAAGCGATAACTCGGTTCATCAGAAACCAGACCGCGGCTTAATGGATGAAATACTGGAGAAAATAGGAGTGGCACGCACAGAAACGATGATGGTCGGTGACACCGAGATGGACGTCATGCTCGGCAAAAACGGAGGCATCGCTCAAACAGTCGGCGTGCTGAGCGGCTCCGGCGATAAACAGGACTTACGCAGTGCCGACGTCATCCTCGACAGTGTTGCTGATTTAATCAATAGCGGCGTGCTGAATCAGTAGTCTATAGAAGAAGTGGCCTTCAAACAGGTCCTGAAGGCCAAAATTCTATAAAATCGACGAAAATCGACGAGAAGTGGCCTTCAAACAGCTCCTGAAGGCCAAAATTCTATAAAATCCACGAAAATCGACGAGAAGTGGCCTTCAAACGGGTCCTGAAGGCCAAAATTCTATAAAATCCATGGAAATTAGCGAGAAGTGGCCTTCAAACGGGTCCTGAAGGCCAAAATTCTATAAAATCCATGGAAATCAGCGAGAAGTGGCCTTCAAACAGCTCCTGAAGGCCAAAATTCTATAAAATCTACGAAAATCAGCGAGAAGTGGCCTTCAAACGGGTCCTGAAGGCCAAAATTCTATAAAATCCACGAAAATCGACAAGAAGTGGCCTTCAAACGGCTGCTGAAGGCCAAAATTCTATAAAATCGACGAGAAGTGGCCTTCAAATAACGCCTGAAGACCACTTCTTTTATTATCGCTGCTGAGATTTTCTATGTTCTTCGATTACACGGCCGATTTTCTCAATGACCGGATCTAATGTATCGATATTGTCAAAGACGTCATATTCATCAATGTGAATGCGGATGACCGGGCAGGCATTGAAGCTGTCGATCCATTGTTCATAACGGGCAAATAATGCACGCCAGTATAGTTCGTCTGTCTCGATCTCCATTTGACGGCCGCGTTCAGTGATGCGGCGGAGAACAGCGTCATAATCACATTCCAGGTAAATAAGGCAGTCCGGCTTCGGGAAGTACGGCGTCATGACCATCGCTTCGTAAAGCTGACGGTATGTCTCGAAATCTTCTGCGGTCATCGTGCCGCCTTCTTCGTGCATTTTAGCGAAGATGTCGACATCTTCATAAATAGAGCGGTCCTGAATGAATCCGCCGCCATATTCGAACATTCGTTTCTGCTCCTTGAAACGTTCAGCAAGGAAATAGATCTGCAGATGGAAACTCCAGCGGTCAAAATCATGATAGAACTTCTCGAGGTAAGGATTGTTATCGACTTTTTCAAATGATGTTCTGAAGTTTAGTTTTTCTGCTAAAGCTTTTGTCAGTGACGATTTGCCGACACCGACTGTTCCGGCAATCGTGATGACTGCATCGCTTGGTATTTTATACATGTTGTTCTCCAATCACTGTGTTTATTTGGCTGAGAATATATTGATAGTCCGCTTCATTATGGACAAAATCGAGGTGGGTTGTATCGATGCACAGGCTGTTCGGTGTCTGGTCGCATATGCGGTTGTAGTCCGCGGTTAACGTGCGCAGGTAGTCATCTGTAATCGCCGACTCGAACTCCCGGTTGCGTTTAGCGATACGTTCTTTTAAGACAGGCAGGTCCGCTGTCAAAAATAGCGTAATGTCCGGCTGGCGCAGTTCAGACGTCATGACGTCATAGATTTTCTCGAACATGCCGTATTCTTTGCTGTTCAATGTATTGCGCGCAAAAATCTTATTCTTCATAATATGATAGTCACTGACGATAGCCGTATCTCCTAAGTCGCTGATCTGCTTATAGCGGTTGCAGAGGAAGAACATCTCAGTCTGAAAGCTCCATTTATTGATATCGTCATAAAAATCACTCAGGAATGGATTCTCTTCTACGATTTCATACAGTGTATCCATATGCAAAGTGTCAGCAAGTTTTCTTGTGAGAGAACTTTTGCCGACACCGATTGGCCCTTCAATTGCAATATATAGTGTCATGTTTCTCTCCCGTAATGATAAAATGTATATGTTATTGTATCACAAAATAATGAAGGCGGATGACAAATGAATCATGAAACTTTTATGAAACTCGCAATCGAAGAAGCACATAAAGCAGGTGCTATCGCTGAAGTGCCTATCGGAGCGGTCGTTGTCCATCACGGAGAAGTCATCGGGCGCGGTCATAATCTGCGCGAGACGGGCCAGAATCCGACGTATCATGCAGAGATGATGGCGATCAATGAAGCAAGTGCGCACCTCGGCTCGTGGCGGCTTGAAGAATGCGTGCTCTATGCGACGCTTGAGCCGTGCGTCATGTGCTCCGGCGCGATTGTCATGAGCCGCATTCCTGTCGTTATATACGGCGCGCATGATCCGAAGGGCGGCTGCAGCGGCAGTCTGATGAATCTCTTGAACGAACCGCGCTTCAATCACCGGGCGACCGTCATCAGCGGCATCTGTCACGATGAGTGCAGTATGCTGTTAACGACGTTCTTCAGAGAACTCAGACAAAAGAAATTACTTGAGAAGAAGCGGGGTAACGAACTGATTTAAGGGTAAACGTATGACATGAAGATATAGGAGATGAATAAATGATTAAATTGATTGCCACTGATATGGACGGCACACTGCTGAACGCAGCCCATGAAATCTCGGAGGAAAATATAGCAGCGATTAAAGCCGCACAACATAACGGAGTAACTGTCGCTATTGCGACCGGCCGTGCTTTTTATGAAGCGAACACACCTGTCAAACCGACAGGACTGGTCGTCCCTTATATTTGTCTGAACGGGGCAGAAGTGCGCGATGAGGCATTCAATATTATGCATACATCGAGTTTAAGCCGCAGTCAGATTAGTAATATTACAGCGATTTTAGACCGCTATGATATTTTCTACCAAGTATATACGAACTTCGGGATTTACACAGAAGACGTTGATAAAGACTTGCAGATCTATATCGATATCGCTGATAAAGCAGGCAATGTGCCTGATGTCGACAAAATTAAAGCAGGCATTCAGAAGCGGATTGATCAAGGGACGCTGAAACAGGTCGACCGCTACGATGCGATTTATGAGCGTGACGGGGAACTAGTGCTGAAATTTCTCGCTTATGCCGCAGACCTCGACAAAATCGACAGGGCAAAAGCTGAACTTGCGCAGTACGAAAGTCTTGCGATCTCCGCGTCTTCCCGCGGCAATATTGAAATCACGCACAATGATGCGCAAAAAGGAATCGCGCTTCAGGCCATCGCTGACCAGCTGCATATTTCAATGGACGAGACGATGGCGCTCGGTGACAACTTAAACGATATTTCAATGCTCGAACGCGCCGGCTACTCTGTCGCCATGGCAAACGGCGCACCGGAAACAAAAGCCGCAGCAAAATACATCACTGAGTCGAATGAAGAGAGCGGCGTCGGCAAAGCTATCTTCAAATACTTACGAGAAGTGAACGGACTGGACGTTTAACTTGCGTACAACTTCACACGCACGACAGACAAAGAAAGCCATGCTCACTTGAGCATGGCTTTCTTATTGTGCTATCACCTGGATGACGCGCGCCGGCACTCCGGCAACGACGACATTGTCAGCGACATCGTTTGTGACGACAGCGCCGCTTGCAATAACACAGTTGTCGCCGATTGTGACACCGGGATTGATGACCGCGCGGCCGCCGATCCAGCAGTTGTGACCGATCTTGACGGGCTTCGCATATTCGACGCCGCTGTTCCGTTCTGCTGCTTTCACAGGGTGGGTCGCGGTGTAGATGTGAACGCCTGGAGCTATCATGCAGTTGTCGCCGATATCGACGCGGGCAACGTCCAGTATCGTCAAGTCGTAGTTGGCGTAGAAGTTCTCACCGACATGAATGTTATAACCGTAGTCGACTTTAAAATTACTTTCAATCCAGATAGTCTCACCGGTCGCACCGAGAATCGCTTTGATGCGCTGTGCACGTTCTCTTTCAAGATTCTCAGGCACGGCGTTGTAGCTTCTCGTCGCAAGTTTCGCCTGAATGCGGTCGTTCACCAGCTCAGGGTCATGCGGATTATACAGTTCGCCTGCCAGCATCTTCTCTTTTTCAGTCATCAGTGGCTCCTATTTAGTGTAACGTAACCGCGCGAAAGCGTCGTGCTGATGAATGGACTCTTCGTTGCGGCATTCAATCTCAAAGCCGGTGACAAAGGGTAAATCCACTAAATCTGCTGCAATCAGACGCAGTAAGTCTTCAACGAAGCGCGGATTTTCGTAGGCGCGTTCAGTCACTGCTTTTTCGTCTGTCCGTTTTAAGATCGGATAGAGCATGCTTGAGGCGTTCGCTTCCATCGCATCGAGCAGCTGCTCTTTAAAGTCGTCAGGCAGCGCTGCTGTCAGCTCTGCTGTCACGGTGACGACACCGCGCTGGTTATGCGCAGAATATTCGCTGATCTCTTTCGAGCACGGGCATAATGTCGTCACATCCGCCTGAATGGTAATAGCTTGTGCCGTCACTTTTTCATCAGCGACAGTCATGGAGAACGTCACATCCGCATGGCCGACCGCCTTTAAGTTAGTGACCGGACTGAAGCGGTCAAAAAACCAGACTGCAGAAGCATCGACTGTCGCATTTTGCTGTCTCATTGTCGTCTGCAGTGTGATAAGCACTTTTTTCAGCGTGTCGAAATCAAGCGGCAGCCCTTGATCATAGTGCGCCTCCACTGATTCGAGAATGCGGCTCATGTTGATGCCTTTTTCGTCCTGCGCTAAGTGCGTCGATAAGCTGAATGTGCCGGCCGTCTGAAAGTCACCGAGTCTGACCGGGTATGTTAAGTTTTTAATACCGACATGGTCGATTTCGAATAAAAAGTCTTTTTTTGAGCTTTGAAGGTCAGTCATGAGTGCTTTTTCGGTCGGTTTCGTCCCCTTGACGGGATCGACTGAACCGAAATGCTTCCAGCGGCCTTCTCGCGTAGCTAAATTATAATCCATAGTTATCTCCTAATTACTTCTCATTAATCACCGATGTGATAGCTGTAGAATCGTTCTATTTTAAACCACATATTTGCTGCGGCTTCTGCTTCCTGTGTATCTGCTGCAAGTGAGGCAAGCATCGGGCCGGTCTGTGATGCATGGGCTTCCAGCACGCGCTGCTTTCTGTCGCTGTAACCATCGATATCGACAGTGATGTCCGGCTCGCCGAGGTCCTCGAATGTATCATTACTGAAAGCGACGAGATGCAGCTTCGGCCGTTCGCTTGCAGGCAGGCGGCGTACTGCTTCAACAACCGCAGCCGCTGTTGCTTCGTGGTCCGGGTGGACAGAGTAACCCGGATAAAATGAAATGATCAGTGACGGCTTCAGCTCATCGATCAATGCACCGACCATATTAGCAAGGTCGCTTGTCTTTTCAAATTCGAGTGTTTTATCCCGGTAGCCCATTTTACGTAAATCAGTAATGCCGATCGCTGCAGCTGCTGCCTCAAGTTCTTGCTCGCGAATATGAGGCAGTGATTCACGTGTCGCGAACGGGGGATTGCCTAAGTTGCGGCCCATCTGACCGAGTGTCAGGCAGGCATAAGTAACAGGGACACCGCTGTCAATGAACTTGGCAAGCGTTCCTGAGACACCGAATGCCTCATCATCGGGATGGGGAAATACGACTAATACTTGTGATTCTTCCATAGTTACACCTCTTATAACGGGAACGGTGTTCTGCTGATTTCAAGAGCAGCTGCCAGCTGTCCCTGGAAATTATGTCCTGCGAGCAGGAATTCACCGTTTTCTGTGATTTCGTAATGCGTTAAACCTTGTACATATACCCAGCCGCCTTCAAGCTTCAGACCGATGCGAAAAGGCTCTTTGCCGCCGCCGGTAATTTTCGCCTGAACATAAGTGACCTGAATATTGCGTAAAAATGTGCCGGCGTTGAACACCTGCTTGTCGAAATGAGAGGCGTAGGCACCATTGGTCGTTTCGACATGTAAATAGACAGGCTGACCTTGATATTCTTCTAAGTGCTGCTGCACTGTTTCCTGGTTAATTAATTCCATCGTCAGGACTCCTTCGTTATTGATACTTTACTATTTTACTAGAACTTGTTGAAAAATTATACCGTTTGAGCTTGATTGTCACTCATTATTGTCACTGACGCATAAAACGCCCTGGCGACTTACAGACAGAGCGCTGTACTTGTGAGTCGGCCAAGGCGTATCGATTGAGTTATACTTCTTTTGTCTGTACGTCGATTTTTTCGACTTTGTTATAAGCGCCGTGCTGTACAGGACCGACGAAGTCATTCATCTTCCAGCCGTTTTTAATCGCTGATGCCACGAATGCTTTCGCGTTGATCACTGCTTCGCGTGGTGTTAAGCCGTTTGCTAAGTTCGCTGTCACAGCCGCTGCAAATGTACAGCCTGCACCATGGTTATAAGATGACTGGAATTTATCCGTTGTCAGCAGTGTGAACGTCTCACCGTCGTAGTACAAATCAACTGCTTCTTCGCCTTCCAGCGCTTTGCCGCCTTTAATGACGACGTGCTGTGCGCCGCGGTCATGAATGATCTGTGCCGCTGTCTTCATAGCTTCTACAGAAGTCAGTCTGCCGAGGCCGGATAACTGTCCTGCTTCGAACAAGTTCGGAGTAACAACTGTTGCGATCGGCAGCAGTTCTTTGATCATCGCTTCAGTATTTCCCGGGTTAAGTACTTCATCTTCACCTTTACAGACCATAACAGGGTCGACCACGAAATATTCAGCGTCAGAATCTTTGAATGCCTGAGCGGCACGGCCGATGATTTCTTCAGTGCCGAGCATCCCTGTTTTAATCGCGTCCGGCTTAATGGATAAAGCAGTTTTCAATTGCTTGTCCAGCAGTTCAATCGGCAGTGCCGTCACATCATGGCTCCACGTTTCAGGGTCCATTGCGACAACCGCAGTCAGTGCGACCATACCGTATGTGTTATGCTCCTGGAATGTTTTCAGGTCAGCCTGCATGCCTGCTCCGGCACTTGTATCTGAACCTGCAATCGTTAAAGTTTTCTTCAAAGCCATTTTGACATACCCCATTCTTAATGTGTTTGTTAATATCATATCAGAAATAAGGGTATGACAAAATAAAATGCTTCAATAATATGATACAATTTATGACGAGGTGAATGAGATGAACTGGGAGACGATTTTCAAGGATATTAAAGACAAGCATGATTTCACGACGATGGATGATTTTCTGGAGAACGCTTATGCTGTTAAGACCGTTTATCCGGCGCGCAAGAATATATACAACGCCTTCAAGTACACGCCGTTTGATCAGGTCAAGGTCGTCATTCTCGGGCAGGACCCGTATCACGGACCGAATCAGGCGCATGGTCTGGCGTTTTCCGTGAAGAACGGGACGAAGATTCCGCCGTCACTGCGCAATATGTACAAGGAGCTTGAAGCGGATATCGGCTGCACGAGAATAACCGGCGAACTGACCGGGTGGGCAGAAGAAGGTGTGCTGCTGCTGAACACGGTGATGACCGTGGAAGATGGCGCTGCGCATTCCCATAAAGGCATCGGCTGGGAGACGTTCACGAATGAAGTGATCCAGGCAGTGAGCGACTATAAAGCGCATATCGTCTTTATACTGTGGGGGAAACCTGCCCAGTCGAAACGCCCACTGATTGACGAGACGAAGCATCACGTCATCACGAGTGTCCATCCGAGTCCGCTCAGTGCATCACGTGGCTTCTTCGGATCAAAGCCGTACAGCAGGACGAATGACTATCTTAAGGCGCATAACATTCCGCCGATCGACTGGTGTAAGGAGGTATTGATGGATGAATCAGCAGCTGATTAAGCAGATAGAACATGAACTCGCACTTGCGAAGACGGCCGGGTCTCAGGCAGCATTCGAAAAACATATGTATGCCATTCAGACGCTGGCAGCACTTTGTTCAAGCACCGGCAGTCACGAACCGACAGCCATATCGTCTATTAAGACCGATGAGATTTCAGCGGCGGAACTGAAGATGATGGGCGGTACGATTAAAGGAACAACGGCAGTAACAGACGACGGCCATGGTAATGGCGCGTCACTATTTGATTTTTAGGAGGACATTTAAATGAAGACATTTTTAATTATCGGTGCGATTAATGCACTGCTGGCAGTGGCACTTGGTGCGTTCGGTGCGCACGGACTGGAAGGGAAGCTGACGCCGAAATATCTGGGTATCTGGGAGAAGGCAGTGCAGTATCAGATGTACCACGCTCTTGGCCTGCTCGTGCTCGGCGTGCTGTCAGGCACAACATCATTGAACTTGAATGTAGCGGGCTGGCTGATGACCCTCGGCATCATCTTCTTCAGCGGCTCACTGTATGTACTTGCAGTGACACAGATCAAAGTGCTGGGCGCCATCACACCGCTCGGCGGCGTGATGTTTATTGCTGCATGGGTCATGCTCGTCATCGCAGCATGGAAATTATAAAAACCAAGCCGGATGGCTTGGTTTTATTTGTTGTAGCGATTGCTGCTAGAACGTTTATTCAGTTGACGCTGGATGATCGGTAATAAGATTGGGCTTAATCTGATTAAGAGACGAATTAATCTGCTCATAGTTATGCTCCTCATTTCACTAGTATTTATTAACCTATAACCGGAATTCAGCCGGTTTAAACATTACGCCTTCTTCAGCATGAAGTAGAATGGAATGCCGACAAGCACGATGATGATAGAGTAGAATGCGCCGAGGAAGTCACTCTGCAGCGTGCTGACAATGATGAATAATCCGCCGAGTATAGCAACGACCGGGATAATCGGATAGAGCGGCACTGAATAGCTCCTTGTCGCTCCTTTATTGCGCTTACGCAGCAGGAACAGTCCGACGAACGCCATAATATAGAAGACATAAATGACAAAAATACATATTTCTGATAAGTAATCGGCATTGACGATAGACGGCACAGCGAGTGTCAGCAGGACAAGCAGCAATCCTAACACATAGACAATCAGCAGCGCGCCAACTGGTGTTTTCGTTTTCGGGCTGATATAGCTGATAGCTCGTGAGAACGGCAGCAGTTTATCATCTGCCATCGCAAACGGCACGCGCGGGAATGTCATAATCTTACCATTCAGACAGCCGAAAATAGAAATGATGACACCGATGTTCACAAACTTCGACCCTAAGCCGCCGAACAGTACTTTCGCCGCTTCTGCTGAACTCGTATTGCCGAGTCCGACGAGTGTTTCAGCCGGAATGACGTGGAAGACAGCGATATTGATGAAGACGTAGGCCAGTGTTACGACTGATAAGCCGACCAGCATCGCGAGCGGCAAGTTGCGCTTCGCATTTTTCATCTCGCCCGTTAAGTTCGTCAGCATGATCCACCCGTCATAAGCGAACAACGTCGCAAGGACGGCACGGCCGAAATTGATCTGGTCTTTGTCGACGATCAAGTGTGTCACGTCCTGATTGAAAATAGTTGCCTTGCCCCATAGCAGCCCAAAAATGATGATCGCAAATACCGGAATGAGCTTCGCGACAGTAGTGATATTCTGCATCGCACCGCCGAGCGATGTGCCTATCATGTTCATCACGACGATAAATGTCAGGGCAGCGATACCGATCCAGACACCTGTCGACTGGTTAAGATTGAAAAAGTTAGAGACAAGAATACCGAAAAATAATGTCAGTGATGCGATGATGGCAGGGCCGTAAATAACAGTCTGCACCCAGCCTGTCAAAAAGCCGAAGAAGCGGCCGTAGATGTCACGGATATAGGCATATAATCCGCCGGTCTTCGGAATTTGAGCGCCGACTTCTGAAATAGTCAGTCCGGCAGCAAGCGTCAGTATACCTCCAACTACCCATGCCCATATAGCCATATTGCTTGATCCTGCGTGGTTAAGCACGACAGCGGGCTTAACGAAAACTCCCGAGCCGATAATAGTTCCTATGACAATAGTGATGGCTGTCCAAAATCCTATCGTCTGCTGTAATCCTTGCTTATTCTCCATAATTGTTCTCCTTTAATACACTAATTGATTCAAATATAACATGAAGTGTAATACAAGAATATATTTTTTTGAAATAATAAAGCAGCCATTATCCACTGTTATTTCTTAGTGATGAAGTCAAGCAGCTGGCATAAAAGTTTATCTTTTTTACTGAAACGGCTTGATTTCCAGACCATTCTTCATTATGATTGATGAGAATGATTCTCATTCGCGAAGGAGTTTGACATGAAGCTACGTTATTTTATTATTGCGCTCTTTGTTCTGTCGATCATATCCATCTTCATCGGAGTAGTAGAGGTCACGCCGAGAAGCTTGCTGGAGTTATCAGAGAACGACAAAAATATATTATTGAACAGCCGGATTCCGAGAACAGTGTCAATTATTCTCGCCGGTGTCGCTTTGAGTGTCGCAGGTTTGTTGATGCAGCAGCTGACGCGCAACAAGTTCGTGTCGCCGACGACAGCCGGAACGATGGATTTTGCGAAGCTCGGCATTTTGATTGCTATGATCTTTTTTACTGACGCGCATATCCTTATCAAGTTATCGTTTGCTATCGTCAGTGCGATCATCGGAACAATGGTGTTCATGAGTATCGTCAGACGGATCAAGTATAAGGATGCCATCTTCATTCCGCTCGTCGGTCTGATGCTCGGTAACATTGTATCGAGTCTGGCGACGTTTATGGCGCTCCGGTTCAACGCTATGCAGAGTATCGGCAACTTTTTTGTCGGTGATTTCTCGATGATAACGACCGGGCGCTATGAAGTGCTCATCATCATTGTGCCGATGGTCATTCTGATCTATTTCTTTGCCCATCATTTCACGATAGTCGGCATGGGTGAGTCGTTCAGCCGGAACCTTGGTATTTCATACGACAAATTCATGAACATCGGCATCGTCATTGCAGCGATTGTTTCTGCGACAGTTGTCGTGACCATCGGTGTGCTGCCGTTTTTAGGGCTCATCGTGCCTAACATCGTCAACTTGTTCATCGGTGACCATCTGCAAAAGACACTGCCGTTCACTGCACTGCTCGGTGCCATTCTTGTCATGGTCGCCGACATCTTCAGTCGATTGATCATCTTTCCGTATGAAATCCCGATCGGACTGACGCTTGGTATACTCGGCAGTGTGATATTCATGACACTGCTCTTGATAAGGAGAAAAAGCTATGCAGAAAAAATATAATGCTATCATACTGCTCAGCGTCGTCCTTATTATATTGATTGCCTCATTCATCGTCATCCAGCTGAACTTTAATATTCTCGGTTACGTATTGCCTTCACGGCTGAAAAAAGTCGCAGCTATTCTGCTCGTCGGCGCAGCCATCGGTGTATCATCGCTCGTCTTTCAGACATTGACCGAGAACAATCTGCTGACACCGTCAGTCATCGGCCTGGATGCTGTGTATTTATTCATCCAGACCATCCTTATCTTTGTGTTCGGAACATTCAGCGCGTTACTGGCGAATACATATGTGAACTTCTTCATCTCAGTGATTCTGATGATTCTGTTCACGCTCGGCCTGTTCAAACTCGTCTTCAAGAAGAGCGTCTCTGTCTACTTCATCCTGCTCTTCGGGATGGTCATGGGGACATGCTTTCAAAGTCTGTCAAACTTCATGCATATGGTCATGAACCCGGACGATTTTCTGATGCTGCAGGACAGAATGTTCGCGAGCTTCAACACAGTGAATTCACGGCTGCTCGGCATCTGTGCTGTTATTATTCTCATCATGCTCTTCATCATTTATAGAAAGAGTCATGAACTGGATGTGCTGAGCCTCGGTAAAGTGCATGCGATGAATCTCGGCATCGATCTCGATAAGCTGACCCGAGCCCTGCTGCTGGTCGTCGCCGTGCTGGTCAGTGTATCAACAGCACTTGTCGGTCCGATTACATTCCTCGGCATTATTGTCTGTAACGTCACTTATCAGTTCATGAAGACATTTGAACACCGTCTGCTTATTCCAGCGACGATTGCTATCTCAGCGATTACGCTCTTAGTCGGTCAGATGATGACGCAGTATTTATTTGACGGGAATACAGAAATTACAATTATGATCAATTTTGCAGGCGGTCTGTATTTTATCTACTTACTCTTTAAGGAGGGTGCACATGATTAACATCGAACAACTGTCAGTCCATATAGGAAAGAAACCGATATTGAACAATGTGACTACGCGTATTAAAGAAGGTGCCATCACTGCTATCATCGGTCCGAATGGTGCCGGGAAGAGCACGCTGCTGAATGCGGCAACCCGGTTGATTGACACGGATACCGGCACAGTTTATCTGGACGATGAGAACATTATGACAATGAAAAGTGATGCCGTTGCGAAGAAATTAGCTGTACTGAAGCAGAGCAATCATACGAATCTTAAAATTACTGTGAGAGAACTGGTCAACTTCGGGCGTTTCCCTTATACAAAAGGTCGCCTGTCAAAAGCAGACTATGCGATAGTAGACGAGGCGCTGGACTATATGGCACTTACTGATATGCAGGACCGCTATCTGGATGAACTGTCAGGCGGACAGCGTCAGCGTGCCTACATTGCAATGACGCTTGCCCAGGACACGGATTACATTTTCCTGGATGAACCGTTGAACAACCTGGATATGAAGCATTCTGTGCAGATGATGCAGCTGCTTCGCAAGCTCGTCCGTGAAAAACAGAAAACGATTGTCATCGTCATTCATGACATCAACTTTGCGTCATGCTACGCGGACTACATCATCGCCTTAAAAGATGGTGAAGTGCTGCTGGATGGCAGTAAGGACGATGTCATTACTACAGCAGCGCTGAAAGCTGTCTATGACATGGATATTAATATTGAATGTATATTCGGCCAGCAGATCTGCGTCTATTTTGATGATGAGAAAACAGTGGATGAATTTATCGAAGAAGTTCAGCTGGTGTAATCAGCAGTCATTGAAAGGAGTGTTGCCGGGGATTTAGTAGTTGATCGGGCATACTAAGCGGGGAAATCATACAATTATAAAGGAGCAGAAAATGAAGAAATTATCATTAGTGTTATTAACTTTAGTGTTTATCCTGACGCTTGCAGCTTGCGGGAATAAGTCAGCGGAGAAAGAAAAATCATCAACAGCAGGTGCGTCGAAAGAGACAGTGAAGATTAAATCATCTTACCAGGTCATGGGTGAGAAAGAAGACGGCAGCGATGCGAAAAAAGTGACAGAAACTGTTGCAGTACCGAAAAATCCGAAAAAAGTAGCGGTGTTTGATTACGGTGCACTTTCTACAATACAGGAATTTGGTGTGGAAGATCGCGTTGTCGGTCTGCCGAAAGGAGAAGGCAACCGCTCACTGCCTAAGTTCCTTGCGTCATTCAAAGATGACAAATATACGAACTTAGGGACACTAAAAGAACCAAACTTCGAGAAGCTGGCTGAAATAAACCCTGAATTAATTCTTATCTCTGGCCGCCAGGCAAACAGTAAAGTGCTGGATGAAATGAAAAAAGCAGCACCTGACGCGACCATCCTTTATGTTGGTACAGATGATAAAGATTACATTGGCAGTGTGAAAGAAAACACTGAAAACCTCGGCAAAATTTTTAATAAAGAAGACAAAGCGAAGCAGCTCATTCACACGCTGGATATGAAGATCAAAGAAGTGAAGAAATTGACAGCGGCATCAGACGCAAAAGGATTATTCGTGCTGGCGAATGAAGGCGAGCTGTCTGTCTTCGGTAAAGGCGGCCGCTTCGGTTTCATCCATGAAGTGCTTGGCGTCAAAGAAACAGACGACCACATTAAAGCAGAAGGCCATGGTCAGGTCATTAACTTCGAATACTTGAACGACAAAAACCCGGATATTATCTTTGCGATGGATAGAGGCGTCGCAGTCGGCGGTAAGTCATCAAGCAAACAGGCACTGTCAAATGAAGTGATTAAAGATGTGAATGCCGTTAAAGAACATAAGATTATCGAGCTCAATCCGTATCTCTGGTACTTCTCAAGTGGCGGTGCGAAAACAACTGTGCAGCAAATTGAAGAGATTGAAAAAGGCTATAAATAGCATCATCCCGCAAAATACCCCGGTACCTTTAACAGGTACCGGGGTATTTTACAGCACTATACTTCAAACAGCGGCGCAAGATCTTCTGTAGTCAGCAGGTGACCGACGAAGAACTCGCCGAACTCTGCATAACGTGCAGATACTTCATCAAAGCGCATTTCGTAGATCAATTTTTTGAATTGGAGAACGTCGTCTGCGAATAACGTGACGCCCCATTCATGGTCATCAAAGCCGACCGAACCTGTGATGAACTGCTTGACTTTACCGGCATAGCTGCGGCCAATCAAACCGTGTGAACGCATCATGCCTTTACGGGCATCCATATCGAGCATATACCAGTTATCTTCTGGTGTACGGCGTTTGTCCATCGGATAGAAGCAGACATAGGCTGAACGTGGCACTTCAGGGTAAAGGCGTGCTCTCACGTGCGGATTCTGATAAGGATCGTCGTTGGATTCTCCTGCTAAGTAGTTGCTCAGCTCAATGACGGAGACATATGAATACGTCGGGATTAAATAATCTGTGAGTGCGAGTTTGTTGAATTCATTCTCAAGGGCGTTCAAGTCTTTCATTTCAGGGCGCAGAAGCCAGAGCATTAAGTCGGCTTTTTGTCCTGTAATATTGTAAAGGGCATATGAGCCTTCTTTAGCGGCATGGTTGTCGTCCAGCTTAGCGACGAACGCTTTAAGTTCATCGACCATCGCATCCCGGTCTGCCTTGTCCAGCACTTTCAAGCTCGTGAAATCGATTGTGTAGAATAAGTGCAGGCTGTACCAGCCGTCTAGAGTAATTGCTGCTTCGTTCATTTCGTCATCTCTCCTTACGATTTGTCACTTCTAATATACCATAATCCACTGAAAATTCCGCATTCATAGTTTTACAAATTGATGACGTGAAATAATAGGTGAAATGTCATATAATGAATAAGGAAATTAACATAAGAGAAGCATTAGGAGGCTACTATGGCTAATTTATTAGATGTATTAAAAAACAATCTGCAAGGTAAAAACGTGAAGATCGTCTTACCGGAAGGTGACGACGAACGCGTCCTGCAGGCAGCGGTTGAATTGAACAACAGTGATTTCGTGTCACCTGTCGTCTTAGGTAACACGGAAAAAGTGACTGCACTGGCTGACCAGCTGGGTATTGCGATTGACGGTATCGAGCTGCTGGACCCTGCGACAAGCGACCTGCGTGAAGAACTGATTGCTGCCTTTGTTGAACGTCGTAAAGGTAAAGCGACTCAGGAGCAGGCTGAACAGTTGCTGAACGACCCGAACTACTTCGGCACAATGCTCGTCTACACAGGTAAAGCAGCAGGATTAGTATCCGGTGCGGCACACTCAACAGCAGATACGGTCCGCCCGGCACTGCAGATCATCAAAACAAAACCAGGCGTTGCCCGTACGTCAGGCGTCTTCTTCATGATCCGCGGCGATGAGCAGTACGTCATGGGTGACTGTGCGATCAACCCGACACTTGAAGCATCTGACTTAGCAGAAATCGCGATTGAAAGTGCGAAGACAGCTAAAGCGTTCGGTATGGAGCCGAAAGTTGCGATGCTCAGCTTCTCTACTAAAGGGTCGGCAAAAACTGACGAGACAGAGAAAGTCGTTGAAGCGACACGCTTAGCTAACGAAAAATTAGCTGGGGAAACAGAACTTGCAGGAACTGTCATCGATGGCGAATTCCAGTTCGATGCTGCATTCGTTCCTTCAGTGGCAGCAAAAAAAGCGCCGGAATCTTCAATTCAAGGTGATGCGAATGTCTTCGTATTCCCAAGTCTTGAAGCGGGTAACATCGGTTACAAAATTGCGCAGCGCCTAGGCGGATTTGATGCAGTAGGACCGATTCTTCAAGGTTTGAACTCACCAGTCAATGACTTATCACGTGGCTGCTCAACAGAAGATGTTGCTTCTTTAGCGATCATCACAGCAGCGCAAACACTTTAATGAACTTGTTTCATGACGAGTGGCAATATGTTGACCACACGACAGGACTGCAGCCGATGCAGTCCTTCAGTTTTGATGATACATTCTGCCATCTGACCGGCACGCTCGGCTGGCAGAGTGTCGTCAGAACGTGGGTGCATCAGCATGTCGTCATACTCGGGATTCATGATTCACGGCTGCCGCACTTGAAAGACGGCATCAGGTATTTAAATGATGCAGGCTACGGTGCCATCGTCCGTAATTCCGGTGGACTCGGCGTCGTGCTGGACAGCGGCGTCCTCAACATTTCACTCATATTCAACGGCGGCAGAAGTTTCTCGATTGATGCCAGTTACGACTTGATGTATGAACTTGTTAAAGAGATGTTTAAAGACGCGGGCGTTATAGCGGCGAAGGAGATTGCCCACTCCTACTGTCCCGGCAGCTATGACTTAAGCATCGACGGCCGTAAGTTTGCCGGCATCTCGCAGCGCCGCGTCCGCGGTGGCGTCGCCGTGCAGATCTATTTGTGTGTGGAAGGAAGCGGCAGCGCGCGCGCTGAACTGATGCGTGACTTTTATGAGCAGGCGCTGCAGAACGAAGAGACGAAGTTCAGTTATCCTGACATTCATCCTGAAGATATGGCGAGCTTGAGTGAACTGCTGCAAGTAGAACTGACGGTAGAAGACGTCTTGTTCAAATTGCTTGCTGCTCTGAAGTCTCTCGGTGCTGCACTGACTCAGAAAGAGATGACAGATGAGGTATGGTCGTTGTATAATGACTACTTCGACCGGATGATTGAACGTAATGATAAGATGATCAAAAATATGAAGGATGTGAGTAACGATGCGTAATAAATTTCAGATCTGTGACGACTGTCAGGCAGTGAACATTAGAACGCTGCTGCCGAAGCTTCGGAAAATGGATCCAGACGCAGAAGTGGAAATCGCATGTCAATCCTACTGTGGTCCAGGACGAAAGAAAACATTCGCATTTGTTAACAACCGTCCATGTGCGGCATTGACTGAAGATGAGCTGATGGAGAAAGTCGCTAAACGACTCGCACAAAAACGCGACCCTGAAGAGGAAGCAAGACTTGCAGCACGTAACGAAGAACGTAAGCGCCGCCAGGCAGAAATCGATGCTAAGCTGAAAGCGAAACGAATGAAATAATATGAAGACGCACGGCTCTCATGGCCGTGCGTCTTTTACTATCTTGTCAACTGAGCGCTTTTACATTCCTACATACTTCTTTATTGTAAATTTACAGTCGCTTTACATGTGGATGCTATATTTAAGTGGAATATAGACTATGGACTAGGGGTGACAATCTGATGGAGCGTGTCTTGATTACGGGTGCACGTGCACCGATTTCCTATGCAGTTGTACAGCAGCAGGTCGCACTTGGACGCCGCGTGTTTCTGACGGATTCTACCAGCAAGGTCAGCATCAAGAACTCTAAGTTTATCGAACAGTTTATTGTGACGACATCGCCGCGTTTTTCAACTGAAGAATACATCCGCGAGATCAACAATACTGTTAGAAAATATCGCATCGATGTCATTATCCCGTTGAATGAAGAATCGTTCTACTTATCGCTGTACAAGCACCGGCTGCTCGCACCGGTATGGGTCGAAGAGATCACGAAGATGCTGTCTGTCCATAATAAATATAACTTTACGCGGCTGATTGACGCCATGGGCTTTAAAGTGCCGGATACAGCTTATGTGTCAAATCAGGCGGAGCTGACGGATTTTATCGCTGCTTTCCCGGGTGATGACTATATCGTCAAGCAGCCTTACGGACGTTTCGGGCAGTCCGTGCGCAGGCTGACACGTATGGAACTTGAGAACAGCAATTTCATCGAGTTCCCGTTTATGATACAGACATTAATCAAAGGAACAGAGTGGTGTTCCTACTCTGTCGCTCTCGGCGGCCGCACGTTATCGACGTCCCTTTACTTATCCAATGCTCACGAGAGCTATAACTGCTCGACGCATTTCCATTCCCGGAAAAATGACGAGCTGAAGGCGATTATCGAATCGATTATCCGTCAGCTGAACTGGTCCTACCAGATAGCATTTGACGTCATTAAGTGTGACACGACAGGTGACTATTATTTCATTGAATGTAATCCGCGGGCGACGAATGGTGCGCTGTTCATGGAGCCCGCTGTCTGGGACTTAAACGTCTGTGAACCGAAATATGAAGCACGTCAGCTTATTTTCGTCTCATTTTACAACTGGCTGCTGCGGCCGAAGAAGCATAACTTCGACAAGCTGAAGTACGGCAAAGATATTTTCTGGCATCCGAGTGAGAAAGTGATCTTCTTCGAACAGCTGATCAGCGGGGCACAGTGGTGGCTCTCGGCTAAGCAGCAGAAAGTCACAGTCAATAAGATCACGACATACGATATCGAATGGAACGAAGATATCGTGAATCTATAGAAGTTGAGGGCAGCATATGATCTATCACACATTAAACGCGCTGCCGATTGCGCAGCTGACTGATATGCCGGTGGATATTGATTACCTGGCTTATATGATGGCCGGTATCGACAGAGGCATCCGTAATGTCCATGCAGACGTGCAGGTGATGGCGGTCAGCGGCCAGCTTGTCCCGGTCAGCATTAAAGACGGGCGTCATCATGACAGCTGGATCCATTCATTCACCGCACAGTATATCGATGAGATGATCGCAGAAGTGGACCGCATGACGCTGAAGCCCGTTATGAAGCGGTCAGCGTCACTGCTGCTCGGTGCAGGCCGGCTGCTGCTTCGTCTGACGAAAGAGCAGACAGTCACGGTGTTTCCGTCATTTATGTCGACGACGCTCTATACAGACAGCCAGTTTGAGCACGTTGGGCGCATCACTGAAGAGCTGACACGATGTTTTCCGCATCATGCAATCGTCTTTCGGACATTGAACACGGTGCATGACGATAGAGCAATCCTCTGTCTTCAGTCAGCAGGTTATAAACCGCTCATTTCCCGTGCGGTTTATTTGTTCAATCCGAATGAAGCACATTCTAAAAATGAACGTAAAGATCTGAAGAAGGATATTAAGCGCTTCAACAAAAGCGGCTATACAGTGACAGACCAGCTGACGGAAGACGAGTTCAGCCAGCTGCTGCCGCTTTATGAGCAAGTATATCTCGAGAAGTATTCCGTCCATAATCCGCATTACACAGAAGCGTTCTTCAAGTTTCTCTATGATGAGCTCAAGCTGCAATGGTTCATCGTCAAAGATCAGAGCCGCATTATTTCATTTATGGCAGTGCAGCAAGTCGGCGACACGTTGTTTCCGGCTTACTTCGGTATGGACCAGTCGGTGAAAGGCCTGTACTTCATGACGAGCGGCCTGCTGTATCAGTATGCCATCGACAACGGACTTAAAGTCAACAACAGTGCCGGCGCTAAAGATTATAAGCTCGCGCGCGGTTCACGGCCGGCGCTTGAATATCATCTCGTCTATAGCGGCCACTTGACGGGTACACAGAAGCTTGCCTATCAGCTGTTCACTGCAGTCGCGACACCGCTCGGCGCGCTGCTGCTAAAACGACTGCAGTTCAACTAAATATATTTATTTTTCTGACAATAATGCTATAATTAGACTACATATATTTTAGGTGGTGATGACTTGGCAATAGAAACGAAAAGGGCAGTGCTTGCAGATCTGCCGCGTATTGTAGAGATTTATAATTCAACCGTAGCAAGTCGTCAAGTTACTGCCGATACTGAGCCTGTCACTGTAGAAAGTCGGACTGCCTGGTTTAATAACCATTCAGATAAGCGTCCGATTTTTTTGTTTTTACAGGACGGAGAAACAGTCGGCTGGCTCAGCTTTGAGACATTTTACGGCAGGCGGGCCTACAACAAGACAGTTGAAGTCAGTCTTTATTTAGACGAACAGTTCAGAGGGCGCGGCATCGGGCAGCAGGCGGTCGCTATGATGAAGGACATTGCAGCGACGCTTGACATTGAGACGCTGCTTGCCTTTGTATTTTCGCATAATACGCGTGCGCTCAAGCTGTTCGGTCGGAACGGCTTCGAAGAATACGGCAGACTGCCTGATGTAGCGGTAATGGACGGGGATAAGTATTCATTATCGATTCTGGGATTTAAATTAGATTAGGAGAGACAACAATGGTTAAAGTAAGACAAGCAGAACGACACGATATACCGGCAATTAAGAAGACAGCGACAATGGCATGGCACGATGCCTATCAGAACATTATGGCGGCAAACACGATTGTGCAGTTTTTAACAGCAGCATACAGCGATGAGCGCTTGGAGAAAAGACTGAATGACTCACTGTTTCTCGTCGCCGAGGAACAAGGTGAAGTTATCGCTTTTGCGAACTTCATCAACGGCCGTGAACTTTATTTGGCGGCGATCTATGTGATGCCCGGCTACCAGCGTAAAGACGTCGGTACAGCGCTGCTGCAGGAAGGCATCAAGCGCTTTGACGACTACACGGCATTGTTCGTCGAAGTCGCAAGCGACAACCAGGGTGCACGGAATTTCTATCATAAGCACGGCTTTGAACTCGTCAGAGAATATGAGGAAGAGATTTTCGGAGAGAAGATACTGACAGGGCTGCTGGAAAAACGATTGAACTTGGAGTGATGCGAAGTAGATTGCTGTAGTTCATGACGCACATCAGCAGTATGCTGTGCGGAACGTTTCGAGACCTATCTATATGGGGGTCTCCTTTTTTTGTGGTAAACTTTAGTTAACATTCATCTAAGGAGAACGCTATGTCCTATCAATTTCAGAAAATGCCTGAAGAAAAAGTGTTTAAAGATCCTGTACACCGCTACATTCATGTCAGAGATCAATTGATATGGGATTTGATCAAGACGAAGGAATTTCAGCGTCTGCGCCGGATCAAGCAGCTCGGCACGCTCTATTTGTCGTTTCATTCGGCTGAGCACTCGCGCTTCAACCATTCGCTCGGCGTCTATGAAATTGTGCGCCGGATGATTGACGAAGTGTTCCACGGCAGGCCTGAGTGGCATGACGAAGACCGGCCGCTCGCTCTATGCGCGGCACTGCTGCACGACTTAGGTCACGGCCCGTTCTCGCACTGCTTCGAGAAGATCTTCAACACTGACCACGAGGAATACACGCAGGCCATTATTACAGGTGACACAGAAGTGAACGCCGTGCTGTCACGTGTGCACCCGGGGTTCGCAGAAGAAGTGGCGGAAGTCATCAACAAGACGCATCCGAATAAGCTCGTCATCTCGATGATTTCGTCGCAGATTGATGCGGACCGCATGGATTATTTGCAGCGCGATGCCTACTACACAGGCGTCAGTTACGGCAGCTTCGATATGGAGCGCATATTAAGACTGATGCGGCCGACTGAAGATGAAGTGATGATCAAAGAGAGCGGCATGCATGCGGTGGAAGATTATTTGATGAGCCGCTATCAGATGTACTGGCAGGTGTACTTCCATCCGGTCAGCCGCGGCGGCGAAGTGCTGCTGAACCGCTGCTTCAAACGCGTGAAAGTACTGTATGAAGCGGGCTACGACTTCAAAGCGCTGCCGACTTACTTGCTGCCGTTCTTTTCCGGCCGTGTCTCCGTCAAAGACTACTTGCGGCTTGATGAGACAGTTGTCTTCTATTATCTGCAGGAGTGGATGGAAGAAGACGATGCGATTTTAAGTGATTTGTCACGGCGGTTCGTCAACCGGGACTTGTTCAAGTATTTGCCGTTTGACGGCTCGGTCATTACGACCGGTGAGCTGACAGAACTGTTTGAACGTGCCGGCATTGACCCGGAATACTACTTTGTCTCTGACTCGTTCAGCGACCTGCCATATGACTATGACCGGCCGGGCTCGAATAACAACCGCAAGCCGATACATCTGTTGACCCGCTCCGGCCGCGTTAAGGAAATCAGCACGCAGTCGGTCATCATCAGCAGTATTACCGGCGTGAACCGCATGGACTATAAGCTGTATTATCCGAAAGAACTGATCCTCGGCATTGAAGACCTCGAAGTCCGGGGCGCCATCATTAATCTGCTGAATGAATTGAACTAGGAGTGATAAGATGAGTAATTTTCAATTCAATATTATAAAAAACGACCCGCTGGATGGTCATAAAGGGACGAACATCGGTGCCATCAGTCTCGACAACGTCGCACCTGTCTTCATCGATGTGCTGGAACAGCGTGCCTTCATCGATATCGGTGCGATGCACGCAAGAAGTGAAGTCGAAAAACGCGTCAAGTGGATTGATGACGAAGAAGCAGTGAAAGGTGACGCGGCAAAGCCGTACTGGCTCGTCTGGGTGACGACAGAACGCGGTAAGGACGGCCCTTATTACGCCGGCGTGACCGCCTGCTATATGCTCGTCAACAAAGAGAAGAAGCGCGCCTTCAAACGCATGCATGAACATGTCAATATGATGGACAAATCGATGAAGCACCACGTTATTGTTGACCATATCGGTGATGGCAATAAGCGTGTGCTTGCAGATTTCCTGAAAAATCATAACGCTGAGATGTGGGAGCATTCAGCAGACACACTTAAAGAACAACTTTTTGTGTCATAATTGTGAACATATTTTCGCTGCCTTGTATTTTAAAGGTGGTAGAAGTAAAATGACGGTAGCTATAAAAATAGCTAGGACACTAAAGAAAGCAGGTCTCTGTACCTGCTTTCTTTAATTTTTGCTATAATAAAATACAGGTGATAATTATGAAAGTCTGGGTCACAACAGAACAGAAGCTGAAGCAGAATAATGAAGTGATGAAGTATCATAACGAGGTAGAAGGAACACTGACAAAGCGCCGCGTTCCTTATGTCTCATATACAGAAATGCTGGACGGTGAACCGATTGATGTGCGCGTCAAGATGGACCCCGCGGGCATCCGCATTTCAAGGCGCGGTGCTGTGAAGATGGATTTTCTGTTCGTCTACGGTGAAACGACGCAGAACGTCTATACGACGCCTGCCGGACGCACTGTGATGGATGTGACAACGACCAGACTCGATTATAAGGCATTGTCTACAGGCGGTCGGCTGATCATTCATTACAAGCTGAGTGAGCGGGGCGAGGACCTCGGACAATTCAAATATCAATTAGACTATAAGGAGAGCGCTATATGAATATCGTCAACCAGTTAAAGGACACTTTAATAGAAGAAATCAAGGCGGCTATTATTAAGGCGGAATTAGTGACTGAAGTTCCTGAAATCAAGATTGAAGTACCGAAAGATACAGCTAATGGAGACTATGCGACGAACATCGCCATGGTGCTGACGAAGCTTGCGAAGCGCAATCCGCGTGACATAGCAGCGGCTATCATTGATCACCTGGATACATCAAAAGCACATGTCGAAAAACTGGATATCGCAGGCCCGGGTTTCATCAACTTTTACATGGATAACAGCTATTTGACAGATATCATTAAAGAGGCGCTCACAAAAGGTGCGGCGTTCGGCCATCATCCGGGCGACCGCAGCGAACACGTGCTGCTGGAATACGTTTCAGCGAATCCGACAGGCGACCTGCATATCGGTCACGCCCGTAATGCCGCAGTCGGCGATACGCTCGCCAATATTTTAGCGGCGGCAGGCTATAGTGTGACGCGTGAATATTACATCAATGATGCCGGTAAACAGATTGAGAATCTCGCGTATTCGATTGAAGCGCGTTATTTGCAGGCGCTTGGCCGGGAAGCGGCACTGCCGGAAGACGGCTACCACGGTAAAGATATCATTGCGATCGGTGAAGACATCGCGAACAACGAGCCGGGTTATGCGTCTCTTACTAAAGAAGAACGCATTAAAGCCTTCCGCAAGCTCGGCCTTGACTATGAGATGAAGAAATTAAAGCAGGACTTAGCAGATTTCAACGTGCACTTTGACAACTGGTTCAGTGAAACATCATTGTACGAATCAGGTGCCATCAAGCGTGCGCTTGAGACGATGACGGCGAACGGCTATACGTTCACGGCAGAAGACGCGACGTGGCTGCGCACGACAGATTTCGGTGATGACAAAGACCGCGTGCTGATCAAGAATGACGGCACGTATACGTACTTCCTGCCGGACATCGCGTATCACTACGACAAAATCAAGCGCGGCAACGATGTGCTGATCAACTTATTCGGTGCCGACCACCACGGTTACATCCCGCGTCTCAAAGCATCTCTTGAGACGTTAGGTGTTTCTTCAAGCCGCCTCGAAGTGCAGGTGATGCAGATGGTACGCCTGCTGCAGGACGGCCGGGAAGTGAAGATGAGCAAACGGACAGGAAATGCCATCACGCTGCGTGACATTATGGACGAAGTCGGTGTCGATGCAGCCCGTTACTTCTTGACGATGCGCAGCCCGGATACACACTTTGACTTTGACATGGAACTCGCAAAAAGTCAGTCAAGCGACAACCCGGTATACTACGCGCAGTATGCACACGCGCGTATATGCTCCATCATCCGTGCGGCAGCTGAGCAGGGCATTACAGTCGATGCGGCCGCTGACTTATCACTTATTACGAATGACAAAGCGTTTGAACTGCTGAAACGTGTCGCTGACTTCGAAAGCACGATCGACAGCGCAGCGGAATACCGTGCACCGCACCGCATGACGAATTATATTCAGGACTTAGCAAGTCATTTCCATAAATTTTATAACGCAGAGAAAGTACTGACAGATGACCTTGAGAAATCAAAGGCACATATCGCCCTGATTGAGGCCGTCAGAATCACCCTGCATAACGCACTTGCATTAATCGGCGTCACTGCGCCCGAACGGATGTAATAATTTAGCCCGGAACATCATCTCTTCAGGGAGAAGAATGGTGTTCCGGGCTTTTTTGCATCATAACTCCGGGACTTGTGATGCAATTCCGGTTTTTTGCATCATAACTCCGGGACTTGTGATACAATTCCGGTTTTTTGCATCATAACTCCGGGACTTGTGATACAATTCCGGTTTTTTGCATCATAACTTTGACACTTGTGATGCAATTTCTTTCTTCTTCGCTATAATGAAGAAAAAGGAGGTCGTTATGAAAAAACTACTGTTAATTATTTTATTAGTCCTGACCGGATGTCAGCACGCTGCTGCGCCGACAACCAAAAAATCTATGCGTATTATTAGTCTCATGCCGAGCAATACGGAAATACTATACCGCCTCGGCCTCGACCGGAATATTGTCGGTGTGTCGACGGTCGATGACTATCCGAAAGATGTCGCGACTAAACAACAGTTCGATAGTTTCAACTTAAATAAGGAGGCGCTGCTTAAAGCACAGCCGACACTGATTGTCGCGCATGAATCCGCGAAAGCCGCAGAGGAGAAAATTTTATCAGCGCTGCAACAAAAGGGCATCAAAGTCATATACGTCAAAGATGCGACGAGTCTCACAGAAATTGATGACACATTCATGCAGATTGCGAAAGCGACAGACCGCGTTAAAGAAGGCAGACAACTGTCGGCGGAAGTCAACAAGGAGATCAAAGAAGTCAGCAGGAAATATCCAGCGGCAGCCGGCAGCCGTGTCTTTATGGAAGTATCCGGGGAACCTGAAATATATACCGGCGGCCGCGGGACGCTGTTCGACGATATGCTGACGACGCTGCATGCAACAAATGTCTTCCATGATATAGAAGGCTGGCAGCCGGTATCAAAAGAAGCAATCGTCCGCAAAAATCCTGACATCTTAATCACAACAAGCGGTCAGCAGGAAGCGGATTACAGAAAAACCGTCGACGGCCGCGGCGGGTTCCGCCAAGTTACAGCGGTCAAGAAATCGCGTGTCTATGCATTGAATGATGACCTGCTGTCACGCCCGGGTCCAAGAATTGCGAAAGGACTGGAAGCACTTGCGGCAGTACTCGCTGATAAGTAAAGCTGTCCTGCTCACACTGCTCGTCGCAGTGGCGGCGCTCCAGCTGTTGATCACACCAAACGGACCCGCGTTGCCTCATGGACTCGTCGAGCGGGCCATTCTGCTGGATATCCGGCTGCCGAGGCTGCTGCTCGGACTGCTGGCAGGTTTTATACTCGCTGTGACCGGCATGGTGTTCCAGACTATCTTCAATAACCGGCTTGCGGATTCTTTTTCGCTCGGTCTGGCAAGCGGCGCAAGCTTTGGCAGTGCTGTCGCGGTCGTCTTCGGCCTCTATAGTTTGACTGCCTTATCGAGCATTGCATTCAGCGTGCTGACGCTGCTGCTTGTTATACTGCTGACCCACCAGTTGTTCCAGGGCCATCAGCAGACCGGGATGGTGCTGTTCGGCATGTTTATCAACTTCTTTTTCTCGAGTGCCTTGTACGGGCTCGTGCTGCTTAAGCCGGCCGAGTCCCGCTCGCTGCTCAATTATTTATTCGGCAGTGTCGGCGCTGCGGAATGGCATGACATTATCGTGCTGACGCCGGTCACTGTGCTATGTACAAGCTGGCTGCTCTACAACGCCCGTGCTGTTGCCATCGTCTCGACCGGCGATACGATGGCAACAGGCCTCGGTATCAGCACGACGACATTCGTCTACAGTGTGCTTGCCGTCGCGTCAATCATGACAGCCGTGCTGATCAGCATGGCAGGGATTATCGGCTTCGTCGGCCTGCTCGTCCCGCAGCTGTGGCGTGTGCCCGACTGCTTCTCAGTGAGGCTCATCTGGACAGGGCTCGCCGGCAGTGTTACAGTCATTCTCTCGGATTTCCTGGGAAATGTTATACTGGCTCCCGTGCAAATACCGGTCAGCATCATTCTGGCATTTCTCGGGCTGCCGCTCTTACTCGTCATCACCATCCGGACTATTAAAACATCAACTATCAAAACTGAATAAAGTGAGGAACCATCCATGGAAACAATATACCGTTATAGCAAAGGCAGCTGGGAAAAATTTTTTATTGAGGCAGAGCAGATAAAGCCGCACGCGCAGTCGTGGACGGCCCGATTCGCTGACCTCGAGAGCTTTGACCGGAACATCGTGAAAATTGATTCAGAAGAAGATTTCAGTGATATGTGGGGTTACTACGTCTACTATCAGAGCCTCGAGGAGGAGCATGACAATCAGGCGTTTAAGTTTTACTTGTCAGCAGAAGAACTGATACTGATCAATCTTGATGTCGCCCGGCTGATGAACACGACCGACGAAGAACTGCTCGTCGATTACAGCAGACGGTCACCGATCGATAACTTCATGGTCATCTTAAAGCATGCGACGTCGACATATATGGCACAGATTGACCGTTTTGAAGATGTGCTGCATGACATACTGTGGGAAGTCAAGGAGCGGAACAACATCAATATTATGGACGCCGTCGCCAAAGCAGACCACCAGCTGCTGCTCTGCAAGACGCAGGTCGTGACGATCACTGAAATCTTCATGGTCGTTCAGGAAGCGTTCTGCAGCGAGCTGCAGGATAACAAATACTTCAACCAGCTGAAGCTGCGCTTAGAGCGGGCGAAATTTCTGATCGACTCCTACGAGCAGGAGATTGATGCGCTGCTTGACTTTGAAAACTTGGTCTCATCATACCGGGGCAATGAGATTTCAAAGACACTCACGGTCTTCACAACACTGTTCGCTCCAGCGACCGTGCTCGGAGCGATATGGGGGATGAACTTCAAAAATATGCCGGAGCTTGACTGGAAGTACGGCTATTTGATTGCGCTCTTGTCCATTATGGCTGTGACGCTTGCTGTTTACTTCTACTTGAAAGGCAAAGGCTGGACGGGCGACCTGCTGGACACTAAGAAAAGAAGGAAATTTTTCTAGTGCATGAGCCACTGATGCAGTGCCGCGATATGGAGCGCGTTGGAAAAACGGCCGTCAGCGATTGCCTGCTCGATTTCGCGGAGCGTCATGAGCTGAATGGTGATGTGTTCGAATGGCTCAGGTGACGGCGTGCTCGTCTGTCTTGCTTCTGGAATATGGACGGTCGTACAGCGATTGGTCATAAAAGCAGGGTTTGCATGCATGGCACCGATAATTTGACCGTCCCCGCTGTAGCCTGTCTCTTCCTGCAGTTCGCGTACGGCCGCTGCAATGACGTCTTCGCCGGGCAGGGTGACGCCGCCCGGAAATTCGAGCACATCGGCTTCGATGCCGATGCGAAACTGTGATTCCACGATGAACCGGCCGGCCGTCTCAGCGATAATCGTGACCCAGTCAGGCGCGTCCACCTGGTAGAAAGTGCCCATCTGATGATTGAGTTCAAGCTCAACAGTATGGACTTTAAATATGCGGTAGTCATGGCTTGCAAGCTGTTTTTTATGCATGGCTTCTCTTCCTTTCTGCGGGCGTTCTGTTACTATTTTAGCAAAACGGGTAAAAGAATAAAAAATTGGAGGAGTTACCAATGCTGAATGCCGTTTTATTTGATCTGGATGGAACGCTGCTCGACCGCGACAAATCACTCAAAATGTTTCTGGAAGACCAGTACGAGCGTTATCGTGAATATATGGTGAATGTCCAGCGTGCTGACTTCATCAATTATTTCATAGACTTTGATAACCATGGCTACGTGCCGAAAACAGCAGTATACGATCAGTTATTCGCCGCTCTCGACATCAGTTATATTAAGCCGTCTGACCTGCTGCGTGATTTCGACGATAAATACCCGCATTTTGCTTACAGCTATGACGATACACTGGAAACACTTCGCCGGCTGCAGGCGCGGGGTTATAAGCTCGGTATCATCACTAACGGCTCAACAAAGCATCAGACGATGATCATTGATGTGCTCGGACTGGAAACGCTCGTCACCGGCTTTGTCATTTCAGAGGAAGTCGGCTACCGAAAACCGTCGCCCCGGATTTTTGAGGTGATGCTTGACCAGTTAGGTGAGCGTGCAGAAGACTGTATGTTCGTCGGCGACCATCCTGATAATGACGTCCGGGCGAGCCGGGAACTCGGGATGATTCCGGTCTTCAAGGACAACGGCTACTTCGAGCGGCCGTCCGGTTACTGCATCACCCGGTTGACGGAGCTGCTTGATATAGTGGAAGAACTGCATGCAAACAGCTGATTACAGCAAGATGAAGGAGATGATTCAATGGATTCTAAGCTTCATGTTACAGAGCCGGTCACAGCGGCCGGCGGCGTGTTCGAACGCATCAACGTGGAAGCGAGGGCAGATTTGACGTCTAGCGTCGAGACGAATGAACTGACGCTCGGCACGGCTGGTGACTTGTTCATTGAAGGGCGGCTGAATGCACCGTACATCAGCAATAAAGGGATACTTGACGTCATGGATACTATTGAGACTGAAGCGCTGTCCAATCATCAAGACGCCGTTGTCAAAGCAGGCGACCAAGTCAACGCCCGTACTATCGATAATGACGGTACGCTTGACTTCGGCCGCAGCCTGCGGGCAGACACACTGCACGCATCAGGAACCGTGACTGCAGGCTTTGCCGCAGTGACCACATTCCAGTCTTCCGGCAAGCTCACAATTGACCAGCTGAGCGGGGATGATGTCCATATTAAAGCGGCACTTAACAGCACAGTCAACTTCATCAATGCGGCACATGTCACTGTCAAAGCACAGCGCGAAGCACTGCTCTTTAAAGACGATGATGCGCGACTTGTCGTCAAAGAGATAGCAGGGAACGATATTGTCATTGAAAATGTCGTGGCCGACCTTGTGCGTGGTGACCGGGTCAGTATCGGGCAGAACTGCATAATCAAAGTCGTTGAATATACGGAGAGTTATCAGCTGGATGACTCTTCTGACGTTTATGAACTCGGAAAGATATCAAGAGATTAGGAGAAAATTATGAATATAGTGATTAGCGAGAAAGATACGGCCATCTATTACGAACTGTCGGGAAGGGGTTATCCGCTTGTCCTCCTCCACGGACAGTATATGAATTCAACGATGTTTGATACATTTGACCAGGAGTTCGGTGAGGATTATCAGCTCATCAAAATCGATTTACGAGGTCACGGTTATTCTGATAAGCCGCTGCATATTAACCTTGATGACTATATTTCAGATGTATTGTCAGTGCTTGATGAACTTTACGTCAAAAAAGCGCATTTTCTAGGCTACGGACTCGGCGGCATGGTGGCACAAGCCATCGCTATCCGCTACCCCCACCTTGTGCAGCGGCTCGTGCTGGTCAGCGTCGGTAACGAACCGTTCAATGATTCAGAGGAGCGGTTCCACCTGGAGTTTGCCAACTTGCTGCGGACGATGAAGCAGAAGGATCAGGATAAGCTGCTGGCTCAGTACATGTACCATGACCGGAAGACAGTTGAACGCTGGAAGCGCCGGCTGAAGGATACGGAGACTACAATGACAAACCTCGAGCGGAAAGCCGTCAACTATTCAACAGAGGATGTCGATCTGCTCAGTCAGTCGCATTTAATTAGTGCACCAGCGCTTGTTGTCAGCGGTGAGCATGACCATATCATCCGTCCGGATCACGGCCGGACATTGAGTGAAAAGATTCCGAACGCTACTTACATGCTGTTTGAAAACAGCGGTCATGCACCGATGATCGAAGAAAAAGACCGTTTCGTCCAGAACGTTAAAATATTTTTAGCACCTGAGCTGGACATTTAATTCCATATTATTTCTATTACAGTGATTAATGATTTACAATCACTGTATTTTATTGTAAAATAATTACATAAAAAACAATAAAACAGCTGATAGAAATGAGGGAGTGCACTGAAAAGCCTTGGATATCAACTATTAATGATTATCGTGCTGGTAATAGTTCTGGCAGGATGCAGTGACGACCGGAAAATAGTAGCAGAGCCGAAAGACACAAAACCACAGCCGCAGACCATGACTAAGACAGAGCTGATTCACCTGACCGCTGCCGCAAAGAACCGCCCTGCAGTGACAGCCGACAACTGGACGGTGCAGGACATCGAGTATAGACAGGTGACGTTCTACTATATAGCAGAAATAGACGAAGTGATCAAAGAGATGAGTCCGGATTTGACGACAAAGACCGCGACCGCCTATTTCAAAACGATGAAAGCAAACATAGCGGCCTATAACGAGAAGCAGAGTAAACTCCAGACCTCGAGCCGGATGACCGAAGTGAAAGGCAATGTCGGAGCAGCTAACGCCAACTATTTAAGCGCGCTCGATAAAGTCGTCACCGGCCTTCAGACGAAAGATGATGCACTGAAGGAGGAAGGATTCTCGCAGTTCGTATCGGCCCATACTTATTTGAACGCTGCCATTTATGAACTGGCTGACGCACCATCAGAAGAGACGACGGCTCCTCTGTCAGAGCAGCCGGTCATTAAAGAAACTTATACACTGGATGATTCAACCAAATAATATTATGAAAAGCGGCCGGTGCGTCATTTTATTGCGAAGTTATCAATTAATTTTGGATGACTTATGATATTCTTTAGTTAAACATCCCGCAAATCGGGTAGTGTTAATTAAAGGAGGGCTCAGACGATGACTACTTTTAAATCTGGTGGGTCTGTAGCAATTGCTTATGAAGTAACCGGTCACGGAGAACCTCTTATACTTATTCATGGAATCAACGGCAACCTTGAAATGTTTTATCACAACGTCGAAGAATTGAGTAAGCATTATCAGGTGATCACTTATGATCTTAGAGGTCACGGCAGATCGGACAGACCCCTTAACTACACAATGGATAATCATATTGATGACTGTTTTCGTTTAATGCAGCATTTGAAGCTCAAACGGGCGAATATACTCGGCTTCTCATTAGGGGCGTATATTGCGCTTGGATTTGCGATCCAATATCCTGAATACGTGAATAAATTAATTCTAGTCGGCGGTAAAGGACATGGTGAGGTCAGTTCTTATGCCCGGCTGATGATAAAGCACCGGCATGAGATTAAAGGGCTGACTAAAGAGCAGGTGCTGGATAAGCTGCATCCTTATATTTATCATAATACTGATATCGTAGACGACTGGCTGCTGAAAGTTAAAGACTATGCGACGATGACTTCGAACGAAGAAGCGATCGCCTCACGCAGCATGGCTAACTTTGATTACAGAGATGAGCTGAAGTTCATCGATAAGGATGTGCTGCTCATCGTCGGTGAGCATGACGGCTTGAATCCGCCGGAAGAGAGCGAAGCGATTGAACATGAAGTCAAACGGAGCTTCCTGCTTGAGTTTCAACACTCCGGCCATGCACCGCTCGTAGAAGAACACGCGCGGTTTAATGACACGGTCATCCGCTTTTTGAGTTAATTCACTGGGAGAGCCTTTCTGGATTGGAAAGGTTTTTTTGTGGTATATATGAGTTAAGTCGATTGAAGGAGACTAAGGCGATGGCTAACAATTATTATGACGACAGTACGATATTTGACAACTACGGTGAAATGCAGCGGTCTCAAAAAGGGCTGGAAGCAGCAGGGGAATGGGAAGCATTCAAGAAGATGATACCTGAGTTACACGGTGCACATGTCCTTGATCTCGGCTGCGGTTACGGCTGGCACTGTGAATATGCGGTCGAACAAGGAGCTGAGCGCGTCGTCGGCATCGATATTTCCGAGAAGATGCTCGAGCGGGCGAAGCAGCAGCCGCATGCAGATCAGGTGACTTACATTCAAGGGAGTCTTGATGACCTGGAGCCGCTGAACTTTGAAGCGCATGAGTTTGACGTTGTCATGAGCAGCCTTGCCCTGCATTATCTCCCGAGTTTCAGCGACGTCGTTGAAGCAGTGAAAGATGTGCTGACGATCAACGGGACGTTTGTCTTCAGCGTGGAACATCCGATCTTCACGGCGCACGGCTCACAGGACTGGCTGTACGATGAGGCCGGCAATAAAGTGAGCTGGCCGGTGGATAACTACCACCGGGAAGGCGAGCGGCAGACGAATTTCCTCGGTGAGCCGCTCACTAAATACCATAAGACCATGACGCATTACTTGAGCGTGCTGATCGACCATAACTTTGTCATTAAAGGAATTGATGAACCTGTGCCGTCAGAGCGGCTCATCAATGAGAACCCGGATATGAAGGATGAGCTGAGGCGTCCGATGATGCTGATTATTGCTGCCAGACGCAAGTAGACTGCCGGACAGGCAGTTTTTTTATGAGAAGAAAAGGGGTAGGACAATGTATAGAGGACAATACGGCATCAGATGGACGTTTTTTGTCACGGGCCTTGCGATTATCGGGCTCGGCATCGCCTTGATGCTGAGAGGGAAGCAGTTCGGACTGAGCAGCTGGGATGTGCTGCACTACGGATTGTGGAAGCAGTTCGGACTGTCGATCGGGCTGTGGAGCATTCTGATGGGGATTGTCGTTGTGCTGCTGACGATTCTCATCACGCGTCAGTATCCGCGGGTCGGCGTCTTTGTCAACATGCTGACCATCGGGACGTTTATCGATATATTCAATGGTCTGCTGCCGGACGCCCACAGCTTTGCCGCTCAGCTCATGACTTATACAGCGGGCATTGTCATCATGACGTTCGGCATCGCGCTCTATATTACACCGCAGCTCGGAGCAGGACCGCGCGATACGTTCATGCTGCTGCTCATTGAGAGAACGCGCTTTGACTTGAAGACCGCCCGCACGATCATGGAGCTTGTCGTCCTGCTCATCGGCTGGCTGCTCGGCGGACCAGTGTCAGTCGGCACGATCATCATCACCTTCATGCTCGGCCCGTTCATCCAGCTCTGGCTGCCCTATACACGGAAGCTGCTGGAAATATGGGTGAAAGCAGAACACGCACAATGAAACGAAGTCGATGTGACTTCGTCTTTTTATGTGTGTTACAATTAATAACTGAATACAACAGTATATCTTAAAATTTATATAAGCGATAAGCTGATTGAGGTGCAGAATGTTTGATAAAGAATTAGATTTAACAGCGATGGACATAGAACAGATCCGGAAGTTCGAACGTCCGCTCGCTTACTATTTAACGAAGCAGAAAAACGACTCATTGAAAGAAATATGCCGGTTCTTCGGCATTAAAGGCTATTCCGGCAAAAATAAAGAGGCGCTTGTTGCGCTGATCAATGACTTCGTGTTCAAAGACAACGCAGCGGCGGACAAAATGTTCGACGACATGGCAGTGGAAGAGTATAACGTCCTCAATCATCTGCTGATATCAGACCATTATGCGGAAGCATTCGATGCAGAGCTGGCACCGCATCACCTGATCTTCTCAGGAAGCGGCTATGCCTTCATGCCGTCAGACGTCAAAGAATACTTAAGAGCGTATGTCGTTGAGAGAAGCGGCGCAGAAGGTCAGGACGATGAAGTGAAGGCATTGGTCAGTGCGGTCAATCTGTACGGCTACTTCTCACTCGACCACTATGCGGCAGTGCTGAAGAAATACTTGAACATCGAGATGACGGCTGCTGACCTGGAGCGCGAACTGGCAGGCGTTGCGACGCTGAAAGACGGCTTTGTGCTCAACCCATTGATGTCTGAGAGCATGTTCAGCGGGCAGGGCGTGGATACCGAGCGGACGTATTACATGCCGGACACGTGGGACGAGTTCCAGCAGTACTTTGCGTTTGAATATCATCCGGAGACACGTGAGCTGACAACGCTGCTTGACCATCTGGAGCAGTACTTGACGACACCGCTGCGCCGGAAAGACTTAATAGATTCTGTCATCGTCATGATGAAGATGATGGATCATCCGAAACACTTGATGAACATCATCACCGATCTTGAGCAGGAAGGGATACTGGCATCTGTGCCGCAGCAGCCGACAGAGCTGTATTTAATCGCGGCGTTCAGAACGGTCCGCAACTGGCATCTCGGCGGCCATCAAATGCTGGAAATCGCAGCAGCAGAAGGCAGTAGACGCACAGCACCGATGCGGGTCATCAACAAACAAGTGAAGAAGAAATCAAAGAAACGCAGAAAGAACATGAATGTCAGCAGGTTCAAGAAATAACGGGTTCAAACTTACCTCTTAATCAATATATTATTATTCCCGCTATCAAATCGCTATAATAGAGGAGTAATAAAAATGAAGATAGAGGAGAGGTAGCTATGTCAGTTTATCAATTTGAAGCGACGGACAGCAAAAATGACAGTTACAAGCTGGATAAATATCGGGGGCATGTGCTGCTCATCGTCAATACAGCGAGCAAATGCGGTTTGACAGGGCAGTTCGATGGGCTTGAGCAGTTATATCAGGAGTATAAAGACCGCGGTCTTGTTGTTCTTGGTTTCCCGTGCAACCAGTTTGCGAATCAGGAGCCGGGTACTGCGGAAGAGGCAGAGGCGGCATGCCGTCTGAACTACGGGGTGACTTTCCCGATGCATGAGAAGATTGATGTCAACGGCGACAATACACATCCGCTGTTCAAATACTTGAAGAGTGAGACGAAAGGTCTGCTCGGCAGCGCCGTCAAATGGAACTTCACTAAGTTTCTTGTCGACAAAGAAGGCAATGTCGTTGAGCGTTATGCGCCGCAGACAGAGCCTGGCAAGCTGAAAGGCGATATCGAAAAATATCTCGAAGCTTAATAAGTCAATTCCCTTATATTTCTTCTTGATTATGTGTAAACTAGTAAGTAGAAGTTGAGCGTCATGAAGGAGATTTAAATGAGCAGAGAAACAAACAATAGACCTATATGGGGAACGGTGTACCGTGTCCTTAACATTGCTGTGATCATGATGATTTTAGCGCGCTGGTTCACGCCTCTGAATATCGGACTGTATATTATTCTGGCACTTGCCGCTCTACTCATTGTAGGGCTGCTTGATAGCCTGGACCGGAACCGCCTGAGAGAAAATCGCAGCCGTCATATATTTGATGCGATCATATTAGTGCTGTTCATGATCCTCTATTCGAGTTAACAAAAGCTGGCCCCACAAAGTGAGGCCAGCTTTTGTTATGCAGCAAGCTTTCTCGTATCGACACCGTATAACTGGCATAATGAATCGATGAGATCATCATCGGCGGCAGAGTGGCCGCTTTCCATGTCAGTGAGTTCTTTGTCAGTCAGTCCGGCAAAGTCTGCCGCTTCTTTAATGGAATAGCCGGCAAGGACACGCAGCTTGCCGAGCAGTGTGCATACATGGACGCTGTATTTTAAGTCAGGTGTCTGAAGCTCATTCATTCGCTCACGCTCTTTCATGTTAATATTAAATAAATTTAATCACATGAGGCTGAACGTTGCTATTAAAATGTCGTGTCATTGAGAAATTTGAATATTACCTATGTATTAATGCATATTAGCGAAAATTTCAGTTATCCCGTATACTAATGATGAAATCAGTGAAGTGGAGTGGAACTATGAAGTTATTAACGATTCTCGATTATTCAAATATTGTCGCCCTGCTGCTCAGTACAGTGCTTGTGCTCGGATTGAAGTTCGCGGGCTGGGATTCACTGGCGATATCAGCATTGATGATTTTAATGCTGCTGCTCGTTGTTGTCAACCGCTTCAAAAACAAGAAATATCGTGCAGCAGCATTACCGGTCGTTGTAACAGCGCGTGACCGCCTGTTCGGCTATGCAAGTATTGCTATCATGGTGCTGCTCTTCGTCATCGTGCTGTTATTTCCGGGCTTAAGGTAAGTCAGCAGGCATGTTCAAACATGATGGATTACAGGACAGGCTCGTCGCTGATATGAATAATCGCATCGGCATCCATTTTTATCGGGTCTTTTCCGACTTCAACAGCTGAGTAATTGTAAAATGTAATGAACTTCAATACTTTGATCAATGTCTGGTCGTTGTTCAGACTTTCAAGTATTTTGTCGAAGCCGAGTCGCCTGCAGCGTAAGCGCATGAAAGACGGGGCATTTCTGTAATCATCGTTATTGTATATGGAACATACCCAGCGGTTGCCGAGGTAATCAAAAATCTCTATATCGCGTGCTATCTCCATAAGATTTAACCTCCTGGACAATGTTTTACTTAAGTAAGAATAACACGAAAAGCCTTATAATAATATAAAAACTATTGGCGGGCTGAAGACTTATATCCAAACACATACGTTAAAAAATAATATGCTCAAATGCATTTTTTTATCTATATGAAAATAATTAATTTACATTATATTACCAGTCCATATGACGCTGGTCGTCACAGATCACGAAAACAGGGTAAAAGATGATGGATACGATATAAGGGGGAGATAGCGGTGAAAGTAACAACAGAGCGATTCGATGAATATCATGGACGCGAGGTTAAGAAGTACACGATAACGACAGACGACATGGTGTTCGCGTTTCTTGATTTCGGTGCCGCGCTTCATAGTGTCATGATGCCTGACAAAGAAGGAAGGAAGAAGAACGTCGTCATCGGCTTTTCGACAGCTGCCGACTATGTGGAGAGCGGCGGCTTCTACGGTATGACACTCGGCCGTGTCGCCGGCAGAATCGCGCACGGCACATTTGAATTGAACGGGGAGACGTATCATCTGGCTAAAAATTTAGGTGACCATCACCTGCACGGCGGCGGCACGATGAGCTACCGCGTCTATGACACGGAAGTCAGCGTCCGTGAAGACGGCAGTGAAATTGCGCTGATCATGACGACAGAAGTGAAGTCGGCAGAAGATCATTACCCGGGCAATATGCGGGTGCAGGTGACGCATACGGTCAATGACCAAAACGCCTGGACCGTGCATTATCAGGCAGTGACCGATGAAGACACACTGTTCAATCCGTCGAATCACAGCTACTTCAACTTGAACGGTATGACAGGTGACGTCACGGGGCAGTTATTGACCATTAACAGTCAGCAGGTTGCTGAGACTGATGACGAACTTATTCCGACGGGACGTCTGCTAGTACCAGACGTCGATTACAGCACTGAGCAGCGCGTGGCGGCAGGGCTCGACACACCATACGTGCTCGCCGGTGACCCGGATGACGTACGCATCACGCTCCGGGACGATGACTCCGGGCGCAGGCTCGATATTAAGACAGACCGTCCGGCAGTCATCGTCTATTCTGCAGGCGGCGTCGACTTTACAGCGTCAGACAGTTTTCATGTCGGAGACGGTGCAGCTATCGCACTTGAGACGCAGGTGCTGCCGGACGCCATCAACAAGCCTGAGCTCGGTGAAGTGAGAGTGCTCGGCTCAGAGACGTTCCAGTCATCAACCAGCTATTATTTCAGTATAGAAAAATAACCAGCTACGAGACAGCTGGTTTTTCTTTGTGCCAGAAAAAAGTGACGGCAAGCGCGGCGACTAAGACAAGCGCGCTGAAATAGAACGGATAGTTCAAGTCGATGTCGAAGAGAATGCCGCCGATCACTGGTCCGAGCACGTTGGCAAATGACGTGAAGAAGGAATTCATCCCGCCGACAAAGCCCTGCTCGTCACCTGCGATACGCGACAAATAAGTCGTGACCGCGGGACGGATCAAGTCGAAGCCGATGAACACGGTGAACGTCACAAGCATGATCATCCAGTATGTTGTGACGACTGTCATCATCACGACGAGGGCGATGGAGACAGCGATGGACCAGCGGACGATGCTGATCTCACCGATCTTGCGGGTGAGCCGTTCAAACAGCAGAATCTGTGCCGCTGCACCGACGACCGCGCCGCCGGTAATGGCAACCGCGATATCAAACGGTGTGAAGCCGAACTTATGATTGGTATACAGGCTGAAGAACGACTCGAAGGCAGCGAGGCCGAATGATGAGATCAGTATGACGATAAACGCATAGAGAAACATCGGCTGCAGTAACTTCCGCGAACTGTTCTCACCGCCTGGCGTTGTCTTCGCCTGCCGCTCAGGTTCCTGCAGTGCAAGCAGCGCCGTGACGGCAATGAGCAGGGCGATGACTGACGCCGCGAAAAACGGGACGCGGGAGCCGAAGCCTGCCAGGAAGCCGCCGATACCGGGACCGATGATCAGCCCCGTGCTGATGGCCGCTGACATATAGCCGATTGCCTTGGCGCGTGTCTGAATGCTTGTGACATCTGCAATGAACGCAGTCACTGCCGGCATGACGAGTGCCGCACTCAAGCCGCCGAGTATACGTGAGAGAAAGAGCCATTCTGTCGCTCTGCCGAGGCCGAAGAGCAGCTCAGATACGCTGAAGACAATGAGACCGACGACAATGATGACTTTCCGGCCGAGCCGGTCCACGAGCTTCCCTGTAACCGGCGAGAAGATGAGCTGCGTCAGCGCGAATGAAGCCGTCAAATAACCGACGACCGAGCCGCTGATATGCAGTTCATTCATAATCGTCGGCAGCACTGGTATGACGAGACCGATGCCGAGGAAGATGATGAACATGATGGCGAGCAAAATGCTGAGTGTTATATTCTTAGTCATAGCAGCCTCCTTAAGCTTTACTACTAGTATGACAAATCGCACGGCTTCGTCAAGGAAGTGGTCCCGGCCGGAACTATGAAATACAAAATATTCTTGAACTTTCTTTGTGTCTCGTGCGCAATTAACATATAATGAAAACAAAATATAGGAACGGGAATGATTGCCATGGATTATAGAGAAGCATTGATGAATTTAAGCGACCAGGATTTAAGATTTATATACAGCCATCTGATTGATGAAGATACTACCGATGTGCACCGCATTGAACTGATTGAATCCATCCGCCAGCTTGTGCTGTCTGAGGACTATATGACGCAGATGCTGACAATGATGCCGGAAGATGAGTATCAGCTGTACATGAATGCCGTGAATCAGGGGCATGACTTTGTGCCGCTGCCGGCAGAACGCATGCTGTTCACGCTGCAGTTCTTAATGATGTTCGAAAGCAGGAAAGGGCTGATGATTCCGCATGACCTGGTCGATGCCGTCAAGGCGCTCGACAAGAGCGCGATTGCCGCACGCCGTACGCAGGTCGACCAGGAGAAGGCATTCATTACAGGTATTATCTTCTTATACGGCTATGTGCACGAGCAGCATATCGCGAAGCTCTATCGCACTTACTTCGAGGAGCCGCTGCCGGTCGATAAGCTGGACGAGTGGATGACGATTCTCGGCTTGAAGCGCGTGAACGATATCGTGATGATGCCTGCGATCTATGACAGCTACGACGGTCAGGAGACACCGGCTTATTCACCGAACTATTACTACGAGCCGGCGACACTCGAAGAACTCGCGCAGTTTTCACGGCCGGACCATCACCGCCATACGCCTGCCATGCAGAATCTGCTCGACTTCATCGCGTTGCATACGGAAGAAGATAACCGCGAGGAAGTCATGGATACAGCAGTCTTCCTGATTGTCGCGAGCAATGATGCCAACGTGACGATGGAGGAGCTGATTGATTTATTCGCCGGCAGCTTATCAGACGAGGCGTTTGAGACGTTTGAGTCATTATACATGAAGACGCTTGAGACAACACGCCTCTGGATATACGGTGGCATGACCGTAGAAGAAGTGAAGGCGGCCGCCGATGAACGCGAGAAAGTCGAAGAAGAAGAGAAAGAGAAGAAGGTCATTAACTTCGACGTCTTCAGACAGAACTGACGATGGAACTGCTGCTGACCATATTAGTCATTGCCGGCGTGCTCTACATCGCAAGACGCGGTCTGACGATAGCCGCACTGCTCGGCCTGATGCTGCTGCACCGCGTGCTGCTCGTCGTGCTGAGAGTGACGTGGTACCATATGGACTACCGTTCAGCTGCCGCTCAATTGCTCAGCCCGTGGACGCTCATTGTCTTAGCCGCTTTAATTAGTGTGCTGATAGCGGGCAGAGTCACGCAGAAACGATACTAGAGATGAGGAAAATCAGATGAAACGACTCAGTATACTGTTAGTACTGCTGCTTGCAGCATGCGGCAATAAGACCAATGTCCAGCCGGACCATGTCGCATCAGTGCAGGAAGCGCCGGACTACGGCGCGCTGACGAAGCAGCAGCTGACCGCCTACTTTAAAGTGCTGCCCGCGGCCCTTAACGCTAAAGATTACAAGCGTATCGAACGCTATATTCAGCCGCAGTCTAAAGCGGCCGAGTATATTAAGCAGACGATGGCGACCGACCGCTTTGACCATTACACGATTAAGCGTGTAACGATCGATAAAGTCTCGGTGAAAGGGACAGCGACTGAAGCTGTCGTCACCCGCATCATGTCATCCCGTGCAACAAAAGAGCAGCTGACGACAGTCGTGACTGTATTCGACATGCGCTATGACAAGGCGGCGCGTCAGATGCGGATCACTGATTTCAACGACAGCTCCGTCCAGGTCAGTAAAAGTGATGCCGAAACTTGTGTCATGAGCGGCCTGAAGTCGCAGTGCAGCGGACTGACGGAGCATGAACTTAAGCAGTCGTACAACAAGCTTGTCACGTCAGGCAGACTTCCGCAGTCGGCGCTTACTGACTGCCTGAACTGTGCCATTAAAGATTCACTGGCGATCCAGGCGGAGAAAAGTGCCGCGCAAGTGGCCGGTCCGATGACCGTGCAGGAAGCAGTCGCACTCGTCGACCGTACTTACCGGACGCGTGTCGAACAGGCACAAGGGACTGCTGTCACTTTCACTTATCACGACAGTCAGCCGGCAGCAGATGCCGGCGGTAAATACTATGCAGTCCAGGCCACAGCTGGTAACCAGCTGGTGCAGTCGTTCAAAGTTTATCTGCATTCTCACGAAATTATCGCTGAATAACAAAGAAGAGTTCTGCGACGTTGTCGCAGAACTCTTTTATTTACTCGCCGCCGACTTCAGTCTTGTAGTCGGCATTGTCAGTGAAGCGTTCTTTCTGTTCAGTAACGAGTCCGTCGCCGTCGACATCGACACCGTCGATGCTCTGATCGAAGTCTTTCGTCAGTGCTTCAGGTTTAGTCGTGCCGCTTTCTTTCGGGTCGACACCGTCAATACTGCTGTCATATTGTTTGTTATCCTCAGTCATCATATATCCTCCCTTGTCTTACGGTCTTGTCTGACCAGCAGTCTGATGATCTCATCGTTCTGCTGAATGAGCCGCTGCTGGTTACGCTGCTGCAGAATGAGCAGCCCGGTCATCACTATCAGCAGCAGGACCGGAATTAACAGTGGCAGCAGCGCGAGGAAGAGTCCCGCCGCACTGATGCCGAACAGCCCTGTCACTATTCATCGTCCTCTGCAATCATCTCGTTATCCATCAATGGGTCAGGATCCAGTTCTTCAACGCCTGCGTCAGGTGCAACGCCTAGTGAATCGTTCACAAGTGCTGCTTCTTCCTGGTCAGTCGTTATCGTTTCATTTGTCAGTTGATTGCGTTCTGTCTCTAAACCTTCGTAGTTTTCTTCAGCCATGTTAGTCGCTCCTTTTCTGGTCATCTTCATCAAATAAGTCGTCTATCAGCTGTTCCAGCTGATTCGTATCTTGTTTATCGTCATGATGAGAGACGGACGGCGTGTCCTGCTCTTCACCGAACTCATCTTTCTCAGTCATCAGCGTTCCCCTCACTTATAAAAAAGGCACGTTGCAGGCAACGTGCGCTGTTATTATTGTTCGTCTCTTGATGTATCGTCTCTGTCCGGGCCTGCTTCCATGTCTTTTCCTGCCTCAGCATTGTCGCCATTAAAGCGTTCAGAGATCAATTCTTTCCCTTTGTCCATATATTCATCTTTATTCTCGTCGAAATGCTGTTGCCCTTTGTCTTTCAAATCATCTAAACTTTTGTTGAAATCCATTAACAATCACTCCATTTCATCTAGTTTAACTGCCCTTTATATTTACCACGTATAGCGCACGTTAAACATCAGCGCTAAATGGCGAAGTAGAGCAGCGCGACGAAATGACACGCCGCACCCATCAATATGAAGAAGTGCCAGATCATATGGAAGTAATGACGGGACTTCTGCGCATAAAACCATGACCCGATGGAATAGGCCAGCCCGCCCGCGATAATAAGCATGACAAACGTCACGCTGACTTTCGTCCACAGTATCGGAAACAAGATGATGCCGAGCCAGCCCATGATTAAATACATGGCGAGACTGACTTTCGGATTGACGTGGACAGAGAGCGCCTTGTATAAGATGCCGCCGATTGTAATGACCCACTGGATGATCATGATTGTCCAGCCGAGCCCGCCGCCGACAAGGCTCAGTGCAAGCGGCGTATAGCTGCCGGATATCGCCACGTAGATCATGCTGTGGTCGATGATGCGCATGACATATTTATGCGGAGAGTTATAAGGCATCAGATGATAGATCGCCGATGACAGAAACATCAGGAAAATACTGATGAGAAAGACGGATATACCAATCGAGAAGACCGTGCCGCCCATCATATAGCTTTTCACAGCGAAGTAGGGGAGAGAGAGCAGGATGAACAAGGCAGGTACGCCGTGCGACACTGAGTTGCCGACCTCTTCCCCGAGCTTCAGCTGCCGGATATGTTTAAAGTTATTTGCTTCCATCATTATCACCTTTAAGTTTGACCTATCATCAGTGTAACACGAAATAGCCGGCATTCAGCTGCAGATGAATCTGCAGAATAAATAAAGAGCAGCATAGTCACGCACTGATGCATTGTAGCAGTCGCTACGAGCGGCGAAATATTTACAAAAAAATAATGGTCTGCAATAAAAATTCTGAATTTACGCCGTTTGTTCGCTGCATAAACTTTATATATAGCTAATAATTACTGAAACTATAGTCGCTGACAAAGTTTTAGGGGCGAACATCAGAACTGTTCATACGCCTACGTTTAACGCTAATATTGCGATGATCTGTTCGGGATAGCAGATGACCGCTTAAGACTAAGTATGACGGTAAATGAAAGAAAACTGTAACACTGTGACAGAAAAGAATATGTCATAATGTTGTCATATCTCAAATAACGGAGGACCACTGTTTGAAGAAAAAAGTTTATATCATGGCCACTACAGCCACTGCTGTTGCAGCAGCATACAGTCATCAGGCTGAAGCAGCAACATACACTGTCAAAGCAAATGATTCATTATGGTCTATCGCCAGCAAATACAACACATCGGTCACTGCACTCAAAAAATTAAACAACTTGACTTCAAACCTGATCTTTCCGAATCAGCCTCTTGTAGTCTCAGGCACCGTGACTACTGACAAACCGGCCGCGACAACGACCGTCACAACAAAGCAGCAAGAGACAACTGCTGGATCACATACGGTGCAGTCAGGTGAAAGCCTGTATATCATCGCCATGAAATATGGCACAACATACACGAAACTGATGGAGCTGAACAACTTAAGCTCTTACTTGATCTTCCCGGGCCAGCAGCTGAAAATATCAGCCGCAGCGTCGACAACAACGACGACATCGTCGACGACAACAACGACGACAACGACACCATCATCGACAACAACAACTGCGGGCGGTACGAAGTACACGGTGCAGGCAGGCGATTACTTATCCAAGATTGCAGTGCAGTACGGCGTCACTGTTGAGCAGCTGAAGCTTTGGAACGGCCTGACATCAAACATCATCTACCCGAACCAGCAGCTGGTCGTGTCAAAAGCGGTCACGACGACCACGTCTCCAGCCAAGCAGGCACCGCAGCAGACGACGACGTCTCCAGTCTTCAATCATCCGAACTGGTATGATTACGGACAATGCACATGGTATGTGTTCAACAAACGGGCGGCAATCGGTAAAGGCATCTCGACTTACTGGTGGAATGCCAACAACTGGGCAAACGGTGCCCGTAACGACGGCTATACAGTGAACCGCATACCGGAAGTCGGTGCGATCGCGCAGACAGCGATGGGCGCACTCGGTCACGTCGCCTTCGTCGAGCGGGTCAATGCTGACGGTACGATCCTCGTCTCAGAGATGAACTACTTGACGCCGCCGACTGTAGTAGGATACAGAACACTGACACGCACGCAGCTGACGCAATACGTCTTCATCCATTAACATTGACAACACATCCTCCGGGGTGTGTTTTTTTGGCCGCAAAAATAGCACACGCAGCTGCGTGTGCTTCATTATTAGTTCTTTTCGCACGCGACATTATCATGGTCGCGGTCCAGCTTCTTCTTGTAGGACGGATGCTTGTAAGTGATGCCGTATGGATAGTACTTTCTGACTGCCGTGCAGTTTGTTAAGACTAAAGGTGCGTTCTTCAGCTTCACTGAAGTCGGGCTTGTGCTGAACACCGGTTTAGTAACGACCGGTTTAGTAACGACGGGCTTTTTCACGACCGGCTTTTTCACGGCTGGTTTTGCAGCTGCTTTCCTGACGATGAACCCTTCACCGTAAGGATTGACGTAGCCTGCTGTCTTCCAGATGCGAAGACGTGAGAGCTTCGCATGAGACTGCGCATGGTTCAGCATGCTCAAATAATGGTGCTGCTGGTAGATGTAGCCGACGCGGGCATAGCCGTTATAGACGAGTCTTTCGTTCAGCATCGTGCTGCCGCTGTACAAATACACAAGGTGGCGGCCGTAGCGGTCGGTCCTGCTGCCAGTATCATACTGGATGGACAAGTTGCCTGACTGTGCGAGTTTCGTCAAGTAGCTTTTAGCTTCCAGACTGTACGGCTGGACGGCTGTGCCGGGCTTGACGGATTCCGGTGTGTCGGTGAGCAGCAGGCGGAGCGTGATGAGCTGTCCGGTCGTCGTCTTGACTTTCAACGTGTCGCCGTCGACCGTTCTTGTATAGAAGACTTTCTGGCGGGCAGCGGCATGGGAATCCGGCAGCGTGCTGAGTGACAGTGTGACGAGCAGGAAGAAACTGAGAGCAATACGTACGAATGACATAGATTTTTTCTCCTTTTGTGTATAGAGTGCATATATTTAGCTTTTATTATACAGAATAATGAGCGTGTTAGCCTACATAATTTTTTACGGCACAAAAAAAAACTGCCCTCGCGGCAGTCTAAAAGTTGCTCATCAGTTCCTTGATCAGTGTATCGAGTGCAGCGTCGACGATTCTGTAGAGTGCCTGGCGGAGCTGTTCGACGAAATCGGTCTCTTTGTCGCGGTCTTCCTGTGTCGTGTTGAACCCTTCGCCGTCTTCGTTGACGTAACCGTCCATCGACCATATGTTAAGCTGATGCTGCTTGGCGTAACGCTGGGCGTCCTCAAGCTCTTTGAGATGGTCCTTCTGCTGATAGATGTAACCGACGCGCGCATATCCTTTACGGACGAGCTGTTCGTTGACCATTGTATCACCGCAGTACAAGTAGACGAGCTCGCGCTTATAGCGGTCGTAGCGGCCTTTCGAATCGTATTCAATCGACAGCGGGCATGTCGATACGAGTGACTCTGTGTACTTCGCCGCTTCCAAGCTGTACGGCTGGACCGGTGTGTTCGGCTTCTTCGACTCCGGCGTGTCGACGAGCAGCAGCCGGATCGTTTTTTTGCGGCCGTGCTGCTTGATGCTCAGCGTGTCGCCGTCAATCGCCCGGTCGAACGTCACCGGTATTCTCTTCGCTTCTGCGGTCGTCGTGAGCATGAGCAGACATGTCAATGTTAAGAGCAGTGCTTTCATATATAATGTCATATGATACCTCCCAAAGATTTATTCATTATAACATGAATGGATATGATAGAATAACAGGTAAATGAGGTGGAATGATGAAACAAGGTTTATTACTGACTGTCATTTTAGCGGCAGTCGCAACGCTCCTCGGCAACGCCGTACCGCTCGTCGGTGCTGCCGTGTTCAGCATCATACTCGGTATACTCGTCCGGCAGTTCGTGCCGCTGACGCGCTATGAACCCGGCATTAAGTTTGCCGGCAAGAAAGTGCTCCAGTGGGCGATCATCCTGATGGGCTTCACGCTGAGCTTCAGCACAGCAGTGACGCTCGGCGTCTCGTCACTGCCGATCACGCTGACGACGATTACAACGGCACTCATCTGCAGCTACGTCATCGGCCGCGTCATGAATATCCCGGCACGCATACGTACATTGATCGGCGTCGGCACAGCGATATGCGGCGGCTCGGCGATCGCAGCGGCAAGTCCGATTATTGAAGCGGACGATGAGGAGATCGCGTTCTCCATCTCGACGATCTTCCTCTTCAACATCATCGCTGTCTTCCTGTTCCCTGTACTCGGCCATTTGATGCATATGACGTCAGAAGGCTTCGGCTACTTCGCAGGTGCAGCCATCAACGACACAAGCAGCGTCGTCGCAGCGGGGTATACATTCAGCAAGGACGCAGGAGACACGGCGACCATCGTCAAGCTCGTCCGCGCACTCATGATTGTCCCTGTCTGCCTGCTGCTTGTCGTCATCAAAGTCAGACAGCAGACACGCACCGTCTCAGTCCGCAGGATCTTCCCGTGGTTCATCCTGTACTTCTTCCTGGCAAGCGTGATCGCAAGCATCATCCCGCTGCCGGACGTACTCGTCACCGTCATCAAGCACATCGCGGCGTTCATGATCGCGACCGCACTTGCCGGCATCGGCCTGTCCGTCGACTTGAAGTCATTCAAAGCGATCGGCTGCAGACCTGTCGCACTCGGTGCCGTCACCTGGTTCGTCGTGACCATCACGACCCTCATCATGCAGCAAATACTCGGTATATGGTAGGTGAATCCCATGCAGAAGAAACTGACCTTCACAATCATACTCGCAGTCATCGCCGTGCTGCTCCAGCAAAACAACGCAGAATAATAATCACTAGGAGGCACTTATGAGCACACATTATTTCTGGTTGAACTGCGGCTACAACCGCTTCAATCACTTCGAAGAGCTGACCGGCCAGATCTCGGTCTTTGACTCATCGGTCCACTTCAACCCGTCGGAAGGCTACACGGCGTTCAAGCGCGCACGGCTCGGCGATAAAGTCATCTTCTATCAAGTGCAGAACAAAGTCGGCCTGCTCGGCACAGGGACAGTTGTCAAATACGACGAACCGAGGCGCGGCAAGATCATCATCCACTTCAAGCTGGAAGAAAAGCTGCAGCCGCTCAAGAAAGAATACCTGGAGCGCAGCGAACAGCTGAAGACAACGCTCTACCGGATGAAAGAGCAGCTGCTCAATCCGCTCAGTGAAGAAGACTTCAACCAGATCCTTGCCGTCGGCCGCGGCGAAGAGAAGATCAACCGCTACTTCATGATGAAGGAGATGGAGAACTTCGTGAAAGACCAGGAGTACACCATCTTCGTCCGGACGGTGAACGGCATCAATCGTAACGGCTTCAAGCATTACGAGGAGATGCAGCAGGGCGATAAGGTCATCATCTATAGAACCATCCCTGAACGCGGTGTGTACGGGGTCGCAGAAGTTGTGTCAGGGATGCAGAAACTGCCCGTCATCCAAGGGCGGACCGACTCAACCGCCATCATCATCAAATACTTAGGCGACATCGAACCGAAGACCATCTATGACCTCGACCGTGAGCCGCTGCTGCGGGCGCAGTACTTCCTCGCCGAGAACTGGAACGAATCCGTGACCGAACTGACGAAAGTGCAGTACGAAGTCATGCTGGAAGAAGGCGACAAGAAGCCGGAGCCGCTGACGACAACGCCGTACCTGCACGAACTGATCAAGCAGGCGAAGCGGCCCGCAAAGCCCGTCGTCACGACAACGAAGACATTCGTCACACCGAGCGGCAGAAAGTACGAAGACAAACCCGTCACAAAGCAGGCCAGACCAATCGCGAAACCCCGAGCGACAGACAAGCGCATCCACCTGTTCATGGCAGGCCATATGCCGAACCCGCATGCCGTCGTGATGAACTACATGAAGCTCGCAGCAGACACACCTTACTACGTCGCCGATCATACGTGGACGATGGGTGTGCTCTACGGCCACTACGTCGAAGCAGAGCAAGTGACGTTCCACCCCGGCGTGCTGACGAAGCACCTGGCAGAAAACACACTCATCATCGAGAACATCGAGCAGCTGGACGCAGATGCGTGGAAGCCATTCCTCTATGCCATGCAGGGACAGACCGTCCACCTGCCGTTCCAGCATAACGGCACACCCGCGACCATCGGCAGAGACGCGACCTATAACGTCGACCCGAACTTCCGCATCGTCGGCATCACCAGCCAGACAGCAGAAGAGATCAAAGCACATTATCCCGCTGCCATGCATCCGCTGATCAAAGTGTATCAGTTCAAATAAATATGTCATAAAAGCTTATCGCCCGCGATAAGCTTTTATATTTGAAAGGTTGCAATTAAAAGATTATGATGAAAATATATTATATTCTAAAGCGGAGCAGGTGAGGCAGTGACCAACAAATTAATAGTGACAGTCTTCGTCATGACGTTTATAGCAGTGCTGCTGAACAAAACAGAAACCTTCGCAAAAGAAGTGGGGAGCGAGAACTTGCTGCTGCTAGGCATGAATACAGGCAGAATAGACATTAATGCATTGACAGCGGCATTCATCATATCCTTAATCGGGGGTATCTATATTATCGTGGAAAGAAAACGTGAGCGGTAATAAGAGTCTTTGAGCAAGGATTTTTTTAACGGGCAGGCTAGACACTTTACCAGGCAAATAACAACAATTAATTGTATAACATCTACCTAAAAATAAATTCTACTAACTGATAACAGGATGAATAAAAACATAGTCAAAGTAGTAGGTTTAGGATAAAATGTATGTACGATACTTGTAAATGTCTGTTAAAGGCAGAAAGGTAGGTAGTCATGCCTGTGAGGAAAAGTCTGGAAACATCTATGAATTTCTATGAAGTACTGGATAAAAAGTATAAACGCTTAAGCGGTTTCACGGCGCAATATAACTTAAGTATTTATGAGTTTCATCTGCTGCTTGTCATCTATAAAAGTAAGACCATACAGCTGCGGGATATTATTAAGAATGAACTGATGAAAGTGAATCAAGTGAATAAATCAGTGAAGAATCTGTACGATAAGAAGCTGATCAATAAAGTGAGACTGCCAATGGATGAGCGGACAGTGGAGCTGTCGATCAAAGAAGACAGTCTGCCTAAGGTCGAGAAGATGATCAAAGAGTTTGCACATGAAGTGGAAAAGTTGCAAGTTGAAGAACTTGTAGAAGTAAAGCAAGAGTCGTAAACATTTACGGCTCTTTTTATTATGCCTAAAAAGTTTAATATTACTATTCTGTAAAGAGTGTTTAGTTTATTAATATAATGTTAGATAAGTTGGAATATTTTTATTGTGAACTGTTTTTACTATTTAATCTTATGGAATTATTAAACTGATTAGCTACGAAAAATTTTATAAACAAATTATGAAAAATTCAATGGGGAGTTAAACACTGTATTAAACTTGTTATAGGTAAAATCTTATAAATGCTTTTCCACTACTCAGAGATATAAGATGTCCTTTTTAATGAATCTTTTAATCAGTTGATGCTGATTCTCTTTTGTTTCTCTTTTCGAGGGAGGAACAAAAGATGCGCAAAATAAACGTTAGTGACTTGTTTAAGATATTATGCAAGACAATTGAATTCAGAATCGTTGTCAGAAGTGATGTTCTTTAAGAATTGAGGGGTCAGTAGACTTACTTTGTGTAGAAGCTCAATAACTACATCAGCAACCACAATACCATTCTTTCAAATAATTTTTAAAAGGAGTTCATAACGTGATTGTCTTTCTGCCAAGGCTAGAACTATAGCATCATTTTTTGATTATGACCCAATTACTGGATCTATCTCTCAATGTCCAAATATCTCCTGACAAACGATATTTTATAAAAAAAGAATGGTTTTCTCCATTTCAAAAAAGTCTAAATTTTAAGGTTCACTCCACTTTTACGTTCGCTTCAAAAAATGTATATTTCTCAAATTTTTTTAAAAGGGATATCTATTATTGTGGTTACAATATATTGTGAATTGTGTATAATTAAAGTAAAAAAATAAACGATAAGTAAGGTGAATTGATATAATTGTTCTTATTTATATCAGTATTTAATTATTAGATAAATAGTAATTAAGTCAGATATTTACCGTTGAAAGGAGAAAAATGAAAACTATACTAGTTACGGGTGGAACAGGTTATATTGGCTCTCACACTGTACTAGAATTATTAGATAATAACTATAATGTTGTAATCGTTGATAATTTTAGTAATTCAAGCCCTATTGTAAAAAATGCGCTCGAAAAATTAGCTGGCAGAAAAATAATTTTATATAACATTGACATCTGTGATAAAAAAGCGCTTGAGCAAATATTTAAAAAGCATTCTTTTTCAGGGATTATTAACTTTTCATCCTACAAGGCTGTTGGAGAGTCGGTAGCTCTTCCTTTAAAGTACTACAATAATAATATGAAAGGGATTCTGACATTACTTGAAGTGATGGAGAATTACAAAGTGTTTAATTTAGTTTTCAGTTCGTCAGCGACTGTTTATGCTGAAGATAATGAGATGCCTCTTGTGGAAAATGATAAGCTTAGCACAGACAATCCTTATGCGAGAACTAAACTGATGACAGAGGAAATATTACAGGATGTTGCTGATGCTGATTGCAAGTGGAGATTTATTGCATTGAGGTACTTTAATCCGTTAGGAGCACATAAGAGTGGTGAAATTGGAGAGTCTCCAAATGGTATTCCTAATAATCTAGCACCTTTTATTACACAGGTAGCTATCGGCAAGATTAAACAGTTATCAGTTTTTGGTGCTGACTATAATACACCAGATGGAACTGCTATAAGAGATTATGTTCATGTCAATGATCTAGCAACTGGTCATAAATTAGCACTTGATTTATTGTTGAACACAGATGCAGCAGTCAGCTTTGAAACAATCAATTTAGGAAGTGGAAAAGGATATAGCGTATTGGAGGTTATTTCAGAATTTGAAAAAGTAATTGAACGAAAAATTCCTTATCACATTACAGCTAGAAGAACAGGAGATATGGAGCAATCGTTAGCAGATATTACTAAAGCAGCGCAACTATTGGATTGGCGTCCTCGGTATCAATTAAGTGATATGTGTGAAGATAGCTGGAGATGGCAGACGCGACATCCTGACGGATATAAGCAATAAAACTTCAAATTATAGTGAGGCGTATTTAGTGAAGAAAAAAATTTTGATTACTGGAAAAAATGGCTATGTCGCAAAACGCTTTTTTAAATACTTTACAGAAATTGGGCATGTGGTAGAAATCATTAGTTTAAGAAATAATGATTGGAAATCTATTGATTTAAGTAATTTTGATGTATGTATTCACTTAGCTGGTTTAGTGCATAATAATAATCCTAATGCAGATTTAGAAGAATATATGAAGATTAATGCTTATTTAACAAAGGATTTAGCAGTACATTGTAAAAAAAATAATATCAACCATTTCATCTACTTCAGCACAATGTCAGTATTTGGTAATGTGGGTGTATTAAATCATCCTACTATTATTACTGAAAATTCACCATTACAGCCGAATACTTATTATGGTATTTCAAAGTTGAAAGGTGAAGAATTGATTGTTGAGTTAATAGATGACACTTTTAAAGTGACTGTAATCAGGCCGCCAATGATTTATGGAAAAGGAGCCCCAGGAAACTTTAAAAAACTAGCAAAATTTGCAAACCTTTTTCCTGTCAATCCGAGTATTTATAACGAACGAAGTGCATTATATATTGAAACACTTGAAAAATATATGGCTGAGATTATTAATCATACATATACTGGTTTTTTTCATCCTCAAAACTCAGAATATTTAAAAACGAAAGACGTCATCAACACGATCAGAAATGCAGCTGATAAAAAAACTATTAATTTACCAGTTTCACCTGTAATTAATCTTTTAATTTCCAAAGTAACAGTTTTAAATAAGTTATATGGTAATTTAATTTATGATCGCCATATCGACCACAATAAAATAACAATAGAAAATGAAATGCCACTTACTGAGACAATTATCAAATCAAATAGTTAATCAATATGGCGTTTGTATATTAAGAATGAATTTAAGTTTCTTTGTCGACTAAATAAAAAATAAACCGCTAAGTTATAACCTAACGGTCAAGTGTTTAAAGCTAATGCCGTTTATAACCAGATTTTTCACGAGCAACTGGCAAAATTTTATATCCGTATGGAAACAATAACAAGAATTCAATAAACAAGGCAGTAAAAATGATAGTTAAAATGTAATGCAGTAAAGAATAAGGAGGCTGCCAGAACCAACTTGGCATATATGTGCTCAGCCCTCCAATAATTAAGAGATGAACAAGATAAAAACCCATCGACAGATTCCCTACATAGGTAATAAAATGTTGTAACTTAGTATCTTTAATTTTATCATATAGCAAAAAAAAGAATAAAGTAAAAATTGGAACGTACACAATATTGAGAACTCTATCAGATTGAAATAAATGTGGTAAATCTATTTCAATTAACATTGCCATTATACAAATTACCACAAATAGTATAAGAGTAAAAAAATACTTTACAGTATATCTTCTAATTTCTTCGGTATAATATGCCAAGACACCACCCATAAAAAAGTAACCGATCCAGCTTAATAGTATAGCTCGAAAATAAATAACTTTAAAAGGATTATCAGAACGAACAAAATACCACAATATCATTATTATTAGGGAAAAAAGCGTATATTTTATGATGTTCTTTTGATTGATAACACGAGCAATAAATGGAAAAATTATGTAAAATTGTAGTACGATAATTATGAAATAAAGATGTACATAACCTTCTCCTAGAAATAAATATTGTAAAATTTTATGTGAATTAAAAGGATGAGTGTGTGTTGCCTGTCCCACCACTAAATAAATAGCGGTCCAAAAAAGGTAGGGTATATATATTTTATTGAATCGAGATATATAAAAGGGTTTAATCATAATTTCTTTAGTTTTTGTCGAATTAAATAGAAGGAACCCGCTAATTAGCGCAAAGATAGGTGTACCGACTCTGGCAAGTTGATTGATTGTTAAGTTAAGTTGGTTTGCTAAGGTATAATGTGTATTATCGTATCCTAAAGTTATATGTGTTAAAACAACTAATAAACAAGCGATGCCTCTTATAAAAGAAATTTCGTGATAATAAATCTTGTTCATAACTTTTCAACCTTTCGTAATAAAAAATAGTTAAATTAAAGAAATTTAGAAACAATTAAAAACATTCTCCCGATAAGAGAATGTTTTTAATTTTAAGGCGACTTGTTCATCTGCTATACTGCCGTTCGATTTCATGTACTTGTCCATTATATTGACGCTCTATTTCATTAATTTTTCCTGTAAGGATACGATTAGCTTCCATTCTCTGGCCATCAGCTTGTCGATACTTGTCCTCAGGACCGGAAGATTGTTCTAATATCTCCGCATTCCTATAAGCTTGATTGTGTTCAGCTTTAGCATTATTGATTCGCTGTCTCTTTATAGTCTCGGCTTTTTTTAAGAATGCTTCTTTAGAAGAGACGGCAGCATTGCGGTTGAATTTCGTAGTATCATGAACAGATAGACTGGCCCTACTACTTTTAGTCGTTAGTGCTTTAGTAGCCATCGTCTCCTCAATCTTATCATTTTTACTTGATTGCCGGCTTTGTTCTTTTCCTTTTCTAATCATCTCATTTTCATTATTAAAACAAGCAGATAACAATAAAGAAAAAAGTAATAACGCAATGAATAAACAATTTTTCGACCACATCATAGCGTATCCCCTTTTTGGATTATATGATTATCATACCATGGGAAAACATATAATTGTATAGTTAAAGAAGATGTGAAAAGAAAAATAAAATATAATATATGTTTTTCCTGATTATATTATATAATGAAATCAATAATCAATGGGGGATATAGTTATGATAAATGTTGCATTGGTACATGAAGGAAAAGCATATTTGCCTGAAATTGCGGCTTACGAAAAATACCTTAATAAACATCCGCAGTTTAAAGCAGAAGTAGTATCAGAAGTCAAACCAGGAATGGACTATGACATTGTATGGAAAGTGATGGGATTTGATCCAGTAAAAACTAAGGGTGCAGTTCTTATTCATGAATATAATACGTTAACCGTAGGCAAAAACAGAGCTATTAAAGATGTAGTGAAAAAATTATTTAATACAAAGCCGAATGGACGAGTATACCAGTCTGAATTCATGAAAGATTTTTACAATTTTAAAGATAAAGCACCATTTATTTTTAGAGAACAAGGCATTGATCAATCTTATTTTAATGTAGTCTCTGAAAAAATTTATGACTTTGTATATATAGGTAGCATGGATGAATCGAGACAACTAGACGCAATGTTTGAATTTTTTAGCAAGACCCCAAAATGGACGCTGTTATTAATAGGGACACCGAATGAAAAGTTAAAAGCACAGTACAGCAGTTGTGAGAATATTATTTATACAGGACGATTAGAACAAAGTGAGATACCAGCCTATGCCTCTAAAGCTCGTTACGGTTTAAATTACGTACCAGATATATATCCATTCAATGAGCAGATATCAACAAAACTATTAGAATATTGTGCTCTGAATTTAAAAATTGTCACTTTACCGGGGAGATGGGTTAATAATTTTGAGTCTAGTAGTCAGGCGAAGTTTTTTAAAGTGAAAAAGAATTTATCTAATTTAACAGCAGAAAATCTTAATCAATTTGATTTTATTACACCGGATGTTCGTAACTTAGAATGGAATAAGCTATTAGAAAATTCTGGGCTTATTCCTTTCTTGCTGGATTTATCCAACAATAAGGCTGAACAATAAATACGTTAGTATCCATCAATAACTACAATAAAACCTACTAAGGAACTTTTCAAAGGCGGAGGGTAATATGGTAAATGTACTTTTTTCAGCAGGAGTTTATCGACACATTGCAGTCTTTCACATCCCTTATATCAAGTTATTACAAGAGAAAGGGTATGATGTCTATGTGGCATCTACCGAAGATTATGGGAACAGTAAAGAGAAGTTAGAGCAGTTAAACGTTAAATGTATCGATATTCCTTATAATAGAAATCCCTTATCAATCGATAACTATATAGCTTACAAAGGAATAACTGAACTCTTTAAACGTATAAAGTTTGACATCATTCACGTGCATTCGCCTGTTGCTGCTTTTTTAGTCAGAGGAGCAAGAAAATATGTTCCTAATGGTAAAATGATTTACACTGCACATGGTTTCCATTTCTTTAAAGGTGCCCCATTAAAAAACTGGCTGTTTTATTTTCCATTAGAATTAATCAACGTCAAAAATACTGATGTGCTTATTACTATTAATAGTGAAGATACAGAGACTGCAAAAAAGCTAGGGTTTCCAGAATATAAAGTAGTACATATTAATGGTGTAGGGGTAGATATAGATATAGATTCGTTCTCAGAAGAGGCGAAACGATCATTAAAACAAGCGCTTAAAATTTCTGAGGAGAAATGTATTATTACATATGTAGCAGAATTTAATAATAATAAGAATCATATGTTCTTATTAAGGAATTGGAAGAAAATCAAGGAGCAGGCGCCGAATGCTGTACTTCTTCTTGCTGGACTAGGTCCTAATGTTAAAATGTATAAAAATTATATCGAACAGGAAGAATTAGCAGACATCCAGTTCCTTGGATATAGAGATGATATGGATAATATCCTTCAAATTAGTGATGTAATTACACTTTTAAGCTTTAGAGAAGGTTTACCAAAATCAATTATGGAAGGCATGGCCCATAACTTACCTTGTGTGGTCACTAATACAAGAGGACTGAGAGATTTAGTCGACCATTATTACAATGGCTTTGTTATTGAGCAAGGAGATGATTTACAGCTGATCAAGTCATTTGTTACATTAATCAATAATCCTGTATTGCGTCAACAAATGGGAAGCAAGAGTCGTGAGAAGATTAAAAACTTTAGTTATGATGCGGTCATTAAAGAATATAGGAAAGTATATGACCAAAAATAAGCAGGAGCAATTTGTATCATGAATAAAAAAAATTTTTTATGGATGTTTATAGGCACAGGCTTAGGAGCAGTAATGAGCTTGTTGATGAATATTCTATTGGCTAGAAGTTTGACAAAAGTTGAATTTGGGATTTTTGGTCTAGGTATTACATTTATTAATATATCATCTGTAATTATCGGTTTTGGATTGGCAGATTTTATTGTTAAAATTTTTGCGGTGGAGGGCAGAAGAGCATATAGGTATGTTACACCGAGTTTATACTTATTTTTAATTAGTTGTCTGGTAAGCATATTGATTATTATTATAGTGATACTATTACCTATATACGACATATCAACGAGATATTTTCTTCTATTGATTATCCCTAATATTTTACTTCAAGGTATTTATTCTATTAATAATTCAATTAACCAAATTGAAGAGAATTTTAAATATGTGGCGCTAAGCAATTTCTTAGTATACTTCATAAGGTTTCTTGCCGCACTTCTTACTGTAATAAGCTTTAATAATATTATTTCGTTAGGTTGGTATATTTTTATTCTATCTATGCTAGGATTATATCCGTTAATCAAGGTAGTAAGTAAGTTATGGAAGCAACAAATTATTGTCCCGGTATATGCAGATGCACCTATTCCACCAAACGAATCTATAGTTAATACATTCAAACAAACATATCCTTTTGGATTTATTGGAATTTTTTATTTTATTTATTATCAAAGTAATATTATAATGCTTTCTATATTACAAGGCCCAGAAGCTGTAGGCGAATACAACAGTGCGTTTATAATCGTTGCTTTGGCCTTTATGTTCCCTGATTTGATTTTTAGAAGAATGTACTATACTAGAATACATACATGGGCTACGCACAACCCTCTTAAATTACAAGAATTTAATAATAAAAGTTCATTGTATTTATTAATATTAGGGATCGCTGCGATGATTTTTATCTGGCTGAATGCCAACTGGCTTATTCTGTTTACAGCCGGTCCTAAATATTTAACTGCTACTTTTTATCTACAGTTATTAAGTATAGCAATCCTGTTTAAATTTTTTACTGCTGTTAATGGAACTATTTTATCTACTCAAAATATGGTTTATACAATGATGAAGATTAACGGCTTGATTGCAATATTGAACATCACCATCAATATTATTATTATTCCGATTTATGGAGTGAAAGGCGCGGTTGTGACTACATTAATTTCAGAAGGTATGATGGCATTATTGGTTTACATCACTTCACATAAGTATTTGAATAGAATAGTTAATGAATTTAAGAAATAATAATTATACTAAATGTGAAACTAAGTATAATTGAACTAGAAGTAAACATTTGGAGGTAAAATAATGCAAAGTAGTATTGATTTAATGAAAAGTATTGAAGCATTGAAGAGAGGATGGAAAATCATTATAGGATTAACGATATTCTTCTCTTTAATAGCAAGTCTTATATCTTATTTCTTACTTACTCCTATTTACCAGTCAGAAGTCACATTGCTTGTAAACCAAGAAACACATTCCAATAATAATAATGATGCAATAGATTTGCAGACTAACCTACAATCCATATCCACGTATGCTAATATTACTCATCTTCCAGATACATTATTACCCGTAATTGATAAATTGAACTTAAAGATGGAACCGGAGGAGTTAGCGGGTAAAGTGAATACTAAAGTTGTGAAAGATTCAACTCTACTAACCATTGTTGTCAACGATCCTTCGCAGAAACGAGCTACTGATATTGCCAATGAAATTGCTAATACCATGGTTCAGCAGGACTCTCTCGATCTTAATAATTTGATAATTGCATCTAAAGCGAGAGTCGTTAAAAATCCTAAGCCTATTGAACCTACTCCGTTAATCAATATGTTTGTCGGAGCCCTGCTAGGATTTTTAATAGGTACACTGATTGTTTTAGGTAAGAGCTTGAGTGACCGCTCATTAAAAACTTCAGAAGAAGTTGAAAGAGAAATAGGTGTATCTGTAATAGGAAATATTCCATACATAAAATAATTCAAATGAGGTGATATAATGTTTAAAAAACATAAAAGTAAAATTAAAGGGAATTCTAATAGTATTCGTAAATTAATTACATTGCAAGACCCAAAGTCACCGATTACTGAGCAGTTTAGAATACTTAGGACCAATATAAGTTTTTCTTTTCCTGACAAACAGTTAAGAACTTTACTCGTCACTTCTTCTGTACAGCAGGAAGGTAAATCTACAATTTCTGCTAACTTAGCTGTAGTATTCTCGCAAACTAATCAACGCGTACTCTTTATTGATGCAGATTTAAGAAAACCCACCGTACATAATACATTTAATTTGAAAAATGCAGTAGGACTGTCTACACTGCTAACGTCACAAAGTCAGATTAAGGATAGTATTCAGAAGACAAAACTTGAAAATTTAGATATCTTAACATCAGGACCCATTCCACCCAATCCTGCCGAGTTGCTGGAGTCTGATTCTTTCTCAATGCTAATAGAAGAGCTGCAAAAAGTATATCATCTGATTTTATTTGACAGTCCGCCAATTCTCTCTGTGACAGACTCACAAATCATATCGTCTAAAGTAGACGGTAGTCTATTAGTAGTTGATAAACAAGATAATAACAAAAATAATGTTAAAAATGCAAAAGAATTAATTACAGTGAGTAATAATGCCAAATTAATAGGAATTATCTTTAACAATGATGAATATAATGCAGAAAAATATTATGTTTATGAATAAGTTGAAAAATGGAATATATTAATTAACAGAAATATTGTTGCTGTTAAAATTTAGGAGTAAGATTTATGGAGAAAAGTATTAAGAGTATACTATTCATAGCGATATTATTCATTACCTATATTTTTATTTTAAATACTACATTGTATTATTTAAGTATTGCTATTGGCTATCACGGACTCGCAATTCCTTTGTTAGGTGGTGGAGACGATGGTGAATTTTATTATAATAATGCTTTAATCCTTAAAAATGGAGGAAACGCAATTATCACATCTGTCCACGTCTCTGTACTTGGCTATCTTTTAAAGTTACTCAATACTGATTACATTTTTGTTTTGAAGATGTGGAATATTATTGGAGCAATTATATATACTTTGGTTAGTTATTTTCTAATCAGTATACTGGTTAATAAAAAGTTAATCTTTTATGTATATACTTTATTATTATTATTAACTAGCGTCTATATAAGCTTTATTTACAATATATCAATATCGCTATTAAGAGACATTTGGATTATAGACTTTTACTTATTATCTATAGTTTTGTTAATACTTTTTCTTAAATCTAAAAATTTTATAAAACTTCTATATTTAGTTCCTTTAACGTTATCGATTGTTCTGCTAATGAACTATAGGGATTATGCTGCAGCAAGCTTTATTATTGCAAGCATTATTTTTATTATATTCAATAGAAAGAATCATAATGCGAATCCACTTTGGATTATTTCTTCACTTATTATAGCTATCGGCATCTATTATACATTTTTAAGAAACTTAGCGCTTCCAATTGTCGGATTAAGCATGTACGATGCATTGGAATATAGACAAATGGGTACGGAAATGTTTGGTGGTGGTAGTCAAATGAACATTTCCTTAAATCAATCGAACTATATTTTGTTTCTAGGAAATTACATTTACAGCCTAATTAGCAATGCTATTGGTCCATTACCCGTTCAAATTCGTAGTTTCAGTTCATTAGTCCTTTTTCTATTGGAATCATTGCCAATTATAGGAATGTTAATATACCTATGGTACAAACGTGTTGACTTAGTTTACGAGGATAGACTACTACTAGTACAAAGTTTAGTGTGGTTTATGTTCATTGGTGTTACGAATGACAATATGGGTACAGCAGCAAGATTAAGAATACCAGGCTATATTTTTATATTTATTATTTTTGCCAAAACCTTTTCTACATATTATTGGGGAAGGGAAAAGCATAGTATTAAACAAAAAATTAATCTATAGTATATTAATAAATATTTTTAGAAAGAGTGAAGTGAATGATCAAAAGAAGTTTTGATTTATCGTCTTCTTTAGTGGGCTTAGCGGTCATTTCTCCTGTTTTAGTTGTAACAGCGATAGCTATTAAGGCTGACTCTAAAGGACCGATTTTATTTAAGCAGCAGCGTCCAGGTCTAGATAATAAATTATTTACTATTTATAAATTTAGATCAATGGCTGTCGACACTCCAAATATTGAAACAGCTAAATTGGGTGAAGGAGTTTCTTATATCACACCGGTTGGGAAATTTATTAGAAAGACATCTATTGATGAATTACCGCAGCTAATTAATGTAGCTAAAGGCGAGATGTCTATAGTAGGACCACGGCCAGCACTTTATAATCAATATGAATTGATTGAGAAAAGAACAGCCTTAGGCATCCATAAAGTCAAACCTGGTATTACTGGGTATGCTCAAGTCATGGGTCGTGACGAGATTTCAGATGATGAAAAAGTTAGATATGATAAGTATTATGTAGATCATCAAAGTTTTATGTTCGATATGTGGATTATATGGGAAACTATTAAAGGCGTAGTGACTTCAAAAGGCGTCAGTCACTAAGCAGGAATAATGGATATCATCATTATTGGTCGTGGTGGCTTTTCTTACGTTGTCGAAGAGGAAATGAATCAATTAAATGATTATAATGTTATAGGTTATATGGATTCGTCTTTTAAAAATAGTAGCATAATAGATGAGAAATATCATTTAAGCATGTTCGATACTCTAACTGTTCCGCCAGATGTTCATTATTTCATTGCAATAGGTAATAATAGTATACGCAAGAAAATTATCGATGAACTTAATATTAATAACGAGCGTTTTATTTCCATTGTTTCTGTTCATGCTATAGTAAGTCCGACGGTAAAATTAGGTTATGGATCTTACATCGGTGCGGGTGTTATTGTAAATGCCAATACAACGATTGGAAACCATACTATTATTAATACTAATGCTACTATAGAACATGATTGTAACATCGGAGATTTTTGTTTAATTAATACATCAAGTACACTCTACAGTCAAACAAAAATCGAAAATGATTCTGTTGTTAAAGTGGGAAGTACTATAGTACTCAAACAACCTGAATAATAATCTATTTATAAAAAAACCCTAAAAACGATTTATCGTTTTTAGGGTTTTTTTAGTGTGAGTAATACTGTTTTTAGTAACAGTGTTAAAATCCCCAAACAAACGAATAATCTACATCAATTGATTTAGATCAGCAGTGATTTTTAAGATGACGTTAGCGACACTAGTGAAATATGACCTATTCATTTGTCTGAGCTTTGTATACACTATTAATGTAAGCGATATCATTTAAGGGGAGATAGAAAGATGATTTCAGACAGCAAGAGGGGAAAACGTCAGATTAATGTTTGGTTTGCTTTAGTTCCATTGGTCTTTATGATTGTCAGTATGATTATTACTGTTGTCTTCCTGCAACAGGCACCACACATTCCGTTGATGATCGGCACTGCACTGGCAGCGATTGTCGCTTATTTCCACGGTTATACTTGGGAAGAAATCGAAGAAATGATGTATAAGGGGATAAAGCTCGCACTACCTGCGATTGTCATCATTATTCTAGTCGGTCTTGTCATCGGTGCATGGATCGGCGGCGGCGTGGTCGCAACGATGATTTATTATGGTCTTAAGTTGATCACACCGTCCATGTTCTTAGTGACAATCTGCCTGATCTGCGGCATCGTGTCACTGGCCATCGGCTCGTCGTGGTCAACGATGGCGACTGTCGGTGTCGCCGGCATGGGTATCGGGCTGAGCATGGATATTCCGGCAGGCATGATTGCCGGGGCTGTTATTTCCGGCAGTTACTTCGGCGATAAGATGAGTCCGTTATCCGACACGACAAATTTGGCTGCCGGCCTGACGGGCACTAATCTGTTCGACCACATTAAGCATATGTTCTATACGACGATACCAGGACTTCTGATCGCGCTCGCTGCTTATTTCATCATCGGCCGCCAGTTTAACGCCAGTCACTTGAATACGTCGAAGATTGATTCGATCAGTGATGAGATGAGTCAGCAGTTCGTTATTACACCTTGGTTATTGCTTGTGCCGGTCATTGTCATCGTTCTTGTCGCACTGAAAGTACCTGCTGTGCCGGCGCTTGTCGTCGGCATTCTGCTCGGCTCGGGGGCCCAGCTGTTCGTGCAAGGTGACTCACTTAACGTAGCAGCTTCAACACTCCAGGAAGGCTATGTGCTGAAGTCTGATAATGCATTGATCAGCGAGCTGTTCAACAAAGGTGGACTGGAATCGATGTTCTTCACGATTTCGATGACTATCGTCGCGATGACGTTCGGCGGCATCCTTGAATACAGCGGCATGCTGACAGCAATCATCGAGCAGATCTTAAAGGTCGCTAAAGGCACAGCAGGCTTAATTGCTGCGACTGTAACGAGCTGCTTTGTGACGAATGCGACGTGTTCTGAGCAGTACATCAGTATCGTCGTGCCGAGCCGCATGTACATTAAAGCGTATATTGACCAGAACCTCCATCCGAAGAACTTGTCACGCGCGCTTGAAGACGGCGGCACATTGACAAGCGTCTTCATTCCGTGGAATACATGCGGGGTATTTATATTTACAACATTGAATGTAGGGGTCATGGAATATGCGCCTTTTGCCATACTGAACTATGTCATTCCGGTCATTTCTATTCTTTACGGTATCACCGGCTTTAAGATTGTGAAGATGAGCAGAGAAGAACGCGAATACTTCACCGAGAAATCTCTGGCAGCATAATAAAGAAGCGGCTGAATAATCAGCCGCTTCTTCATGTCTTAAACCCTTTCCACTCTTTCACCTGACGCTCAAATGTCTCATCGTCCACCATGATCCGGTTCAATAGAGACCGGTAATTGTCTGTTGTGATGGCGTGCGGTGCGAGGATATAGGCGTAGTCGAATCCTGCCTGTTCAACGACGTTCATCGTCTTATCATTGGCGTTACCGTATGGGTAGGCGAACGACTTGGCGTCAATGCCGAGTTCTTTCTTCAGTGTCGCTTTGCTTTTCAGTAGATCTGCTTTGAACTCCGCTGCTGGTACTTTGTTGAAGATCGGCTTGTTATCAAGCAGCTCATGCATGTTATACGTATGTGAGCCGAACGTGATGAGCCCGCTGTCTTTCATCTTGCGGAGTTCTGTCCACGTTGCGAGCTTGATGTTGTTGAAGTCTTTGTTGCCGACCTGCCCTGCGATGACGAAGACAGTCGCCGGTACATGGTATTTCTTAAGAATCGGCAGTGCATTTGTATACGTCGTTTCGTCTCCGTCATCGAACGACAGCCAGACGCAGCCTGCCGGGAAGCGCTGTGTTTTGTAGCTCTCTTCCAGCTGCTGCTCTGACACAAACGTCGCGCCGTGTGCTGTCATCCATTTGAGCTGCGCTTCGAAGTCATCTTTGAACACGTTGTACCGATTAAGCTCGTTGCTGTTCGACATCAGCTTCAGCGTGCGTTCGTACAACGTACCGCTTCGAATGCGGTGGTAGTTAAGCGCAAGACAGCTGTTGTGCGCTTCAAGCGGTTTGTAGTGTTCGTGCTTTTTCTCATCGGTGATGTTGTGATAAGTGAACAGGCCGATGACGAGCAGGCTGACGGCAATGAGTGCATATGTCAGAAATGTTTTGATGTTTGGCATAATCAGGACTTCACTTTCTTATCCACTAATGGGTTTTGTTTGAACGTGATGGTTTTCGCCTGCTGCAGCTGGATGTAGATGTCGTGACTGATGTAGTCGAGCTGCATGAGTTCTTCTTCTGTCGTCGGCCCCGGATATTTCCGGCGGTTCAGTCTGCCGTAGCGCAGCTTGTTGTACAGCCCCCAGAAATAAAGTGCGCCGAAGATGAAGATGGTGTAATAGAGCAGGGACAAGCTGAAGCTGATGATGTCCTTGTTCTTTAAGTTCAGTATGATCTTGACGATGTTGACGATATCGACCGGCAGGTTGAAGAATGCTGCGACAAAGAAAGTGACGGCGTACAGTACGTAGAACCAGAGCAGGATGGATAGGATGAACAGCACGGTTTCGATGACCGGGTTTTTCTTCGTTCTGACGATTAAGTCGTTTCTTCTCTGTTTCCTCTGTCGGGACTTGACCATACTGCATAACCTCCTTTGATTCGAGACTTGATCGCTTTAGGGAACGCGACGACCGCGATGGCCGCATTGACGATCCAGTAGATGAACGGATACCATGCCACCCAGAAGTACATGGCGGAGACGTTGTCATACTTCGCATCGATGATGAGCGACACGACCAGCTGGATGACAGCGACGATGGTCAGTGTGAACGCTGAGAACGTGAGCAGCAGTATTAAGTCCTGCAGTGACTTGACCTGAAAGAGCATGTAGTAGATGCTGAGCAGAAACAGTGAGTAGCTCCAGAATATGCTGACCCACTGCTCGATATAGATCGGCCATAGTCTGCGGTATTTCCAGCTCTTTAAGACGCCCCAGTGGCGGAAGATGACTTCCTGACCGCCCTGTGCCCAGCGGACGCGCTGCTTCCAGTAGCCGCCGAGCTTCTCCGGCACAAGCATCCAGCACAGTGCCTGCGGTTCATAGCGGATATCCCAGAACCGCTCGTGGAACTTCCATGACACGGAGATGTCTTCTGTGATCATATCGACGTCCCACAGTCCGACGTCGACGAGCGCTTTCTTACGGAAGGCGACGATCACCCCTGACACGGTCATGATCTTGCCGATGATGCGCTGCGTGCGTTTGATGGAGCCGATGATGGAGGCGTACTCTACGACTTGCAGTTTACCGAGCAGCGTGTCACGGTTACGGATGCGCGGGTTGCCGGTGACAGCAGCCACGCGTTCTCCTTTATGGAAGAAATGTTTGATGAGATGGTACGGTGCATCGTTGTCGATGATCGCATCTGAGTCGACGCAGAGCAGATATTCTCCGTGTGAGGCGAACAGGCCGAGCCTGAGTGCGTTCGCTTTCCCGCGGTTCTCCTGATTGTCGATGGCGCGTACAATGTCGTACGTCGCAGCGAGCTCGTTGATCAGCTGAGCTGTGTTGTCTTTTGAGCCGTCGTTGATGCAGATGATCTCTTTCTTCGGATAGTCGAGCTTGATCAAGTTCTCGACTGTTTCCCGCACAGTGTCCTGCTCGTTGTAGCACGGCACAAGGATGCTGATGAGCGGCCAGTCGATATCGGTCGGGATGGCGTCAGATGCCGCTCCTTCCCGGCGCAGGAAGTAGATGATGGAACCTGCGAGCCAGACAATGGCCATCAATAGCGGATAGAGAAACACGAAGCTTGACCAGCCGCTGATAAGTGTAGTAATCATGTAAGTGCTCCTTATGTGATGGATTTGACAGGCTGTGACTCGTTGCCGTGCCGTGTTCTTTTCTGTTCATACATGGCTTCGTCCGCCTTCGCGAGGAGCGCATCCAGTGTCGTGCCGTCTGCACCGTATTCACTGCAGCCGTAGCTGATGCCGGTATAGAGCACGTGCTCCGTCACTGCGAAGGGCAGCTTGAACAGATTGTCGAGCTTTAATGTGGCCGGGAAATAAGGATTGCTGTAGTCAGAGGAGGTGATGATGACAAACTCATCGCCCGCCAGTCTGAATAACTGTTCACCGTCAGCAAGTGAGCCGGTGATCCGCTGGCAGATGCTTGCGAGCAGCTCATCTCCTGTCACATGGCCGTATGTGTCATTGATTGCTTTGAAGCGGTCAATGTCAAACAGGCAGATGTAATGATGCTGGTCAGCGTGGTTACGGGAAAGCTCGTCAAAGTGACGGTACAGTGCTCTTCTGTTTGGAATGCTTGTGACTTTGTCCAGATAAATGTCAGTCTGCAGGCTGCTCAGCTTCTCAGTCATTTCCGCGTTGAACAGACGCAGGCGGAAATGCGAGTTTTTCGCCGGCTCCTCAGAGAAACTGCCGTTTTTCACTTCATCCAGTGCATATTTCATATTATTACTGAGCAGGCGGATGGCGATCATGCAGGACGTATACAGCAGCAGTGTGACGATAACAGTGAGCAGCAGCAGTGCTCCCGGTACATTATGCGTATTCATATGGATCAGCACATTCGCACCGACGAAAGAGGCGCTGATCAGCAAGCTGAAAATAAAGCAGGAGACAGCGAGCACTAAAGTATAATCGAATTGTTTCATAATAAAATCCTTTCATGCGACGGCTGACAGCCGCTGGATAATCGTTGAGCAGAAATATTAAATCTTACACAACCATTTTAGCAGCAATATAGTGCTGACGCTGTAACTTATAAGTTCTTGTTTACCACTTACGGCCTGCTGCTAAACAATGCCGGTTCGCGGGGTGAACTCAGTGAGCGTCGTGCGTTCCATCCCGCAGTCAAGGCAGATGTAGAGCGTCCTGTCAGGCAGGACGACGGCCAGCTGCTGGTGAGGACATGTGGCTTTATCATGCAGAAATTCTCCCTGTGTTAAATGAGCGATTTCGTCAGGCGTCAATTCTTTCATAATCATCCTCCTTTTAGAGCAATTATAACTAAACTCCCGGCAGCTGTTAACATAAATGCCTGTCCAGGCAGCATAGTAGCTAGTTTCCCGTATTATCCGCCTTAAGGTGGATGCAATTTTGTAAAGATAAGTGTACAATATTGCTGAGGTGGAGAGATGAAGAAAAGAAAAGGCTGTTTTATTCCGTTAATTATTTTAAGTTTAGTGATCATTGCCGGCGCCGGCTTTCTCGGTTATTCCTATTTCAAGGTGAAAGGCACAGCGGATTCTATCCATAAGCCGATCGAGAACCGGAAGAAATCGGAGCTGCGGGACAGCGCCGTTGCAATCGACAGGAAAGACCCGATATCAGTCGCTCTGTTCGGTGTCGATTCCAATGTCACGCGTCTTGCGACAGGAGACGCAGGCCGCAGTGACACGATCATGCTCTTAAGCATCAACCCGAGCACGAAGAAGACGGTGATGGTGTCAATACCGCGCGATACGTACAGCACGATGGTCGGTAAAGGGACGCAGGAAAAAATCGCCCATGCCTATGCATACGGCGGCGCTGCAATGGCAGTCAAATCAGTCGAGCAGCTGATGGGTGTGCCGATTGATTACTACGCAACGATCAACATGGACGGCATGAAAGACATGATCGATAATGTCGGCGGCGTTAAAGTCGTCAGCAACGCGACGTTCACAGTGCGTAACTATCAGTTTGTGGAAGGCCAGGCTATGAAGATGGACGGCAATACGGCGATGGCATTTATCAGAAGCCGGAAAGAAGACGGGTCAGGCGGAGACTTCGGCCGTCAGGAACGTCAGCAGCTGGTCGTGCAGGCACTGGCGAAGAAAGTGCTCAGCGTCGGTTCCGTAAGCAAGCTTGACGGCATGCTGAAGACGATATCAGGCAACGTCGTGACGGACTTGTCATTCAATGAGCTGGAGAGTCTCGGCACAAGCTACACAGCGGCACTGGATCACGTGGAGAAGCACCAGCTGGACGGTACCGGCCAGACATTGGACGACGGCCTGTGGTACTTCATGGCAGACGAGAAGAACAAGCAGCACATTAAAGCGTTATATATGAAGAACTTGAATAAATGAAAGAAGCTCCGGCCGTCTGGCCGGAGCTTTAAATCATTTTTCTGACGGTGAGCTGGTAGATGATGTTGATGAGCATCGCACTCACCGCGATGATGCAGAGCGCGAAGTGCTGCGACTGCCCTGTCGCATAGCCGTACAGTGTGATGACGAGCATCGCAGCCGGCAGCAGAATGTTGGTCAGCTTGAAAGCATTGTAGAGGCCGGTGAAGATGACGAGCATCTCTTCTTTGTTCAGTGACTGGATGAGCCGGTCATCAAAGTCCGGCTCAAAGCTGTTCGGCAGCTCGCGTTCCGGGTACAGTGTGTTGATCAGGCTGTAGCCGTAATAGCGGATGACGACGGCGAACAGCAAGACGATGACACTTGTCACGGCTAACCAGACGGGTGCATGATTGAGCGTGACGAGTAAAATGGAGCCGAGCGCGAAATAAAAGGCGATGATGAGGGCGATGTTCATCAGCGAGAACTTTTTGAACGACTGACGGTCCTGCTCAGCGTGCGCGAGCGACGGGTCATTATCGACTTTGTAGGCGAGGCGGCTGTAGACGAGACCGATGAGTCCGGCGATGACGGCCGCGCTGATGACGAAGATAATGTAGTTGTCCGTCAGCAGCAGCAAGGCGACAGCACTTTTCCATAAGTCGATAGTGAAGAGCATGACAGCAAGGATAATGACAAGCACAGCAGGGATGATATATTTATTAAACATAGGACACTCCTTTTTTAATGTATTATACCCCGAAATTTTGGGTAAAGACATATTGTGTCAGCATTCATTATAATATAGGAGGAATTTCTACATGGAAAAAGCTAAAAAAGAAACAAAGGCCACTTCAAAGAAAGTCACTAAAGCACCGAAAGAGCGGCAAGAGTCACCGGTTATTGATGTCTTGAATCAGCAGGTCGCGAACTTCACAGTGATGTACACGAAGCTGCATAACTATCACTGGTATGTGAAAGGTCCTAACTTTTTCTCGCTGCATGTGAAATTCGAGGAGCTCTATACAGAAGTCGGTCAGTATCTGGATATGACAGCTGAACGTGTGCTTGCGATCAACGGTCATCCGGTTGCCACGCTGAAAGAATGTCTGGAGCAGTCAATCGTCAAAGAAGCCGGTAAGCATTTGACGGCTGAAGAGATGGTCAAAGACTTGTCCAATGACTTGCAGCAGCTGATCGAGCAGCTGAAAGAAGGACAGAATACAGCTGAGGAAGCAAAAGACGAAATGTCAGCTGACATGATCTTAGAGATGATCACGCAGTTCGAGAAACATAACTGGATGCTTGCTTCTTACTTAGGGAAATAATAGCAGCTGAATAATATGACATGGGCCGTATTCCTGGGATGCGGCCCATGTCACGTTTTTGCTGCTTCGCCGTGGCATCCACTTTAATATGATTATTACCGCTGGATAATGTATAATTGACATGATTATAAAGGAGGAATTTTTTTATGGAATTAGCTAAATATATTGATCACACCTTATTGAAACCAGAAGCAACGACCGCGCAGATTGACACACTTGTCTCTGAGGCGAAGGAGCACGGCTTTATGAGCGTCTGTGTCAACCCGACGCACGTCAAGCGCTGTGCGGAAGCGCTGGCAAGGACTGACGTCTTAGTCTGCACGGTCATCGGCTTCCCGTTAGGCGCAGCGACATCTGCTGTGAAGGCATTCGAAACGAAGGATGCGATCCAGAATGGTGCCGGCGAGGTCGATATGGTCATCAACATCGGCGCCCTGAAAGAAGGTAACGACGCGCTTGTCCTTGAAGACATTCAAGCAGTGGTTGCGGCAGCAGGCGGTGTGACGACGAAAGTCATCATCGAGACAAGTCTGCTCAATGACGACGAAAAACGCCGTGCATCACGTCTTGCGAAAGAAGCGGGCGCAACGTTCGTCAAGACATCAACGGGTTTCTCTACAGGCGGCGCGACTGTTGAAGACGTGAAGCTGATGCGCGAGACAGTGGGCCCGGACATGGGTGTTAAAGCATCGGGCGGCGTGCGTTCGACTGACGACGTCAATGCGATGATCGAAGTGGGTGCGACGCGTATCGGCGCGAGCGCGGGCGTGCAAATTCTGCAGGGGCAGACAACAGACGGGAACTACTAACCGTCTGCTTTTTTATCTGAATAAGGGGAGGTCATATCATGAGAATGGTGGACATTATTGCGAAGAAACGCGACGGCGGCGAACTGTCGCAAGAAGAGATTGAATTCTTCATCACAGGTTATACAAACGGAGAGATTCCGGATTATCAGGCGTCTGCTCTTGCGATGGCGATTTATTTTCAGGATATGAATGATGACGAGCGCGCGAGCTTGACGATGGCGATGGTGGAAAGCGGGGACCAGATTGACTTGTCAGCAATCGACGGCATTAAAGTCGACAAGCACTCCACAGGCGGCGTCGGCGATACGACGACACTTGTGCTGGCACCACTCGTTGCAGCGCTCGGTGTTCCAGTCGCCAAGATGAGTGGACGCGGACTGGGTCATACAGGTGGTACAATTGACAAGCTGGAAGCGGTGGAAGGGTTCCACGTGGAAATTACAGAGGACGAGTTCACGCGTCTTGTGAACGAGCATAAAGTGGCAGTCATCGGTCAGTCAGGCAATTTGACGCCGGCTGACAAGAAGCTGTACGCACTGCGCGATGTGACAGGGACGGTCAACAGCATCCCGCTGATCGCCTCAAGCATTATGAGCAAGAAGATTGCAGCAGGCGCAGACGCAATCGTGCTTGATGTCAAGACAGGTGCCGGCGCATTCATGAAGACCGACGAAGATGCAGAACGTCTGGCGCGTGCTATGGTGAAGATCGGCAACAACGTCGGCCGCCGGACGATGGCGATCATCTCTGATATGAGTCAGCCGCTCGGGTTTGCGATCGGTAATGCGCTGGAAGTGCAGGAAGCGATTGAGACACTGCGCGGCGAAGGGCCGGAAGATTTGACGGAGCTCGTGCTCACGCTCGGCAGCCAGATGGTCGTGCTCGGCGGCAAGGCTGACAACTTGGATGCAGCGCGTGTGAAGCTCCAGCAAGTCATTGCCAACGGAGCCGCACTTGAGAAGTTCCGCGACTTTTTAGTGAACCAGGGTGGTGACGGCAGTGTCGTGGATGATGTGTCGAAGTTACCGCAGGCAGCTTACACGATTGAAGTGCCGGCGCAAGCAGGCGGGGTCGTCAGCCGCATCGTTGCAGACGAAATCGGCGTGGCGTCCATGCTACTAGGTGCGGGCCGTGCGACGAAAGAAGATACGATAGATCTTGCGGTCGGCTTGATGCTCCGCAAAAAAGTCGGCGACAAAGTAGAAGCAGGCGAGTCACTTGTGACAATTTATGCGAACCGCGAAGACGTGGCAGACGTCAAACAGAAAATCTATGACAATATCGAGATCAGCGCGCATGCTGACGCACCGACGTTGATTCATACGATTATCACAGAGTAGGAGTGGTTATTATGACTAAAGCATTTAACAGAATCCATCTAATCGTCATGGACTCCGTCGGCATCGGTGAGGCACCGGATGCGGCTGACTTCGGCGATACTGGCAGCCATACGCTGAGAAACACACTGGCAGGCTTCGGTGAATCACTGCCGAACTTGCAGCAGCTCGGACTCGGTAACATTGAAGCGCTGCCGGGCGTCGCAGCGGTCGATAAGCCGGAAGCCTTCTATACGAAGCTCAGCGAATCGTCTGTCGGCAAAGATACGATGACCGGCCACTGGGAGATCATGGGGCTGAATATTGACAAGCCGTTCAACGTCTATCCGGACGGTTTCCCGGACGAACTGGTGGCAGCCATCGAAGAACTGTCAGGGCGGAAAGTCGTCGCGAACAAGCCGGCGTCAGGCACAGAGATCATTGAGGAATATGGCAGGCATCAAATGGAGACCGGTGACCTGATTGTCTACACTTCTGCTGACCCGGTGCTGCAGATTGCGGCACATGAAGATATCATTCCGCTGGATGAACTGTATGACATCTGCGAGAAAGTCCGCGAGCTGACGAAAGACCCGAAATATTTGATCGGCCGCATTATCGCCCGGCCGTATGTCGGTGAGCCGGGCAACTTCAAGCGGACAGCGCACCGCCATGACTACGCGCTGAAACCGTTCGGCCGTACAGTGATGAATGAGCTGAAAGATAACGGCTTTGACGTCATCGCCATCGGTAAGATCAATGATATTTATGACGGCGAGGGCGTGACAGAAGCGATCCGCACGCAGGACAACATGGACGGCATGGACAAGCTGATTGAAGTGGTCGGCCGTGACTTTGAAGGCTTGAGCTTCCTGAACTTAGTGGACTTCGATGCATTGTACGGTCACCGCCGCGACAAAGCAGGCTATGCGAATGCCATTAAAGCATTCGACGACCGGTTAGGCGAACTCATTCCGAAGCTCCGTGAAGATGACCTGGTCATCATTACGGCGGACCACGGGAACGACCCGACCGCACCAGGCACTGACCACACGCGTGAATATGTGCCGCTCCTGATGTTCAGTCCGAAAGTGAAGGATTACCATAAGCTTGCCAGCCACGACACATTCGCGTCAATCGGTGCGACGATCGCTGATAACTTTGGTGTACCGCTGCCTGAGTTCGGCCGCAGCTATTTAGGTGACATGAATGTTTAGGCGGCTGCTGTACGGCACGGTTTATACGGTGGCCGGCGTGCTGCATTTCACACGGGAGGAGAACTTCCGTAAGATTGTGCCGAAAGTATTGCCGTGCCGCAAGTTCATCGTCCAGGCGTCCGGCGTCATGGAAGTGCTGTTCGGCTTGAGCCTGCTGTTAAGAAAGCCGGGCCCGAAGACAAAGCGGCTGCTGCAGCTGTTTTTAGTCGCAGTCTTTCCGGCGAACGTCTATATGGCGGCGAACAATATCGACCTGAACGGCAGAAAGCTGCCATGGTGGGCGCTGTGGGGCAGACTGCCGCTGCAGGGATGGCTGATTAAAGAGATGGATAAGTTGTAGAAGAGAGTCGATGACGACTCTCTTTTTTCTGCGGCGCGAAAAAAGCGAATTTTGATGAAAAGTGTGATTTTCGTGAAAATCTGCAGCTTGTGAGCGTGATTTCTTCAAAAGCTGCCAGGTTTTCTTGAAAAACTGCAGCGGCGCGAAAAAACGTCATTCACGTAGACGTGTTATTATAGTGGCGGAGGTGAGCTGTTGCTACTGAAAAGCTATAGTAAAAGTCATGAATTTGTCTATCTTGAAGCGCTGGAAAAACGGGTGACGCTGGTCGATGAAGATTACCGGCAGTTAATGAAGCACCGGTCAGGACTGGACGGGGAGAAGCAGTTTTTCAAGCTGCTTGAATCGCTCGATAGTGTTGTCATCTGGGATCTGCTGCTGGAAGCGGAAGACTACGCGCAGTATGATTTCATCGTGATTGCGGGCGGTCATGTGCTGCTCTTTGATGTCAAGAATAACGGCGGGATTTATCAGTATGACCAGGGGAATATGATCGGCAGAAACGCACGCATTATTAAAGATTACCGGCCGCAGCTGGAACGCGCCCGCTACATGCTCGACAAAGTGCTGCAGGACAGCGGCATCACAGCGAAAATAACAAGCCGGATTGTCTTTATCAACGAAACATTCCGCCTTGTCGGGTTTGACGGTGATGCGCGGGTCGTATTTCCGGCGCAGTGCCCGCAGATTGTCGATTATTTAAACACATTGGAAGTGACACCGCGCGACATCGCCATCGGAAAAACACTCGTCGCGAAGCACGCTGGCCATTATCCGTACAGTAACAGGAAGACTACTGATTATGAGTGTGTTGATTCACGGCTGCGATGTATGGACTGCCGGCAGCTGTTTACGCCAGTGCTGTATCAGCAGTACGTGGACTGCAGCTGCGGTCATTCAATGAAGCGGGAAGCGGTGATGATGGCCAACCTGCATGAACTGATGCTGATTAAGAACGACTCGTTTACGATTGCAGAAGCGATGGACTGGACGATGAGTTCCAGAACGACCGTCAAGCGGTTTCTAAGGAAACATGCGATTAAAATGGGCAATAACCGGTCGACAAAATACAAGTTGAAGCCGTTTGAAGGCCAAAATTCAGATGGAGTCCGCTGAAAAGAGTGAGAAGTGGCCTTCAGGAGCCGTTTGAAGGCCAAAATTCAGGGGGTGACCGCTGAAAAGAGTGAGAAGTGGCCTTCAGGAGCCGTTTGAAGGCCAAAATTCAGATGGAGTCCGCTGAAAAGAGTGAGAAGTGGCCTTCAGGAGCCGTTTGAAGGCCAAAATTCAGGCGATGACCGTCAGATTGAGTGAGAAGTGGCCTTCAGGAGCCGTTTGAAGGCCAAAATTCAGGCGGTGACCGCTGAAAAGAGTGAGAAGTGGCCTTCAGGAGCCGTTTGAAGGCCAAAATTCAGATGGAGTCCGCTGAAAAGAGTGAGAAGTGGCCTTCAGGAGTGGTTTGAAGGCCAAAATTCAGGGGGTGACCGCTGAAAAGAGTGAGAAGTGGCCTTCAGCAATTAGCTGAAGGCCACTTTTTGTTCTCCTGTTAAGGAGTTATCCTTCGATTTGACGCTGGATGGCTCTCAACGTATGGAGCCAGTCGACGATATCGTCGAAGTTGTCAGTATGATGAGTATAGCAGTAGTCTATGAAGCAGGTCGCATCATCGACTGCACAATGATGATGGAAGTCACTGATGAGTTCTGCCCGGTAGCGTTTCAGCTCTTCCGCTGTGATCAGCTCAGCTTCAGCAGTGTAACGAGCAAGCGCATCTTCTCTGCCATATGTCTCAATGAGCTGCAGCCGTTCTTTTCTGTTGAACATGACATCATCTCCGTATTCACATCATACTAAGAAACGGTCGGCCATGCGGTTAATTTTCAGTTAAGTAATTGTAAATAAAGTAAATACGTGACGACATTCAGCCTTAGCTGTTAGAGGAAACTTTTTTAGGTGGGACATGCATTACAGCACAGTAAAAGGGTATACTAGTATTATTCTATAGACGAAAGGGGTTCAACTATGGGCTGCCCATATCATTATGAAGAACCGGTCCGTCGCCCTGGCAAATCCAGATACACTCTTGGAGTACTGCTTGGTGCGCTGGCAATCGGAGCAACAGTTATAGCATTAACAAAGAAATCATCCAGTGAGGGGGCTGACGCGCCTAAGCTGTTCGAAAAACAGAAGACACCGAACCAGTATATCGGTCAGGAGTTCTACATGCCGCATTTTATGCTGAAAAACTTCCATGTGACACCGAATGAGACGGGCGTATCAGTGCGCATCGACTATACGATTGATGACATACTGTACAACCATCTGATGCATAACACACCGCACTACACATTCAGATTCACACTGCCTGAAGAATACAGACAGTCATTTGAAGGTGACGGGACGGCGGAAGTGATCGGTGACTTAGTCTACGGCACAGGCGACCGTAAAGACTATGCCGTGACATTCGACTTCAAGCAGCGTGAAGACGCTGATAAGAACACTGCCGCGAAATTGAATGAAAGAACCGGGAAATACAAACTCGACATCGTAGATAACCAGCTGAAAGTGTTGAATAACTTTGATGATGTGTATGGCGCGGTGAATATCATCCGCTTCTAAATATTAAAAAAGCAGTAGCACTGCTTTTTTATTTAGAATAATTTTAGACAAATAAACTGCGGTGTCTGGAATGACTTTTTAGGACCACAGCTTGACAGCAATGATGAAAATCTTTATACACTGCAGCTCGATCTGCAAGTTTTCAAAGAACGAAGCACGACCGGATAGAACTATTTGATGGCAGGGTGGCTGATGGTGCTGCTGCCGGTCATCGTTCTGTTCTTTATGCTCTACAAATACTTCATCCAAGGTTCCAACATTACCGGACAGAGTTCGGTCGATAAATAAAATCCCGCTAATAACAGCGGGATTTTTTTGTTATTATATGAAAAGTGGCCTTCAGGAGCCGTTTGAAGGCCAAAATTCCGGAAAAATGAGTGAAATCAGTGAGAAGTGGCCTTCAAGAGCCGTTTGAAGGCCAAAATTCCGGAAAAATGAGTGAAATCAGTGAGAAGTGGCCTTCAGGAGCCGTTTGAAGGCCAAAATTCCGGAATAATCACCATAATCAATAAAAAAGTGGCCTTCAAATTAACGCTCTGTTTGAAGGCCACTACTCTCAATAATTAATCCTGATAAATGATAGACCATTTGTCTTTATGAGCTAACATGTCTGTCGCGAGTGCTTGTGCGCCTGCCAGGCTGTGGCTTGCTGCCCAGCCGCACTGCACTTCGTTGCAGGCCGGCACGGCTGTTGCTGTCAGCACGTCGTTCAATGTCTGCTCTAAAATGACAAGGACGTCATCGTAGTCCGCATGGTTGATGAGCGATAAGTAGAAGCCGGTCTGGCAGCCCATCGGTGAGATGTCGACGACTTTGTCGGTATGATTACGGATGTTTTCTGCCATTAAGTGTTCCAGTGAATGAAGCGCCGGCATCTCCATATGTTCTTTGTTCGGCTGCTTGAAACGGATGTCATATTTATGGATGACATCGCCGTGCTGTCCTTCTTTAATGCCTGCCAGGCGGACAAATGGTGCCGCGACTTTTGTGTGATCAAGGTTGAAACTTTCCACATTCATCTTCTGCATGTTGACACTCCTTATTGAATGGCTTTAAAGCCTTGTTTTAAGTCTTCCAGTAAGTCTTCACTATCTTCAATACCCACTGAGATACGGACTAATCCATCTGTAATACCTAGTTCAAGGCGGCGTTCACGTGGAATAGAAGCATGCGTCATCTGGCTCGGTACTGAGATCAAGCTTTCGACGGCGCCGAGAGATTCTGCCAGCGTAAAGTACTCAAGCGAGCGGACGAGCAGTTCTGCTTGTTCTTTAGAACCGACGTCAAAGGCGATCATTCCACCGAAACCGGTCGCCTGGCGTTTCTGTACAGCAAGCTGCGCCGCACCGAGCTGACTTGGATGGAAGACAGCTGTCACTTGACTGTTGCTGTCCAGATAATCGACGATTTCAAGCGTCGTTTTCTCCGTCTGCTCCATACGCAGAGCGAGCGTTTTAATGCCGCGGATCAACAGAAAGCTGTCCTGTGGTCCGAGCACGCCGCCGACTGAGTTCTGGATGAACCCTAACTGCTCCGCAATCGCGGCATCTTTTGTGACAAGCAGACCTGCGACAACGTCACTGTGACCGCCGATATATTTAGTCGCTGAGTGCAGCACGATGTCTGCCCCGAGGTCAAGCGGATTCTGGAAGTAGGGTGTCATAAATGTATTGTCGACGACAGAGATCAAGCCGTGCGCGCTTGCGATGGCGGCCATGCGTTCAATATCTGTGACGTTCAGCAGCGGGTTAGTCGGTGTCTCGATGTAGAGCATCTTTGTGTTCTCTGTAATCGCTGCTGTCACTGCTGCTTCGTCCGTCGTATCGACAAACGTTGATTTGACACCGATACGGTCGAATACTTTCGTGAATACGCGGTATGTACCGCCGTAGACATCAGAACCGACGACGATATGGTCGCCGGCATTCAGCATCATGATGACCGCTGATACAGCTGCCATCCCTGAACCGAAGGCAAAGCCGTCAGTGCCGTGCTCGAGGTCTGCGATGAGTGACTCAAGTGCGGACCGCGTCGGATTTTTTGTCCGTGAATATTCATAGCCCTGACGGAGTCCGCCGATTCCGTCCTGCTTGTACGTGCTTGTCTGGTAGATAGGCGTGGAGACTGCCCCGGTAAATTCATCGGTCGTACGGCCGCCGTGAATCATCATTGTTTTCTTTTTCATTATAACGCTCCTTAATCATATATATGCTGTGATAAATAACGGTCGCTTGCATCCGGGAAAATAACAACGATATTTCCCTGGACATAAGGTGCCTGGTTCAGTGCTGCAGCAAGTGCAGCGCCCGATGAACTGCCGACCAGCAGCCCTTCACGTCGTGCCAGTTTTTTCACTGCATCAAACGCGGCGTCATCAGTAATGGTCTCAATCGCGTCAATCAGTTCCCGTGTCATAAACTTCGGCCATACTTCCACACCGATACCTTCTGTGCGGTGTGACCCGCTGTCACCGCCGTTTAAGATCGAGCCGACTGGTTCAACGACGACCGTGCGCGCACCTCTTGGCTTCAGCCGTTCAGCGAGACCGGTGAACGTCCCGCCGCTGCCTGCACCGGCAACAATCATCGCGACCTCACCGAGTTCAGCGGTCAGTTCATTTGCCAGTTTATCATAACTTGCGGGATTAGCTGACGATTCAAACTGATTCGTATAGTAGGCGCCGGTCCTCTTTGCGTCTGCCGCGGCTGCTGCACGGGCGCCGAGCATACCGTCAGCAGTCGCGGTCATGATCAGCTCTGCGCCGAGCGCCCGCATGATCGCCTGCTTCTCAATACTGAATTTCTCAGGAACATAGAGGCGGAGTTTCAAGCCGTGCGCGAGGCAGGCGAGAGCGAGGCCGATGCCTGTATTGCCGGCAGTCGCCTCTACAACTTCACCGGTGCTAATGTCACCGCGGCGCACAGCCTCGTCGATCAAATGACGGCCGAGCCGGTCTTTCACGGAGCCGCCGAGATTGTACATCTCAAGCTTTGCGAACAGGCGCACACCTGCCGGCAGCTCAAATGCTGTCAGTTCGACAAGCGGTGTGCCGCCGGTTAAGTCAGCAGGCTTGTGATATGTCTTTTTAGTGAGGACCGTCAGATGAGCGAAGTTGTTCAGCTGCACCGACTCAAAGTTGAAGCCGTGCTGCTTTGCGATGGCCATGATTGTCTCTTTCAATGGATAGTATTCGCGGTTCAAATCCTCGACCAGATGATGATGGCCGAGCGCCTCGTAATGGCGGATGATGTGCTGTTTCTCGTCCCGGCTGTTGAACATCGTATCAAGGATGACGATGCGGCCGCCGTCATTGAGCAGTGTGCCGTACTGTTTGATGGCTGCTGACTTTTCCGTGTCCGTCAGATGATGGAAGGCGAACGAACTGATGATCGTATCGGCTTCGGTCGCATCAAAATGCAGGAAGTCACCTGTCTTGAATGACAGGCCGGTCTTCTGCTCGCCGATTGCCGCCATCTCAGGGCTTGGTTCGTATGCGGTCACTTCCAGTCCTTTGTTCAGGAGCAGCAGCGTCAAATTGCCGGTACCGGGACCGAATTCAATCGTCCGTCCTTCAGCGCGCTTTGCTGCTTCCTTCAGCATAAACGTGTAGTTCTCGAACACATCTTTGTACTCTGGATTATGGCCGCTCACTGCCTCGTCATAATTCACAGCCCATTCCTCAAAAATATCCATAAAAGATAAAGCCATTATGCCACCTCTTCTTTTTCCTACTGATTAACTCGGGATTAATAATACCATGAATGTCTTGTAGTGACAATGAAATGATTTGTGAAAATGCCGGCATCATACTATAATACTTCCAACAGAGAAGTCTGATTATTGTGATTTCTAAGGAGGGAGTTAGATGAGAAGAGTCATAGTGGAGCCTTATGACAGCATATGGCAGCATCTCTACATTGAAGAAGCACGGAAGCTCCGCGACGTGTTCAAAGACCAGCTTGTGGCCATCCATCATATCGGTTCGACAGCTGTGCCGGGGCTGGCGGCGAAACCGGTCATCGATATCATGCCGGTCGTCAAAGATCTTGCGTCGGTCGATGACTTGACCGACTGTCTCACAGCGCTCGGTTACACGGTGCACGGTGAGAACGGCATACCGGGCCGCCGCTATTTCCAAAAAGGCGGTGACAACCGTACGCATCACGTTCATGTGTACCAAAAAGGAGATGCCAATATCGTGCGGCATCTGGCGTTTCGTGACTACTTGCGGACGTTCCGCGGTGAGATGGAACGCTATCAAGCCCTGAAGTTCGAGCTTGCACAGCGCTATCCGTTTGATATCGCGTCCTATATCGAAGGGAAGAATATTTTCGTCCTGGTGATGGAGCAGAAAGCATTGTCCTGGTATAACAATCATTCGTTGCTGCCGAAAGAACTGATTTCGTGAGAGCTGGGCTTTTTTCTTAAATTTTCCTTAAAAATTAAGGGACGCTATTGAATCCGGTCATGTTTAATGCTATAACAAATGGCAAAGAGGTGAGAGGATGACAAGCGTCCTGATAATTGAAGATGAGATTGAGATTGCTGAAATGATTCGTTTCATTCTGCTGAAAGAAGGCTTTGAGCCAGTAAATATCGCGCTGAACTGCAAGGAAGCGGAAGACCGGCTGGCCGTTCACCATGACACGTATATACTGGACATCAATCTGCCGGACGGCTCAGGGTATAAGCTTGCTGAGCAGATCAGAAGCTTCTCGAAGGCACCGATCCTCTATGTCTCAGCGAATGTCACTGACGACGACAAGCTGAAAGGCTTCGCTACAGGCGCAGATGATTATATTACAAAACCTTTTAACCCGCTTATTTTAGCGGCACGCGTCAAAGCGAATGCCCAGCGTTATGTACGCGATTACCGGAATGTTGCGTTTTTCTTTGATGAGCGGAAAGCAGAGCTGATTGTGGACGGCAGGACGTATCACCTGTCCGGCAAGCAGTATTTACTGATGCAGTATTTGTACGAAAACCAGAACAGGGTGCTGACGAAAGAAGAGATTTACGAGGCAGTGTGGGAAAATCGCTTCGTCGATGAGAACACAGTAATGGTCCATGTCAGAAAGCTGAGAGAGAAGCTCGAGGACAATCCGAGTGAACCGAAGCGGCTGCTGACCGTCCGCAGTGTCGGCTATATTTTAAAAGTAGGCATTGAAGAATGAGCATCGGACGGAAATTCACATGGCGTTTCATCAATTATTTCCTATTATTATATGTATTGATCAATGTCGCTGTCATCGCGCTCTTCATTTATTTGACCATCCGCTGGGACGGCACGCTGCTCACCGGTGACCTCACGACTGAGTCGACGTCAACGATGCAGTCACTGATCAACACGAAGGGCGGCATCTCCATCAAGCAGCCGCTCCGGGATGCACTGAAGAAGAATGACAGCATGCTGCTTATTAGAGATGAGAACGGCAGGACACTAAAAGTCTTCAACCAGAACAATGAACAGCTGCACGGGCTGTACTGGTATTATATTCAAGATATAACGACATGGTCGCTGACACCTGACCGCCAGGCGGTTTTAATCAGCCGGAAGCCGATCGTCAAGGCGGCGGAGCTGTTTGACTTAAGGCAGGACGACAAGCTGAAGCGCTATATGAATCAGCATGAGCTCGGTTTATTCATGCAGAGTTCACGAGCGGCGGAGCTGAAGAAGATCCATGGTGATTTCTCGACGAAGCTTATTGAGAAGGCGTGGTTCCAAGATTTAAACGGGGATAACTTCAATGACTACAATATCCGGGAGACGCTGCGCGACGGCCGCTACTACTTGTTCGTCCAGAAAAATCCGAGCGTGCTCGACAAGCAGATCATCTTTGACGAGAACGGCGTGTTCAAAGATCAGGCCTTTATGTCGGACATAAAGAATTTCCTGCTGTGGTACCTCGGCTTTTCCGTCCTCGTATTCGGTATCATACTGACGCTTGCGCTGATTCTCGGCTACCGGCTGACACGGCCGCTCGTCCATTTTATCGACTGGGTGAAGCAGCTGCAGAGCGGGACTTATGTAGTGCCGGAGAACGACAAAGTATATCGGCGTGGCCGTCTGCGCCGAAAGTACCGCATGTATACGTCTGTCGATGAATCGATTAAAGAGCTGACGACGAAACTCCGGATGGATGAGGCGTATCAGAAGCGGATCGGCAAGCTGCGTGAGGAATGGATCGCAGGAATCAGTCATGACTTGAAGACGCCGCTCAGCTCGATTTACGGCTACAGCAAACTGCTGACAAGCGACATCGAGATCACGGGCGAGGAACGGCAGCGATTTGCCGAGATCATTGAAGATAAAGCGCTCTACATCGATACGTTGATCAAAGACTTGAACATGACTTACGAGCTGAAAAGCGATGTGCTGGAATTCAATAAGGAAGCAACGCCTATTGTGCCTTATATCAATCAGTTTGTCGATAACTACAATCAGCCGAACTTGCGCTATGTCAATCAGACGGATGCAGTCGTGTTGATTGACCGCGAACGGATGAAGCGGGTGCTGCTCAACATTATATCGAATGCCTTCGTACATAACGATAATGTTGACGTCTGGCTCAACACGACAGCAGTGGACGATGCGCTGGTCATCACGATTGCGGACAACGGCAGCGGCATCAACAAAGAAGAACTGCCTTATATATTCAACCATTATTATCGAGGGACGAATACGACCGCTGACACTAACGGCTCCGGCCTCGGTCTCGCGGTTGCGCAGCAGATTGTCCGCAGCCATAACGGCCGGATAGAAGTCGAGAGTTCGGTCGCAGGGACACAGTTCAGAATTTATCTGCCGCTTAATGAGACGTGAAATAAATGAATTTTCAGTCAATAATAGGTTGACGTTTCCAGCAAACAATTGTATAGTGTTCAATAACAATTCAATCACTTATCAAGACGGATCGAGGGAACGGCCCAATGACGTCCAGCAACCTACCTTACGGCAAGGTGCTAATTCCTACCAGCAGCAGCTGGAAGATAAGAAGAAGAGGCATTCCTTATCTGACAGGGATGTCTCTTTTGTTTTCTTGAATGAGTGGAACAGGAAGGAAATGAAACCATGACAACTAATTCAACGGCAGCAATCGCCTATACAGAAAGCATCACCCGCTATATCGCAGCACATGAAGACGACATTATTAAGATCAGCCATGCCATCCATGCACGGCCGGAGCTCGGCAACGAAGAGTACTTCGCGCAGGAGCAGCTGTCAGAGCTGCTGGAAAGAAACGGATTTGACGTTGTCCGTGACATCGCAGGCCATCCGACCGGTTTCATCGCGACTTATAAAGCGGCGCAGCAAGGGCCGGTCATCGCGTTTTTAGCGGAATATGATGCGCTGCCTGACCTTGGACACGCATGCGGCCATAATATTATCGGCACGAGCAGTGTCCTTGCCGCTTTGGCACTGAAGACCGTGATCGATGACATCGGCGGCGTCATCAAAGTATTCGGCACACCGGCAGAAGAAGGCGGCGTGAACGGCAGCGCGAAAGCGACTTATGTCAAAGCCGGCCTGTTTGATGACTGTGACGTCGCGCTCATGGTCCATCCGGGACATGAATCATACCGCACAGTGCCGACACTTGCCGTCGATGTATTTGAAGTCGAGTTTTTCGGCAGAAGTGCTCATGCCTCAGAGAATGCCTTCAACGGCGTCAACGCGCTCGACATGATGATCAGCTTTTTCAATGGTGTCGGACAATTGCGACAACATATTAAACCAAAAGACAAAGTTCATGGTATTATATTAAATGGTGGCGCAAGTGCCAATATTGTACCGGATTATACGAAAGCAAGATTTTATACGCGCGCGCTCAGCCGTCGTGATTTAAACGGGCTGACAGAGAAAGTGGAACGCATCGCAGCAGGTGCCGCGGAGATGGCCGGTGGTCAGTACAGACTGAATCATATTCAAAACGGTGTCGATGAATTTATAGTGAATGACCGTCTGGATGATCTGTTTGAACGGCATGCTGCGCTTCACGGCGAAGTGATTCAGCACGATGACTTTGGCTTTGGGTCTACGGACACCGGAAATGTGAGCCATGTCATTCCGACGATTCACCCGCACCTTAAGATCGGTCCGTCCACATTGATCGGGCATACGTATGAATTTGAGCAGGCCGCAGCAAGTGCTGAAGGCGACCGCGCGCTGCTGCAGGGTGCCCGTATAATGGCGACAATGGCAGTTGAGCTAATCACACAACCAGCTGTCCTTGACGAAATCAAGGAGCTGCATCAACATCTGAAGGGGTAAATTAATGAACAATTTCGCTGCGAAACTACCGCTGACACTACACAAACTATATGGTGATCATGTAGTTTTTACGTCCCGCCCGTCGTTCGGCAAAAATCCATGGCTGACGACTGAAGGACATCAATCCAATATGCTGACAGCCCGTGAACTGCTGATCGCTGATATGCCGGTCATTGTCCACGAAGCAGCAGTCGGCGACAAATCACGCGCCTTATTTGAAGCAGCCGGTATCGCTATGCCGGAGAACTTCCGCAGTTATACGGATGAAGCTTCTTATAATGCGCGGCTCAGAGAAGCAGAGAACAACGGAGAAAAGATTTTCTTTCAATATACCCATGAAGCAGAATATGTGAATTCTGAGACGTCATATGTAGACCGTGCGACGTTCATCGCACTGAACAACAAGATGCGTCTAGCGGAATGGACGAAAGGTAAATTTCTGCCGCACCGTGAAGTAGTGAATGTCAAAGTGCTGGCCGACAAACTTCGTGACTGGGAATTCCCGTATGTACTGAAGCCGGCGGACGACCACCCGACAGCAGGCGGTTACGGCGTGATGATCTGTTATAATGATAAGGATTTGAAAAAAGCATTGCAGCGCATCGGGGAAGCAGAAGGCGCGAGTGATTTCATCATCGAAGATTTCATTCAGACGACTGCCAACTACTGCGTGCAGTATGCTTACAGTGATGAACTGGGGATGAAGTACTTAGGTGCCTCAATCCAGAATACAGATGAATATGGGAAATATAAAGGCAACACGACGGCAGAGCATGTGCCGGAGCACGTCATTAAAGCCGGGCAGGAAATTATGCAGAACGGCGTTGACGCAGGTTACCGCGGCATCGCAGGATTCGATCTGCTGCTGGATGACAAGGACCATGTTTATGCAATCGACTTGAATTTCCGTCAGAATGGCTCAACGTCATTGCTGCTGATTAATGATTTACTGGCAGGAGAACACAAGAAATTCCTCGGCTATTATTCCAATATCGAGAACAGTAAGTTCTATGACCGCATTATGCAGGAAGTAAAATCCGGTCAGCTGTTCCCGCTCGCTTATTATGACGGCGATTTCTACAGCAAAGATCAGACGATATCGCGCTTCGTCGGCATATGGCACGGCACAAAAGAAGAAGTGGCAGCAAAAGATGCAGCATTGGCTGCTTTTAACTCATAATGGAAATCCCGCAGCTGACTTTAGTCAACTGCGGGATTTTTTTGGCTTGAAGTGAAAGACGGCAGCCGTTTGAAGGCCAAAATTCAGGAGAAGATCGTCAGACTAAGTGAAAAGTGGCCTTCAGGAGCGGTTTGAAGGCCAAAATTCAGGAGAAGATCGTCAGATTGAGTGAAAAGTGGCCTTCAGGAGCGGTTTGAAGGCCAAAATTCAGGAGAAGACCGTCAGACTAAGTGAAAAGTGGCCTTCAGGAGCCGTTTGAAGGCCAAAATTCAGGAGAAGACTGTAAGACTAAGTGAAAAGTGGCCTTCAGGAGCGGTTTGAAGGCCAAAATTCAGGAGAAGACCGTCAGACTGAGTGAGAAGTGGCCTTCAGGAGCCGTTTGAAGGCCAAAATTCAGGAGAAGACCGTCAGACTGAGTGAGAAGTGGCCTTCAGCAGCCGTTTGAAGGCCAAAATTCAGGAGAAGACTGTCAGACTGAGTAATAAGCTGACGGCCGCACTATGATTAACGGGCAGCTGCTTCCATTAGACGCATCGTTCCGACGGCGCCTGAGAATTCACCATTTTCGATGAAATAAGGTTTAAAGCCGCGGAGAACAGTGTAGTCCATGACGACTTCGCGCAGCAGGGCGTTGCCTAAAAATGAGGAGCCGATATAGACGACATGCTCTGTCTTGAATTCACGGGCTGCATGAATAGAAATTGTTGTCACTGTTTCACCGACGACACCCATGACTGCTGCCAGCTTGTCATCAGCTGTGAATGTCATGTCATGCATATTGTGGAGCACATTACCGAAGTTCGCAGCTGTCAAATCACCCGGAATCGGCGTCTTATCCCCTTTATAAATATGTTTGACTTTCAAGTCGATCTTCTCACGGTCGCCTGCTGCCGCACGTGACGTCACTTCACTGAAGTCAGTGATGCCGGTCAATAAATAACTTAAACCTTGGATCATGCCGCCGCCTGCACCAGTACCGCCTGCACGCAGCTGATTCTCACCGTCGACAAAGTGAATGGATGTGCCGGTGCCGACGTTGGCAAATATATAGTCAGCAAGCGCGATGTCATGCTGCTCAAGAAAACTCTGGATGCCTCTGAACGTCGCGTCAAACTCAATCGACTGAAACGCCTGCTGCGGAATGAGTGACTGCAGATAAGTCGCCTTGCCGCCGGTCAGTGCAACGTCAGCATCCGGCAGTGCTGCAAGCCATGCTGCGACTTCTGTAATCTCAGTAGAAGGCTGCTTTTTGAACGTGAGCTGCCCCTGGTCCTCAACCGCAATTTTAATTAATGTGCCACCTGCATCAATACCAATTTTCATGTCATTACCTCGTTCTGTTGTGATAGCTCTATTCTAGCCTCTCATATCCCGCTGTACAATAAAAAAAGGAACGGGTGCAGTCCCGTTCCTTTTCTGAGTTGCCTAGGTACATTCATTATAACAGTAAACAATAATGATTTAAATGCATTTTCAAGTTTTTTAAATAATTTTTATTATCATCTGCATTTATTTCGCGCGTCCTGCCGTAATAACCGTAAGAATTTTCAGATTATTGTTGACTGAACGTTCATTCATTATGTAGAATGAACGCAAAGGGGTCAAGGGGGTAGTAGGTTGATTTATTTGAACTGGCTGTTATTTCTAGCTGTGACAGGCTATGCGGTTTATTTGTTTATATATTTAGTGAGGACGCGCTATCAGTTCATCAAGCTCGGCAAAAAGCATGAGTTCAATGCCGCGCGTGATGAACGGATTCATAAAGTGCTCGTCAATGTGTTCGGCCAGAAGAAGCTGCTGAAAGATAAAAAGTCCGGGACGATTCATGTCATGTTTTTCTACGGCTTTCTGCTCGTGCAGTTCGGGGCGATTGATCTGATCATTAAAGGATTATTGCCCGGGAAACATCTGCCGTTCGGACCGGTGTATCCGCTGTTCACATTTTTCCAGGAGCTTGTGACGTTGATGATACTTGTCGCAGTAGTCTGGGCGTTCTATCGACGTTACATTGAACAGCTGGCACGCCTGAAGCGAGGCTGGAAGGCAGGGCTTGTGCTGATCTTTATCGGCGGCCTGATGCTGTCGGTGCTGTTTGCAAACGCGATGCAGCTGCTCTGGCATGGTGAGAGCGGCGTGTGGTCGGAACCGATTGCGTCAGCGATTGCAGCTGTCTTCCGGTTCATTCAGCCGGCTGCTGCACCGCTGTTCTTTCTGTTCTGGTGGCTGCACTTATTATTCCTGCTGGCATTCCTTGTCTACGTGCCGCAGTCCAAACACGCCCATTTAATCGCGGGGCCGGCCAACGTCTATTTGAACCGCACGCGGCCGACCGGTAAGCTTGACACCGTCAACTTTGAAGAGGTGGATGAAGAAGCACCGGCGTTCGGTGTATCACAGATCGACCAGTTTACCGACAAGCAGCTGCTCGACTTATATGCCTGCGTCGAATGCGGCCGCTGCACGAATATGTGTCCGGCGTCCATCACCGGCAAAACTTTGTCGCCGATGCACATCATCACGAAGCTGCGCGACCATTTGACGCTGACCGGTGCCGCCGTCACGAGCAAGTCGCCGTGGGTGCCGGCACCGCTCTTCGCCGGGACGCTCGGCAATCAGCTCGCACTAAGCAGCAGTCCTGTAGAGCTGTATCATCCGGCGATGGTCGGTGACGTCATAACAGAAGATGAACTATGGGCGTGCACGACGTGCCGGAACTGTGAAGACCAGTGCCCGGTGATGAATGAACATGTCGATAAGATCATCGATATGCGCCGCTATCTCGTCATGACAGAAGGCCGCATGAAGCCCGACGCACAGCGTGCCATGCAGAACATTGAGCGGCAGGGCAACCCGTGGGGACTGAACAAGAAAGATAAGGAAAAGTGGCGTGACGATTATCCGGACATCACTATTCCGACGGTGAAAGAACTAGGGGACACGCCGTTTGAGTACTTGTTCTGGGTGTCGTCCATGGGCGCATTTGACAAACGGTCGCAGAAAATTGCCGCGAGCTTCTGTGAGCTGCTGAATAAAGCAGACGTCACATTTGCGATTCTCGGCAATAAAGAGCGGAATTCCGGTGACACGGTGCGCAGGCTCGGCAATGAGTTTCTGTTCCAGGAGCTTGCCGACAAGAACGTGAAAGACATCGAGAAGACCGGTGCGAAGAAGTTGGTCACAATCGACCCGCACGCCTATCATACGTTTAAAAATGAATATCCGGACTTCGGACTCGACATTGAAGTGAAGCATCATACCGAGCTGCTGGCGGAACTTGTCGCAGCAGGGCGGCTGCAGCCGACCGAGACGCTTGACGAGACAATCACGTATCATGATTCATGTTATCTCGGCCGCTACAACGACATTTACAGCGCACCGCGCCAGCTGCTCAATGCGCTCGGTGCAGATGTCGTCGAGATCAAGCGCAATCGTCAAGATGCCATGTGCTGCGGCGCGGGCGGCGGCATGATGTGGACGGAGGAAGAAGGGGAACGCGTCAACATCAACCGGACGGAGCAGGCGCTCACAACCGGTGCGACAACGATCGCCACAGCCTGTCCGTTCTGTCTGACGATGATTTCAGACGGGACAAAGGCGCTTGAAGTGAACGACCACGTCGCGACGAAAGATTTAGCAGAGTTATTGAATGATTCCATAAAAAAAGGGGTAGTGTAAAGATGACTGAGGTAGTAATAGTTGCTGGCAAGAGAACACCATTTGGTAAGCTCGGTGGAAGCCTGAAAACGAAGACCGCGGGAGAACTCGGTGGCATCGCCATCAAAGGGGCTTTAGACAGTATCAGTCTTGAACCTGACAAAGTGGATGCGGTCATTATGGGCAACGTGCTGCAGGCCGGCCAGGGCCAGCTGCCGTCACGCCAGGCGCAGCATCATGCCGGTATTCCATTTCATGTGCATACGGAGACGATCAACAAAGTATGTGCATCAGGTATGCGCGCGGTGTCTCACGCGATGGACCAGCTGAAGCTCGGCCATTACGAGGCCGTTGTTGCAGGCGGCATGGAGTCGATGTCAAACGCCGTCTTTTATTCAAAGGATATGCGCTCCGGCAAGATGATGGGGAACGTCGAATTTATTGACGGCCTCATCTACGACGGCTTGACATGCAGCTTCACAGGCGGTCATATGGGTGTCTACGGCGACAAGACGGCAGCGAAGTTCAACTTGTCACGCGCAGCTCAGGACCAGTTCAGCTTTGATTCTCATCAGAAGGCCGTGGCGGCGATTGATGCCGGACTGTTCGATGATGAGATCACTCCGGTTGAAGTGAAAGGACGTAAAGAGACCGTTATCGTCGATAAGGACGAAGCGCCGCGCCGTGATACGACGGTCGACAAGCTCGCGGCACTGAAGCCTGCGTTCGTCAGAGAAGGCGGCACGGTGACTGCCGGGAACGCACCGGGCATTAACGACGGTGCCTGCGTACTGATCTTAATGACGAAAGAACGCGCAGCAGCTGAAGGGCTGGACGTCCTTGCGACGCTCATCGCCCACAGTGAAATCGGCGTTGCGCCGGAGCGCTTCCCTGAAACGCCGGGACTCGTCATCAATAAGCTCCTTGAAGAACAGCAGCTCACGGCAGATGATATCACGCTCTTTGAGATGAACGAAGCATTCAGCGCGGTCGCACTTGCCAGTCAGCACATTGCACAACTACCATCAGAAAAAATAAATCAAAATGGCGGGGCAGTAGCTCTCGGCCACCCGATCGGTGCGAGCGGTGCCCGTATTATTCTGACGTTGATTCACAGCTTAAAACGTGCAGGCGGAGGAAAAGGAATCGCAGCGATATGCAGTGGCGGTGGTCAGGGGGATGCTGTTCTCCTGGAGGTATAACAGTGGAATATAAAGGATCGCAGATTGATATCGTACAATACAATGAGAGATACCGCGAACAGCTGGAAGCATTTGAACTGGAAGAGCGTCAGCTCATCTATTCATCACTACCGAAAGAAGTGCTGGACGAAGGGCTGATGGACCCGAACAGACGTCCGTGCATCGTGCTTAATAAAGAAGGACAGGTCGTCGGCTTCTTCGTGCTGCATCAGTTTTATCAGCATGAAGGGTATGATACACCGATTAATGCAGTGTATGTCAGAAGTCTGTCCATCAATGCGAAGCTTCAAGGGTCAGGCTACGGCACGGAGATTATGATGAACATCCCTTCATTCGTGCAGACGGTGTTCCCGGATTTTGAAGACTTGTATTTAGTTGTCGACGCTGAGAATCAGGCAGCGTGGAACTTATACGAGCGTGCAGGATTCCTGCATCTCGCGACGAATCCTGAAGGACCGCTCGGTAAAGAGCGGCTGTATTATCTCGACCTTGAAGGGAAGTATGTCTCTAAACTGCGCTTAGTGCAGCAGCACGGTGACATCGCGCTTGAAAAAGACGGCACAGCAGTAGGTCGCATCAAGCTTGATGTTCAAGGGGACACTGCTTATATCATAACGTTTGAAGCGGATGACGCCGCGGTAAGGGAAAGCGCCCTCCGTCAGCTCTCGACATTCGTGCGCAAAAATGAACCGGATGTCCTCAAGCTCGTCGTCAAGACAGCTGAGCCGGATGAGTACTTGAATGCTAATTTTGTTCATATGGACCAGCAGGAGCCGGACGTACTGACAAAATTAATCCAATATTAAAATGATGCAGCTGGATCCATGAATGGTTCAGCTGTTTTCATGCACAAAGGGGTAAGGGGAATGGATTTTAATTTGACTGATGAGCAGCAGATGCTCAGAAAAATGGTGCGGGAATTTGCGCTTGAGCAGATTGCACCGAGCGTAAAAGAGCGTGACAAAGAAGCGCGGTTTGACCGCGCGCTGTTTACAGCGATGGGTGAGCTCGGACTGACGGGAATCGTCATTCCTGAAACATATGGGGGCGCCGGAATGGATTACTTGAGCTATTCCATCTGTCTCGAGGAGCTGTCGAGAGTCGACCCTTCAATCGGTGTCACACTGTCTGTACATGTCTCGCTCGGCTGCGTGCCGATCTACCGCTTCGGCTCAGAATTCTTGAAGACGCGGTATTTGCCGAAGCTGACAAGCGGGGACTATCTTGCAGCTTATGCACTCAGTGAGCCTGACGCCGGCAGCGATGTCCAGGCGATGAAACTGACGGCACGTGCTGTCGACTCGGGTTACATACTGAACGGCACGAAGACTTGGATCACATCCGGCGGTCATGCAGATATTTACATCGTATTCGCTCGGACGGACGATGGCATGACGTGCTTTGTCGTTGATAAAGAGCTGCCGGGATTTACGGTCGGCAAGAAGGAAGACAAGCTCGGGCTTCGGTCATCGGCGACGACAGAAATCATTTTTGATGACGTCTTTGTTAGTGATGACCACGTGCTCGGGGAAGCGGGCGAGGGCTTCAAAGTGGCGATGGCAGCTCTGGACGGCGGCCGTATGGGCATTGCCTCGCAGGCAGTCGGTATTGCTCAAAGCGCGCTTGACCATGCGCTCGACTATGCCAACACGCGCAGCACGTTCGGCAAAAAGATCATTCTGCATCAAGGTATCGGCTTTATGCTTTCGGATATGGCAGCAGAAATACAAGCTGCACGATTAGTGACGCGGCAGGCCGCCTGGTATTTGTCTGAGGGCCGGCCGAGCACGATGATGAGCAGCATGGCGAAACTGCTGGCAGGGGACATAGCGATGAAAGCGGCGGTTGATGCGGTGCAAATATTCGGCGGCAACGGCTATACGACGGATTATCCGGTGGAGCGCATTATGCGTGACGCGAAGATTACGCAGATTTACGAAGGGACGCAGCAGATTCAGCGGCTCGTCATTTCAAGACAGCTCATGCACTAGCAGAATTTACTGGAAAAACAGTCGGGTTCTTGATATGATGAACTGTGAATAACAATCGACTGAACGAGCTGAAAGGACGAACATTAATGAAAATCAGTGAATATACAAAAGAAATGATGAACGAAAATTCATTCATTGACCTTGCCTACCTTTATTTAAGCGAACAAGGCAAAGATACCGGCCTGTACGATATGATAGATGAATTCAAGAAAATCGGCGGTTACAACGACGAAGAAATCGAAACGCGTGTACTGCAGTTCTACACAGACTTAAATACAGACGGCCGTTTCCTGTCAACCGGCGAAAACTTATGGGGGCTCCGCGACTGGTACTCTGTCGATGATATCGAAGAGAAAATCGCGCCGACTGTTCAGAAGTTTGATGTTCTTGATGAGGACGAAGATGATGCGAACATCGTTCTTCTCGGAGAAGAAGAAGTAGAAGACGACCTGGATCTTGTGGTCCAGGGCGGCGCTGACGAGGAGAACCTTGAAGACCCTGAAGATGAAGAAGTGGAAGACGAGATCGATACAGCAGGTCTTGTTGTAGAAGATGAAGAGTTCGACGAGGATGAAGACGAAGAAGACTATGAAGACTACGAGGAAGAAGAGGAATAAGTTTCTTCTCTATGTTGACATTTGATTGAAAAGTGATTATTATTTTACTTGGGCTCCTTTAATTAGGACAAATGTATAAACCGATACGCTCCCTTTGCGATATGCAAAAGGAGCGTTTTTTATTTTTTTATTCAGGAGGAACGTAATGACTAAATTTATATTTGTGACTGGCGGCGTTGTTTCGTCGTTAGGTAAAGGGATTACTGCAGCGAGCTTAGGGCGATTATTGAAAGACCGTGGGCTGAACGTCACCATCCAGAAATTTGACCCGTATTTGAACGTTGACCCGGGTACGATGAGCCCGTATCAGCACGGCGAAGTGTTCGTCACTGATGACGGCGCGGAGACAGACCTTGACCTTGGGCACTATGAGCGTTTCATCGATATTAACTTGAATCAGTATTCCAACGTGACAGCGGGTAAAGTTTATTCCCACGTGCTGAAGAAAGAGCGCCGCGGCGACTATTTAGGCGGTACAGTGCAGGTCATCCCGCACATTACGAATGAAATCAAATCACGTCTGCTGCTTGCCGGTGAGAGCACGAAGGCAGACGTCGTCATCACTGAAATCGGCGGGACGACAGGTGATATTGAATCACTGCCATTTTTAGAGTCCATCCGTCAGATTAAAAGCGACCTCGGCCGCGAAAATGTGATGTACATTCACTGCACGCTGCTGCCGTATATCAAGGCAGCGGGAGAAATGAAGACGAAACCGACGCAGCATAGTGTGAAAGAACTGCGCGGCCTCGGTATCCAGCCGGACATGATCGTCGTCCGTACAGAATACGAAATGACGCAGGACTTACGCGATAAAATTGCCTTGTTCTGTGACATCGACAAAAAGTCAGTCATTGAATGCCGTGACGCTGACACATTGTATCAAGTGCCGCTTGCACTCAAAGAACAGAAAATGGATGATATCGTCATCAACCGCCTTGGTCTTGAAGCTGCAGAAGAAGCAGAACTGACTGAATGGACAAAATTACTTGAGACTGTACGTAACTTAAACGGTAAAACGCGCATCGCGTTAGTCGGTAAATATGTCGCGCTGCAGGATGCTTACTTGTCAGTAGCGGAAGCATTGAAGCACGCAGGTTATGAGTTCGGCAAAGAAGTAGAGATCAAATGGATCAATTCAGAGCATTTAGATGTCACGAACTTCAAAGATGAACTGAAAGACGTCGACGGTATTTTAATTCCAGGTGGCTTTGGTGAGCGCGGTATTGAAGGCAAGATTTTAGCGACGCAGTATGCGCGTGAAAACAACATTCCGTTCCTCGGCATCTGCTTAGGTATGCAGCTCGCGACTGTTGAGTTCGCACGTAATGTCGTCGGCCTTGAAGGCGCGCATTCAGCAGAGCTTGATCCGAACACGCCGTACCCGGTCATCGCGCTGCTGCCTGACCAGAAAGATGTCGTTGATCTCGGCGGCACATTACGTCTTGGCTTATACCCATGTCAGCTTGTTGAAGGCACAAAAGCCCATGAAGCTTATGGTGAAGCTTTAGTAGAAGAACGCCACCGTCACCGTTATGAGTTCAACAATGAATTCCGTCAGCATCTGGAAGCTAAAGGACTGGTGTTCTCTGGCACATCTCCTGACGGCCGACTCGTTGAAATCGTCGAAATTCCGGACCATAAATGGTTTGTCGCATGTCAGTTCCACCCGGAATTCCTATCACGTCCGACAAGACCACAGAAATTATTCAGAGGATTTATCGAAGCAACGCTTAACTAATAATAAAAGCCGCTCATCATGAGCGGCTTTTATGTATGAATGAAGCTTGGAGAAGTGGGAAGTGGCCTTCAAACGGCTCCTGAAGGCCACTTCTCCCCGAGTTCGGCGGTCAACACCTGAATTTTGGCCTTCAAACGGCTCCTGAAGGCCACTTCTCCCCGAGTTCGGCGGTCAACACCTGAATTTTGGCCTTCAAACGGCTCCTGAAGGCCACTTTTCCTCGAGTTCGGCGGTCAACACCTGAATTTTGGCCTTCAAACAGCTCCTGAAGGCCACTTCTCCTCGAGTTCGGCGGTCAACACCTGAATTTTGGCCTTCAAACGGCTCCTGAAGGCCACTTCTCCTCGAGTTCGGTGGTCATCACCTGAATTTTGGTCTTCAAACGATCAATCAGTCTGTCTCTTCTTCCAGCAGTTCTTTCATTCCGGCATAGATAGCGTAGTAGATGTAGTTCATCGCCATTAAGTGGGGCTTGATAATACGGCTGAAGTCTTCCATCGGCACGAGCGCACGCGGCGTTGACAGATCGATGAAGTTCATGCTGTTGATGCGTTCGTCTTTATTGCAGACGAGCACATAATCGATGTCGAACTCGTCAAGGTCTTTAATGTATTCGATAACGGCGTCGTCATATGTATCTGCCATTAAGAGCACGCGGTCAGTACGGTCAAGCACGGACTCCGTGATCATTTTCTCAGCGCCGAACAGGCTTTCTTCGCTTTCAACGATGAAATCTTCGAAGTATCTCAAGTCACCGAAGCCTTTGACAAAAATTCTGCCTTCACCGACGACCGCCTGGGCGAGGAGACGCGAGGCGATGTCAATCTCTGTTTCCTGGGCGTCGATTTTTTTGAATATACCGTTCAGCTGCGTATTGAATATCTTTAACATTTTAATCCTTCTTTCTCTCCATTTATAGTACAATTCTATTATAAAAAGGGGACTGAAGACAATGGTACGCATTTTAGTGATTGATGATGAAGATAATATCAGGCTGCTGCTAAAAGAAATATTCGCGCTCTACGGCTTGACGATGGATGAAGCAGAAAACGGCAGAGTCGGCCTGGACAAGCTTGCCGCTGCCCATTATGACCTTGTCTTCATGGACAAACGCATGCCGGTCATGAGCGGATTTGAAACACTTGAACGGCTGCGGGAAGTGAGCGATGTGCCCGTCTATCTCATCTCTGCCTATCAGACGAGTGAAGAGATGGAGGCGTTTATAAGCCTTGGTATAGAAGGGATTTTAATGAAGCCGTTTTCAATTGAAGAAGTGGCGGAAATTGCTTTGAAATATCGCTGAAACAGGTTCTAATGTTATGCAAATACGCGAATTGTCTGATATACTAATGACATAAAATTGTGCAGCAGCACACAAGGAGGATTTTTTCATGCCATTAGTTTCTATGAAAGAAATGTTAATCCAGGCTAAAGAAGGCGGTTATGCGGTAGGTCAGTATAACATCAACAATTTAGAGTTCACGCAGGCAATTCTTGGCGCTTCTCAAGAAGAGAACGCACCCGTAATTCTTGGCGTGTCTGAAGGCGCTGGAAAATACATGGGCGGATTCTACACTGTAGTGAAAATGGTTGAAGGTTTAATGAAAGACATGAACATCACTGTTCCTGTAGCGATTCACTTAGACCACGGTTCAAGTTTCGAGAAATGTAAAGAAGCGATCGATGCCGGCTTCACATCTGTCATGATCGATGCTTCTCACCATTCATTTGAAGAGAACGTTGAAATCACTAAAAAAGTAGTAGAATATGCACATTCTAAAGGAGTTTCTGTAGAAGCTGAATTAGGTCGTGTCGGCGGTCAGGAAGATGACGTCGTATCTGACGGTGTTGTCTATGCAGATGCTCGCGAATGTCAGGAACTTGTCGAAAAAACAGGTATCGACTGCTTAGCACCAGCTCTTGGTTCAGTACACGGTCCTTACAAAGGTGAACCAAACCTTGGATTCAAAGAAATGGAAGAAATCGGCGCTGCGACTGGTCTGCCATTAGTATTGCACGGTGGTACGGGTATCCCGACTAAAGACATCACACGCTCTATCTCTTTAGGAACAGCTAAAATCAATGTCAACACTGAAAATCAGATCGCATCTGCTAAAGCAGTGCGTGATACATTGAATAATGATGCTGACGTATACGATCCACGTAAATATCTTGGACCTGCACGTGAAGCTATCAAAGCGACTGTTCAAGGTAAAATCCGCGAGTTCGGTACATCTGGCAAAGCGTAATTTACTGGGTGTCAACACAAACACATCAGCTCCGCTGATGTGTTTTTTTTTCTTGACTCGTCGTGTAAAACTGAATTATATTTAAGGTCGCGCATTCTATGTTTTGCAATCATTCAACGACTTAGTTTACAATACAATAAATAATGAACGATGATAAGATTTTTAATGGAGATAGAAAAGGAGTACTGACATGTCACAAGAAGTAATCAAGATTAGAGGTGGAAATCCTCTGCGCGGAAAGGTGCAGATCAGCGGCGCTAAAAACAGTGCGGTCGCGTTAATTCCTGCGACACTGATGGCTGACGGTGTCGTAACGCTTGAAGGTCTGCCCGAAATTTCAGACGTTGTCACATTGATGAGCCTGCTTGAAGATCTGAACATTAAGACAGAGCTTGACGGAGATCTGCTGAAAGTCGATTCAAGCGAAGCAATCAACCTGCCACTGCCTAACAACAAAGTACAGTCATTACGTGCTTCATACTATATGATGGGCGCGATGCTCGGTCGCTTCAAGAAATGTACGATTGGTCTGCCGGGCGGCTGCCCGCTCGGACCACGTCCGATTGACCAGCACATTAAAGGATTCGAAGCTTTAGGCGCTAAAGTGACGAATGAAATGGGCGCGATGCATCTGGAAGCTGAAGAGCTGATCGGTGCAAAGATCTTCATGGATGTCGTCAGTGTCGGTGCGACCATTAATATTATGCTGGCTGCCAGTATGGCAACAGGTAAGACGGTCATCGAGAACGCGGCGAAAGAGCCTGAAATCGTCGATGTCGCAACACTGCTGAACAATATGGGCGCTAAAATCCGCGGCGCAGGAACAGATACACTGAAGATTGAAGGTGTGCCGCAGCTGCACGGTACAAAGCATACGATTATTCCTGACCGTATCGAAGCGGGGACTTATATGTGTGCCGCAGCTGCCATGGGTGAGGAAGTCGTCATCGAGAACATCATCCCGCTGCACATGGAGCCTTTAACAGCGAAGCTCGTTGAAATGGGCGTCGACATTGAAGTGGGAGAAGATAAAGCAGTCATCCGTAAATCCGGACCGCTCGCTCCGCTGACGATCACGACGAACGTTTATCCGGGGTTTGCGACCGACTTGCAGCAGCCGTATACACCACTGTTATTTTTAGCGACCGGTGAAAGCACGGTTACTGACACGATTTATCCGGCACGCTTCAACCATGTAGCGGAGCTTGCAAGAATGTCTGCGGACATCAAGGAAGCGGGCGGCACTGCGACAATCAAGCCGTCAAAGCTGACCGGCGCAGAAGTCGCAGCAAGTGACCTTCGTGCAGGTGCCTGTCTCGTCATCGCGGGTCTGACTGCAGAAGGTGTGACGACTGTCTACAACGTCAAGCACATCGACCGCGGCTACAGCGGTATCGTCGAGAAGTTGAAAGCATTAGGCGCAGACATCTGGCGTGAGACAATCGAAGACTAACAGCAACCTCCTTAACAGGAGGTTTCTTCTTTTATATATATTATATATTTGATATATTTTTTATACCGTGGTATAATATGTCAGTGAGGTGAAAGATATGGAAATATGTCCTTATTTAGAGGAAACGTTTAAAATTCTTGGGCGCAGCTGGAATGGTTTGTTGATCAATTATCTTTCACGCTGTGATGACCGTGCGGCCCACTTTTCAGACATCAAACGCGATTTGAAGTCCATTACACCTAGAGCATTAAGCCTGAAACTCGGCGAACTGGCAGAGTGGGACTTAGTGGAGAAGAAAGTCATAACGACGACACCATTATCAATCAAATATGTGCTGACGGACAAAGGCTATGCGTTAAGTCAGGCGATGATTCCTATAGAACAATGGGCCCAGAATAACCTGGAGCTTGCAGAAGAAGTGAACAGTCATTAATATGGCTGTTTTTTTTATGGCTGTATATATTTCATTTATTCTGGATTGTTGATAATCATGGGTAGGACTTAATGATAAATGTGTTATACTATTGCTGAAAGTTATATCACGTTGGACAAAGGAGAATGACGATGGAACGTAGTTTATCGATGGAGCTAGTACGAGTGACTGAGGCGGCTGCTCTGCAGAGTGCACGCTGGGTCGGCAAAGGGCTGAAAAATGAGGCGGATGACGCAGCGACCACTGCCATGCGTGAAGTATTTGATACAATTCCGATGGATGGTGTTGTCGTTATCGGTGAAGGGGAGATGGACGAGGCGCCGATGCTTTATATCGGTGAGGAGCTCGGAACTAAAGAAGGTCCTGAAATCGACATCGCAGTCGACCCGCTTGAAGGGACGACGCTTGTCGCTGAAGGAAGCTGGAACGCGATGACTGTTCTTGCTGTCGGCGACCGCGGCACATTGCTGCATGCACCGGACATGTACATGGAGAAAATCGCCGTCGGACCGGAATGTGTCGGCGTCGTTGATATATCAAAGAGCGTCACTGAAAATCTGCATGCAGTGGCGAAAGCGAAGAACAAAGATATTACTAACGTCACGGCAACACTGCTGAACCGTGAACGTCATGCAGCGATCATCAAGGAAATTCGTGCGGCAGGTGCCCGCATCAAGCTGATTGAACACGGCGACGTCGCAGCTGCGATCAACACAGCGTTTGATTTCACGGGCGTCGATATTCTCTTCGGTTCAGGCGGCGCACCGGAAGGCGTCATCGCGGCGGTCGGCATTAAAGCGCTGGGCGGTGACTTCCAGGGTATTCTGCTGCCGGAAGACAGCGAGCAGGAAGAACGCTGCCGCAACATGGGTATTGAGCCGAATACTGTATTGAAGCTGGATGACATGGTCAAAGGGGACGATGCGATCTTTGCGGCGACCGCGGTCACTGACGGCGAACTGCTGAAAGGTGTGCAGTTCAAAGGAGGATTCGCTGAGACGCATTCACTTGTTATGCGTGCGAAATCCGGCACAGTCCGCTTCATTCAAGGACGCCATAGTCTTGAGAAGAAACCGGGTCTGACAATGGCCGGCAATGAAACGATTTAATCATCAGCCAGCATGTGTCTGCATGCCGGCTTTTTCTTTGACATTGTATTGATTCATGATAAACTATTGAAGTTATCCACGCATGCCCTCACATCCTCCGTACACTACACTATTAAACAGAAGGTGCTATATGATAGAAAAACAACGCACAAGCCCGCAGTATGAATCTTTTGATGCGCTTTACAAGAACAGTACAACGAAAGAACTGACAGCACGCGCAAAAGAACTAGGACTTGTCAATTACAGTAAACTCAATAAAAAAGAACTGGTTCTTGCGGTCATGGAGAAACAGATGGAGCAGGACGGCAACTACTACATGGAGGGTATTTTAGATGATATCCAGGTGGACGGCTATGGTTTCCTGCGCACGGTCAACTATTCTAAAGGTGAGAAGGATATTTATATCTCTGCCAGCCAGATTCGTCGTTTCGAGATCAAGCAGGGCGACAAAGTAACGGGGAAAGTCCGTCGCCCGAAAGAGAACGAGAAGTATTACGGCCTGCTGCAGGTGGACTTCGTCAATGACCAGAATGCAGAGGAAGTGAAGAAACGACCGCACTTCCAGGCGCTGACGCCGCTTTACCCGGACCGCCGCATTAAGCTTGAGACAACGAAGACTGCTTATTCCACGCGTATTATGGACCTTGTGACGCCGATCGGTTTCGGCCAGCGGGGCATGATTGTCGCGCCGCCGAAAGCCGGCAAGACTTCCCTGTTGAAAGAGATCGCGAACGCCATCTGCACGAATCACCCGGAAGCGAAGCTCTTCATTCTGCTCGTCGGTGAACGGCCGGAAGAAGTGACGGATTTAGAGCGTTCAGTCGCACAGGCAGAAGTTGTGCATTCCACGTTTGATGAACCGCCTGAGCACCACGTCAAAGTAGCAGAGCTGCTGCTCGAGCGTGCGAAGCGTCTCGTTGAACTCGGGGAAGATGTCATCATTCTCATGGACTCCATCACGCGCCTTGCCCGGGCATACAACTTAGTGGTGCCGCCGAGCGGCCGTACGTTATCAGGGGGACTGGATCCCGCGAGCCTCCATCGTCCGAAAGCCTTTTTCGGTGCTGCGCGTAACATTGAAGCGGGCGGCAGTCTGACCATCCTTGCGACTGCGCTCGTTGAGACCGGTTCACGTATGGACGATATGATCTACGAGGAGTTCAAAGGGACAGGCAACATGGAGCTGACGCTTGACCGCAAACTTGCTGAGAAACGCGTCTATCCGGCCATCGACATCCGCCGCAGCTCGACGCGTAAAGAAGAGCTGCTGCTTGAACCGAAAGAGCTCGAGATGGTATGGCAGCTCAGAAACTTGTTCACTGAGCAGCAGGACTTCACTGAACGGTTCCTGCGCCGTCTGAAGCAGAGCAGCAGCAATGATGACTTCTTCAGCCAGCTGGGTGACCGCATCGCGATGAGCGCGAAAACCGGTAAGCCGATCATTTAATTAACAGTTGCAATTTGACGGTTAACCCTATATAATATGTAAGTATTGACGTGAAATATCACGAATAACTCTGTTCCAGATGGTTCAGGGCAAAGGAGCTGAAAATAATGAAACAAGGAATTCACCCGGAATACCGCAAAGTAATCTTCTTAGATTCTACAACTGACTTTAAATTCTTAAGCGGTTCTACACGTTCTTCAAACGAAACAATGACTTGGGAAGATGGTAACGAGTATCCAGTTATCCGTTTAGATATCTCTTCAGATTCTCACCCATTCTACACAGGTCGTCAGAAATTCGCTTCTGCCGATGGTCGTGTTGAGCGTTTCAACAAAAAATTCGGTCTTAAAAGCAGCAACGAATAATTTGCTAAAAGAAGTTCCACATTCAGCATGGCTGAGTGGTGGAACTTTTTTTGTACATAAGATAGTGCACAAACTGTGGTATAATAAAGCGATTATGTGTAAAAAAGGTGGCCGTAACTATGTATGAAAGTTATCCCGCAGGTTGGATAGAATGTATTGCAGGAAGTATGTTCAGTGGTAAGAGTGAAGAGCTCATCAGACGACTGAGACGCGGCTTATATGCCCGGCAGAAAGTTGTCGTCTTCAAGCCGGAGATTGACAACCGTTACAGTGATGATGCAGTCGTCTCTCATAACGGCTCTAAAATAGAGGCGCATAACGTCGCATCCGCGTCGCATATTTTGCAGTACGTGACGCCGGACATCGATATTGTGGCGATCGACGAAGTGCAGTTCTTTGATGCAGAGGTTGTCGGTGTTGCGACGCAGCTTGCTGAAGCAGGGCACCGCGTCATCGTCGCCGGACTCGACATGGACTTTAAAGGCGTGCCCTTTGATCCAGTGCCGGAGCTCATGGCAATCAGTGAACACGTGACGAAGCTGCAGGCCGTATGTGCAGTATGCGGCTCTCCGTCATCAAGGACACAGCGGCTGATCAACGGAGAACCCGCGCATATCAATGACCCGATCATTATGATCGGCGCTAAAGAAAGCTATGAACCGAGATGCCGCGAGCATCATATTGTGAAGGAGGATTAATATGTTTGATCAATTAGAAATCGTAGAGCAACGCTATGAACAGTTAAATGAACTGCTGAGTGACCCGGATATCGTATCAGACCCTGACAAACTGCGTCAGTATTCAAAGGAGCAGTCTGATCTGCATAAGACGGTTGAAGTATATAGAAGCTATAAATCAGTGAAAGAACAGCTGGAAGAAGCGCTCGACATGATGGGAGAGACATCGGACCCTGAAGAAGAAGCGATGATCAAAGAAGAGATCAATGAACTGAAGCCGCAAGTTCCGGCGCTGGAAGAAGCGCTGAAAGTGCTCTTAATCCCGAAAGACCCGAATGACGATAAAAACGTTGTCATGGAGATCCGGGGTGCTGCCGGTGGAGACGAAGCAGCGATCTTCGCAGGTGATTTATTCCGTATGTACTCACGCTTTGCTGAAGAGCAGGGCTGGAGAATCGATGTCATGGAAACGAATGAATCGGACCACGGCGGCTATAAAGAGATCAGTTTCACGATCGTCGGCAACGGGGCATACTCCAAGCTGAAATTTGAAAACGGTGCCCACCGCGTGCAGCGTATTCCGGCGACAGAAAGCGGCGGCAGAATCCATACGTCAACAGCGACAGTCGCAGTACTGCCTGAAGTAGAAGACGTTGAAGTGGACATCAGAACAGAAGATCTGCGTATTGAAACATACCGTTCAAGCGGTTCCGGCGGTCAGCACGTCAACACGACTGACTCAGCGGTGCGTATCACGCATATTCCGACCGGACTTGTCGCGACGAGCTCAGAGAAATCACAGATCAAAAACCGTGAGAAAGCACTGAAGCTGCTGAAAACACGTGTCTACGACAAAATGCTGCAGGAAGAGCAGGCGAAATACGCAGAACAGCGTAAGTCGGCTGTCGGCACGGGCGACCGTTCAGAGCGTATCCGCACGTATAACTATCCGCAGAACCGCGTGACGGATCACCGTATCGGCCTGACCATCCAGAAGCTCGACCAGATCATGGAAGGTAAAGTCAGTGAAGTCATCGAAGCGCTGACCATCGCGGAGCAGACAAGTAAGCTTGAAGCATTGAACGATGGTCTGCTGTAAGCCTGCTGAGCTCGTCAAAGCTGGCAGCCGGACACTCAGTGAAGCCGGGCAGCCGCCCGTCGGTGCCTTGTTCCTCATGATGGACCTCTTCGACTTGTCACAGCTTGCTATCACGCTCGGCAGCAGGACGCTCAGCCACGAAGAGGCAGCGCGCTACGCGGCGGGCATACAGGCATTGTGCCGCGATGTGCCGCTCGCTCATATTACGGGCTTCCAGGAATTCTACGGCCGGCGCTTTAACGTGACGGCTGATACGCTTGTACCGCGTCCGGAGACCGAGGAACTTGTGCTGAAAGTACTGTCGACGAAACGTTCAGGTGTTGCGGCAGATATCGGCACGGGAACAGGGTGCATCGCTGTTACGCTTGAGCTTGAAGGCGACTATACGGTGCACGGGACTGATATCAGTACAGCGGCACTGGCCATTGCCCGGGAAAACGCACGCGCGCTCGGCAGCCGTGTGAATTTCCACCACGGCGATCTGCTTGAGCCGCTTATCGCATCGAACATCAAGCTCGATATACTTGTATCTAATCCACCGTACATCGCGGCTTCCGAGCGCGCGCTCATGACGCAGTCAGTGCTCGGGCATGACCCGCACTTAGCGCTCTTTGCCGACGATGACGGTCTCGCGTTATATAAGCGGATGATTGAACAGCTGCCTCGAGTCATGAAGGACAACGGTTATGTCTTCTTTGAGATCGGCCACAGCCAGGGGCCGGTGCTGACAAATTATATTACTGAACGTTACAACGTCACTGTTCATGTCGAACAGGACATTAATCAGCTGGACCGTATTCTCTGGTTCAATTGGTGTGAATAAGTTATGCACAACTCAGAAAAGTTATACACAATTTGTGCATAACTTTTTCTTTTGTAATAAAATATACGGAAAGAAGGGAGTTACAGTGATGAAAACATACGTTTGGGATGTTCGTAACTATGTGGATGAGTTATCCACATATCCACAAATCACAGAAATTATCGCGGCATTCGAGGCCGACGCACTGGTCGCCATACCGACAGAGACAGTGTATGGTCTGGCTGCCAATGCTTATAGTCCGGCGGCAGTAGGGAAAGTGTACGCGGCGAAAGGCCGGCCGAGTGATAATCCGCTGATTGTCCACATTCATCAGCTGGAGCAGCTGGACTTTATCGAGTATATTCATCCGGCAGCGCGCAGACTGATGGCGGCGTACTGGCCGGGTGCGATCTCATTTATTCTGCCGGTGAAGCCCGGCATGCTTGCGCCGCAGGTGACTGCCGGCCTGCCTTCTGTCGCAGTCAGAATGCCGAAAGACCCTATCGCCCGCCAGCTGCTTGAACTTACGAAGCTGCCGCTTGCAGCGCCGAGCGCGAACTTAAGCGGCCGCCCGTCCCCGACGCAGTTTGAGCATGTCAGAGAAGACCTGGACGGTAGAATATACGGGATCATTCAAGGGCCGGACAGTGAGCTCGGCATTGAAAGTACGGTGCTCGACTGCACGAGCTATCCATTCAAGATTGCCCGGCCCGGCAGCATTACCGAGACCATGCTTGAAGAAGTGGTGCCGGGCTGTGTGACGGAAGCGGATTATCAGTCAGCTGCGCCGATAGCACCAGGCATGAAATACCGCCACTATGCACCGAACAGCCCGATGACACTTATTGAAGGGGGCATCCGCGAGCGGCTGGCCGTTGACCGCGAGACGGCAGTCATCGCCCCGGAAAGCGTCCGTCCGCTCATCGACGGTGGTCACTTCTACCCGCTCTGTGCGGATGAAGATGATATTGCGACGGCCGCGACCCATCTTTATGAGGTGCTGCGAGCGATCGACCATAACCATGACGTGACGCGTATTATTATGAGCGGCTTTAAGCGTTCGGAACAGACGCGCGCACTGATGAACCGGATCGACAAAGCATCGGCCGGCAAATAAAGGAGGATTATGATGAGAATAGTATTTGTCTGTACCGGTAATACATGCCGCAGCCCGCTCGCTGAAAGCATCGCCCGGTCACTGTCTGAGCAGCATGATTTCGCCTCGCGCGGTCTGGCCGCCTATAACGGTGCACCTGTCTCCTTTTATTCGGCCGCACTGATCCGTGAGCATGCGCTGCCGGAGCCGTCAGCGGCCGAACAGTTTCAGCCGGAAGATGCGCACGCGGACTTAATACTGACGATGTCCAGCAGTCATCAACAGCACATCAAGGCGCTCTATCCTGAAGCCAATGTCTATATGCTGAGTGAGTTTGCAGCGGGTGAAACAGCGGGCATCGCTGACCCGTACGGCGGGGACAGAAGCGCTTATCAGCACGCTTATAACCAGATCGCCGAGTACGTCAGACAGTTGTTAGAAAAATTGGACAATACCCAATAAATGCTCGAGGAAAAAAACTAAATAAGATATAATGAAGTGTAATTGCTAAAAGGAGGTCATTCATATGAAAGTTGCCATCGCAAGCGATCACGGCGGCTATGCCTACAAGGAAGCTATTAAGAAACGTCTTGACGAGCTGCAGGTGAGTTATGAGGATTTTGGCACGCATTCGCCGGATTCTGTTGATTATCCGGATTATGCACGTCCTGTCGGTGAAGCAGTGACTAGCGGCCGGGCAGACCGGGGGATTTTAGTGTGTGGAACCGGCATCGGCATGAGCATCGCAGCAAACAAAGTGAAAGGGATCCGCTGTGCGCTTGTGCACGATGTCTTCACCGCGAAACTGACACGTCAGCATAATGACTCGAATGTCATCGCTATGGGTCAGCGGGTCATCGGTGAAGGACTGGCACTGATGATCATCGAGACATGGCTGAACGAATCATTTGAAGGCGGGCGTCACCAGAAACGTCTCGACAAACTGAGCCGGCTGGAAGAAGACTATGGCAGACATTAATCAGCTGCTGACAGAGCTGAAGGCCATCCAGTTCTTTAAGCCGGGTGAGTTATGTGTCATCGGCTGTTCAACGTCTGAAGTCATCGGCGAGAAGATCGGCACGCACAGCTCTGATGAGGTGGCCGCAGAACTATTGGCGGCATTCCAAAGCGTGGCAGCAGAAACAGGGGTCACTTTCTGCTTTCAAGGGTGTGAGCATATCAACCGTGCGCTGACGATGGAGCGGGCGACGGCAGTGCGCTGCGGGCTGCCCCCTGTATCCGTCGTTCCGGTCAGAACTGCTGGCGGCAGTATGAGCGCTGCCGCCTACCGGGGGATGACAGACCCGGTCGTTGTGGAGCATGTCCAGGCGGACTGCGGCATCGACATCGGCCAGACATTGATCGGCATGCATATCAAGCATGTGCAGATTCCGGTCCGCGTGCCGACGAAGATGGTCGGCAGTGCCGTCGTGACGATTGCCGCGCACCGGCCGAAGCTGATCGGTGGACCACGCGCGACATACAATTAGCACTTCAAACTACAGAAAAGAGGGAAATATATTGTCTACTTTAAAAGCACAGGATCAACAGTTATGGGAAGCAATGCAGCAGGAGCAGGCACGACAGAATAACAACATTGAACTGATCGCATCTGAGAACTTTGTGTCTGAGGCCGTCATGGAAGCACAAGGCTCGGTTTTGACGAACAAGTATGCAGAAGGTTATCCAGGCAGACGTTACTACGGCGGCTGTGAATTTGTCGACGTCGTAGAAAACCTGGCGCGCGACAGGGCAAAGGCGTTATTCGGAGCGGAACATGCGAACGTTCAGCCGCACTCCGGCTCACAGGCGAACATGGCAGTTTATCGTGTCGCATTAGAAGCAGGCGATACAGTGCTCGGCATGGACTTGAACCACGGCGGACATTTGACGCACGGGTCTAAAGTCAACTTCAGCGGCATTGACTACAAGTTTGCAGCGTACGAAGTGGACAAAGAGACAGAAGCGATCGATTATGCTGAAGTCAGACGTCTGGCTAAAGAACATCAACCGAAACTGATCATCGCCGGTGCATCAGCGTATGCCCGTCAGATCGACTTCGCTGAATTCCGCTCTATCGCGGATGAAGTCGGCGCAAAGCTCATGGTCGACATGGCGCATATCGCAGGACTTGTCGCTGCGGGACTTCATCCAAACCCAGTGCCGCATGCGGACTTCGTGACGACAACAACGCATAAAACATTGCGCGGACCACGCGGCGGCATGATTCTGTGTAAGGAAGAGTATGCTAAAGCGATCGACAAAGCGATTTTCCCGGGTATTCAAGGCGGTCCGTTAATGCATATCATCGCAGCGAAAGCAGTCGCGTTCGGTGAAGCGCAGCAGCCTGAATTCAGCACCTATCAGCAGCAGGTCATCAACAACGCCAAAGCACTGAGCGAAGCGCTGAAAGCACGCGGCTTCCGCATCGTTTCTGACTATACAGAGAACCATGTGTTCTTAATTGATGTGACGACGGTCGGCCTGACAGGTAAAGCTGCAGAACATGCGCTGGATGCTGTCGGTATTACGACGAACAAAAATACGATTCCGTTTGACAAAGAAAGCCCGTTTGTGACAAGCGGTGTCCGCATCGGTACACCAGCTGTGACAACGCGTGGTTTCAAGGAAGACGACATGACAGAAATCGCAGCGATCATTGCTGACGTGCTGCATGACCATGAGAATAATGACGTGCTGGAGGCGGCGCAGCAGAGAGTCACAGCGCTGACTGACAAATTCCCGCTGTACAGCAAGTAAGCAGGACTAAAAGATAAAAGGATTGAGGTGCACTATGGGTAAAGTACATGTCTTTGACCACCCACTGATTCAACATAAATTAAGCTATATTCGTGACGTGAATACAGGCACGAAGGAGTTCCGTGAGCTGGTCGATGAAGTCGGCATGCTGATGGCGTACGAAGTATCGCGTGACCTTGAGCTGCAGGATGTGACGATTGATACGCCGGTGACGACGATGACCGCTAAACGGCTGTCCGGTAAGAAAATGGCAGTCGTACCGATTCTGCGTGCCGGTCTCGGCATGACAGACAGTGTATTAAAGCTGATTCCGGCGGCACGTGTCGGCCATATTGGTCTGTACCGTGACCCTGAAACATTCCAGCCGGTTGAATATTTCGCGAAGCTGCCGCAGGATATTGAAGAGCGTGACTTCATCGTTGTTGACCCGATGCTTGCGACAGGCGGCTCTGCGATTGAAGCCATCAGCTCGCTGAAAAAACGCGGAGCGACTAAAATCCGTTTCATGTGCCTGATCGCCGCACCAGAAGGCGTCAAGCTGCTCGAAGAAGCACATCCTGATGTCGATATTTATATCGCAGCGCTCGATGAGAAGTTAAATGATCACGGTTATATCGTTCCCGGCCTCGGCGATGCAGGGGACAGACTGTTCGGCACTAAATAATAAGTAGGAGTTATTGACGATGAAAAAAATTATGACGATTTTTGGTACGAGACCGGAAGCCATTAAAATGGCGCCGCTTGTACTGCAGTTAAAGAAAGATCCTGAACTTGAACCGATCGTAGTCGTGACAGCGCAGCACCGTGAAATGCTGGATCAAGTGCTTGATATCTTCAATATCACGCCGGACTATGACCTTGACATCATGAAGGCAGGACAGACACTGACTGAAGTGACAGCACGTGTCCTCAGTGGCCTGGAATCAGTCATTAGAGAAGCGCAGCCGGACATGATCTTAGTGCACGGCGATACGACGACGACGTTTGCAGGCAGCCTTGCAGCCCTGTATAACGAAGTAGCGATCGGTCACGTGGAAGCAGGTCTTAGAACTTGGCAGAAATATTCACCGTTCCCTGAAGAGATGAACCGTCAGATGACAGGTGTGCTTGCGGATCTGCACTTTGCACCGACTGAAGAAGCGGCAGAGAATCTGCTGCGCGAAAACAAACCGGCAGACCGCGTCGTCATCACCGGCAACACGGCAATTGATGCCTTGAAGACAACGGTCCATGATAATTACGAGAGCGATATTATCGACACAGGTGATGAGAAGATCATCTTGCTGACTGCGCACCGCAGAGAAAATATCGGCCAGCCGATGCATAACATCTTCAAAGCAGTCCGACGTATTGTAGATGAGCATGATGATGTGAAAGTCGTCTATCCGATGCACAAAAACCCGAAAGTCCGCGAGATTGCAGGATTATATCTTGCCGACCATGACCGCATCGCACTGATTGAACCGCTGGACGTCATCGATTTCCATAACTTCGCGAGCCGCAGTCACTTCATATTGACGGATTCCGGCGGCGTGCAGGAAGAAGCGCCGTCACTTGGTAAACCGGTCATCGTGCTCCGCGATACTACTGAACGTCCTGAAGGTGTCAAAGCAGGGACATTGAAGCTTGCTGGTGTTGAAGAAGAAGACATTTACCGTCTGACAAAAGAGCTGCTGACAGATGAGAAAGTGTTCAATGCGATGAGCCAGGCAAGCAATCCTTACGGTGACGGCAGAACGTCAGAACGTATTTGTGAACATATTAAATATTATTTCGGCTTGACAGATGTTAAACCACAACCATTCAAGGTCGAAGGAAAATAAAATTATTCAATTTAACGCTTAATAATGATAAAGGCATATATGTGTCGGAAATGTGAACTATTTGTGAAGAATTATTTACACGAGTTTTTCGGAGAGCATTGACACATATTTTGCCCTATATTATCATAAACTTTGGAATGAAACGGTTTTCATCTCCGTGAAATCGTATTCTAAGGAGACATAATTATATGTCTGAATTCAAGATTTTCTTTAAGTTTTATCTGCAGTATTTTCTCTATTTAATCCTCGCTGTTCTTGTCATTTTTTTATTTACAGGAAGCAGCTTTGCATTAGGATTAATCATCGGTACGGTAGCGTCTGCTATCAGTGCTTTTGTGTGGCAGCACTACCTTAATCGTGCGATTAACAGTGATTCGCTTCACATCTCAAGTGGCTCAGGTCTACGCTTGTTAATAGCAGTGACGGCCTGTCTCTTCTGGGTGAGATTTCCTGATGCTGTCAGCATTTACGGAATCGCACTTGGCCTCGCTTTAACGTATGTGATGATCCTCATACATACATTCATCAGTTTGAAACAATAATACATAATAGGAAGAGGTGAAGAAATGGAACACGGATCACCGCTTTATACTTGGCACGTCATGGGTCATAACATCATCTTCAATCTAAGTTCTATCTTAATGGTTATTCTTACCGCGCTGATTGTCTTATTGATTGCAGTACTATGTACACGACGCCTGAGTGTCAGACCGGCAGGTGCCCAGAACTTTATTGAATGGGTCTTCGACTTTACCCGCGGGATTATCAACAGCAACATGGACTGGGGCAGAGGTGCGCGTTTTCACTTTTTAGCAGTCACATTGCTTCTGTTCATCTTTGTCGCGAATATGCTCGGCTTACCGTTTGCGGTCGTTACTGGTCATACACTGTGGTGGAAATCACCGACAGCGGATGCAACAGTGACGCTGACATTATCGACGTTAATCGTTGTACTGACTCATTACTATGGTATTAAGATGCGCGGTGCAGGAAACTACTTCAAGAGTTTCGCACAGCCGGTCTGGTTCATGGTACCGTTCAAGATTATTGAAGAGTTCTCATCAACATTGACACTCGGTCTTCGACTTTACGGTAACATTTTCGCAGGTGAAGTATTACTTGGCTTACTATCTGCTATTGCAGCAGGAGGCGTGCTGGGCTTCTTCGGCGCCCTTATCCCGCTCATTATCTGGCAGGCATTCTCAATTTTTGTCGGCGCAATTCAGGCCTACATTTTCGTCATGTTATCAATGGTATATATGTCACACAAAGTGTCGGAAGACCATTAATATAAAAAATACAAAACAATTATATTTCTTAGGAGGAAATTATTAATGAATTTATTAGCAGCAGCAATCGCAATTGGTTTAGCAGCACTTGGCGCAGGTATCGGTAACGGAATGATCGTATCACGTACAGTTGAAGGTGTTGCTCGTCAACCTGAAGCACGTGGTCCATTAATGACAATCATGTTCATCGGTGTTGGTTTAGTTGAGGCCCTGCCAATCATTGCGGTAGTAGTAGCGTTCATGGTAATGAACCGTTAATTTGATATCAACTCGTTAAGGGCGAAGTCTAACAAGATTTCGCCATTCATTTATGAACATAACTGCGGTGAAAGGAGCGTTAAGACGTGAATTACTTTATTTTAGGTCATACTGCTAATACAGCAGCGACAGGCGTTCAATGGGGAACGATTCTTGTCACTTTACTTACATTTTTAATCTTACTGGCACTGCTTCGTAAGTTTGCGTGGGGTCCACTGAAAACTATCATGGATGAGCGTGAACACACCATCAATTCAGACATCGACAGTGCAGCGGCGCAGAACGCAGACGCTAAGCGCTATGCAGAAGAAAATAAAGCATTATTACAGCGTACACAGACAGAAGTACAGACGATACTTGAAAATGCAAAAACTCAGGCAAAACGTGAACACGAGGAAATTCTTCATGCGGCAAACTCAAGAGCAAACAAACTGGTTGAGGATGCGCAAGTCGAAATCGAGAACGAAAAACAGCGTGCAATTGCTGACATCAATGACCGTGTAGCGGAACTTTCTGTATTGATTGCTTCTAAAGTCATCAATAAGGAAATCAATGAAGCTGACCAGCAGAATCTTGTTCGCCAGTTCATTCAAGAGGCAGGCGATAAATAATGGCACAAGTTGCTAAAAAATACGCTGAAAGCTTATTCGAAGTCAGCCGTGACAGCGGCGTTCAGGAAAGTGTCCATGCTGACCTGAAAGAAATCAACTTAGCGGTCAGCAGCCAGCCGGCTTTCCAGCTGTTTGCAGAAGATCCTAAAGTCTCAAAAGAAGCGCGTATCCGCTTCGTCAAAGAAACATTCGGTGGTGCAGACCAGCCGCTGTTGAACTTACTGCAAATACTCGCAGAACGTAAACAGCTGAGCTTGCTGCCGGCGATTGCTGACAGTTTTGAGTCTTATTATAACGAATACAATGAACAACAATATATGAAGGTTGAATCTGTTTATGCGTTGACCCGTGAAGAACTGGACGCTATCGGCCAATCATTCATCCAGCGTACCGGCTACAAAAAGCTGCTGCTTGATAATGTCATCAATCCACAGCTGATTGGTGGTATCCGGGCAACAATCGGTACGACCGTATACGACGATTCAATCCAGAACAATCTTAAACAATTAGAGAAATCATTTCACCAACAATAATACGAAGGAGTGACATCAATGGCCATCAAAGCTGAAGAAATCAGTGCGTTACTGAAATCCCAGATCGCGAACTACGAGTCCGGCATCACTGTAACCGATGTAGGTACTGTAATCCAGGTCGGTGACGGTATCGCGTTAGTTCATGGTCTGAACAATGTTATGGCAGGGGAACTTGTTGAATTCCATAACGGTGTATTAGGTCTTGCACAAAACTTAGAAGAAAACAACGTAGGTGTCGTTATTTTAGGCCCTTACACTGAAATCAAAGAAGGCGACGAAGTTAAACGTACAGGACGTATTATGGAAGTTCCTGTCGGTGAACAATTAATCGGCCGTGTCGTTAACCCGCTTGGCCAACCGATTGACGGTAAAGGTCCATTGAATACGACTAAAACACGTCCAATCGAATCACCGGCTACCGGCGTTATGGACCGTAAGTCAGTAGACGAGCCATTACAGACAGGAATTAAAGCCATCGATGCCTTAGTGCCGATCGGTCGCGGCCAGCGTGAATTAATCATCGGTGACCGTCAGACGGGTAAGACAACAGTCGCTATCGATACAATCCTTAATCAGAAGGATGAAGATATGATCTGTGTGTATGTTGCCATCGGTCAGAAAGAATCTACAGTCCGTACTGCAGTAGAAACTTTACGTCAGCACGGTGCGTTAGACTATACAATCGTTGTCTCAGCTTCTGCATCACAGCCTGCACCATTACTATACCTTGCTCCTTATGCAGGTGTCGCGATGGCTGAAGAATTCATGTTCAACGGTAAACACGTCTTAATCGTCTATGATGACTTAACGAAGCAGGCAGCTGCTTACCGTGAGCTGTCATTATTATTACGTCGTCCGCCAGGTCGTGAAGCATATCCAGGGGATGTCTTCTATCTGCACAGCCGTCTGTTAGAGCGTGCTGCGAAGTTAAATGATACGTTAGGCGGCGGTTCAATCACTGCTCTGCCATTCGTTGAGACACAGGCAGGAGATATCTCAGCTTACGTTCCAACAAACGTTATCTCAATTACAGATGGTCAGATCTTCTTACAATCTGATTTATTCTTCTCAGGTGTACGTCCGGCGATCAACGCAGGTCTCTCTGTATCACGTGTCGGTGGTTCAGCGCAGATCAAAGCGATGAAAAAAGTAGCAGGGACACTACGTCTTGACTTAGCGTCTTACCGTGAGCTTGAGTCATTCGCGCAGTTCGGTTCAGACTTAGACCCGGCAACGAAAGCGAAACTCGAACGTGGTAAACGTACAGTTGAAGTACTGAAGCAGGATCAGAACAAACCATTAACAGTGGATAAACAGGTTGTTATCCTTTATGCACTGACTAAAGGCCACCTTGATGATATTCCGGTTGAAGATATCACTCGATTTGAAGATGAATTCCTTGGCTGGGTCGGCAACAATGCGCCGCATCTGTTCGAAGAAATCCGCGAGACTAAAGGTCTGCCGGCAGATGAAAAATTCATCGAAGCGATCAACGGCTTCAAGAAAGTCTTCAAAAAATCTGTATAATACAAGCGATATATCATGTAAATAAGGTGGTGACACAATGAGTTCACTGAGAGAGATTAAAAACCGTATTACATCGACTAAAAAGACGAGTCAGATCACAAAAGCGATGCACATGGTATCCAACTCCAAACTCCGCCGCGCAGAAGAAAACGCGAAAAGCTTCTATCCTTACATGGATAAAATGCAGGACACGATTGCAAGTATCGGCAGCGGCAACGACAGTTCTCATCCGATGCTGACGAAGCGTCCGGTGAATAAGACAGGATATTTAGTCGTGACAAGTGATAAAGGTCTTGCAGGTCCATATAATGCGAACGTGCTTAAAAGTGTAACGCAGCAGATCAAAGAACGTCACAATGATAATAAAGAAGCTTACGCTATTTTAGTCATTGGCCGTGTCGGCCGTGATTTCCTTAAGTCACGTGGCTACAATGTTGTCGATGAAGTCACTGGCCTGCCTGAGCAGCCATCGTTCAAAAACGTCAAGGAAATAGCGCATAACGCTGTGCACCGTTTTGAGACAGGTGAATTTGATGAGCTGTATGTTCATTTCAGTCATTTTCTCAGCGTGCTTGAGCAGGAAGTGCAGGAACGCCGCGTGCTCCCGGTCAGCCAGGACAATTTAGCCGGCGGAGCTGCTGCAAACTATGAGTTTGAGCCGGATAAAGAGGCGATTCTTGAAGTCATCCTGCCGCAGTATGCAGAGAGCTTGATTTACGGGGCCCTGCTTGATGCGAAGGCAAGTGAACATGCTTCCCGTATGACAGCGATGAAGAACGCGACAGACAATGCAAAAGAATTAATCGACGACTTATCTTTACAATATAACCGTGCACGTCAGGCGGCAATCACTCAGCAGATCACTGAGATTGTCGGCGGGGCAGCCGCACTGGAATAATCTTTAGGAGGAAATCATAATGGCAGTAGGTCACGTAATTCAAGTGATGGGTCCAGTCATTGACGTTAAGTTCGAAAATGGCCAGTTACCAGCGTTAAACAACGCGTTAACTTTAGAAATTCAACGTGAAGACGGCGCTACTAAACTTGCTTTAGAAGTTGCCCTTCATTTAGGTGACGATGCAGTACGTACAATCGCGATGAGCTCCACTGATGGCGTTCAACGCGGCGCAATCGTTACTGATACAGGAGCACCGATTTCAGTACCAGTTGGTGATGTGACTTTAGGTCGTGTCTTCAACGTACTTGGAGAGAAGATTGACCTGGAAGATGAACTTGGCCCGGAAGTGCGCCGCGACCCGATTCACCGCGAAGCACCGAAGTTCGAAGAGTTATCAACTAAAGTTGAGATTTTAGAGACAGGTATTAAAGTAGTAGACTTATTAGCACCGTACATTAAAGGTGGTAAAATCGGTCTGTTCGGTGGAGCGGGTGTAGGTAAAACCGTTCTTATCCAGGAACTGATCAACAACATCGCACAGGAACACGGCGGTATTTCAGTGTTCGCAGGCGTCGGTGAACGTACACGTGAAGGTAACGATTTATTCCACGAGATGAGTGACTCAGGCGTTATCAAGAAAACTGCCATGGTCTTCGGTCAGATGAACGAGCCGCCTGGTGCGCGTATGCGTGTGGCATTGTCAGGCCTGACAATGGCGGAATACTTCCGTGATGAACAAGGGCAGGACGTTCTGTTATTCATCGACAATATCTTCCGTTTCACGCAGGCCGGTTCTGAAGTATCAGCACTGCTCGGCCGTATGCCGTCAGCCGTTGGTTACCAGCCGACACTTGCAACTGAGATGGGTCAGCTGCAGGAACGTATCACATCTACTAACGTAGGTTCAGTTACTTCTATCCAGGCTGTATTCGTACCAGCCGATGACTACACTGACCCGGCGCCGGCGACAGCATTCGCCCACTTAGATGCAACGACTAACTTAGAGCGTAAACTGACTGAGATGGGTATTTATCCGGCAGTAGATCCGCTCGCTTCGACATCACGTGCGTTAACGCCGGCAGTTGTCGGTGAAGAGCACTATCAAGTCGCGCGTGCTGTACAGCAGACGTTACAGAAGTACCGCGAATTACAGGATATCATCGCTATCCTTGGTATGGATGAGTTATCTGATGAAGATAAAAAGACAGTTAACCGCGCACGTCGTATTCAGTTCTTCTTATCACAGAACTTCCACGTCGCTGAACAGTTCACAGGCCAGAAAGGTTCTTATGTACCGGTCCAACAAACAGTACAGGACTTCAAAGCCATCCTTGAAGGTAAATATGACCATATCCCTGAAGATGCGTTCCGTCTAGTCGGCGGCATCGAAGCAGTCCTTGAACAGGCTAAAGGTATGGGCGTACAAGTTTAAACTACTTAGGAGGAACGAAATATGAACACACTTGCGTTAAATATAGTCACTCCTAATGGCTCAGTTTATTCTACTGATCAGGCTGAACTGATTGTACTACAAACTGAAACAGGTGAAATGGGTGTCATGGCCGGACATATTCCAACTGTTGCACCCTTGAAGATCGGCGAAGTGCGGACGACAATCGCAGGCAAACAGCTTCATGTAGCGGTATCTGAAGGATTCGCAGAAATCAGACCGACAGGCGTCTCTGTTCTTGTGCAGTCTGCCGAGCAGGCTGACGCGATTGACATTGAACGTGCGAAAGCTTCGTTAAGCCGTGCGGAGGAACGTCTTGCGTCAGATAAGCAGGAGAACATTGATTACCACCGTGCTGAAAAAGCATTGCACCGTGCAATGAATCGACTGGATGTCGCAAAATTCCGCTAAGTCATAGATAGGACATATTATGTCCTATCTTTTTTATTTGGAGAAGGAGGGGGAGTCATGCAGGATGTCGGAATATACGCACTCATCCATATTATCGTGCACGTCATCTGCGTATGCGTCAGCTTCTGGGCGCTGCAGTCACTGCGGACGGACCAGTGGTTTAAAGCGAACCATACGAGTCAGATTCAAGTGCTGCTGATTTTAATGAGCTTTGCGCTCGGCAGTCTAGTCAGCAATTTCATCATGGATATCATCTATTTTTCACAGCAGCTGACGTGGATGTAAAAATATTTTCAATAATTATGAGGTTTTTTTACTGACGGCATCGCTGCTTCTGTTATAGTATATATAATGTATATATAGGTTTTGGAGGATACTTTGGATGGATACAATTTTAGTAAGAGGTGGCAGAAGACTCACAGGTACTGTTAAAGTTGATGGTGCTAAAAATGCGGTGCTCCCTATTTTAACAGCATCAATACTCGGTTCTACCGGTGTCAGTACATTTCACAATGTCCCAGCGTTATCAGATGTAGCAACAATCAGCCATGTACTTGCAGGATTAAACATCGATGTCACAGCACAAAGTAACAATACATATGTCGTGGATGCAGCAGGTGAGCTCAATCATATAGCAGCCTATGAATATGTCAGCAAAATGCGTGCGAGTATTTTAGTGATGGGGCCGCTGCTTGCGCGTCTCGGCAAGGCAAAAGTCGCTATGCCGGGCGGCTGTGCAATCGGTTCACGTCCGATTGAACAGCACTTAAAAGGATTGACCGCACTTGGTGCGAATATCGTTCAGGATAACGGCTACTTAGTAGGAACAGTGGACGGCCGGCTGAAAGGTGCGAATATTTATCTTGATTTTCCGAGCGTCGGCGCCACCCAGAACATTTTAATGGCAGCAGTGCTTGCTGACGGCACAACCGTCATGGATAATGTGGCGAAAGAACCTGAAATTGTCGCACTTGCGGATTACTTGAATGCGATGGGCGCAGATGTCACTGGAGCGGGGACAGACCGCATTACAGTGAACGGCGTAGCAGCGCTTCACGGGGCAGAGCATACCATTATTGCTGACCGGATAGAAGCGGGGACTTTCATTATCGCAGCAGCGATCACACGCGGTGATGTGTTTGTTGAAGGTGCCCGTGCTGACCATATGTCTTCTCTTTTGTCGAAGCTTGAAGAGATGGGTGTGCAGCTGACTGTTCAGGATAACGGCATTCGTGTCTCTGCACCGGAAGCATTGACAGGCGTAGAAGTGAAGACAATGCCTCATCCAGGCTTCCCGACAGACATGCAGGCGCAGATGATGGCGCTTATGCTGACGGCGGACACAGCAAGTCACATGACAGAGACAGTGTTCGAGAACAGATTCATGCATGTGGATGAGTTCATCAAGATGAACGGCAGCATTAAAGTGAATAACCGCACTGCCCTTGTGCAGAAGCAGAATCTTCACGGTGCTGCAGTTAAATCTACAGATCTGCGTGCATCTGCATCACTTGTCCTGGCAGGACTTGCTGCAGAAGGCTATACACGCGTCACAGAATTATCACACCTGGACCGTGGTTATGTGAATTTCCATGGCAAGCTGAAAGCATTAGGTGCTGATATTGAACGGACAGGAGATCGCAAAGAACGAGCAGAAGTGAGGTAGTTGCTATGCAGACTAATAGAATGGAATTCATCCATCGTAAACTCCCGTTAATGACAGTACTATTGATTGTCATTATTTTATCGCTGCTTTTATTTTTAGTCGGTCTGATGGTCGGCTATGGTATTTTACATTCACCGATTGAAGTATTAAATCCGGGGACATGGACCCATATTTTGAAATTGACAGGAGCTGCTTAAATGGAAACGATTATGACATTTGATGAAATCAAGAAAGTGATACCGCACCGCTATCCTTTCCTGCTGATTGATCGCATCGTCGAACTGGAAGATGGCAAACGCTGCGTCGGCCTGAAGCAGGTCAGCGGCAACGAACCGTTTTTCCAAGGTCATTTTCCGGACTATGCAGTGATGCCCGGCGTATTGATTGTCGAAGCATTAGCGCAGGTCGGCGCAGTTGCCATGCTGCGTATGGAAGAGAATCAAGGGAAGCTTGCATTATTTGCAGGCATTGATAAATGCCGCTTCAAAAAGCAGGTCACACCAGGTGATACATTATTACTTGAAGTGGAGATCGTGAAAATTAAAGGGCCGATCGGCAAAGGAACAGCAAAAGCTACAGTGAACGGCGAAGTCGCGTGCAGCTGTGAAATCACTTTTGCGATTTCTGACAATCAATAAAAGGAATGGATTAAATCCATTCCTTTTTTTTGTGGCGTTCGACTATTCTTTTTCTTTTAGCTTTGGTTTGGAGACCATCATCCGGTTGAAGACCGTGATCAGTTCGCTGCCGCTTAAGCCGTCTTCGACCAGCTGTTCGAGCAGCTGTTCTGCATAGGCCTGCCGGGGCGTGTAAATATGACATTCAAAGATAACGGATATTTTATCCTGCAGCTGTTTAATGTTCTGAATCGTCGCTTCAAACAAGGCGGGGTCATTGGATGTTCTTGTAATGACCACGCGTGTATCGAGCAAGGTGGCGGATTTCTGATAGTCCTCCATCTTCTCCAGATGAATATCATCGATTAATATTTCGAGCAGCCAGCCGGTGCCGCTGTTTTCCTTGTTAATAATAATACCATCATATAATATATATTCATTAGTCGCTTCGTCCTCGACTATTTGGAAACGCACTGCTTTAAATGTCTTCATTTCCATCCCTCCACGTTCATTATAGAATACCCCTGTTATTAGTCAAAACTATCATAACATGCGTTTTTTCTGAAATTACAGTGTTTGGCTGCAGATTATGAAGAAATGTTGTAATTTCATCAGAATCTGCATGTTTTTTCAGTCATTTCATCAATTTCTGCAATTGTTCAAAATAAAATCTTCCTATTATATTTGTTGTAGAAGGGAGGTGACTTATGATAAACAAAGTCGTTCTTGTAGGTCGGCTGGCCAATGTGCCGAAGTCCAATCAATCCGGCTCAAAAACCGGCACTGTATGTGTGACATTTCCGCTGGCAATTGAACGCGGCTATAAACCAAAAGACGAAAATGCACAGACCGTCGATTTTCTGCATTGCAAGGCATTCAATAAAACAGCTTCAAATATTATGCAGTACTGCAAAAAAGGTTCGACGGTCTGTATTACAGGGCAGATCCACAGCAACAAATATCAGAAGGCCGGAGAAGAGAAACCGCAGTACTTCACAGAAATAGTCGTCGAGAATATTAAATTCCTGCCGAACTTCGGTGTCATTAAAACCGGCGATATACTCCCGCAGACACCTGATGAAATATGGGATGAACTGTCAGACGCTGAAAAGACTCATGCCATTATGATAGCCAAAGAATCAATCGTCAAGCAGTTCATCAGTGAACAGTCAGAGCCGCTTAACACTGAACCTGTAAAAGCTGAGACACATGCTGTGATCAGTGAAGAGGAGAGCAGGAAGTTCATGGAGCAGCTGGATGCTATCGGCGACGAAGCTCATTCAGAGCAGCAACAAGAATCATCTTCTCAAGAACCTGTTACTGCTTAACCGCACTTTCATTACTCACACCCACAACTACCTCTTCAGTCGTGCTGTCTGGAGGGGTATTTATATTGATATCATTCTGTAATATTTACGTAATTTAAAACTATAACTTATCATATGGCTGTAACCATAGCATTTCTATTACGTGATAAAGTATTAGTCATATAATACTAAAGGCGGAGGAGCATGATGAGAAAGATAGCAGTCGTTGCTGCGGCCGTTGTAATCTCCAGCATCATTACAATGACTCAGGCAGAAGCTGAAATGAACAACCATGAACACAGCCAGTCATTATGGGTGATCGCTGACAAATATGATACAACGATAACAAACATGAAAAAAGCCTACCGAGAGAAATCGGCTGTCATCCATTGCGATGAATCAGTGGACGGCTTATTGATGAAAACAGAAGCGTTCCAGCAGAGCGCCAAATAAAAGCTGACGATTGTATGAGCTGCCATCGATTGTCCATTCTATTGCTAAATAACCAGGAGATGACAACAAGTACTAATCTTTAGATTGGTACTTTTTTCCTGTAACATTACAGAAAGATAACATTGAATTTGATAATTTTATGTAAAAATAGTGTTAAATTCATGACTCTAAAGCGTTTTAAAACTATTTTAAATGAAAAAAGTAAAATATTTCTATTTGTAATGCTGCTGTAATAAAGACCCGTATCTTTTATTTGTCTGTAACCTATGAAATATTATTATCTGTTATATTATTAGCAGAGTATTAAATGCCTAGGAGGAAAAACAAATTATGAAAAAATTATTAGCCGTTACAACAGCAGTAGCTGTTTCAGGATCTTTCGCTGCAACTGCAGATGCAGCTGAACACACAGTTCAATCTGGTGATACGTTATGGAGTATCTCTAAAAACTACGGTACATCAGTAGACGCTATTAAAGCTGAAAATGGATTAAGATCAAATCTTATCTTACCTAACCAAGTGTTAAAAGTTAATGAAGAATCAAATCATACAGCTACAACGACATATAAAATTGTTTACGGCGATACACTAGGAAAAATCGCTGCTAAATTCAACGTGACTGTTGCTCAATTAAAAGCATGGAACAATTTATCATCTGATTTAATCATCGCTGGTAAATCATTAAACGTTGCAGGTTCAGCTCAAGCAGCACCAGCAGTCGTTCAAGCAGCTCCAACAGCTCCTAAAAGAGTATACACAGCACCTCAAGTAGAATATAAAGCACCAGTACAGCAGGCACCAGTACAGCAGGCACCAGTACAGCAGGCACCAGTACAGCAGGCACCAGTACAACAGGCGCCAGTACAGCAGGCACCTGTTCAACAAACTACACAAACAACTCAATCAACACAAACAACTCAATCAACACAAACAACTACTGCAACAACACAAACAGCAGCTTCAGGCAGCGGCTTAAACTGGGCAGCAATGGCAGCTTGTGAATCAGGCGGCAACCCAGCAACAAATACTGGTAACGGTTTCTACGGTTTATATCAGTTTGACGTACAAACTTGGCGTTCAGTAGGCGGCTCAGGTCTTCCGTCACAAGCATCAGCAGCTGAGCAGACTAAACGTGCACAAATTCTTTACAGCCAACGTGGTTCTCAGCCATGGCCGGTATGCGGTGCCCGCTTATAGGCATCACTCAAAGTCATCCTTCACGGATGGCTTTTTTTATTTGCTTTTTATGCTTTTGTCCGCTATCCTTGAACTAATCAAATAACCTATTGACTGCTGGGGGTGCCGTAACGGCTGAGATGACTTCGTCAAACCCTTTTACCTGATCTAGATAATACTAGCGTAGGAAAGCGTCCTTCTTATGAGGCCTTTTTCTGCGGAAAATAGGTTTTTTTAATTTTAAGGAGGATATTTAATGTTTACAGATGAACTGAAGAAGCAGGCAGACCCGATTATTGAAGCGATTTATAACGACGATTTTATTCAAGGGATCATTAGAGGCGATATTAATAAAGATGCTATCCGTCATTATTTGAAGGCGGATCACTTGTATTTAAACGAATTCGCTAAAATTTACAGCCTGCTGATTGCTAAGCTTAACGACCGTGAAGGCATCAACTTCCTGCTTGGCCAGATTGACTTTGTGCTGAATGGTGAAATTGCGGCTCATCAGACAATGGCTGATTATGTCGGAGAAGATTACGACGTTATTATTAAAGACGGTGAGTGGTATCCGTCAAGCGACCACTATATTAAACATATGTATTACAATGCCTTCCGCTATGATGATGCGAGCTTCACGATATGCGCCATGGCGCCATGTCCATATGTCTACCAGCAGCTGGCGCTGAAAATAGCAGCGCGTCATGAGTTAACAGGTAATCCGCTGAAGCCGTGGGTTGATTTCTATACGGTCAACATGGATGAACTCATGAATCATCTGGACCGCTGGGTCAATAATTTCGCTGAACAGGCGACTGAATATGAACGCGATATATTACGCCGTAATTTTCTGGAAAGCTGTGTGCATGAGCGACGCTTCTTCAATATGGCGGCAAGGCAGGAGGAGTGGATATTCCATGCTGAAAACAGCACTATCAATAGCGGGAACTGATCCGACGGGCGGCGCCGGAACGACCGTCGACCTTAAAGTATTTCAGTCGCGCGGCGTATACGGTATGAGCGTCGTGACAAGTATCGTCGCGCAGAACACAACAGGTGTGCAGCAAGTATTCGATCAGCCGCTTGAAGTCGTTGAAGCGCAGCTGAACAGTGTCTACAGCGATATCGTGCCGGATGCGGTGAAGACCGGCATGCTGGTATCAAGCGATGTCATGGATGTCGTCAGACCGTACATTTTGAAACATCGTATCCCTTACGTCATCGATCCGGTGATGGTCGCTAAAAGCGGTGACGACCTGCTCGATGAAGCGGGTAAAACGGCCGTGCGCTATAAGCTGCTGGACCTTGCGACGGTCGCGACACCAAACTTACCGGAACTTGAACGTATTCTTCAGATGACCATCGAAACGAAAGAAGATATCGATAAGGCCGGCAAAATGTTCGTCAATGAAATCGGTGCGCAGTCGGTCGTCATTAAAGGCGGTCATATGGAAGGTGACGCCACAGATTACTTATTTACGAAAGCGGGCTGCATCGAACTGACAGCACAGCGGACGCCGACGCATCATACGCACGGCACCGGCTGTACATTCGGCGCTGTCATCACAGCAGAACTTGCTAAAGGGCGCACGATTGAAGACAGCGTCCGGACAGCGAAAGCTTATATTACAAGCGCAATAATAAATACGCCGAAACTTGGCCGTGGTAATGGACCGGTCAATCATTTCAGCTATCCACTGGAGGATGTATGATGAGAATCAATGAAGTAAGAGAACATGCACCACTTGTCCTATGCATCACAAATGATGTCGTCAAGAACTTCACGGCGAACGGACTGCTGGCACTCGGCGCAAGCCCGATCATGGCGATTGATGAAGCGGAACTTGAAGAGCTGATCGAACACTGTGGTGCAGTGCTGATTAATATCGGGACATTGTCGACTGCAGTGATGCCGTCCATTGAAACAGCAATACAGGCAGCGAACAAGCATCATGTACCGGTCGTGCTGGATCCAGTGGCATGCGGCGCGACAAACTTCCGGAAGGAATTCTGTCTGAAGCTGCTGCGCCAATATCATATCAGTGTCATACGCGGCAATGCATCTGAACTGCAAAGTCTGTCCGCGGAAGTGGCGATGAAAGGAACGGACAGTGATACGTCGCTTAATACAGCAGTTGTTGCCAGAGCAGCGGGCGAGTATTTTAATACGGCGGTCGTTGTGACAGGAGCGATTGATGCTGTCTATGTCGACGGGACAGTGATGAAGCTCGCTAACGGCACGCCGATGCTGACGAAAGTGACAGGCGGCGGCTGCTTATTAGGAGCAATCGTCAGTGCTTTTATATATAATGAAGTCAAACCGACATTGTCTATGCTGACAGAAGCAGTAAGCTTTTATAATATCGCCGCTGAACGCGCGGCGCAGCGTGATAATGGGACTCTGCCCGGGCATTTTCAAATTAACCTGCTGGATATGCTGCAGGAGACAGGAGAAAGTGAGATAGCAGAGAATATGCGAGCGGAAGAAGTGGATTAAATGTTTGAGCGACGGATGCTGCAGCTTTATTTTATTTGCGGAACGACGGATGTTCCGGGCGGCAATATTGAACAGGTACTCAAAGAAGCACTTACAGCAGGTATCACAATGTTTCAGTTCAGAGAAAAAGGCGATGGTGCATTGACCGGCGACGCTAAATTAGCGATGGCACTGAAGCTGAAAGAACTATGTCTGCATCATCAAGTACCTTTTATTGTGAATGACGACTGGGAACTCGCGGTCCGGATTGCTGCGGACGGCGTCCATCTCGGTCAGGACGACCAGGACATCAAGGAAATCATCAATTATTTTCCGGATAAGATTATCGGTCTGTCTGTGAGCGATTTCCAGGAATATGACCGGTCTGACCTTACGCACGTTGATTATATCGGTGTCGGTCCAGTGTACGAGACGAGCTCAAAGAGTGATGCAAAGAAACCCGGCGGTATCGAACTGATCCGCAAAATGAGGCTGTACGATGAAGATATCCCGATTGTAGCGATCGGCGGCGTTACGAATAAGAACTGTGAACCGATTTTAAAAGCAGGGGCAGACGGTGTCTCTACAATTTCATCAATTGCTCGCAGCAGCAATATTGAACAAGATGTGAAAGCTTATCTTCATTATTATCAGAAAAACTGATAATCATTAAAGGAATAGTTTAATACACGTTAAAAATATGGTAAAATAACCTCTATGTGAAAGAATACTATGAGGTGAAGAAATGAAGAAAAAGGCAATATTGCCATTATTGTTCGGTGTTATGATTTTTCTGGCCGGGTGTGACTACTCTAAGGAATCCAACCGAAACGGCTTTTTCTATGATACATTTGTACGTCCGCTTGACCATCTAATTCACTGGTTAGGTGCTAATATGGGCCATAACTACGGCCTTGCGATTATCGCGATTACATTGATTGTCCGTCTGGCATTGTTCCCGTTCATGATGAAAACATACAAAAACCAGAGCGTCATGAAAGAGAAGATGAACTTGATTCAGCCGCAGCTGAAAGCAATCCAGGAAAGAGTGAAACACGCGCGCACGCAGGAAGAGAAGATGGCAGCTAACCAGGAGATGATGGCGTTATACAAAGAAAACAACATCAATCCATTGAACATGGGCTGTCTGCCGCTGCTTATTCAGCTGCCGATCGTTACAGGGTTGTTCTATGTGCTGAAATATCCGTCAACAGGCGGGATTACTGAATATCCGAACTTCTTATGGTTCCATCTGACAAAACCAGATATTATCATGACGATTATTGCGGGTCTTGTCTATGCGCTGCAGGCTTATGTTTCTATGCAGAACATTCCTGATGAGCAGAAAGCACAGATGCGTATGATGATGTTCATCTCACCAATCATGATTGTGTGGATGTCATTTATCTCACCAGCTGCCCTGCCGTTATACTGGGCAGTCGGTGGATTGTTCCTTGTCTTCCAGACATGGCTTGGCAACAAATTCTACAAGAAGAAAGTTCATGAAGATATGAAGCCGTTAGTAGAGGCACATGCACAGAATCAGGCGGCCGCTGCTAAAAACACGACAGTTGCACCGAAGAAAAAGAAAAGAAAATAATAGTGATTACTTAACGGATGCCCGCGGGCATCCGTTTTTTTCATATAAAACTAAGGACTTATAACTATTTCAGCAAGTTCCACTTTCTGGCAGTGCTTAGTGTTGTCGCAACAGGTGTTAAGCTGGATCCCGAAAATCCGCTGGCATCAGCCTTCCAGTTCGCGCTCGGCGATATCGGCCCGAAAATCTTCGGCCTTGTTCTGCTGGCAGCCGCACTGACATCTGTTATTGGTGCAGCATACACGAGTGCTTCATTCCTGAGAAGCTTCCATCCTTTCTTTGAGAAGTACAATAACATTGTCATCATCGTCTTTATTGTCTTTTCTACTCTCGTCTTCGTCTTAATCGGTAAACCGGTCAAACTATTGATTTTAGCAGGCGCATTCAACGGTCTGATTTTACCGGTCACATTGACGGCGATTTTGATCGCTTCACAGAAGAAATCAATCGTCGGCGATTATAAACACCCGAAGTGGATGCTCGTCTTCGGCATATTTGCAGTTATCGTCACTATCTTTGCAGGTTACATGTCACTGCAGGGGTTAGGACAGCTGTGGAATTCATAATTAAAAAACGGAAATCCTGTCATAGGATTTCCGTTTTTGTTTGCGTTATTTTAATGCCATTCCTGCTTGAAGCGGTCGACAAACGCCTCCATGTATGCCGTCCGCTCTTCGGCAAGCTGCCGGCCTCTAGTAGTGTTCATCAGCTCTTTCAATGTGAAGAGCTTCTCGTAGAAGTGATTGATGGCAGTCGACTGCGCCCGGTAATCTGCTGTCGCTAAATCTCTCGGCGCGCGGTCAGGGTCATACATCACATCGCCGAATGCACCAGCATACATGAATGTCCGGGCGATGCCGATCGCGCCGAGCGCATCGAGCCGGTCGGCGTCCTGAACTACTTTTCCTTCCAAGGAACGGAGTTTACCGGCGTTTTTGCCGCCTTTAAAGCTGATATATTGTAAAATATGGGTAATCGCTGCCCGCTTGTCAGCAGCGAGCTGGACGCTGTCAAAGAACTGCTCCAGCTGCTGCCATGCACGTGCTGGTTCTACAAGCTTATCGTCGACCGTGTCATGAAGCAGCGCTGCCATCTCGACGATGAACAAGTCTGCCTGCTCTTCCCGGCCGATGAGCAGTGCCATTTTTCTGACCCGCTCAATATGGCTGTAATCGTGACCTGATGAATCCCCAGAGTGTACATTCATTACAAATAATTCTGCCGCTGTTATGATAGGTTGCATTGCGTTAGTTTTTCCTTTCCGCTTCAGTTTACTTTATAAGTTTAACGTAGTATAATGTGTTTACTTTAAATATCTGAATATTAAAACAATTAGGAGTGATAATCATGGAAACTACTTATACTTACAAACTGACACATCCGCAAAAGATGGCAGCTTTCGGTTTTCTGGCACTTCACACTGTATTCTTCTTGAGTATTGCCTGTGATTTCATGTTTTTTCATATTTAAAGAATCGGTGATATCAGGCGTGCGACTGCTTCTTTTATTTTTATCCATGGTGTGCGCTGGCTGTAGATTTCTTCAGTCAGCTCACTTGATACTTTTATATCTTCCTCAAATGTCTTTCTGACTTTCACCGCAAGCTCACGGTCATAGATGAAGGCATTGACCTCGAAGTTCAAATCAAAGCTTCTTACATCCATGTTTGCTGTTCCCACACTTGCAATTTCATCATCTATCACAATAGTTTTGGCATGAAGGAACCCGTTCTCGTAAATGAATACTTTCGCTCCTGTTTTCAGCAGTTCACCGACATTCGAATAAGTCGCCCAGTAGACGAATGGATGATCCGGCTTATTAGGAATCATTACATTGACGGCAACTCCTGATAACGCAGCTACTTTCAGTGAATCGAGAAACGACGTATCCGGGATGAAGTAAGGCGTTTGTATGTAGATGGATTTCTTGGCATCACCGATCATCTTCAAGTAACCGTATTTAATCTGCTGCCACTGGTCATCTGGTCCACTTGAGGCAATCTGGATGCCGACACCGCCGCCGCTCTGCACGTCAGGGAAGTACTGTGGTTCGTGTATCATCCGATGACGGTTGGACTGCGAGTTCCAGTCGAGCATGAATCTCAGCTGCAGCGCATTGACCGCATCGCCCTCCAGACGAAGATGTGTGTCACGCCAGTAGCCGAAGCGTTTGTTCAGTCCCAAATATTCATCGCCGACGTTGAACCCGCCGACGTAGCCGATACGGCCGTCGATAACGACGATTTTCCTATGGTTCCGGTTATTCAGGCGGAAGTTGATGAGCGGCAGTATGGACGGGAAGAACGCTTCGACATGACCGCCGAGCTTTTTAAAGTCTTTGAACTTTGATAACGTCAGCGTTCTCGAACCCATATCATCATAGAGCATTCTGACTTCGATGCCTTCTTCAAGCTTCTGCTCGAGGGCGTCGATGATCTCTTTGCCGATACCGTCTTTTTTGAAAATGTAATACTGAATATGAATATGATCGGTCGCATTCAATATATCGGCAATCAGCCGGTCGAATTTTTTGCGGCCGTCCGTGAACACTTCGACTTTGTTGTCAGTCGTTAAAAATGCCGGCTGGTTCATCAGCATCATGCGGATCATGTCTTTATGTTTATTGATTTCCGCCGTCGGTTCACGCAGCAAATTGTTGTCGAGCGCCACGAGCTGTTCATTAATGACTGTCTCAAGACCAATCTTATCTTCTTCGTCCAGCCTGAACAATGTCTGGCGCTGAATCTGCCGGCCGAACAGCAAGTACAGTATAAACCCTAAAATCGGCAGGAAGAACAGGACGAGCAGCCAGGCCCATGTAGAGGCGGCGGCTCTCCGCTCCAGAAAGATGAGAATGAAGGCCAGGAATATATTGAAGATAAAGGCGATAAACAGCAGCGTAGAGAAAATCTGAGGGAGTTCCCTCGAAAGAAAATCAAGCATAGTCACGGCCTCCTTTTGATTACTGTTTATTATACATGACATCCGATATTTATGACTGTTTGAGCATGAAGTTCAGGCGATTTACATGATGCATATAAATTTTTCGAAAACTTTACACAAATAGGTCCATGGCCCTATGGATAATGCTGAATAATTTGGGTAGAATATAATTATTAAAGAGACAGGAGAGATTGTTATGCCGAATACACAGGACAAAATGAAGAACGTTGTGAATCTCTTATCCACGCTCGGTGTCAATATTTCTAAAACAAAATCGCGCCTTGAAGTGATGCGGACGCTGCCGCACGTCGCACCTGCTAAACTGAAATAACATTTATTAAACATAATAATCAATAAAAGACCGATGACATGTCATCGGTCTTTTATTGATTGGTTTGAATGATGATAGAAGATGCTGAGGGCGATGCCGATGCCGCACATCTGAGCCCAGAGCGCGCTGCCGCCGTAACTGATGAAGGGCAGTGGAATGCCGGTGATCGGAACAAGCTGGATCGTCATACCAATGTTCTGGAAGACGTGGAAGACAAGCATACTCAGGAAGCCGATCAGAAATAGTGCACTGAAAGGATGATCCGCATGCTGGGCAAGTCTGATCAAGTGAATGAACAGTGCAAGAAACAGGACGAGTACGATGATCGCACCGATAAACCCGAATTCTTCACCGATGACAGAGAAAATGAAGTCCGTATGATTTTCAGGAATATAGACTTCGCCGTTTTTAAATCCTTTGCCGAACAAGCCGCCGGAACCGATAGCCTTCATGGATTCTACTAAGTGGAAGCCGTCACCTTCGCTGTAAGCGCCGGGGTCAAGCCATGAGTTGATCCGGCCGAGCTGATAAGTCTGAATGCCGAGTACTTTTTCAATCCATGACGGCCGGTAAATAATGCCGAGTATCAATGTTGTGCCGATAGCCGCGACTCCGATGAGGAACGGTGCAAGAATGCGCCAGCTGACGCCTGACACGATGACTGTACCGAGAATGATGGAGAGCAGCACGAGCGTCGTTCCTAAGTCATTCTGCAGCAGGATCAGTCCCATCGGCAGCAGCGCCGTGATGAATATTTTAACGAGCAGCATAACATCTGTCTGCAGCGTCTTGTTGAATGTGAAGCGGTTATGCCGGTAAATGACATTCGCAAGTGCCAGCATCAAAGTGATTTTCATGAACTCTGACGGCTGCAGACTGATTGGACCGAGCCTGTACCAGCTCTTCGCACCATTGATGATCGGTGTGAAGGAGGAGTCGGGCAGCACATAAAGTCCAAGCAGTGCGAAGTTCACAAGGAAATAAACCGGCCAGACGAATTTCCGCAATGTTTTTGGACTGATGAACATGAGCGTGAGTGCGATAATGAAGCCGAGCGCATAATACAGCACTTGACGTTTGGCAAAATTTGTCTCGTATTGCTGACCTGCCATAGCAGATGTGATGATTGTCAGGCTGACCGCTGCGAACAGCATCAGCAGAACAATCAGCCACCAGTCTACTTTGTCGAGCCGGAAATGTTTGCGTGATAAGACCATGAATAGCTCCTTACTGTAGATAATAGTTATATTATACCTTATGAGACCTGAAGTTTAAAATGCAGTTGTGATAAAATAATGCAACACAGGTTTTATCGTGATAGTATTACTATATTAACATGTTGGAGGAAGATTATGACTAAAGAAAATATTTGTATCGTTTATGGCGGCAAAAGCGCCGAACATGATGTTTCTATATTAACAGCGCAATCAGTGATCAACGCGATGGATAAAGAAAAATATGCAATCGATATCATTTATATCACTAACGATGGCGAGTGGATCAAAGGTCAGCCGATCAGCGGGCCGATAGAAGATGCTGAAGTGCTCCGTCTGACGAAGAGCGATGATGCACCTATTACGCATTTACTGCGGCAGGCAGTGAACGGCGGCACTTATGATACCATCTTCCCGCTGCTGCATGGGCCGAACGGTGAAGACGGAACGATTCAAGGATTGTTCGAAGTGCTGGACTTACCTTATGTCGGTAACGGTGTGCTATCCGCATCAAGTTCAATGGATAAGCTTGTCATGAAACAGCTGTTTGCCAACCGTGGACTGCCGCAGCTGCCTTATGTCAGCTTTCTCCGCAGTGAATTTGAAAAATACCGCAGTAATATTATCGAGCTGGTCAATACGAAACTTCAGTACCCGGTATTTGTTAAGCCGGCAAACCTCGGTTCATCGGTCGGCATCTCCAAATGTACTAATAAAGAAGAGCTCATCAGAGGAATTGAAGAAGCGCTGCAGTTTGACCGCAAATTAGTGGTGGAACAAGGAATTGAAGCCCGGGAGATAGAAGTAGCGGTACTTGGCAACGACAATCCGGAAACAACATTGCCGGGTGAAGTCGTTAAAGACGTCAGCTTCTATGATTACAAAGCGAAGTATAAAGACGGCAACGTGAAGCTTCAGATTCCTGCTGATATTCCGTCAGAAGTCGCAGAGACACTCCGCAATATGGCAGTAGAAGCATTCAAGGCGACGGACTGTTCAGGTCTTGTACGGGCGGACTTCTTTGTGACTGAAGATCATACAATCTATATTAATGAGACGAATGCGATGCCGGGCTTCACGAAGTTCAGCATGTACCCGCTGCTCTGGCAGAACATGGGTGTATCTTACAGTGAACTCATCACACGTCTGATTGAACTGTCAAAAGAGCGCTACGCTGACAAGAAAAAAATAAAGTATAAAATGGACTGATTGACATGATAAAACGCACATTACAGGAAATCGCACAGATGGCCGGCGGAACAGTCAGTGACGCCTATAAAACGACCGAAGTGGCAGGAGTCGCCATCGATTCCCGGAAAATCACTGAAGGTGTTCTGTTCATCCCTTTTAAAGGAGAGCAGACGGATGGTCATCGCTTTGTTAGTCAGGCGATAGCGGACGGTGCTGCCGCAAGCTTCTGGCAGGAGGATGTGCCGGGTGCTCCGGCGGACTTACCGCTCGTGATGGTGGACGACTGTCTACAAGCATTGCAGCGCTTAAGCAGAGCCTATCTTAAAGAAGTGAAGCCGAAAGTCATCGGGATTACCGGCTCTAACGGCAAGACAACGACAAAAGATATAGTTAGTGCAGTGCTGTCACCTGTCTTCAAAGTCAAGAAAACACTCGGTAACTATAATAATGAAATCGGGCTGCCGCTGACAATCTGCCAGCTGGATGACGACACTGAAATCTCCATACTTGAGATGGGGATGTCAGGTTTCGGGGAAATCTCACTGCTGTCGACACTTGCTGAACCGGATGTCGCAGTCATCACGAATATCGGGGAGAGCCATATGCGTGACCTGGGTTCACGAGCAGGCATTGCCAGGGCGAAGTTTGAAATTACCGACGGCCTCAGCGGACTATTCATCTATGACGGCGATGAGCCGCTGCTTGCGCCTCTTGCTGAAACGTATAAGGGCGAACGGGCAGCGCTCGGCCTGAATGAAGATAACCCGTACCGCATCACTGATATCCATATGACCGACGGCGCTATTCAGTTCAAAGTGACGCCGTCTGACACCGTATTAACGCTGCCGATGCTCGGCATCCATAACGCCCGGAACGCGGCGATCGCTATTTTGATCGGCAGACGTTTCGGCCTGACAGACGAAGCGATCAATATGCATCTTCAGCAGCTGGAGATGACGGGTATGCGGATGGAACAGCTCGCAGGACCGAACGGCAGTCTGCTGATCAACGATGCTTATAATGCGAGCCCGACGAGCATGAAGGCCGCTATCGATACAGTGAATGGGATGACCGGCGATAAATATATCGTGCTGAGCGATGTACTGGAGCTTGGTCCTGATGAAGAGCAGTATCACCGTGAAGTCGGCAAGTATTTTGACGGCAGGCAAATGACGGTTATTACGACCGGCCGGGCGGCTGAACATATTCATGATGAAGCGAAGAAATTGACGACCGCTTATCATTTTGATGATAAAGGGGCAGTCGCAGAATTTTTACGCCCGCGGCTGACGGCTGATACAGTTGTGCTGTTCAAAGCAAGCCGCGGCATGGCACTGGAAACGATTATCGAAAATATTTCGAACTAATTATGTAAGCGCATACGTCATTGAGCCGTCCACATCAGGGCGGCTTTTATTATAAGGACGACCAGTGAAATGAGAGATGGGTCATTTGCTATTAACCGGCTCAGGTGGTAGTATAGAGAAGTTAACGCGAGAGCATAGTGAAAAATCACACAGATGTTTAGTAACAAGCGACTATAAAGGAGAAAATAATTTTGCAAAAATTTAGAGAATTAGGTATCAGCGAGCCTACAATCAATGCGCTGGAAAAATTAGGGTTTACAGATCCTACCCCTATCCAATTGGATAGTATTCCCCACACAATGGCGGGAAGAGACGTACTTGGTCAAGCACAGACAGGTACTGGTAAAACGGGTGCATTCGGTATTCCGTTGATCGAGAAAGTAAAAAATAATGAGGGCATCCAAAGTTTAATTCTGGCGCCAACTCGTGAACTTGCTGTGCAGGTGGCTGACCAGCTGAAAGCATTCGGCCGCGGCCAAGGCATTCAAGTGACAACTATTTTCGGTGGTATGCCGATTGACCGTCAGATCAGAGAGCTGAAGAAGAAACCTCAAATCGTTGTCGGTACACCAGGACGTGTCATCGACCATTTAAACCGTCGTACTTTAAAGACAGACCAGATCAATACATTGATTCTTGATGAAGCAGATGAAATGATGAACATGGGGTTCATCGATGATATGCGTTTCATCATGGATAAACTACCGAAAGAAAACCGTCAGACATTACTCTTCTCAGCGACAATGCCTAAAGCGATCCAGGAACTTGTTCAGAAGTTCATGAATGATCCTATCGTTGTTAAGACGATGACAAACGTCGACTCTAATCCGGATATCGATGAATATTACACAATCGTCAAAGAACTTGAGAAGTTCGATACATTCACAAGCTTCCTCGATGTTCACAGCCCTGAACTTGCAATCGTCTTCGGCCGTACAAAACGCCGTGTTGACGAACTGACAAGCGCGTTAATTTCTAAAGGCTACCGTGCAGAAGGTCTTCACGGTGACATCACTCAGGCGAAACGTCTTGAAGTACTGAAAAAATTCAAGAACGATGCGATCGACATCCTCGTTGCAACAGACGTTGCTGCACGTGGATTAGATATCTCGGGCGTATCTCACGTCTATAACTTCGATATCCCGCAGGACGTTGAAAGTTACACGCACCGTATCGGTCGTACAGGCCGTGCCGGTAAACATGGTATGGCGATTTCATTCGTCAACCCGATCGAAATGGATTATATCCGTCAGATCGAAAAAGAGAAGAACCGCACGATGAAAGCCCTGCGTCCACCAACACCAGGCGAAGTGATGAAAGCCCGCGAAAGCGAAGTGAAGAAGAAAGTTGCTGAATGGGTGGCGAAACCTTCTGAAGAACGCGTTGAATCTATCGCAGCTAATCTGCTTGAAGAATATGGTGACGTGAAATTAGTCACTGCTCTGCTGCAGGAGCTGATTCAGTCAAACAGCGAAGTCGATGTTCAATTGACATTCGAAAAACCACTTGGCCGTAAAGGCGGTAAATCATCTTACGGACGTCGCGGCGGCAGCGCAGGCGGCAGCCGTAACTTCAAACCGGGTCAGAAACGTCGTGACAGCAAAGACGGTCGTCGTAAACCACATGACCGCAGTGCTGGCGCAAGCAAACCAAAAACATTCAAAGGCCGTACATTTGCGGACCATAAAAAATAGTAAGCCTGAAAAGTTAAATTCCGTTAGTGGAGTTTAACTTTTTTATTTTTTACTGTAGTCTATGGAGGAATAGGGGGCTTCTGCTTTAGTGATGAAGCAATCTTGATGGTATGATATGTAGAAGCACTACAAACGATTAAAGGCGTATGACTGAGAGGAGGAGATGACCATCATTGCAGGAATCGGTACAGATGTTATAGAAATAGAACGTATTGCAGCACTGATGAGCGAAAAATTTATTAAGCGTATTTTGCACCCGGCGGAGATTGAACTGCTGGCTGATATGTCACATGATGCCCGCAGAATCAGTTTCACGGCCGGCCGGTTCGCCGTCAAGGAAGCTTATTCAAAGGCTTACGGTACAGGTATCGGCAGTAAATTCCGCTTTAATGATATATGCTGTCTGAATGATGCAAAAGGCAAACCTTACATCCATGACAGTCAGTACAACGTCCATGTCAGTATCGCGCATTCCACTACGGTCGCCACTGCTTTTGTTGTGCTGGAAGATAAGTAACACACAGCAGCAGATGAACAAATTTTCTGCCTTACTTTTATCAATAGACACATCATTTATGTTAAAATCTACGTAATTCCATTTGAGGTGAAGAAATGACCACAAAATATTATCGTCCCAGTTATATCAATGTTGACTTAGACGCCATCAGCCACAATTTCAACGCTGTGCAGCGGCTGCATCCTCACAAGACGGTGATCGCTGTTGTCAAAGCTAATGCCTATGGACTCGGCGCGGTGCAGGTTGCAGGGCATCTGATGGATAACGGTGCAGAATTTTTCGCAGTAGCGACACTGGACGAAGCGATAGAGCTGAGAATGCACGGCATTAAAGCGAAGCTGCTTATTCTCGGTATCATCGAGCCGGAAGATATCAACAAGGCCCTGCGTCATCGTGTGGCGCTGACAGTGCCCGGCATAGACTGGCTGAATGAGGCACTGTCCTATCTTAAAGAAGATAGCGATAAATCGCTCTGGCTGCATGTCAAAGTTGACACCGGCATGAACCGGATCGGCATACGGGATGTGGAGGAGTATCGTGCAGTCACTGAAGTGGTCAGACAGCACCCGGGACTTGTCTTTGAAGGTGTATTTACACATTTCAGTTCTGCTGACGTAGATAACAGCTTGACCGCTGAAGCTTATGACCGCTTTCTTGCCGTCATCAGTGAAGACCGGCCTGAGTTCATCCACTGCCAGAACTCTGCAGCGGCGCTCCGCTATGATATGTCGGAATGCACAGCACTGCGGTTCGGCATCAGTATGTACGGCTATTATCCGTCCCCGTTTATTCAGGAACAGGCGCCGCTTAAACTGAAGCCTGCGATGCAGCTTGTCAGCACGGTCAACTTCGTCAAAGAACTGGCAGCTGGTGACAGCGTCAGCTACGGCGCAGTGTACACGGCAGCAGCTGATGCAAAGGTCGCGACACTGCCGCTGGGTTATGCTGACGGTTTTCTGCGCAGTATGGAAGGCTATGCGGTTAACATTAACGGCGCTGACTGCAGAATCGTCGGCCGTATTTGTATGGATCAGCTGATGGTCGTTGTTGATGACAGTGTCCGTGTCGGCGACAAAGTGATACTGATCCATAACAAACGTAAGTCAGGTCAGTCGCTTGAGCAGGCGGCGGAACAGCAGCAGTCCATCAACTATGAAGTGCTGTGCAATTTAAGCAGACGGCTGCCGAGAATTTACCATACAAGCGGCGAGCAGACAGTTTATAATGAATTACTGAAATAAAGATAGTCTTTATTATATGCATTTGGTATGATTATCTTAATTCGTTGTTTGAATGGGGGAAGCTCATGAAGAAGTTTGAACAATTACTTGCTGAAGGATATCAATCAATGGCAGAACTGAACTTGATGATTTCTTACGAGCAATTTGAACTCGAGTGCGAGGCAAGCGAACAGAGTGATCGCTTCTTTGCATCTGAAGATGGTGAATAAATGAAACGCGGGGATGTTTATTTAGCGGATTTATCTCCTGTGAAAGGTTCTGAACAAGGTGGCAAAAGACCGGTTGTCATCATTCAGAATGATGTGGGAAATAAGTTCAGTCCGACAGTGATTGTAGCGGCTATAACCGCCAAAATTAATAAAGCGCGCATTCCGACACATGTAGAAATCGGACGGACTAATCATCAGCTGGATAAGGATTCAGTGATTCTGCTGGAGCAGATCAGAACGATTGATAAAAACAGATTGATAGATAAGCTGACTGTATTATCTCCTGACAAAATGGATGAGGTCGATGAGGCGCTTGAAATCAGTCTTGGCCTGAGTGGCCGGTCTCAGGAATAATATTGTCCGATGAATGTCTGAGACTTTAGGAGACTAAAGTCTTTTTCATTGGAGAGAGATAGGGGGTATTAAATGAACCATATAGATACACTCGTAGAGAAATACAATATCATTTTTGATAAGTATATCGCATCTAAGAAGGAAGAAGATTTAGATGGTCTGCAGGACTTGAGTTTTGAGGCTATAGAGCACGACATTTCGCCGGAAGAAGTCGTATCACTGCATAAAGATCTGATGCTTGAGAAAGAACTGACGGCGGAAGAAGCGAAGTACTCGATGGATGTGCTGCTCGAAATGATTATGGGTTTCGGCTTCTCCTACCGTGATTATAAAGCACTGGTCCGCAAAATGGAGGCGCACGATAAAGAGATGGATGTCGCGGTCAGTCTGCAGTCAATGATGCTGAAGACGGCGATTCCTAAGCTCGACAGCATAGAAATCGGTGCAATCAGTGTGCCGGCACAGCGGGTGAACGGTGATTACTTCAACTTGATCGACCATAAAGACGGCACGATGAGTTTTGCGGTTGCCGATGTCATCGGTAAAGGTATCCCGGCAGCTCTGGCGATGAGCATGATCAAGTTCGGTATGGATTCCTACGGGCATTCCCAGCTGCCGAGTGACGGCTTGAAACGACTGAACCGGGTCGTTGAAAAGAACGTCAACCAGAATATGTTTGTCACAATGTTCTATGGTCTCTATGAAGAAGTGAACAGTAAGTTTTACTACAGTTCTGCGGGTCATGAACCCGGCTACATTTACAGAGAACAAACGGATTCTTTCCAGGAGTTGAATGCCCGGGGCATTGTCCTCGGAATCAATCCGTCGACTCGTTATGACCAGAAAGAGCATCAGATTGAAATAGGGGATATGATCATCGTCTTTACAGACGGCTTCTCTGAAATCCGCCGGCTCAACGGTGAGTTTGTCAGTACCGAAGAGCTGCTCGAAATCATTAGGGAGTATAAGCATCTGCATCCACAGGATATCGTGCAGGTGGTCTACGAGGAGCTGCTGAAACAGCAGGATCCGAAAAAACGGGATGATTTAACTATCCTTATCATTAAAAAAATTCATTAAGTGTTATATGTTTATACATAAACAAATAGGGTATAACAAACAGATTATTATAAACTGCCATAGCTAATTAGGAGTGTATCAGATGAACTTGAATATTGAAACAGTAGAACATGAGACTCACTATGATATTAAAGTAGCGGGAGAACTGGACGTTTATACAGCTCCGGAACTGCTTGAAGTACTGCAGCCGCTGCGCCAGAAAGGAACGCACGACATCCGCTTGAATATCAGCGAAGTGAGTTACATGGACTCCACTGGTCTCGGACTTTTTGTCGGTACGTTAAAGGAACTGAATAAGCATGGCCATGAACTGTATGTGTTAGGCGCGAACAGCCGAATTGAGCGTCTGTTCGACATTACCGGTCTGAAAGATCTGATGCATGTTAATGAGGGGACGGAGGTTGAGTGATGTCAAACTATGATTATGTAGAAATGCGTTTTCCTGCGTCAGCTGAATATGTAGGACTTGTCCGTCTGACATTATCCGGTATACTAAGCAGAATCGGCGCCTCTTATGATGACATCGAGGATTCTAAGATCGCAGTATCAGAGGCAGTGACTAATGCAGTGAAGCATGCTTATCAAGATGAAGTGAAAGGCGATGTGCTTGTCGGCTATGTCATCTTTGAGGACAAAGTAGAAGTCATCGTCTCAGATTCAGGGCAGAGCTTCGACTACGAGAAGACGAAGGCAGAACTAGGACCTTATAATGAAGACGAGAATGTCGATTTTATCCGCGAAGGCGGCCTCGGCTTATTCCTGATTGAATCGTTAATGGACGAAGTTAATATTAAAAAAGATGCAGGTGTAACAATCAGCATGACGAAGTATATCGCAGGGGAGCAGGTGCAACCTGATGGCGAAAGACTCAACAGCTTATAATGATGTAACACCCGAAGAAATCAATGCGTGGATCAAACTGTATCAGGACACACAGGATGAGATGGCCCAGACGACATTGGTCGAGCACTATCAGAAGCTGGTTGAATCTTTGGCATACCGTTACTCTAAAGGACAGAGCCATCATGAAGACTTAGTTCAAGTGGGAATGGTCGGCTTACTCGGTGCAATCAACCGGTTCGATGTGTCTTTTGAACGTAAGTTTGAAGCTTTCCTTGTGCCGACAGTCATCGGTGAAATCAAGCGCTACTTGCGCGATAAGACGTGGAGCGTCCACGTGCCGAGGCGGATCAAGGAAATCGGCCCAAAAATAAAAAAAGCGACTGACGAGCTGACGAACCAGCTGGGACGTTCTCCTAAAATCTCTGAGATTGCCGGCTTCCTGGAAGTCACAGATGAAGAAGTGCTGGAAGCGATGGAGATGGGGCAGAGCTATAACGCCCTCAGTGTCGATCATTCCATCGAAGCGGATAAAGACGGTTCGACAGTGACGCTTCTTGATGTGATGGGCAAGCAGGAAGACGGCTATGAACTGACTGAGAAGCGGATGATCCTTGAGAAGATTATCCCGATCTTATCTGATAGAGAACGGCAGATTATTCAGTGTACATTCATCGAAGGTCTGAGCCAGAAAGAAACCGGTGAAAAAGTAGGTCTGAGTCAGATGCATGTTTCAAGATTGCAGCGTACAGCAATTAAGAAACTGAGAGATGCCGTACAGAATAGCGAATAATTTTCAGCATGTGCCATAAAGGTACATGCTTTTTTATGTTACACTCGTTATGAATCAAGGAGGTCATTATGGAACAGCATATTATGAAACTTATCATCAATAAACTTCCGTATAAGGAAGAGCAGATCAAGTCAGTGCTCAAGCTGCTTGAGGACAAGAACACAGTACCGTTTATCGCCCGTTACCGCAAGGAAGCGACAGGTGGTCTTGATGAAGTGGAGATCAAGACGATTGAGACGGAATACAGCTACATGGCGGCGCTGCAGAAGCGAAAAGATGAAGTCATCCGTGCGATTGAGTCACAGGGATTATTGACGGCGGAACTGAAGCAGGACATTTTAAGCCAGGTGAAGCTGCAGCGTGTCGAAGATCTGTACCGGCCGTTCAAACAGAAGAAAAAAACGCGCGCGACAGAGGCGAAGCGTAAAAACTTAGGACCATTGGCAGAGCAGCTGTTTGAATTCAATGATATGAATATCGACAAAGTAGCGGCTCAGTTTCTATCTGAAGAAGTTCAGACGACTGATGATGCGATCAGCGGCGCGAAAGATATTATCGCCGAACAAATCGCCGATGAACCGAAATATCGAAGCTATATTCTGAAGTTTGTGCAGGACAATGCACATATTACAGCTTCGAAGAAACGCGGCGCTGAAGATGATAAAGGCATCTTTGAGATGTACTATGCTTATGACGAGCCGGTTAAATCCATCGTGCCTCACCGCATTCTTGCTTTGAACAGAGGAGAAAATGCAGGGGTGCTTAAAGTCTCGTTCGATATAGCGCTTGACAGACTGGCACTATATTTAAGAAATCAAGTAGTCAGACGCCGGACGAATACGCTCCACTTATTTGAGGAGGCCATTACGGACAGCCTGAAGCGGCTCATACTGCCGTCCATTGAGCGCGAAGTGAGAAATGAGCTGACAATGAAAGCCGAGACACAGGCCATCGATATATTCGCTGTGAACTTGAAGAACCTGCTGCTGCAGGCACCGCTGAAAGGGAAGGTCATCCTTGGAGTCGACCCGGCCTATAGAACGGGCTGTAAACTGGCAGTCATTAATGAATACGGCACCTTTGTCGCGAAGTCTGTCATGTATCCGCACCAACCGGTCAATAAAAAGCATGAAGCGGAGCAGATCTTCGTCGATATCATCAAGCGGCATCATGTTGAGCTGATCGCTATCGGTAATGGAACGGCCAGCCGCGAAACAGAGCAGTTCACAGCGGAGATGATTAAGAAGCATAAGCTTGATGTATCATTTATCATCGTCAATGAAGCGGGCGCATCTGTTTACTCTGCAAGCGACCTTGCCCGCCGGGAATTCCCGGACTTTAAAGTTGAGGAGCGGAGCGCTGTCTCCATCGGCAGACGTGTCCAGGATCCATTGAGTGAACTTGTGAAGATCGACCCGAAATCAATCGGTGTCGGCCAGTACCAGCACGATGTGAACCAGAAGGCATTGAGCGAAGCATTGACGTTTGTCGTTGAGACGGCTGTCAACCAGGTCGGTGTGAATGTGAACACCGCATCGTCGCCGTTGCTGCAGTATGTCTCAGGACTGTCGACTACTGTCGCAGAGAACATTATTAAATACCGCGAAGAAGCAGGGCCGATTAAACACAGCAGAGAAATCGCCGGCATCCCGCGTCTCGGCAAAAAGACATTCGAGCAGAGTATCGGCTTCCTGCGCATACTAGACGGCACTGAGCCGCTTGATAGAACAGCGATTCACCCGGAGAGCTACAAAGCGGCTTACCAGCTCCTCAAAGAAATAGGGTCCTCTGTCGATGAACTCGGTACAGCCCCGCTGCAGGCCAAACTGAAGCAGCTGGATAAACAGGCACTCTCTAAGCAGCTGGACATCGGGCTCCCGACACTGGAAGATATCATCGCCGCCTTAATCGCCCCGGGACGTGACCCGCGCGATGCTTATCATGTACCGTTGCTGAAGTCAGACGTCTTGTCACTTGCCGACTTAAAAGCAGGGATGAAACTGTCAGGAACCGTGCGCAATGTTGTCGACTTCGGTGCATTCGTTGATATCGGCGTGAAACAGGACGGTCTTGTCCATATCTCGAAGCTGTCTGACAAATTCGTCAAGCACCCGACTGATGTCGTCAGCGCAGGAGATATTGTTGATGTCTGGGTTGATGGTGTCGACCTCGACAAAGGGAAAGTCGCTTTGACGATGAAGGCACCAGAGTGACAGAGGAAGAACTGCAGCAATTAGTAGAAGCGGTGTCACTTGAATGGTTCGAACGACCGTTTCGTCATACCGCAGTCTTCAATCGCAGGCTGAGGACGACAGGCGGCCGTTATTTCCTGCGTACGCACAATCTGGAATTCAACTACAGACAATACGAAGCCTATGGAATAGAGACGTTAACCGCGATTATTAAGCATGAGCTTTGTCACTATCATCTTCATATAGAAGGGAAAGGTTACAAGCATCGTGATCGTGACTTCAAGGTGCTGAGCAGTCATGTAGGCGCACCGCGATATTGTGAGGCGCTGCCCGAGCATCACTACAGCTATGAATATCACTGCGTTCACTGCGGTCAAGTCTACTTGAGGAAACGCATGATTGATCTCAGTAGATATAGCTGCGGCAAGTGCCGCGGGAAGTTACAGCTGACACGTAAAGTATAATTTTACGTGTCAGCTATTTTTATGTTGACTTAACCGCTGATTCGTCTTATGATTATATTCGTTGTTGAAATAAAGGCCCCTTGGTCAAGCGGTTAAGACACCGCCCTTTCACGGCGGTAACACGGGTTCGAATCCCGTAGGGGTCACTTTAAAAAAAATAAAAAAACTTTATTAAAAGTATTGACTTCATGGCAGATACATAATATAATAAATCTTGTCGCTAAAACAGACAAACGAAGTAAATGCCGGCTACGCGCGGTCGTGGCGGAATGGCAGACGCGCTAGGTTGAGGGCCTAGTGGGAGTTAATCCCGTGGAGGTTCAAGTCCTCTCGGCCGCACTAATTATTTGAATAAGCGGGTGTAGTTTAGTGGTAAAACCTCAGCCTTCCAAGCTGATGTTGTCGGTTCGATTCCGATCACCCGCTCCATATAACTATTAATAATGAACAGTGAACATTGAAAACTGAATGACAATATGTCAACGTTAATTCCAATAATTTGAGTACTTTAGTACTTTCAGAGTGACTGGCTTAAGCAGTCAACGAGCTTTTATCAGACAAACTATTATGGAGAGTTT
>NZ_SCWC02000043.1 GCF_004359525.2 Macrococcus equipercicus | reverse complement strand
CGTCGTTAGTAACGTCCTTCGTCGGCTTCTAGTGCCAAGGCATCCACCGTGCGCCCTTAATAACTTAATCTGTTATTAATAATGTGATGTCTGCATAAATGCAGACGCGCGATTTCTAAGAATTCAATAAAATGAACTCACTCGGTATTGCTTGGTAAAATCTTTTTCTTCTTCATTGCTTATCTAGTTTTCAAGGTACAA
>NZ_SCWC02000042.1 GCF_004359525.2 Macrococcus equipercicus | reverse complement strand
TAACAAGGTAGCCGTATCGGAAGGTGCGGCTGGATCACCTCCTTTCTAAGGATTATACGGAAAAGGGATACTTGATATCCCTTAGGGATTAACGTCTGACATATTGTATTCAGTTTTGAATGTTCATCATTCAAATGGGCCTATAGCTCAGCTGGTTAGAGCGCACGCCTGATAAGCGTGAGGTCGATGGTTCGAGTCCATTTAGGCCCACCATT
>NZ_SCWC02000041.1 GCF_004359525.2 Macrococcus equipercicus | reverse complement strand
ATTAATAATGTGATGTCTGCATAAATGCAGACGCGCGATTTCTAAGAATTCAATAAAATGAACTCACTCGGTATTGCTTGGTAAAATCTTTTTCTTCTTCATTGCTTATCTAGTTTTCAAGGTACAAATTATAAATGGTGGGCCTAAATGGACTCGAACCATCGACCTCACGCTTATCAGGCGTGCGCTCTAACCAGCTGAGCTATAGGCCCATTTGAATGATGAACATTCAAAACTGAATACAATATGTCAGACGTTAA
>NZ_SCWC02000040.1 GCF_004359525.2 Macrococcus equipercicus | reverse complement strand
CGTCGTTAGTAACGTCCTTCGTCGGCTTCTAGTGCCAAGGCATCCACCGTGCGCCCTTAATAACTTAATCTGTTATTAATAATGTGATGTCTGCATAAATGCAGACGCGCGATTTCTAAGAATTCAAAAAATGAACTCACTCGGTATTGCTTGGTAAAATCTTTTTCTTCTTCATTGCTTATCTAGTTTTCAAGGTACAATCTGAATGCATGGACCACAGGTCCTATGAACATTCAAAACTGAATACAATATGTCAGACGTTAATTCCTAAGGGATATCAAGTATCCCTTTTCCGTATAATCCTTAGAAAGGAGGTGATCCAGCCGCACCTTCCGATACGGCTACCTTGTTA
>NZ_SCWC02000003.1 GCF_004359525.2 Macrococcus equipercicus | reverse complement strand
ATAATAAAAATTCTGCTCAATATTATTTAAGATTTCATAATTCTGTCTGTATAAATCAATTAATGATACAGGTAAACTAGCTAATAATTCTAGCTCAGAATCAAACATGAACTTAAAAAGATTTACTCTCGTTAATTCTTCCATTAATTTCTCCTAATATTATTTTTGTAACATTTTCAAATCATATACTATATTCTCAATTTTTCTTTCTAAATCATTATATGAATTTTTGAACTCATCAAATCCTTCAATTTTATACTCATTTATTAATTTAAATACTTGATAGAAACCAGCATCCCAATTGTTAACATGCCATTCTGGGTGATCTTCATTTGCTAAATTGCGATACTTAAATGAAACTTTTAAAAGTTCCACTGCTTGATCATATACTAAAGTAGCTTCCTTACTTAAATTCATTGTCTTAATTAACAAATAAACATATCTTTCTTCTTTTTCAAATCTAAGTTGATTTTCTATATCATAATTATAGTTATCTTCAGCTAATTTCTTTATGTCTTCTATACCCATGAAAAACATTTCGTTTTTCAAATCAAATGATTGATTATTATAAATTATATCCCTTTGAGAAGTTTGATAACTTGCATTTATATTGAACAGGCTATATATAATGCAGTCAGATATAAATTCATCCTTTTCTACATCTGTTATTTCTCTAAAATCTGGGGCTTTAAAATTATCCATATCATTTATCCATGTATGCCTAATTGATTTCCTTGCTGCAAATGTTATAGCGATACGTTCGAAATTTTCAGGTGTAATAGATAATCCATGCCCCATATAAGCACTACCACTTAAAATAAATACATCTCTTTGAGATTTAAAAACATTGTTTGCTACATTAACCATGTATCCAATTGAATTATTTAATAGTCTACCACTAGTTTTTACACCTTCGTTTATATTAAAAGCAGAAGAAAAATGAGGATATGGGCCATCCATAAAGTCCTTTCTTTTTACATTCGGTTCTCTAACCCACTTCGATAAAAAGTTCAATTGCTCTATTTCTTCAATCACTTTTATTCTATCTTGGACTATACCATCTATTTCTAAATGTTCTACTGACATCGGAAATAATTTAGAATAATCTTCTTTTGTAACATCTCTTTTCTTATATACGCTAAATGCAATTGCCCAATCATTACTTACATCTGAGAACTCACCAGCATTAAATAAAATACCTTTTTGAAATTTAAAGTTACTGAATAATTTGTTATTGAAATGAGTCCAATAATCTCCACCGTTCATAAATTGAGATTTACTAAAGAAAGCTATATGAACATTTGTAAGATTAAAATCCTCAACTAATTTTATTACTCTATAATAAAACTGTGCATAAAGTTGTTGAGATGCCTTACCCAAACCATTTGATTTCATTAATTTGTTGATTTCAGTAATTGCAACACTTTTCTTCGACGTTCCTTTAGAACCGGCATTGTTTGCTGTCGCATATGGTGGATTCGCAAAGAAGATAAACGGTTTATTTTGTTTTAATGACTCAAATAATTCTATAGGCATTTTGATTTCATAAGGATTACTTTCAGGATTGATATTTATATCATCATTAAGAAAATCATACTGAAAACTTTTTGAATTTTGATTATAATCATTCGAAATATCTAATTCTTCTTGATACAGTGTTGAGCAATAAAGATTGTCAAACAAATAATCCCTAGTTAAGTTTTTCGTTCCACATGCAGGATCCCAAACAACATAGTCATTTCTCCAACTATCTCCTACTACTTCAGAAATAATATCATTAGCTCTATTTGCCCAAACAGTTGGTGTCCAGAAATCTCCAGCAAAGCGTCTTGATGTCTCTTCTATTAACTGATCTGCTATTGATTTAATATGATCTTGTTCAGATAATGTATATTTTCTTTCATATCTTGAAAAAAATGCACCATAAGCGTTGGTATCGATAGAAATTTCACTTTTATCAGGAAGTTGTAGAACATTTCTTTTCGTAGGTACAGGATAAATATTTGGATTACCTATTATTGAATTAATAAATATTGATACCAGCAAATGTGGTTGTTTTTCTGGGTTAATTCCAACTTTAACTTTTCTGTCACGTGAAAATATAAATCTTACAAATTCATCAAAAACAATCCTTATATTTTTTTCTGTTACTTTAATTTTGTACATTACTCCATCATTATTTACTAAACTATCTATAGCATCTAATACATCATTAATATCAAAATTCTTTGTATTGATATTAAATACAAAAGTAGATAAATTAGGATCATTATTTAATTGATTCATTAAATCTATATTTTTCATCCAAGCATCACTTGGCGCAATATTCCAATCTAAATCCTTTTTTAAATAGTCATATAAAACTGGAGCATATACCACAAACATTTCATCTTCATCACCACTAAAAATTACATTTGGTAACTCTTCACCATTTAACTCAAACTGTTTTAAATAATAAATTACCTGAGCTATGATTCTTGCTCTAGATGAAACTTTTAATAAGTCTAGTTTTTGTTTGAACTCCATCAACATTTTTAATGCTAAAACTAAATCACCTGATCTCAAGAAACCATCACTACCGTATGCATTATGTAATGTAGCGTTTGGATTTCCATCTATATATCTTTTTTGAAATATTCGTTTGTATGCATTTTCTATATCTGATTCATTCTTAAAGTTTTTAAGAGATCTTTTAAATTCTTGATTGTCTTTTTTAGTTATCTTACTCATATAAAGTACCTCGTTTTATTTTGTATATTATTTCTATTATCCCATATATCTTTTACTCTGTTAATAACTTTCAAGCGCAAAAATAAAAAGCCAGCATTTGCTGACTTTTACTTTTAATCTAATTTACTTCTAGTACTTTGCAAAACATACTCAGCAAATTCAGATTGCTTAATTCTTCCATGTGCCATATCATACATTTTTTCTATATATTCATCCGACAATGCAAGACCATCAATTTTATTTATGCCTATTGCTGCATCAACAATCGCTATTCTTCTTTCTAAACTAACTTCTTCAGGCTTATATCCTTCAAATGCAATTTTATAACCGTCAGTTAACTTAACTTGTGTCCTAAATGATGCTTCATCAATACTTATAATTCCTTCTTTTAATTCTCTCGCAGTAGTATACGCTATTCCTCAATATTCAGCTTTTTCATCGGAAGTTAGTTCTTTATTAAGTAGTTTTGATTTCTTTCAAAGAAATTATCATTAACAATAATTCAAATACACCAGAGAATATTGAAATGTGTTAATTTATAATATTTTATCCACTGATTACATTAACTGTGCTTTTAAAATGAATTTTTTCTTCTTGAAAAAGATTTCACAATAAATCTGCATGGCAGTGCTTTACTTTCTTTCCACTCTTACATGGACACAAATCGTTTCTTGATATTTTTTTATTTACTATAGCAGAATACGTTTTAGATGCGTTGGATTTTAAGCTACTAAAACACTCATTCCAAATCTCATAATATTTATCATTTTTCCAGCCATATTGAGTTGAATCCCATAGTCGAAAATTATTTAGGGCTTTATAAAGTAAATTAAAATCATTTTCTGCATATAAACTTATAAAAGTCATCGATATAATCTCTGCTACATGCCAATTAAATTCATTTGTTTTATACATTTTATCATTCTGAAATTCAATATGATAAACCCATAAAAGTGGTAGTAAATAAATAATAAATTGATTCCTATTTGCATTTGCTAATTCTGCACTTTTATAAAAGTCGTTATATACGGGAGCTTGATATCTTTTTAGGAATTCCTCGTGACATAGATTAAAAACCTTATTAATTGGTTCATTAAAAACTTTTATATTAGTCGGTTTCACAGTAAAACAAATTGCATTATCAGGAATTTCTTTTACTAGATATTCTTTAGGAGTTTTTGCATCATCCTTAATTTTATAATTACTTAGATTCAGCAAAGAATTATCAGTCCTTTTCATACTAACATCTTTGTACCATTGACATTTATCTATTGTGTAGTAATCTTCAGTTTCAAAAATATATAATTCTTCAGGAAATCTAACTGCTGTAAACAATGAATTAGTAATTAATTCCTCTAATGTTTCTGCTGAAATACACCAAATATTATAATTGCTATCATTTAAAAAATTAACTTTATCATATTCATTAAGTTGTTTTTTTGAAAATTTATTTATAATATCTATATCACTTATTTTCCATGTAGCTAATCGCAATCCTATCACCCGTTTTTCTTCAGTAACCTAAAATTATTGTCATCGCATAATTTGTTTACACTATTTTTTTAAAATATTTTGTTCATCATATTGTAAAAATGTAGTTTTAAATTACTTCTATTTATATTTCTCATAAATTAACTTTTCTATAAACAGTCTATTTTCAAAATTATTACATAAAATAAATATTTTTATTTTGCAGATCTTATCTATTTATAGATAAGATGCATTAAATACGATTCAATTATAAAAATAAAAGCTAATCAAATTAATGATTAGCTTGTTTGTTGTCAAGATGATGTGCTAAATTTTTAAAGAATGTACGCATACCAATGTAACCAATGATAGACATGATGATTTTTAATAAAATACTATCATTATTATTTGCGATAGCAAACCAAATTATAAGTATAGTCATTGTTATTAATGGTAATCCTATGAAAAATGCTTTGTTAAATGAAGTCATAAATAATCGCCCTTTCGATTTACTACATTAATTATTTCAATTTAATTTTCTAACATTGTATTCTTTAACGATTCTTTAACAATGTACAAAACACCTGAGAAAAATAGAACAAATAGATTAACATTATTAGAGATTTTAGCCCATTCCCAAACGGAACCTAGTGTAACAAAACTCATAAAAAAAATGGATTAATAACGCATCAAAAATGATAGATAAACTAAATAAGATAACATCTTCTTTAGTTTTATAATTAATTATAAACACAAATTCAAAATAATTACAATTACATCAGGAATAATTCAGTAGATTTCAAAGTACATTTTTTAGGGATGCAAGAAGAACTTTTTATATGTTAATACTCTGGATTAATCATTTTCCATAGTTAAAATAATGATTTAATTCTATATATCAAATGTTCTTGAAAAAATGTAGCGCAGAGTCATCTATCTTCATTTTTATCTTTTTTTATATATACTGGGCTTTTGTATTATCAATCCCTGTTTCTCTGATTCTTTCAATGAGAATGAATTTTCATTTGCAAATGATCCTATACTTAAGATATATGATTCTTTATCAGTCATAAAAAGAAGCTTAGAGTTAATAGAAACCGAGGGATTACATGAATTTGAACCAGTTATAATGGTGCAACTTAGATTATTATTTTTAGAGCAAAATGAAAGTCATGAACGAGGAAAAAAGCAAAGAGAAAAGTTTTCATTACTAAGTCTTATGGATAATTTACTTATTACCTTTGAAAATAACACCTTAAGATTTGAAGAAGCAAAAATATTTCCTAAAATTTCATTAATTTACAGAGAATATGACGATAGGAAAAATCAAAGTCCATATTTTTATGCTTCAAGTAAATGTATAGTAGAAAGAAACGTTTATACTTATAAAGAATTTATCGCTCAACCTCTATTAAAGATTGCTAATGCAAATGACGAACTTAAAGAAAAAGACATAAAGCATTGCATTGAGGTATTGGTAGATAAAGGACAAGGGGCTCATTACCAACACCATTTAAGAAAAGTTCATGTAGATATTATTATGCAACGAAATATTATTTCACAAACTATTGGATTAGCAGTAATTTCTTCACTATATGAGCCAATTAGAGAATATTTAATCAACAATCATATGGAATCATACCTTGATAGAAGCAAGGGTAGTTCATTTAGCATATTTAGACTTACACCTAAATGGAATCCTAAAAATTGAAAGGGTACTTAAGAGGTAACATACATGTTAAAAACATATAAAAAAGCACTTCCCGAACATTTTCGAGAAGTGCTGTAAACGTATATTCAATGGAACACAAACTGTCTACGCCAGTTTGCGTACTGGACTTGTAAGCAAACAAGTTTGCAACAATTCCAGCATTAACGTTTTGAGAACTGTGGTGAACGACGAGCGCCTTTAAGACCTGGTTTTTTACGTTCTTTCATACGTGGGTCACGAGTTAACATGCCCGCGCGTTTTAACGCACCACGGTATTCTGGGTCTGCTTCAAGCAACGCACGCGCGATGCCGTGACGGATTGCTTGTGCTTGTCCTGTGAAACCGCCACCTTGAACGTTTACTAAAACGTCGTAGTTGCCTTTAGTTTCAGTCAGATCGAATGGTTGGTTTAAGTCTAAGATTAATGATTCAAATGGTAGGTAATCACGTACGTCACGTTTGTTGATAGTGATGTTACCTTCGCCCGGTACTAAACGTACACGTGCTACTGAATGTTTACGACGGCCTGTGCCTTGGTATTCAACTTGTGCCAATGTAATGTCCTCCTCTTAATTAACCACGTAACTCGTAGTTTACAGGTTGTTGTGCTTGGTTTTTGTGTTCTGGTCCAGCATAAACGTGCAATTTTTTGCCCATTTTGTCGCCTAAAGAACCTTTTGGTAACATCCCTTTAATAGATGTTTCTAATAAACGTACTGGGTTTTTCTCACGTAATTCACCAGCAGTGATTGATTTCAGACCACCTGGGTGTAATGAGTGACGGTAGTAGACTTTGTCTGCTGGTTTGTTACCTGAAAGGTAGATTTTCTCAGCATTGATGATGATGACGTGATCGCCACAGTCAACGTGTGGTGTGAATGTTGGTTTGTTTTTACCGCGTAAGATAGATGCTACTTCTGAAGAAAGACGACCTAAAGTTTGTCCTTCTGCATCAACAACGTACCATTTGCGTTCGATGTTTGATTCGTTAGCCATGAATGTTTGACGCATTTCGATTTCCTCCTAAAATAAAAAAAATTCCCTCTGATTTCCTGTCTATATATCTGTAACACAATAAGTTTCCGGGGCTTATTGTAGTGGTTGATATTAAACAATACCGTTGTCTATCTTATAACACTCTGGGGTGAGTTGTCAATGATTATTGTGTAATTCTTTCTCTCTTTCTCTTGCTGATAATCTCTGTGCCGTCCGGCAGGTCAGCCCGCAGTTCTTCTTCAGTCAAATAGATCTTTTCAAGATATAATCCTTCAGCGGGCGCGGTCTTCCCTGCCTTCTCCCGATTGCGCGCCTGGATGACGCCCGGGATGTCTTGTCCGTCTTTCTTACCCTGTCCGATATCCATTAAGTGCTGCACCATAATTCTGACCATGTTGTAGAGAAATCCTGAGCCGATGACGTGGAAGTCATAGCCGTCTGCTGTCTTTTCTACATTGAATGAGTAGATGGTGCGCTCTTTGTTCTCGATCTCTGTCTTCGCCGAGCAGAATGACGTGAAGTCGTGTGTCCCGAGGAAGTGCTGTGCCGCTTCCTGCATCCGTTTAAGATCCAGTTCGTCTGGTATATACGTCTCCCGGCCATTCTTCATGACGTCTCTGTGTGCGCCCTGATACACCTTGTAGCGGTATGCCTTACCGATGCAGTCGTAGCGCGAGTGATAGCTCTCTTGTATCTCTCTGACGGCTGTGACGTAGATGTCATCCGGCAGTGCTGAGTTGAACGCATGCTGCCATTTAGCGGGCGTCAGCTTGAGCGGTGTGTCAAAGTGGACGTACTGGCATAACGCATGGACGCCTTTATCCGTCCGGGATGACGGGTGGATCCGGACGAATGTTTTGTGCATCCGCTTCAATATACGCTCCAGTTCATACTGGACGGTGCGGCCTTCGTTCTGGATCTGGAATCCTTGAAAGCCTGCACCGTTATATGTGATTTGTAATAGTATACGCATCATGTCACCTCTATGTTCTAAAGTACAGTATTGCTAATATCATCGGAATGACTGTCACGAGTGACCATGTGTCACGCTTCTGCCAGTCGAGCTTCCGGTATTTCGTCCGGCCGATGTCGCCTCTGTAGCCGCGCACTTCCATCGCCACAGCAAGGTCCTCCGCGCGCTTGAACGCTGAGACGAAGAGCGGCACGAGCAGCGGTGTGATGGCTTGCAGCCGGCTGATGAAAGAGCCTGACGTCATATCAGAGCCGCGGGACATCTGCGCCCGCATGACCTTTGTCAATTCATCCATCAATGTCGGGATGAAGCGCAGCGCGATAGACATCATCAGCGCGAACTCATGGACAGGAAGCTTCCACTTCTTGAACGGGCCGAGCAGCGACTCAATCGCATCAGTGAGCGCTATCGGGCTTGTCGTCAATGTCATTATCGTCGTCAGGAAGATGATCAGCACAAAGCGTATTGTGATGAACAATCCCTGGACAATGCCATTGCTGTCGATAGAGATGATGCCGTAGCTGAAGAGACGCGTCCCGCCTTTTGTCAGAAAGACATGCATCAACAATGTAAAAATCAGCAGCAGCAGAATCGGTTTCAGCCCGTTGATGAGAAACGTCAGCTTCAAGTTCGACAAGTAGAGTATGACCAGTGTCATGACTAACAGTATGCCGTATGTCACTACATTGTTCGCCGCGAATATCGTGATCATCATCATGAAGACAAACACTATTTTCATCCGCGGATCAAGTCGGTGGACATACGAATCCATCGGCACATAGCGGCCGAGTATCATCTGATCAAGCATGAGCTGACCTCCAGTCGTCATACATCCGGACGAAGTCGTCGATGGTCAGTGCGAGCGCGGGGAATGTGATCTGGTGCTTCTCCTCCACTGCGCGCTGCAGCTGGACAATCTTCGGCGGCATCAGTCCGTAAGGCGTCAAGTCACGGCTGAAGACATCACGCGGTGTTCCTGTCATGACGAGCCTGCCTTGATGCAGCACACGCAGCTCATCCGCTCGGGCTGCCTGTTCCATCTGATGCGTGACGAGTATGACGGTGATGCCTGTCTGCTGCTGGATGTCATTAAATAACTGCATGATCTCTTTCTGACCGGCGGGGTCAAGGCCTGCTGTCGGCTCATCGAGCACCAGTATGTCCGGCTCCATGGCAAGCACTCCTGCGATAGCCACGCGGCGCATCTGGCCGCCTGACAGTTCAAAGGGGGATACAGTCATCAGTTTCGGGTCGAGTTTCAAAAGGCCGGCGAGCTCATACGCTTTCTTCGTCGCTGCTTCCGTACTGACACCGAAGTTCTTCGGACCGAATATAATGTCTTTCAGCACTGTCTCTTCAAACAACTGCTGCTCGGCAAACTGGAAGACGACACCGACTTTACGTCTTAAAGCAGCGAGGTGCTTATTTTTCGTCTTGTTATCGACTACAAGCTCATCGAACTGGACATGCCCTTCAGTCGGCTTCAACAGCCCGTTCAAGTGCTGGATTAATGTCGACTTGCCGGAACCGGTATGACCGATAACAGCATAGTACTTTCCTTCTTCAAAGGATGTATTGATCTGATGGAGGGCGCGCATTTCAAAGGGCGTCCCTTTTGAATAGGCATAGCCTGTCTGTTCAAATGTAATCATAAGCGTGCCAGCAGCTCCTCATCCAGTACAAATTCAGTCTTTCCCGTCAGTGCGTGATACACTTTCATCGAGAACGGCAGATCAAGCCCGATTGCGGTCAGACGGTCACCCTGCTCAAATATCGCTTCCGGTGTTCCTGCCATCACTAGCTGCCCTTGTTCCAGCACTAATATCCGGTCGGCATAAATCGTCTCTTCAAGGTCATGCGTAATCGCGATGACGGTCAGCTTCAGCCGCTGCTGCAGCTCGCGGATCACATTGAGAATTTCCAGCCGTCCTTCAGGATCGAGCATAGCCGTTGCCTCATCAAGAATAATGACGTCAGGTCTCAGCGCAATGACGCCTGCTATCGCCATGCGCTGCTTCTGACCGCCTGACAAGTGATGCGGCTCATGCGTCTTCATATGGCTCATGGACACCGTACGGAGCACGTCATCGACCCGCCGGTGCATCTCGTCATAACTGATGCCATGATTTTCAAGACCGAATGCCACGTCGTCTTCGACCGTCGCACCGACGAACTGATTGTCAGGATTCTGGAACACCATACCGACCGTCTTATGGACATCGTACCAGTTGGCTTCGATGACCTCTATCCCGCTCACGTTAATTGATCCGTGCTGCACCGGTATAATCGCACCGAGCAGCTTCACAAGCGTCGACTTGCCCGAGCCATTATGGCCGACGATGGACACCCATTCACCTTGTGCCACCGAGAATGATATATCCGTCAGCGCATTTCCTTCCCGTTCCTCATACCGATGACTCAACCCACTCACTTCAATCAACGTCATACACTCACCCCCCCTCACCAGCTGATCCTTTATTATTGCTGTTCATTCAATAGTTATAGTATAACAAAATCCACTTCATTGTTAACCGGTTATTTCATTCTAGTAAACATTCACTCAAGTATCTGCCTGAATGGTTACGACAATAAAAAAGCTGTATATAAACAAAAAACCCGGGCATCCGGATTTAATGAAAAAAGCGCGCACTCTGCCACGAGTTCACGCATTGCTGTGTTCAATTGTGGCAGAGTACTCTGAGCTAGACAATATTTGTGTGTGGCAAACATTATCGTTGCACTCATTTGCTTATAGTGTGTGTAAGTAAGATAAGCGATCCCCATAACCGGAATTATACTAATTCAATGATAACCATTTCTGAACCGTCTCCGCGACGTGGTCCAACTTTCATGATACGAGTGTAACCACCTTGACGCTCAGCGTAGCGTGGTGCAACCTCATTGAATAATTTTTGTACTGCAAATTGAGTAGTGTCATCTTCGTTAGTGATTTCAACACGACGTAATACTTGAGCTGCCTGACGACGTGCATGCAAGTCACCGCGTTTACCTAAAGTGATTAATTTCTCAACGATTTTACGTAATTCTTTCGCACGTGCTTCAGTCGTTTCAATGCGCTCGTTAACGATTAATGATGTCGCTAAATCGCGTAACATTGCTTTACGTTGATCTGAAGTACGGCCTAATTTTCTGTAGCCCATGAATCGTACCTCCTTTATCAGTCTTCTTTTCTTAATCCAAGACCTAAATCTTCTAATTTAAATTTAACTTCTTCTAAAGACTTGCGACCTAAGTTGCGAACTTTCATCATGTCCGCCTCAGATTTGTCTGCCAGCTCCTGTACAGAGTTAATGCCTGCACGTTTCAAGCAGTTATAAGAACGCACTGAAAGGTCTAATTCTTCAATCGACATTTCAAGTACTTTTTCTTTGTGATCTTCTTCTTTTTCAATCATGATTTCAGCGTTCTGTGCTTCATCTGTTAAATCCACAAAGATATTCAGATGTTCAGTCATGATTTTCGCACCAAGCGATACAGCTTCCTGCGGCGTCAATGAACCGTCTGTCCAGACATCCAATGTTAATTTATCAAAGTTCGTACTTTGACCTACACGCGTATTTTCAACGGTATAGTTCACACGCTCAACCGGTGTATAGATAGAATCCACTGGAATCACACCAATTGGTAAATCACTTGTGTTATTATCTTCTGCTAAAGTGTAGCCGCGCCCTGCATTAGCCACCAAACGCATTTTAAGATGTCCGCCTTGAGAGACTGTTGCAATCTGTAAATCAGGATTTAAGATTTCAACATCACTGTCATGCATAATATCTTTAGCTGTGACAACCCCAGCATCTTTCACATCAATTTCAAGCGTTTTATCTTCATCAGAGTAGATTTTAAGCGCCAGTTTTTTGATGTTCATGATCATTGTTGTTACATCTTCCACAACGTTCTCTACAGTAGAGAATTCATGTAGTACGCCTTCGATTTCAATGTTTTTGACAGCCGCACCTGGTAAAGAAGATAGTAGGATACGACGTAAGGAGTTACCTAAAGTTGTTCCAAACCCGCGTTCCAGCGGTTCAACTACGAATTTACCGAATTTAGAATCTTCACTAATTTCTACTGTCTCAATTCTAGGTTTTTCGATTTCGATCATTTATTTATCCTCCTTCAACAACGTCGAATAATTTTTTAGTTCGTCTACTATTGTAACTGTCTCCGAGTACTAAAAATTATACGCGACGACGTTTTGGCGGACGACAACCGTTGTGTGGTACTGGTGTAACGTCTTTGATCGCAGTGATTTCAAGACCAGCTGACTGTAATGCACGGATAGCTGCTTCACGACCTGCACCCGGTCCTTTAACAGTAACTTCAACTGATTTTAAACCGTGTTCCATAGCTGCTTTAGAAGCTGTTTCTGATGCCATTTGAGCTGCGAACGGCGTTGATTTACGTGAACCTCTGAAACCTAATGCACCAGCAGATGACCATGATAATGCATTACCGAATTCATCAGTAATAGTGACGATTGTGTTGTTGAATGTTGAACGGATGTGAGCTACACCGTTTTCAATATTCTTTTTGACTCTACGTTTACGTGATACTTGTTTACGTGCCATGAAATTCTCACTCCTTTACTTATTATTTCTTCTTGTTAGCGACCGTTTTAACTGGGCCTTTACGAGTACGAGCATTGTTTTTTGTGTTTTGACCACGAACTGGTAAACCACGACGATGACGAATACCTCTGTAAGAAGCAATCTCCATCAAACGTTTGATGTTTAAGTTTGTTTCACGACGAAGGTCACCTTCTACTTTGTAACCGTCAACCGTTTCACGGATTTTGTTTAATTCATCTTCTGTTAAATCGCGCACACGAGTGTCTTCAGAGATTCCTGCTTCTGAAAGAATTTTTTGTGCGGAAGTTTTACCGATACCATAAATGTAAGTCAACGCGATTACAACGCGTTTCTCACGAGGGATATCTACACCTGCGATACGTGCCATTTATAGTGCACCTCCATTTTTATCCTTGTTTTTGTTTGTGTTTTGGGTTCTCACAAATTACCATTACTTTACCGTTTCTGCGGATAACTTTACATTTCTCACAAATCGGTTTAACTGATGGTCTTACTTTCATGTTTATTACCTCCTATTTATGATGGAGTTCTTCTTATTTATAACGATACGTGATGCGTCCACGTGTTAAATCATATGGACTCATTTCAACTGTTACTTTGTCGCCAGGCAGAATACGAATATAATTCATGCGGATTTTACCGCTCACGTGCGCTAAGATCTCATGACCATTTTCTAATTCTACTTTAAACATTGCGTTTGGTAAAGTATCGAGTACTGTACCTTCTAATTCAATAACATCTTGTTTAGCCATTATCAATTGCCCCCTTATATAGTATTTAAGAAAAGTTGGTTGCCTTCATCCTTAACCAGATAATTATACCTGAATTTAGATGATTTTCCTAAAGACTCGTTCTAACTTCAGGTGAGATAACGTCACTTGGTGCTGAATCACCTATATCGTTATAATAATCGGATACTCTGTGATGCTTACCACCTAAGTGATTCACCCGGAGGCGAATGAGAGGTACATGAATTATAGGTTAGTCAATATACTTTCAACGTCCGCTGTTACGTCTTTGATGTCTCTTGAGCCATCAATGTTTTTAAGCACACCTTCATTGCTGTAGAAATCAAGTAGTGGTTGAGTCTGCTTAATGTTGACGCTGAGACGGTTAGCAACAGTTTCAGGATTGTCATCCTCACGTTGATATAATTTCCCACCATCAAGGTCACAAATACCTTCAACTTTAGGTGGATTAAATACTAAATGGTAAGCTGTGCCACATACTTCGCACACGCGTCGGCCTGTCAGACGATTCATCAGTTCCTCTTCCTGAACTTCGATGTTAACGACAGCTTCGATCCTGCGACCTGATTCTGCCATAATGTCATTCAGCGCTTCAGCCTGTTCGACTGTCCGTGGAAAGCCATCCAGTAAAAATCCTTTTTTTGCGTCTTCTTCTGCTAATCTCTCTTTAACAATACCTATTGTCACTTCATCAGGAACAAGTTCGCCTTTATCCATATAGGACTTTGCTTCGTTGCCGAGCGGTGTGCCATTTTTGATAGCGGCTCTGAACATGTCGCCTGTTGAGATGTGCGGGATAGGGTATTTCTTAATAATTTCACTCGCTTGAGTTCCTTTACCTGCTCCAGGTAAACCCATTAAAATGATATTCATAAATGCCCTCCTCCTAGCGTCTTCTAAATCCTCTATATTCACGTTGTCCAAGCTGCGCTTTCAAAGCGGCGATTGTTTCCAGTGCAACCCCGATAACGATCAGTAAACTTGTTCCACCTACACGAAGTGACTGGGGTACGTTCATCATGCTCGTTGCAAGAAGCGGCAGTATTGAAATCCCTGCGAGGAACAGCGCACCGACAAATGTCAGACGGTACAGGACTTTAGTGATATAACTCTGTGTTTGCTTACCAGGACGAATACCTGGTACGTAACTTCCCTGTTTTCTTAAGTTCTCAGCCATCTGTTCAGGATTGACCTGGACAAACGCATAGAAATAAGCAAAGGCAATAATCAAAGCCACGTAGAAAATCATGCCGACCGGATGAGCCGGATTCGCATAATTAGCGAGGTTTTGTGCCCATGCTGCTTTAGGAAAGAACAATGATAATGTTCTCGGCAGCATGAAAAATGCCATAGCGAAGATTACTGGAATAACCCCGGCAGCATTCACTTTCAGTGGAAGGAATGTTGCTTGAGGTGCCAGACGGTTACCCGTTTGACGTTTTGCATATTGAATAGGTATTTTACGAACTGCCTGCAGGACGAATACCGCACCCGCAGTGATCAGGATCATACCGATTAATAGACCTAATGCTTTTAGTACAGCCATTGTTGTATCTGCCGCACCAACGAAACTCTGCTGATAGAACTGCTCAAGCGCTGTCGGGATGGAAGATAAAATCCCCGCAAAGATAATGATTGAAATACCATTACCTACCCCGTGCTGCGTGATCTGTTCACCTAACCACATTAAGAATGCAGTGCCGGCTGTCAGAACGAGCGCAATCAACAGGAAGTTCCAGATTGATGTATTAGAGATCAACTGGCCGCCCAGCATATTGTTAAAGCTGTAACTCATTCCCAACCCTTGAATAAAGGCGAGAACAATAGTGAAATAACGTGTAAACTGATTTAATTTCTTTCGTCCGACTTCACCTTGTTTTGACCACTCGGTGAACTTAGGCACTACATCCATCTGGAGCAGCTGCACAACAATCGATGCGGTGATATAAGGCATGATGCCCATCGCCAGAATGGAGAAGTTCTTCAGTGCCCCACCGCCGAAAGTGTTGAATAAGTCAGCCACGCCTGTTTGACCTTGCGATTCAAACGCCGAAGGGTTAACCCCCGGGACAGGAATGTAAGTTCCGATTTTAAAGACAAGCAGCATTGCGAGTGTAAACAATATCTTGCTACGAATTTCTTTAACTTTCAAGAAACTGATCAGTGTATCAAACATTAGATCACCTCGTGAGTTCCGCCCTTACCTTCGATTGCTTCAATTGCTGAAGCTGAGAATTTATGAGCTTTTACTGTAAGCTTTTTAGAAAGTTCTCCGTTACCAAGAATTTTAATTCCTGATTTTTCGTTACTGACAACACCAGTTTCTAATAATAAAGCAGGTGTTACTTCAGTACCATCTTCGAAACGCTCTAATTGGCTTAAGTTAACGATAGCATAATCTTTGCGGTTGATGTTAGTAAATCCACGTTTTGGTAGACGACGGAATAATGGTAATTGACCACCTTCGAAGCCTAAACGTACGCCGCCGCCAGATCTTGAGTTTTGTCCACCGTGACCACGGCCACTTGTTTTACCGTTACCTGAAGCCATACCACGACCTACACGGTTACGTTCTTTACGAGCACCTTCTACAGGTTTCATCTCATGTAATTTCATTTCGGCACCTCCTTATTGATTTTATACTTCTTTAACAGTCACTAAGTGACTGACTTTGTCGATTTGCCCACGAATCGCAGGGTTGTCATTAACTTCAACTGTTTGATGCATTTTTTTAAGACCTAAAGCAGCAACAGTTTTACGTTGTGTTTCAGGACGACCGATGATACTACGAGTGAGGGTGATTTGTAATTTAGTCATTTGTATGCCCTCCTTAATTTAATAGTTCTTCGACTGTTTTGCCACGTAATTTAGCAACGTCTTCTGCGACTTTAAGTTCTTTTAATCCTTCAACAGTAGCACGAACCATGTTGATCGGTGTGTTTGAACCTAAAGATTTAGATAAGATATCAGTGATACCTGCAAGTTCTAATACGGCACGCACTGGACCACCGGCGATAACTCCAGTACCAGGTGCAGCTGGTTTGATTAATACGCTACCAGCACCGAAACGACCTGTTACAAGGTGAGGTGTAGTACCATTCACACGAGGAACAGTGATTAAGTTTTTCTTCGCATCTTCGATGGCTTTTTTGATAGCTTCTGGTACTTCTTGTGCTTTACCAGTACCGAAACCTACGCGACCGTTTTTATCTCCGACAACAACGAGTGCAGTGAAACGCATACGACGTCCACCCTTAACTACTTTAGAGACACGGTTGATAGTAACAACGCGTTCTTCAAATTCTTTTACTTCTCTTTCACGACGCATTAAGAGTCCCTCCTTTTATTAAAATTGAAGTCCGTTTTCACGAGCTGCTTCAGCTAGAGCTTTAACACGACCATGGAATAAGTATCCTCCGCGGTCAAAGACAACTGCAGTGACACCTTTGTCAACTGCTGCTTTTGCTACTGCTGCGCCTACTTGTGCTGCTGCTTCGATGTTTGAACCAGCTTCAAGACCTAAAGTTTGTGTAGATGCATGGGCGATTGTAACGCCTTGTGCATCGTCAATTACTTGTGCATAAATGTGTTTGTTAGAACGGTAGACGTTTAAACGTGGACGCTCAGTTGTACCAGCTAATTTGCTGCGTACACGTGCATGTCTTTTTAAACGGACTTTGTTCTTATCGATTTTAGCGATCATGTGAATACTCCTTTCTCAAGTTAATTACTTACCAGTTTTACCTTCTTTACGACGAACATATTCGCCTTCGTAACGGACACCTTTACCTTTATAAGGTTCTGGTGGACGAGTACCACGGATGTTAGATGCAACAGCACCAACGCGCTCTTTTGAAATACCTTCAACTTTAACGCTTGTGTTTTTCTCAACAGATAATGTGATACCGTCTTCAGCAACGATTTCAACTGGATGAGAGTAACCTACGTTAAGGATTAAGTTTTTACCTTGCATTTGCGCACGGTAACCTACACCGATCAGTTCAAGTTTCTTTTCGAAACCTTTAGAAACACCTTCAACCATGTTTGCGATTAACGCACGAGTTGTACCATGGATTGTTTTGTGTGCTTTAGAATCAGATGGACGAACAACTTCTAAAGTGTTGTCTTCTAATTTGTATGATAATTCTTCGTTAAATGTGTTTGTTAATTCACCTTTAGGACCCTTAACTGTAACAGTGTTGCCGTCGATCTTAACTTCAACACCAGTTGGGATGTCAATAACTTTCTTACCAACACGACTCATGAGTCGGCACCTCCTTCTTTATTAATTCTTACCAGATGTAAGCTAATACTTCTCCACCAATGTTACGTTGACGCGCTTCTTTATCAGTTAATACACCTTCAGAAGTAGAAACTAATGCAACACCAAGGCCATTTAATACTCTTGGAAGCTCATCAGCTTTTGCGTATACACGTAAACCAGGTTTAGAGATACGTTTTAAACCAGTGATAACACGCTCGTTGTTAGCACCATATTTCAAGAACATACGGATAACACCTTGTTTGTCGTCTTCGATATATTCTACGCTTTTCACGAAACCTTCTTTTTTCAGGATTTCAGCGATTTCTTTTTTAATGTTTGATGCAGGTACTTCTAATTTCTCGTGGCGAACCATGTTTGCGTTACGCACGCGAGTCAGCATATCTGCGATTGGATCTGACATAGTCATTAAAATATCCTCCTTTCAACTCTTTGATTTTACCAGCTTGCTTTTTTAACGCCAGGAATCTGACCTTTATAAGCTAATTCACGGAAACAAATACGGCAAAGTTTAAATTTACGGATTACTGAGTGTGGACGTCCACAACGTTCACAACGAGTATAACCTTGAACTTTGAACTTTGGATCACGTTGTTGTTTAACAATCATAGATTTTTTAGCCATTTAACTTTTAGCCTCCTTATTTTTAGAGATTACTTTTGAAATGGCATACCGAATTGTGTTAACAATTCACGAGCTTCCTCGTCAGTGTTAGCAGTTGTAACGATAACGATATCCATTCCTCGTACTTTACTTACTTTATCATAATCGATTTCCGGGAAAATCAATTGTTCTTTAACACCTAATGTGTAGTTACCACGGCCGTCAAACGCTTTGTTTGAGATACCACGGAAGTCACGTACACGAGGTAATGAAACATTCACTAATTTATCAAAGAATTCGTACATTCTTTCGCCGCGTAAAGTAACTTTCGCACCGATAGGCATACCTTCACGTAAACGGAAAGTCGCGATTGATTTTTTAGCTTTAGTAACCATTGGTTTTTGACCAGTGATTGCTTGAAGTTCTTCAACAGCAGCATCTAAAACTTTAGAGTTTTGAACTGCATCACCGATACCCATGTTTACAACGATTTTTTCGATTCTTGGTACTTCCATGACTGATGAGTAATTGAACTTAGTCATCAACGCAGGAGTAATTTCTGTATTAAACTTTTCTTTTAAACGAGTCAAAGTGAGAACCTCCTTCCAAGATTATTAAATGATTTCTCCAGACTTTTTAGCCACACGTACTTTTTTACCGTCTTCTACTTTGTAGCCGACACGTGTTGGTTTGTTTGTTTTAGGATCTAATAACATAACATTTGATACGTGAATTGCAGCTTCTCTTTCAAGGATGCCGCCTTCAGGATTCATTTGTGATGGTTTCTGGTGCTTCTTGATGATGTTAACACCTTCAACAATCACGCGATCTTTTTTAGGAAGTGCTTCAATTACAGTTCCTGTTTTACCTTTATCTTTACCTGTGATAACGATAACTTTGTCGCCTTTTTTTACATGCATGTCGTAGACACCTCCTCTAATTTTATGATTATTATAATACTTCAGGTGCTAATGAAACGATTTTCATGAAGTTGCCATCACGTAGTTCACGGGCAACTGGTCCGAAGATACGAGTTCCACGAGGACCTTTATCGTCACGGATGATAACACATGCGTTTTCATCGAATTTGATGTAAGAACCGTCAGTACGACGTACACCAGATTTAGTACGAACGATTACAGCTTTAACAACGTCACCTTTTTTAACAACGCCACCTGGTGTAGCATTTTTAACGGTACATACAATAACGTCACCGATGTTAGCTGTTTTACGGCCAGATCCGCCTAATACTTTAATAGTTAATACTTCACGAGCACCAGAGTTGTCTGCCACTTTCAAGCGTGATTCCTGTTGGATCATTCTGAGTTACCTCCTTTATCTTGATAATTAAATGATTACTGATTCTTCTACAACTTCAACTAGACGGAAGCGTTTTGTAGCTGATAAAGGACGTGTTTCCATAATTCTTACGATATCGCCCATTTTAGCTGTGTTGTTTTCATCATGTGCTTTGTACTTTTTAGAGTACTTTACACGTTTTCCGTATAATGAATGTGTTTTGTAAGTTTCAACTAACACTGTGATTGTTTTATCCATTTTGTCAGATACAACTTTACCAGTGTAAACTTTACGGTCGTTTCTTTCGCTCACTAGAGTGTCCTCCTCTTTTCAATTATTTTTGTTCAGTTTTTTGTTGCTCAATTTCTCTTGCACGTACAACAGTTTTCATTCGTGCGATTGATTTCTTAACTTCACGAATACGTGCTGTATTTTCAAGTTGACCTGTAGCTAACTGAAAGCGTAGGTTGAAAAGTTCCTCTTTAAGCGCTGTTACTTTTGATTCAATTTCAGAAGTGGTTAAATCTCTAATTTCCTTAGCTTTCATTTGTGTCACCACCCAATTCTTCACGTTTTACAAACTTCGTTTTGACAGGAAGTTTATGAGATGCTAAACGTAATGCTTCACGAGCTGTCTCTTCAGGAACACCCGCTACTTCGAACATAATACGTCCAGGTTTTACTACTGCTACCCAGCCTTCTACTGCACCTTTACCAGAACCCATACGAACTTCTAAAGGTTTTTTAGTGTATGGCGTATGTGGGAAGATTTTGATCCATACTTTCCCGCCACGTTTCATGTAACGTGTCATCGCAATACGAGCTGACTCGATTTGACGAGAAGTGATCCAAGCTGTAGTTGTTGCTTGTAAACCATATTCACCAAATGTTACTTCATTTCCGCCTTTTGAACGACCAGTTGTTTTCGGTCTATGTTGACGACGGTATTTTACACGTTTAGGTAATAACATTATTATTTTCCTCCTTCACTAGACTTCTTAGTAGGAAGAACTTCTCCACGGTAGATCCATACTTTCACACCTAATTTACCATAAGTTGTGTCTGCTTCAGCATGTGCGTAATCGATATCAGCACGTAATGTATGAAGTGGAACAGTTCCTTCTGAATATTGCTCAGCACGCGCGATATCCGCACCGCCTAAACGACCAGAAACTTGAGTTTTAATACCTTTAGCGCCCAATTTCATAGCGCGTTGAATCGCCTGCTTCTGCGCACGACGGAATGACGCACGGTTTTCTAATTGACGCGCAATGTTTTCCGCTACTAGCGTTGCATCCATATCAACTTTTTTGATTTCAATCACGTTGATGTGTACGCGTTTGCCAGTTAATGCATTTAAGTTGTTACGTAATTTTTCGATTTCAGAACCGCCTTTACCGATTACCATACCAGGTTTACCTGTGTGGACAGCGATATTAACACGGTTAGCTGCACGTTCGATTTCTACACGAGAAACAGAAGCGTCTCTTAAGTTTTCTGCGATATATTTACGAATTTTTAAATCTTCGTGTAATAGAGTAGCGAAATCTTTTTCTGCATACCATTTCGCATCCCAGTCACGGATGATACCGACACGAAGACCGATAGGATTAATTTTTTGACCCACTGTATTCCCTCCTTAATGAAATGTTAGTTAGTTGCTTCTTCAGTTTGAACTGGTTGAGTTTTAACTTCTTTGTCTGCTACGACGATAGTGATGTGACTTGTACGTTTGTTGATCGCGCTCGCACGGCCTTGTGCACGTGGACGGAAACGTTTCAATGTCGGACCTTCGTTAGCGTAAGCTTCTTTAACCACTAAAGTATCAACGTTCATGTCGTAGTTATGCTCAGCGTTAGCTAATGCTGACATTAATAGTTTTTCAACTACAGGTGAAGATGCTTTGTTTGTTAATTTTAAGATGGCAATTGCTTCGCCAACTTCTTTACCTCGGATAAGATCAAGTACTAATCTCACTTTACGAGGTGCGATACGGATTGTTCTTGCAACCGCTTTTGCTTCCATTGTTTCTCCTCCTTAAATATGAAATTAGCGTCTTGTTTTCTTGTCGTCTGCACCGTGACCTTTGTAAGTACGTGTAGGTGCGAATTCGCCTAATTTGTGGCCGACCATATCTTCAGTGACATATACAGGTACGTGTTTACGTCCATCGTATACGGCGATAGTGTGACCGATGAAGTTAGGGAATACTGTAGAGCGACGTGACCAAGTTTTGATTACTGATTTTTTACCACTTTCTTCCATTGCCTCAACTTTTTTCATTAAGTGATCGTCAACGAAAGGTCCTTTTTTAAGACTACGAGCCATTATGGCGCCTCCCTCTTTCATGCAGTTGCCTGCGGCTTATGCCGCAGCCTGCACGTTAGTATAATTATTTCTTACGTCCACGAACGATAAATTTGCTTGAACGGTTTTTCTTTTTACGAGTTTTCTTACCAAGCGTTGGTTTACCCCATGGAGACATTGGTGATTTACGACCGATAGAAGTACGTCCTTCACCACCACCGTGCGGGTGATCGTTAGGGTTCATTACAGAACCACGAACTGTTGGGCGTTTGCCTAACCATCTTGAACGACCGGCTTTACCGATGTTGATAAGTTCATGCTGTTCGTTACCAACTTGACCGATAGTCGCGCGGCAAGTAGCTAAGATCATACGAACTTCGCCTGATCTTAAACGAACTAATACGTATTTACCTTCTTTACCAAGTACTTGCGCTGAAGTACCTGCTGAACGAACTAATTGTCCGCCTTTGCCTGGTTTCAATTCAATGTTGTGGATAACTGTACCAACTGGGATATTTTGAAGTGGTAACGCGTTACCTACTTTAATATCTGCTTCTGGTCCGTTGTTGATTTCCTGTCCAACTACTAAACCTTTAGGAGCGATGATGTAACGTTTCTCACCATCTACGTAGTGAATCAGTGCGATGTTAGAAGAACGGTTTGGATCGTACTCGATAGTCGCTACTTTACCAGGAATACCATCTTTGTTACGTTTGAAATCAATTACACGGTATTGACGTTTATGACCGCCACCTCTGTGACGTACAGTCAATTTACCTTGGTTATTACGACCCGCTTTTCTCGGAAGGGGCTCAAGTAATGACTTTTCAGGTGACGTTGACGTAATTTCAGCGAAATCTGAACTTGTCATATTACGACGACCGTTTGTAATTGGCTTATAATGTTTAATTGCCATTGTCGTTTTTCCTCCTTAATGGAAAATGTATTTTAGCTGAAGAAATCGATTGATGATCCTTCTTTTAATGTTACGATTGCTTTTCTTCTTTTGTTTGTGTAACCGTTATGACGGCCGACACGTTTCTTTTTCGCTTTGTAGTTCATGATGTTCACTTTGTCTACTTTCACGTCGAAGATTTCTTCAACCGCGATTTTAACTTGAGTTTTGTTAGCACGAGTATCTACATCAAATGTGTATTTGTCTTGTGCCATTGCCTCAGATGAACGTTCAGTGATTACGGGGCGCTTAATGACGTCACGAGCTTCCATTAACCAAGCACCTCCTCTACTTTTTGAACTGCTGCTTGAGTCATCACTACTTTGTTAGCATGAACGATATCAAGAACGTTTAAGCCAGTAGCAGTTACAACTGTCACACCAGGGATGTTACGCGCTGATAAGAATACATTCACGTCTTCAGCATCGATAACGAAAAGTACTTTTCTTGGTAATTCAAGAGTAGTCGTCATTGCTTTGAATGCTTTAGTATTTGGTGCTTCGAAAGTCAAAGCATCAAGTACTGCGAATTCATTGTCTCTCACTTTAGCTGACAATGCTGAACGAAGTGCTAAACGACGCATCTTCTTAGGCATTTTGTAAGAGTAGCTTCTTGGTGTTGGTCCGAATACGATACCACCACCACGCCATTGTGGCGCACGGATTGTACCTTGACGCGCACGGCCTGTCCCTTTTTGTTTCCAAGGTTTACGTCCACCGCCGCTTACTGCAGAACGGTTTTTAACTGAGTGAGTTCCTTGACGTAATGAAGCACGTTGAAGATTAATTGCTTCGAATAATACATGTTGATTAGGTTCGATACCGAATACGTTGTCGTTTAATTCGATTGAACCAGCTTTAGATCCATCTACTTTTAATACATCATAATTAGCCATTATGTTTGTTTCCTCCTTTCGCAATTACTGAATTATTTATTGCCTTTTTTAATTGAAGTCTGGATTTTAACTAAACCTTTTTTAGGTCCTGGAACGTTACCTTTAACAAGGATTACGTTGTTTTCTGCATCAACTTTAACGATTTCTAAGTTTTGCATTGTAACAGTATTACCGCCCATACGGCCTGGTAATGCTTTACCTTTAAATACTTTAGAAGCGTCAGATGCCATACCCATTGAACCTGGGCGTCTGTGGTAACGAGAACCGTGACTCATTGGTCCACGTGACTGTCCGTGGCGTTTAATAGCCCCTTGGAAACCTTTACCTTTAGAAGTTCCTGTCACGTCAACAATGTCACCAGCTTGGAATGTATCCACAGTGACTTCTTGACCTACTTCGTACCCAGAAGCATCTACGTTTCTGAATTCACGAATGAAGCGCTTAGGCGCTGTGCCTGCTTTTTTAGCATGGCCTTCAGCTGGCTTAGTAGCATGTTTATTAGACTTGCGGTCTTTTTTATATGCTTGTTTGTCTTCAAAACCGATTTGAACTGATGAGTAACCATCAACTTCTTCAGTTTTCTTTTGTAATACTACGTTTTGTGCTGCTTCTACTACAGTTACTGGAATTAACTCACCGTTTTCAGCGAATACTTGAGTCATTCCCACTTTTCTTCCTAAGATTCCTTTGGTCATCGAAAGTCGCACCTCCTACTTTAAATTATAATTTGATTTCGATGTCTACGCCTGATGGTAAGTTTAAGCCCATAAGAGCATCAACTGTTTTCGGTGTAGGGTTAACAATGTCGATTAAACGTTTGTGTGTGCGCTGCTCAAATTGCTCACGAGAGTCTTTGTATTTGTGCACGGCACGGATGATTGTATAAACTGTTCTTTCAGTTGGTAACGGAATCGGACCAGATACTTCAGCACCTGAACGTTTAGCCGTTTCTACAATCTTCTCAGCTGATTGATCGATCACGCGGTGATCATAAGCTTTCAAACGAATACGAATTTTTTGTTTTGCCATTATTTTACCTCCTCTAATAACGTCTATTTTGGTTTGATAGACTTCTCCACGAAAATTGTCTCACACATCGCCATGGCAAAGCGGCCGGGTGTGTCAGTAACCTTCCGCTTCATCGCTTTTAAAAGTCCAACATTAGATATGATACATGAGTTTCTATAATAAATCAAGACTTACCGTACTAATTTATATATTTTTTTCATAATCACATTTCTCTATTTTAAAGGGTTATGGTTAATGTTGCAAGTCTTACCATTTAGAAAAATAAAATCAAAATGGTATAATATAGGGGCAGCAAGAAAACTTAACTATTAGTCTGTATATAATAGAAGAAAATCTGGAGGTCTATTAATGAAAAGTTCAATCCGTTTAATTCTGCTTGTTCTCGGCATGATTATGCTGCTGAAAGAAGCGTTTCTTGGTATACCCGCTCTTGGCGGTATTTATATTTTTTCTGTCGGCTGGGCACCACTCTTTACAAATATTATGCTCTATATTGTTATAGCAGTTATTTTAGTCGCTGGACGCTATAACCATAGAAATGAACTTATGTACATTCCGGTGCTCGGTGCTATACTCAATATCATCGCCTTTATTCCGTTTATCGGGATGGTATGCCACTGGATTATGGCACTGTTTATGCTGTACTTCGTTATCCGTGTACTGAGCTATCCTGCCTATTCATCACACCGGGCAGATCCACGCAGCATTTATAATAGAAGATACTAATTTACAGCAGCCAAAAAAGTTCCGCCGCTCATAAGAGTGGCGGAACTTTTTTAATGTTTGACGAAGATAAAGTACAGCACGAAAACGACAAACAGGAAATACATAATGGGATGAATCTCTTTGCGGCGGTTTGCCATAATCATTGTGATCGGATAGAAGATAAATCCGCAGGCAATACCTGTTGCAATCGAATAAGATAACGGCATCATGATCATCGTCAAAAATGCCGGTACGGCGATTTCAAAGCGTGACCAGTCAATTTTCCCTAAGTTGGAGACCATCAGTACACCGACAATGACTAACGCTGGTGCAGTGACTGCTGAAGTGACGACGCTCATGAGCGGCGAGAAGAACAGCGCCAGGAAGAAGCATACTGCTGTCACTACACTGGCGAATCCAGTTCTGGCACCTACTGCAACACCGGCAGAAGATTCAATATAAGACGTTGTCGTAGACGTTCCGAAAATAGCTCCTGTAATCGTCGCTAATGAGTCAGCGAATAACGCGCGTCCCGCTCTTGGCAGCTTGTTGTCTTTCACTAAGTCTGCCTGTGTCGCTACTGCAACTAATGTTCCTGCTGTATCGAAGAAATCGATGAACAAGAAAGTCAGCACGACAATCAGGAACTTCATATTCAAAATTTTTGAAGGATCCATTAACCCTTCGAAAGCAGCACCGAATGTCGGTTTTACACTTGGCACACTGCTGACTACCGCATGCGGCGATGCAATAAGACCTGTCAGCATACCGATCAGCGCTGTGATGATCATACCGATGAAAATGCTTCCCGGTACGCGTTTCGCCATCAAGATGACAGTAAGCGTAATACCGGCTAGTGCCAGAATAACTTTCGGGTCATGGAAGTTTCCGAGCGTCACGAGCGTTGCTTCATGATTCTGAATAATACCGGCACCTTGCAGCCCGACAAATGTAATAAAGAGTCCGATGCCGGATGATACCGCCATCTTAAGTTCAAACGGGATAGCGTTGATAATCGTCTCCCTGAGGCCGGTCATCGTCAGCAGCGCAAAGATAATCCCTGAGAACAGTACGCCTGTCAGGCCCGTCTGCCACGGAATACCGAGCGTCAATACAACAGTGAAAGCGAAGAAGGCGTTCAGTCCCATACCCGGCGCCAGTGCAATCGGATAGTTCGCAATCAGACCCATGAACAGACAGCCGACGATAGAAGCAAGTGCTGTCGCTACAAACACAGCACCGGCATCCATCCGCATGGAATCAGGTATATCTTTAACTGCAGATAATGATAAAGTAGCCGGATTGACTGCTAGAATATAAGCCATCGATAAAAAAGTCGTCAGTCCGCCCAATATCTCACGTTTATAGTTTGTACCCAGTTCATCAAACTTGAAATAGTTCTTCATAAAATCTCCTTTTATACGTTCTGTTAATAAGCACTTGTATATCTTATTACTTTGAACTATAAAAATCAATGTAAAAATCGAACATTTCTAAATTAATAGGTGTTTTTGTTCGTAAATAGCAGCCAGCTGAGTTACAGTTTCAGTCCTTTTAAGGCATCAGCAAACGGATTGTTCACCGGTTCATCCTGCTTCATGTATTTCTTCATCTCGTTTTTTGATACTTTGCCTGTCTTGTTTGACTTGAAGCGTTTATCCATTGCTTCCTGCGTCTCTCTGAAACCGCAGCTGCAGCTGTACATTGCCTTTTTCCCTGTGCCGTGCAGTGTGAGCTTCTTCTTGCAGTTCGGGCAGCGGGCATTCGTCTGACGCTGGACATTCTTCTTCGTCTTACACGTCGGATCCTGACAGACAAGCATCTTGCCGTTACGCGTCTTGATTTCAAGCATGAACTTGCCGCAAGTCGGACATTCAGTTGATGTTAAGTTGTCATGCTTGAACTTATCTTCGCTTGTTTTAATGTCTGTGATCAATGTCTTCGTGAACTCACGCATCTCATTGATGAACTGACGCTTATTGTACTTGCCTTTCTCAATTTGTGTCAGCTTATGCTCCCAGTCGGCGGTTAAGTCCGGTGACTTCAATGCGTCCGGCGCAAGGTCCAGGAGCTGCTTTCCTTTATTTGTGACACGCAGCTTGCCGTCACGGTTCTCAATCGCATTCAAGTTGTAGAGCTTCTCTATAATATCGGCGCGGGTCGCCACTGTACCAATGCCGCCCGTTTCTTTTAAAGTTGCCTTCTGTTCTTTATCCAGCTTAAAAATAGCGGACGGATTTTCCATCGCTTTCAGCAGTGTTCCTTCATTGAAATACGGTGGCGGCGCTGTTTCGCCGGTCGTCTTCGTTAACTTCAAGGAATTGATCACTTCGCCCTGCTGGAATGACAGGGCTGCTTTTTCGCTCAATGTCTCATATAACGCTTTAAAGCCGAGTTCAATCGCCTGTTCGTGTTTTGCGGTAAATGTTTCGCCGCCTGCTTGTACAGTCACTGTCTGAACAGAATAACGGTACGGCTTCATCAGTACACTTAAGAACCGTTCAGCAATCAGCTCATAAATATGACGCTCACGCAGCGACAGCTCATTGACGTTCGCTCTTACTTCTGTCGGCACAATGGCATGATGGTCGGACACTTTCGCGTCGTTAATAAAATGCTTGCTGCCTTTGATCGGCGTTTTGAGCAGCTCCACGACTGTCTGCCGGTACGCCGTGCCGCCGAGCGCTGCCACTCTGTCTTTTAATGTCGGTACCATGTCTTCTGTTAAATAGTTGGCATCTGTTCTCGGGTAAGTCACGAGTTTATGGCTTTCGTATAAATTCTGCATCGTGCTCAACGTTTCTTTCGCCGAATATTGATAGCGTTTGTAAGCTTCCTGCTGCAGTGACGTCAAGTCATACAGCAGTTCCGGATATTTCTTCTTCTCCACTGTATCGACAGCAGTGACTGAAGCTGATTCATCTGACAGCTTCGCCAGCAGACGGTCCACCTTTGCTTCATCAAATATTTGACCGCCGGACTGCCATGTGAACTTCGTGCCTTTAATGACGGTCTCCATGCCGTAAAATTGCCGCGGCTTGAAGGCATTGATTTCATCCTGTCGCAGTCTCACCATCTGTAAAGTCGGCGTCTGCACACGCCCGGTTGACAGCTGGGCATCGTATTTCGTAGTCAGCGCACGCGTCGCATTAATACCGACAATCCAGTCCGCTTCACTTCTTGCCAGCGCAGCGTCATATAAGCCCTGATATGCGCTGCCGTCTTTCAGTCTATTGAAGCCGTCTTTAATCGCCTTGTCAGTGACTGAGCTGATCCACAGACGTTTCACCGGCTTATTACCTTTACACTTCTCAAGGATGAGCCGGGCAACGAGCTCTCCTTCACGTCCAGCGTCTGTCGCAATAATGACTTCTCCTGCATCACTGCGTTCAATCTGTGCCTTCACGGTATTGAACTGCTTACGCGTCTTACCGATGACAACTGTCTTCATATGCTCCGGCAGTATCGGCAGCACATCTAACTTCCATTCTTTATACTGAGCATCATATTGTTCAGGGTCTGCATTCGTCACAAGGTGACCGAGCGCCCAAGTCACAATATAGCGGTTGTTTTCCATATAGCCGTTCTTGTTTTGATGACATCCAAGCACGCGGGCGATATCCCGGGCGACAGATGGTTTCTCTGCTAATACAACAGATTTCATATTATCATTCCTATCCTCTTTGGTCATTGCATCATTATAGCATGCTCCTATTAAGATTTCATTTGAGTTAACCCTATGTTTCCGTTATGCTAATTTCAAATGGAGGAGGCACGCTTATGAATCCTATGTATTTCCCGGAGAATATCAGCTGGCTCGTCCGTCACTTATTTGATCAAGAAGTTCAGCATTCCAGTCAATCAGACTATCGCATTCGGTGACAGCGGCAATGATATTAACATGCTCAATGCGGTTGAATACGGGTATTTAGTAAGTAATGCGCCAGCAGAAGCGAAGCAGTTATACCCATCTATTGCTGAACATCCATACAATAAAGGTATATTAACGACATTGACCCATATAGTTAAGGAGTGAACAGCACATGGACAGAAATGAGACAGAGCAGTATGAGAAAATCAGCCAGTTTCTTTACGAAATGAATCAGCAGCCGGAATATCATGTCAATTATTTAGGACGCAGTCAGGAACGTATTATGACACAGCTCGAGCAGCACGGGCCTGATCATATTGCCGTCTTATACGAAGGAAATGACATCATTGCAGTTGTAGGTATCGAAACCATTACAGATGGGACCGCCCATGTCTTCGGCCCGATTACCGCACGAACAGATGCCGCGACTTCGCGCCGTATTACAGCGCTCTGTGAACAACTGATCAATAAACATCCTGACATTAAAGACTATGAGTTTTACATTAGTGCACAGCACAGCTTCGGCCGACTTGTGATGAAGTCGCTGAGAACACAGTATTTGGGTACGCGCTATACGATGGCCGCTACACGGCTTAATGACAATGCGATCGATACACGCCTTGTCATCCCTTACAGCCCGATCTATAAAAAGAGTTTCAAGACTCTTATGAAAAACTTATACATTAATCCGAAAGAACGGACAGAAGAACTGCTGGGACTGCTTGATAAGTCCTATGAACTATTCATTCTGTTAAGCGAAGGCATCGTTAAAGGTTACATCGTACTGGCAACCAATAATCAGACGACATGTTACGTCGACTATGTGGTCACTCATAAAAACTATCGCCACCAAGGGATTGGTCATCAGCTTGTTACGTATGCGGCAGAACATGCTTTCAAGGAACATGAAGCAACAGAAATACAGCTGAGCGTAGAGGATAAGAGGAAGCGGACGATTGAATTTTATGAGAAGCTCGGCTTCAAGAAAGTCGATGAGCTTCATCATTATAAGTACAGCGTCAATTAATTAGACAGCTAACGGGCATGTTTCAGTAACAAGCTGACGGGAATAGAATAACATCAATAGATAAAGGATTGAGGCTATGGATATATTAATCGCTTTGCTGCCTGCTCTGCTCTGGGGCAGCGTTGTCCTGATCAACGTCAAGGTGGGCGGTTCGCCTTATGAACAGATTATGGGGACAGTGCTCGGTGCATTCATTATTGGTACTGCTGCTTACTTCATCGTCCACCCCGACCTCAACTGGAAGATATTAATTGTCGGTATGATTTCCGGCGGGTTCTGGGCACTCGGTCAGGGTAACCAGCTAAAAAGTGTGGAAAAGATCGGGGTCTCTAAAACGATGCCGCTCTCTACTGGGATGCAGCTTGTCGGGACGACCTTGATCTCAGTTATCTTTTTTGATGAATGGAAGTCATCATCTGCTGTCATTTTAGGTATTACAGCGCTTGCTCTTCTTGTCGCTGGTGTCATTCTGACATCCCTCAAAGGTCAGGAGAAAGAACAGGGCAGTGTGAAGTCAGCACTCCATATTCTTATCATCTCCTCTATCGGTTATATTACATATGTCGTTATCGGCCAGTTTTTCGGGGTTAAAGGATGGGATGCGCTTTTCCCGCAGGCAATCGGTATGGTCATCGGCGGCCTCCTGCTCAGTATGAAGCATCATCCTGAGAAAAAAGCGGTCGTTAAAAACATCATCCCCGGTGTTGTCTGGGCATTCGGTAACATGGCCATGTTTTATTCACAGCCGAAAGTAGGCGTAGCGACCAGCTTCTCCTTCTCGCAGATGCTTGTCGTCGTCTCAACATTGGGCGGTATTTTTCTGCTCAAGGAAAAGAAGTCAAAGAAACAGTATATCGGTATCGCTGTCGGAATTATTCTGATTATTGCTGCAGCTTTTCTATTAGGTTACGCTAAAAAATAACAAGGAGTGGTATCCATGTATCAAGATTTAAAAGAAAAAGTCGTTGTCATCACAGGTGCTTCAAATGGTATCGGGAAAGCGATGGCGGAAGAGTTCGGTAAAGAAGGATGTAAAGTCGTCGTCAATTACCATTCAAGTCCCGGGCGGGCAGAAGAAGTCGCGGCAACGATCAAGGAGAACGGCGGCGACGCAGTTATCGTGCAAGGCGACGTCGGTAAAGAAGAAGATGTCCTTAAAATCTGTCAGCAGGCTTATGCTACGTTCGGCGGCATTGATATTATGATTAATAACGCCGGCATCGAACATCCTACCCCGTCACTTGAAATGTCAGCTGACGAATTCAATAAAGTGATGGAGACAAATCTGACAGGTGCATTTATCGGTAGCCGTGAAGCATGCAGACATTTCGTTGAAACGGGCAAAAAAGGCGTTATCATCAATATTTCAAGTGTGCATGACGTCATCGCCTGGCCGAACTACGTCAATTATGCAGCAAGTAAAGGCGGTTTGAAACTGATGATGGAAACAATGTGTATGGAATTTGCACCTCAAGGCATCCGTATCAATAACATCTCACCTGGTGCAATTATGACAGAGCACACCACCGAAAAATTCAGCGACCCTGAAACACGCGCTGAAACAGAAAAAATGATTCCGATGGGCATTATCGGCAAACCGCAGCAGATTGCAACTGTTGCGACATTCCTCGCAAGTGAAAATGCCAGCTATATTACCGGCGCAACGCTCTATGTCGACGGCGGTATGACAAAATATCCATCATTCATGGGTGGTAAAGGCTAACAAAAAATCTGTCTCAAGTACGAGACAGATTTTTTTTGTGTCGAAATTACAGCATGACCATCTGGAAGATGAACAATATGATGATTGAGATGATGATAGACAAGTTAGTGACCATACCGATAAACGGCAGCGTGCGATATTTGAACTGAATAGCGTACGGAATGATAGATACGCCGACCGGCAGTAAGAAACCGATCAGTAAAGTAGTTCTGAACATTGTATCGAACGGCAGCAGGAAATAACACGCGAGACCGACGAGTGCCCCGAAGCCGTAATGAAAAGCAAGGTATTTAACAGCGAGCGGCAAATAATATTTATCGACTTTGAAGTTCAAGTAAATACCAAGAAGCAGCATGGACAGCGGCATATTCGCTTTCGACAGAACACTGAAGAAGTCGAGCATGGCAGCCGGCAGATGGATATGTGTCAGACTGAGCGTCAGCATCATCATGTAAGTCATGAGCGGCACACTTTTCACTAGGCTGAGCAGCAAATATTTGGCGTCGAACGTTTCGCTGCCTTCACTGAAGTAATTGCCGACGAAATAAGTGATACCGAACATGACAATGGAACCGCCGATGTCGAACATGCCGAAATAAAGCAGACCGTGTGCGCCGAACATCCGTTCAACGAGCGGATAGGCAAATAACCCGATGTTCAAGGCAGAGGCCATCATGCCGACTGACCCTCTGACATGATTGTTGTATTTAAGAAACAGCACAATAGCCAGAAACTTTGCGATTACCGCATAGCTGATCATCACGACCGGCAGCAGCATTAACGACGGCACGATTTCTACTTTGCTCAATGTCACGATGACAAGTGACGGCAGCGTCATATTAAAGATGATACGTGCAATAACCCCGCCGTCCTGTTCTGTGAAATAACCGAGCCGCTTCATCAAATAGCCCAGCAGAATCATCGCAATAATCATGATGAAACTTTGTGTCATTTAAACCTCTCCTTTTATTACTGTGATAAAATAAACATAAAACCTAGAGGTGCTTTATGAACGACTTCATTAAAATTCCGAAACGTCTCGCAGTCGCAGCACTCGTAATCATGACTGTTCTCGTCCTCTCAATCATCGTCCTTTACTTCAGTGCAACAAGTGCTGTCATCCAGAACTTTCTTGCTCATCAAGGCGGCTCTGTCACTGCGAGTACCGCTTCACTGAAAGGCGTGCTGCTGCCGCTCATCGTGATGATGCTGTTCCCATGGGCACTCAATCTGCTCGGCATTCTATACTTGAAGCGCTATCCGGTAGTGAGTGCTGTCATGTTCATCGTCGCCGGTCTCATGCTGTTATTCACGTTAATCTTCCCCGTGCTGCTGATCACTGCCGGGACTATGCTTGTCATCCGTCACCGTCATTACATCCAGCACGAAAAATATAAAACACACTACGAGTAGTGTGTTTTCTTAATGAGCAAGTACTTCTTCAGGCACCCAGCCGACAAGACTGCCCTTTTTGATCAGTATATAACCAAGACATGTGTCATCGACTACTTTGACCCGTTTCCCGACTTCTACATCCAGAAATAAATCCGTATAATCATCTTTCAACCGGTAGTGACCACAATCTCCCTGAATATATTCAGTCTTGACCATGAACTCAGTACCCGACTGGCTGTGGACAGCCAGCGTGAAGTAAGGGTCTATCTCCTCAACCATTATATCAAATTCCGGATAGGTGAATGTGTGCGGCGTCTGATAACTCACTTCAAAGGACTGAATAACTAAAGCTTCCGGGTGCGCATCAACAAATTCAGACTTAAGCGAACCATCCGCTTCAATGATCAGTGCATTGAGCTGACCGGACGGCTTCACCTGATTGCCGCCGTCAATGGCGATAACTTTACGGGTGTCGTTAATTTTCACTGCATGGCTGAACAATCCGCCTTCCACATAGTTACAGGCAGGATAATGACCGACAACGATATATTTATCCAGCTGATGATGACGCTTATAAAAGTTCGGCATGCTGAGCGCCCGCTCGCGGTCTGTCTCAAGATAGTCATCGTCAACCCCCGCATGAACAAACAGAAAGTCCTCCGTTTCAATCGCAGTCGGCAGTGCAGCCAGCTGTTCGCGGTAGTGTCCGTAGTGAGCGAGTATGTCATCAGCAAGCTGCTGCTGTGATGGATAATCCGCAGGTGTTCTGCCGACTTTCTCCAGATAGTCATGGACAAATGTACGCCGGTAAGCCATATAATCATACAGCCAGTCTTCATACAGCTCCTCTAGAATCCGGTCGCAGTTGCCTTCAATCATATGCACATTCGGCTGCTTGAGCAGTTCAAACACATAGTGCATCGTGCCTATGGAATCCTGTCCTTTATCTATAATATCGCCGCCGATAATCAAAATATCGTCAGCTGAAAAGCCGACCTGGTCAAGCAGCTGCTGAAACAGCGCTTTCTCACCGTGGATATCTGAGATGACAATCGTCCGGCGCCCTCTAATGGCAAGCTGCATGTATTTATCTTTCAGCTTCATCGCAGCACATCCGCTGTCCGGCCGTTAGTAACTGTGAGCAGCGCACTGAGGCTGAGCCTCACCTGGACACCGAGCTGTCCGGCGCTGACGATAATTGTCTCCTGCTCAGCAGCTGACGCATCAACAATGGTCGGCAGCCGCTTCTTCATGCCCACCGGTGAACAGCCGCCTCTTACATAGCCTGTTTTACTGAGCAGCTCTTTGACCGGCAGCAGTTCCAGCTTCTTCACGCCTGCTGCTCTCGCCGCTTTCTTCATGTCAAGTTCAGCTGCGACAGGTATGACAAAGACAAATAACTCCTGACCCATATGAGTGACAAGTGTTTTATAAACCGCTGCAGCCGGCTGATTGATTTTCGACGCTACGCTTATGCCATCGATCTGACCGTCTTCTACGTCGTAAGTAAAAATAGTATAATCCATGTGCTGCTGATCCAGCTGACGCAGTGCATTTGTTTTGATTTTCTTCGTCATTATCAGTTCCCCGCTTTCAAGTTACTTCCATTATAGCTTATAATGGACTTACATTTTAAAAATAAAGGAGTGTACAAAATGGCTGATTTAAATTATCAACTGACAGAACTAAAACAGGAATATGTTAGATTACAGGGCGACATAGAGAAGGTCCAATCAACAGGCAATCACGCTGACAAGCTGGAAGAGCGTCTGCATGAACTGGAAGAAGAAATCCGCAGTGTACGAGAACAGTTGAATGAACAGTAATATTAAGCAGGTTTTCGGCCTGCTGATGGGCATCCAGTTTTTTATTTATTTCGGCTTCAGTGTCGTCATTCCCGTTATTCCCGCGCTGATTGCTCATATGAACTTAAGTGCTTTTCATATGGGCCTGCTGCTTGCAAGCTATTCCATTGCCTCATTTATCGCAGCACCGTTCTGGGGTCAGTTCTCTGATAATAACGGCCGTAAGAAAGTGCTGCTGATCGGCCTGATCGGCTTTACAGTGAGCTTTCTCACATTCGGTCTGTTCATCGGCAATCTGCCGATGCTGTACGTGTCACGAATTATCGGCGGACTTTTTTCCGGCGCCTGCTTCTCAACGACAACAAGTATTGTCGCTGACTTAACGACGGCCGAGGAACGTAACCGCTATATGGGGCTGCTCGGCATGATGATCGGCCTCGGCTTTATCTTTGGTCCTGCTGTCGGCGGACTGCTGGCCGGCATTTCCTACCAGCTGCCCTACTTCATCACGGCTGTCATATTGATGCTGATCTTTATTTTAGTGCTGATCAAACTTCCGGAGACGCATCATGAGCGTTCCGGTCCAGAAGACAAGCGCATCAACTGGCAGATTTTCAGGCAGCCGGTCGGGTTATTGTTATTATGTACATTCATTGTCATGATGACGATGAGCGGGATGGAGAGTTCATTCCAGCTGCTTGAGATTAACCGTATTAATATCACCCCGACTGAGATGGGGCTGCTCTTTATGGTCGGTGGTTTCGTCAGCGCCATTCTGCAGGGCGGCTATTTAAGAAAAGTTAAACACGGTGCAGAACGTCAAGTGATGATTGCCGGGCAGATCATCACTGCTGTTGCTTTCATCATGCTGCCGTTCACGATGAATCTGGCTTATGCCGGCCTGTGCCTCGTGCTGCTGATGGCAGGAAATGCTATGGTGCGCACACTGCTGACGTCAACTATTACAAAGACAACAACGGCGCAGCATATGGGCAAATTGACAGGAATCAGCTACTCACTGGACAGCTTAGGCAGAATTATCGGTCCGCTCGCCTTCACCGGACTACTGACATTTGATTTAAGTCTGCCTTTTTATATCGGCGCTGTCACAAGTATGTTATCCCTTATTCTCATTTATATTTATTTCTCGAAAGGACAGTTGGCATGATATTCTTACTTACGCTTTACCTGCTCATTTATTTGCTCGTCTCCTATTTGAGCATTTATCAGTACAGCATTCCACTCACCCGAATCTTAAGAATCATACTCAGCATCGGCCTGCTGTTATTTTCTTTCAGCCTGCTGGTCGGTATTACAGCGACATCATGGTGGGTCTTTCTGTTAGTGCTGGCACTTGTCATCAACATAGAGATCACTGCTTTTAAACATCGCATTAATGACCAAAAAGGCGTGCTTATACTTCATATCTTTACACTAATGCTGACTGTACTGATCATCGGTGTATCATTTTTCAACTACAGCGTTTAAGCTAAAAACTGCACCCCAAAGTTGGACCTAAAATCTAACGTTTGGGGTGTTTTTATTATGTATCAGTACAATGATTTCTCTTCGATCAACCTTTCAAGGAACGTCTCAAGAATGCTGTCATCAACCGCCAGAGAGACACGGACGAAATTTCGGCCGCGCTCTCCAAAAGGTATGCCCGGTGTGACAAGCATGGACTGTTCCTTCAGCAAGTAGTCGACGAATGACTCACCATCATAACCCCGAGGTGTCTTCAGCCAGAGGAAAATACCTCCCGCAAGCGGACTGTATGGAATGTGATGTTGATCAAGAAGAGCGGTCACACGGTCACGGCGCCTGCGGAACAAATCGTTCTGCACTTCTGTAAACGACTCGCCGAGCTTCAGGGCAGCAGTACTTGCATCCTGCAGCGCCCCCCACATGCCTACTTGTGTATGATCCTGGAATTTATTCAGTGCAGCAATCATCTCTTTGTTGCCGACCGCAAACCCGACGCGGAAGCCTGACATATTGAAGCCTTTAGACAATGAATAAATTTCTACGGCGATGTCTTTAGCCCCGGGAGACTGCAGGATACTCGGGTTTTTCGCATCAAAACCGAATGCCGCGTAAGCGAAGTCGTGGACAATCTTCGTCTCTGTCTGTTTAAAACGATTGACCGTCTCATCAAAAAACTCACGCGTCGCTACAGCGCCTGTCGGATTGCTCGGATAGTTCAAGTAGATGAGCTTCGTCCTGCTAAGCTGATCAGCCGGCACATCATTAAAGTCGGGTAAATAGCTTTTTTCTTCATAGAGCGGCAGTGTATAATGCTCACCGTGAGCCAGTATGACCCCCGCCAAATAATCCGTATAGCCCGGGTCCGGCAGCAGCACACCGTCACCCGGCTCTATGACACATAACGGCAAATGCACAAGCCCGTTCTTCGTCCCATATAAAATGCATATTTCCTCGTCTTTATCGAGTGTCACATGATAGACATCATGATAGAACTTCTGGATGGCTTCCTTGAATGTATCTTTCCCCCTGAACACCCCGTATTTATTGTTCTCCGGGTTCTGCACTGCTGCGCTCATCGCTTTGATCACTTCATCTGGTGCCGGCTTATCCGGAATGCCGACTGCCATATTAATCAGCGGCTTGCTGCCGATTTCAAGTTTACGTCCCATGGTCTTACCGAAATAACTGTCTGGAATATCATTTAAAATTTTTGTGTAGGTCATGCTGATTCCCCTTATACAATGATATAAAAAAATGTCACCGCTTAATAGCGATGACATAGGTCACTTATCTATCAAGCATCTGCTTGCTGGATTTAGCACAGTGCCGAAGCCTGCTGCTGAGATTTCTTCGGGCCAAGTCCCTCCATCTCTCTGGATAAGATATTCAATTGGTGACTTTCACTATAATATGATATGACACACGCGTCAATATGAATTAGCGTGTTTCAGTGATTGTCTGTTTTCTTTTTTTGCGGTTTTTTATGGCCATAAGCATTTCATAGACCACCGGCACGACAATCAATGTCAGCAGTGTAGATGATACAAGACCACCGATAACAGTGACGCCGAGCGCTTTTGAAATTAACACTGAGCCGTCGCCGCCGAATAACAGCGGTGATAACGCCCCGATTGTTGCCAGCGCAGTCATCAAGATCGGTCTGACACGAGTCGACGCCGCTTCAAGCAGTGCGTCACGTGTTGATAATCCACTGTTCTCCATATGAATGACGCGGTCAATCAATACGATGGCGTTGGTGACAACTATACCAATCAGCATGAGCACCCCGATCATCGATGGAACGGACAATGTTTCTTTGGCAAGAAGCAGACCGATGATGACACCAATAACCGTAAACGGTAGTGAGAACAAAATAGCAAGTGGTGCCAGACCACCTTTAAACGTCAGTACAAGAATCAAATAAACAATACCGATAGCGGCAAGCATCGCAATACCTAACTGAGAGAAACTTTCGCCGATATCTTGATTTGTACCGCCGACATGGATAGAGACGTTGCTCGGTGTATCGATTTTGTCGATTGCCTGTTGCACGTCCGCTGTCGTTTTACCGACATCGTCTGCTTTAATTTTGCTGTCGACAGTAGCTGAGACGTCACCATCTTCACGAGTGATTGTATCTGATGATTTACCTTCTTCAATCTTGACAATGTCGCTCAGTTTCACGTCGCGGCCAAGCGGCGAAGTGATTTTAGTATCTTCAAGCTTTTGTTTCGTCCAGTTGTTCTGCTCCGCTTTCGTCAGAACAACTTCAGTTGATTTTCCGCCTTGTCCTACTTTAGTGACGACTGTATCAGGTGAACGCTGATTAAGTGTCATTGCTACTTGACCGGCTGTCAGGCCGAGTTCAGACAATTTGTCGTGGTCAACTTTCAGCGTATATTCATCATAGCTTGCTGATAACGAAGAATCCACATTGGATAATGCTTTTTCGTCTTTCATTGCTTTTTCTACTTTGTCGACTGTCGAACGAATGGCATCGGTGGAAGGTCCGACAACCGACACAGACACACTATTAGAAGCGCCGCCTGTAGCGAAGTCCTGATTTTTCCAAGAACCTGGATAGTTGTAAGTTGCGAGCTTATCCAGTACTTTTTCTGCTTCATCATCCCAGTTCGGCGTGTTTTTGTTATATTCAACCATCATTGCCATGTCGTTTGACGCAATCGGGCTGAATGGATTTTTACCACCGACGGAGAACTGGACGTTTTCAACATATTTCTTGTTCGATAAGTAATGCTGTACTGTCTCAGCATGCTTGACAACTTCATCTTCTGTCTCTCCCGGCTGCGGCTTATAAGTAAGCGCGAGCAGCTTATCTTCACCTGTTGAAATGAATGATGTGCCGACAAAAGGCATTAACATTAAACTACCGACCAGTAATAATATGCTGAGTAAGCCGACAATCCATTTATGTCTTAATGACCAGTCGAGAATGCGGCGGTAGAAGCCGGCGATAGCACCGGGCTTTTCATCATGATGGCCTTTAATGCCATTTCTGAAGAAAATATGGCCGAGCATCGGTACGATTGTGATCGCAATTAAGAGTGATGCGAGTAAGGCGAACACAACAGTCAATGCGAACGGTCTGAATAACTCCCCGATTGAACCTGATACAAGTCCAAGCGGCAGGAACACGGCAATCGTCACAAGTGTGGACGACATGATCGGAATGAACATCTCACGCGTCGCATCGGCGATAAGAGCTGAGCCGCTCAAGCGTTCGTTCTTCAGTGACATCCGACGGAAAATATTTTCTATAACAACAATCGAGTCATCAATGACCCGGCCGATCGCAACCGTCATTGCGCCGAGCGTCATAATATTCAATGTGACATTCAGCTGCTTTAAAATAAGCAGTGCAATAAGAATAGACATTGGAATAGAGACAACGGCGATAAACGTCGAACGTATATTACGCAGGAAGATCAAGATCATGATAACTGCGAACAAGGCACCAATCAGTGCTTTTTCCACCATTGTTCTCACAGAATCTTCAATCGGTTTAGCCTGGTCCATCATCAGCAGAGCATTAATATCTTTATTCTCTTTACCGAACTTATTAACGATGTCTTTCACATCATTAGCAAGTTTCACAGTATTAGCATTGTCTGATTTAACAACTTGAATACTCAATGAATCTTTACCGTTTGTTTTAGAAATTGAATCGCGGCTTGCCACATTTTTAATCTTTGCAATATCACCTAATTCCACTGTCGGCAGCTTCATCTGTGCTGCGGCAGGATTAGCGCTTTGCGCACCAGCTGCCGGATTTGCCTGCGCTTGAGCGCCTGCTGTTTGTCCTGCACCTTGAGAGGCACCTGTCATTGGTATTTTCAGTGACTTCAAAGCATCGACTGATGTAAACTGGCCGTTAACGACGATAGACTTCAAGTCATTACCGAATGTGTAAAGGCCGAGCGGTGCATCAGTTGTTGCGCCTTTAATGAACTGCAGCACCGTGTCTTCAGTCAATCCTTTTTTCTTAAGTTCAGCTTCATCAAACTGCAGCTCAATCTGCTGAACTTCCTGTCCTGAGAAAGTGACACTGCTGACACCATCCACTCCTTCAATTTGAGGGACAAGGTCATCTTTAATGACTTTTGTCAGTTCCTTGATATTGTTACTGTCTGAAGAGAAAGAATAACTGATAATCGGGAAAGTATACATAGAGATACGGTCGATGGTCGGCTTCTGCGCCTCTTCCGGCATATCTATTTTTCCTATAGCTTCCTGCAGATCTTTCTCCGCTTTATCCATATCAGTACCGAAATCATACTGGAGGGTAATGGCTGAAGCATTCTGCAGCGACTGGCTGGATACTTTGTCGACACCTGACATACTCGCCACTTTCTTCTCGATTGGGTCCGTCACGTTATCAAGCACCGCTTCCGGCGTCGCTCCTGGATAAGGCGTCGTTACTGTGATGACCGGTGAAGATATACTAGGCAGCATTTCCATTTTCATCGTCATTGCCGAATAAATTCCGGCCGCTGCAAGAATCAATGTCATCAGCCAAAGCGCCAATTTATTATGTAACGAGAAATTTATAATTTTCTGTATCACTGTCTTCCTCCATTTTTCATTCTCAACTAACAATATAGACCAAATAACTATATATTGCTAATTATTACCTCTATATTTCTCGAAAATAATATGCGTTCCTGTCGTCTGTTTCTGTTCTTGGGTCAACTCATCATAAAGCTGATAGGCAAGTTCAAGGCCAGGCAGCTGGATATTCAGCTTTGCTGCCTCGTCGAGCGCTATCTTCATATCTTTCAGGAAGTGATGCGTATAAAATCCCGGCTGATAATCACCGTTCAGCATCCGAGGTGCGAGGTTTGACAGCGACCAGCTGCCCGCTGCACCTTTAGAAATTGTTTCAAGAACCCGCTCAATATCAAGTCCTGCCTGCTCAGCATAATAGAGACTTTCTGCCACGCCGATCATGCCGGACGCAATCGCAATCTGATTGGCCATCTTCGTGTGCTGACCGCTGCCGGCCGGACCGAAGTACTGCACGCTGCTGCTGAACATATCAATGATATTCTTCACTTTAAGGAACGCCTGCTCATCGCCCCCGACCATCACAGATAATGTGCCTTTTTTAGCACCGACGTCGCCGCCGCTGACAGGTGCATCTATAACTGCGATACCAGCGTCTTCTGCTTCTCGAGCAATCTTACCGGCAAGTTCTGGACTTGACGTCGTGCAGTCAATCAAGATCTGCCCTGCTCTGCCATGGTGAATTAATCCTGTTTCTCCTAAGTACATGGCTTCGACATCATGTGGATAACCAAGCATCGTAAAAATAATGTCACATGCTGCAGCCACTTCTTGTGGACTGTCACACCACACCGCTCCTTCTGTCAGCAGTGATTCAGCTTTTTCTTTCGTGCGGTTGTAGACAAACAGCGAATGTCCTTTCAAATGACCCGCCATACTGCGGCCCATGACTCCTGTACCAATAAATCCAATATTCATGTGCTACCTCCAGATTTATATTTTAAAACTCATGATTTTCCATTAAAATGAATAGCAATAGGAGGGTGTTATATGCAAAAGGTACTCATGCTGCTTTTTATCATTATGCATATCGTCTTAACCACAAGTTACTTCATTAATAGTGGAATTATCTTCTTTACTACGTATTTCTGGTTTTTATTCTGTATCATCACTGTTATCAATGGTACTGTTTATTTTTTTGCAAAACTTCCCGTCAAAGAAAAGAATACGGCTTACAAAGTACTGGCCAGTACGCTCATACTCGTCAGTATGCTTAATTTATTTTTCATTCTTTATATCAGTTTTGTGAACCCTTATTTCTATCTGGAATTCAGACATTAATTATATTTCGTTATTTCATCCATGGCTTTTGAGATAGCATCTCTGAAGCCTTTTTCTTCTAGTTTTTTCACTCCTTGAATGGTCGAACCGCCTGGAGACGTCACTTGATCTTTCAGGACTGCAGGATGCTTACCGCTTTCCAGCACCATCTTCCCTGCTCCAATGACCATCTGGCTCGCCAGCTGATAAGCCGTTTCCCGGCCCAGACCAGCAGCGACAGCATTGTCGGCCATCGCTTCAATCATCATGTAGACAAATGTCGGTGATGAGGCCGCGATAGCAGGCATAATATGCATCAGCGATTCATCAATCCACTTCACTGTACCCAGCCGCTGCATGATTTCAGTTAATTCTTGGATTTCTTCTCTGCTGACATAGTCATTATGACTCATGGCAATTACGCCGGCGTTCACTGCAACAGGTGTGTTAGGCATCATCCGGACAATTTTCTGATGATGGTCAAACATATCATCGATATCCTGTATCGACACACCGCCCGCAATGGACATAATGAGATGATCCTCTACTAAATAATGGTGCAGCTGTCCTGCGATTTCAACAAAAGCTTCAGGTACAATGCCAAGCATGATACCATCGTAATCTTTAAGTTCTTCAAGTGTTTCAATACTTGTTACACCGTGTTTTTCGACAAAATGCTGCTGCTTCTCTTTATTTCTGAGCCATAGACCAAATGCGCTGAGTTCCAGCCCGCTATTTTTCCAGCCCTTTACCATCTGTGTTACCATTTTGCCGCCGCCAATTATCGCTATCCTCATATGATCCCTACTTTTTACGTCCTTTAGTGAATTTCAGCTTCATCTTCGTCACCCGCGGCTTCACTTGTTCTATTAATCGATAGACCGGCTGATTAAGTACATAGTCAAATTCCCCGATTTTCTCACTCAGACGCGTGCCCCACATCTTCTTGAACTGCCAGAGCCCGAAATGCTCTGAACCTTGCGGTGGATTGTTGTCTGTCCCACCGAAATCATAGCTTTTAGCTCCGCGTTCACGGGCATAGCGCATCATACTGATCTGCATGTTGTGATTCGGCAGATAATCCCGATATTCATTGCTTGAAGCGCCGTATAAATAATAGGATTTATGCCCTGAGAATGTCAGCAGCGCACCCGACAATACTTTTCCTTCAGGATTTGTTTCATTCAGCTGTTCAAGTTCAGCGAGCTGTTTTTGCAGCTTCGTCTGCTGCAGCGCGATATCTTTCAGCTGATTCTGTGCTTTCTTCTGATCCTTCTTCTGTTCAAGCTTCTGCTTTTTACTTTCAAGCGCATCATACTCTTCCTGCAGTTTAGGGATGACAGCGGCCGGTATGAGTTTGACGAGAAACAGCTCTGCATCGCCGTCTGGATTCAGCGCATCATAAATATTTTCGAAGTACGAGACGTCACGCGTCAGAAAACCATCCCGCTCACCGGTCTCTTTCATCAGAGCGGCGAACGTCTTTAAGTCGTCGCGGCCGGCGATATACGCTTCTGTTCCTTTTTTCTGGCTCAGTTTCACTCGTGAGCGGTTGTTCTTCTCGAAACTTTGAATGAGTGCCTCGTCATCCTGGTCGATGTCTGTAATCATCGTCATCCGCGGCTGAATATAGCTTTTGCTGAGCCCGTCTTCGAACCCTTTATGGCGGTAGCCGAGTGATTCCATATAATCGACAAGATTCCCCGCATTCTCCACTTCGATGTCCGGATCAATCTTAATCGCATAAGCGCGTTCAGCACGTGCCACTTCAACCGCAAACTTTGTCAATGCTGCTACCACTTCTTTGTCATTATAATCACAGACAAAGCCGCGGGATATGTAGCAGAGCGTAAACGGCAGTCTCGGCACACGTTTGAAGAGCAGCTGGCCGACGCCTGCCACTTCGTTATCACGGCCGACTGCGATGCGTTTTGCGTACCAGCCTGTCAGCCGCTTGGATTCCGCCCATTTAGAAAGCTGCAGCAGATCTCCATTTGGATGCTGTTTCACGAACTGATCGTGTATGTCATTGGAAATATGAAGTCTCTTTACTGTCATGTGAATCTTCCTTTCAATCGTTCAACTATAATCGTCTGGCTATTTTTGTTATAATGATGACAAAATACATGTAAGAGAGGTATATGATGTTCAAAAATATTTTGCTGGCAGTACTTATGGTTGTTAACATAGTGCTCATTTTTCTCTTTCAGACGCGCCAGGCTATTTATCATCTCGATATCAGCGTAGTGGCAGTCGGTCTGACGCTTATCATTTCGATTCTCTTTCTCATTGTGAAGCCTTCGAAAATGAACATGATATTTATTTTGATTGCCCTTCTCATTGCATTATACCATGCGTCGCTATTAGTTATGCGTGTATATCACTACGTCTATTAAGTGAATAAATAAGTCGCCCCGTGAACAGTTACTTCATTTACGTCTGCGTCCGCTGACGCTATCGTGATAGAGCGTATGCCGTCAAAGTCACCTGCTGTAATGGTGAATGCCGGGCTGCCGGGCAGCGTTAACGCATGTCCGTCATAAGTCGCCCCGAATAAATCCTGCCATTCCGTAATCGTTCGTTCCTTGTCTTTTGAAACAAGCGCTATCTCTTTGACAGTCAACGGCTGGAACAAAGAAATGAGCGCTTGTTCTCTGTCTTCATCTGATTCATCCCACTGAATGAAAAACGGCAGCTCACGGACGCTGTTATCATCGATATAGAGCAGCTGCCAGCTGATGACCTGCCCATCCGGCTTAGTCCGCGTCATCTTGTTCGGCCCGATCACTTCACGTCCGCATGACACAAAGTGATCTTTTAGCGCATTAATATCATCGGTACGAAAACAGAGTCGCTTAAACCCTTCCTTATAATGCGTACGCTCAAGAGTTGCCGCAAAACTTAACCGCTCCTTGCTATCAACAGCCGCCTGCTTCACTAATGACTCGTCAAAGACATCGATGAATTCAACATAGCTTAAGTCAAAGTAGCTGAGTTGATTATATGTCCCTAATGCTTCATGTCTGCCGCCCGGCTGCAGCAAGAGCAGTTCATCCGGAAACTCAAAATCCTCAAGATTCTTTATATAATGAATGATGTGGTCCCATTTTAATAGCATATCCTTCACCTCATCTTCCATTGTAAGTAATTTTCCCTTAAAACAAAAGAAACAGACAAATTCCCATCAAAAAAACACCCCGGAAATCCAGGGCGTCCATTATAATTACCAATCCTCATCTTTATATCGCAGTGAGGGTTTTGTAAATATTATATAAAAGAGCTCAAAATGCTGCTTCAGCTTATGCTAAATGATATACACGTGCCTCGTAAGGTTTCAAAATAATTTCATCTGATGCTGATTCCTGAAGCTTGTAATTATTCAGCACGATCTTCTCAGGGTCAAAATAAAATCCTTCACTGCTATCGAGTTTCACTTCAATATCAGCAAGATTGCCGATGACAAGCACCTGCTCATCACCTAACGTCCGCGTATAAGCGAACACATCCGGGTGATTCGCATAGACAAGGTCGAATATGCCATACGTCATGATTAAATTCTCTTTTTTGAACTTAATCATTTTCTTATAGAAGCTGTAAATCGACTGGTCATCATGCAATTGTTTTTCGACGTTGATATCAACGTAATTCGGGTTGACTTTCAACCACGGTCTGCCGGTTGTAAACCCTGCATGTTCTGTGTCATCCCACTGCATCGGTGTGCGCGCGTTATCACGGCTGATACGCTGCAGCATCTCGATAATCTTAGCTTTCGGCATACCATTGACGAGTTCATTGTTATAAATATTCTTCGCATGAACATCGTTGAACTCAGAAATATCCTTGAACGGATAATTTGTCATTCCGATCTCCTGACCTTGATAAATAAACGGTGTTCCCTGCTGCAGGAAATACACGGCCGCATGACTGGTCGCACTTTCGTACCAGTATACTTTGTCATCTCCCCATGTAGAAGGCACACGGGGACGATCATGGTTTTCAATGAAGAGTGCATTCCACCCTACATTCTCCAGACCTTTCTGCCATTCTGCCAGCACCTGCTTATAGCCGAGAATATCAAAGCCGGTACCCACATCATGATTCCATAAGTTCAAATGCTCAAATTGAAAGACCATATCAAACTTGCCGTTTTTTTCACCGACCCATAGATCAGCGTCTTCTGTCGTCACGCCATTCGCTTCACCGACGGTCATAATATCATAGTTATCAAACGTCGCTTCTTTCATTTCTTTCAGAAACTCATGGATGCCGGGCTGGTTCATATGACCTTCAAATGATTCAACATAGTTCAGTGCATCCGGATTCGGCAGATCCCCTTTAGAGAACGTCTTTTTAATATGACTGATAGCATCAATTCTGAAACCGTCGATTCCTTTTTCCAGCCACCAGTTGATCATATTATAGACCGCATGGCGCATCTCTCTGTTTTCCCAGTTCAAGTCAGGCTGTTTACGACTGAATACATGCATATAGTACTGATTTGTCGTCGCATCGTATTCCCATGCTGACCCTTCAAAAATACTGGCCCAGTTATTCGGCTCACGGCCGTTCTTGCCGTCTTTCCATATATACCAGTCCCGCTTAGGATCTTCCTTTGAATGCCTTGATTCGATAAACCATGGATGCTCATCACTTGTATGATTCACCACAAGATCCATAATCAATTTCATACCGCGCTCGTGTACTTCAAGCAGCAGACGGTCAAAGTCCTCCATTGAACCAAAATCTCTCATAATCTTCTGATAGTCACGAATATCATAGCCGTTATCATCGTTCGGCGAATCATAGACCGGACTCAGCCAGATAACGTCAATCCCAAGTTCCTTCAAGTAATCAAGTTTTTCTGTCAGACCGTTGATATCACCGATACCGTCACCGTTCGAATCTTGAAAGCTGCGCGGATATACTTGATAGCACACCGCTTCTTTCCACCAAATGCGTTTCATTTTCCAGTTCCTCCAGTTAGAGATAAATAAAGCTGTTAACATGACGCATGTTAACAGCTTTTTTAGTTCAATACAATAATATGCACTTACACCGTGATTATAGCGCTGCAGTCTCGTTAAGTGCACCTTCCTGACGGCGTCTTTCTTCTGCTGCGTTACGGATACGTTCTCCTGTTTCTGTATCGAAGAAATGCGCTTTATTCATATCCATCGCCAGGCGGACAATATCGCCTGCTTTAAAGTCATTACGTGCATCCAGCTTGGAAATAAACTCCTGGCCTTCGAACATGGAATAGACCATGACTTCTGAACCGAGCAGCTCGCTGACCGTCACTTTCGTTTCGAACGATGCATTTTCATACGACTGGATAAAGACCGGCTCATCATGAATGTCTTCCGGACGGATGCCGAACTTAACTTCCTTGCCGGCGTAGCCTTTATTCTTCAGTGAGCGCATGATCGCTTCCGGTATATCAAACTCATAATTACCGATACGGATTGATTTTTCCGTTAACTTTCCGGTGAAAATATTCATCGGCGGCGAACCGATAAACTCGGCGACAAAAATATTATCCGGGAAATCATAGACTTCTTTCGGTGTCCCTACCTGCATAATATCGCCGTCTTTCAGCACAACGATACGTGTCGCCATCGTCAGTGCTTCTGTCTGGTCATGGGTTACATAAATAGTCGTTGTCTGCAGACGGTTATGTAATTTCGAAATTTCAGCACGCATTTGCACGCGAAGCTTGGCATCCAGGTTTGACAATGGTTCATCCATCAAGAAGACTTTCGCTTCCCGGACAATCGCACGTCCTAACGCCACACGCTGACGCTGACCACCGGATAATGCTTTTGGTTTACGCTGCAAATATTCAGTCAGTCCTAAAATTTGTGCTGCTTCTTCTACGCGGCGTTTAATGTCTGCTTTCGGTGTTTTGCGTAATTTCAGACCGAATGCCATATTGTCATATACCGTCATATGAGGATACAGTGCATAGTTCTGGAAAACCATAGCGATATCGCGGTTTTTAGGGGCAACATCGTTCATGCGCACGCCGTCTATCGTGAAGTCACCTGCTGTAATATCTTCAAGACCCGCAATCATTCTGAGCGTTGTTGATTTACCGCAGCCTGACGGGCCGACAAATACGATGAATTCTTTGTCGTGAATGTGAAGGTTGAAGTCTTTGACTACTGTGTTGCCACCTTCGTAAGTCTTTTTAATGTGATCTAATCGCAGCTCTGCCATTGTAATTCCTCCTTATACCCACCACATATCGGTCGGTGTCTGTTTAATGATAACTTGCTTTAAATTGCGCACAGCTGTCTGGAATCCTTCTTCTATCGACATCAGCGGATCTTCATGCTCAATGCTGACGACATAATCATAGTCATAAGTCCTTAAGGCACTCATCATCGCTGTCCAGTCTTTTAAGTCATGACCGCAGCCGACGCTTCTGAATGTCCAGCTTCTTGTCTTGACATTACTATAAGGCTGCATATCCAGTAAACCGTACATATTGACATTATCCTGGTCAATATATGTATCTTTCGCATGAAAATGATGGATGGCGTGCTGTTCACCGAGTATTTTGATGGCCGCGACCGGGTCAATGCCCTGCCACCATAAATGGCTCGGGTCCAGATTAGCGCCGATATATTCGTTCGTCGCTGCTCTTAGTTTCAGCAATGTGTAAGGAGAATGGACGAGAAATCCTCCGTGCAGTTCAAGGCCGATTTTTACGTCATGCGTCTTCGCAAGTTCTGCGATGTCCTGCCAGTATGGAATCAGCTTCTCTTCCCACTGCCAGTCATAACTATCCTTGTATTCAGTCGGCCACGGAACGACCGGCCAGTTAGGCAGCACCGCTTCTTCTGAATCACCCGCTGTGCCGCTGAAACAGTTCACGACAGGGACGTCCATCAAGCCGGCAAGCTGAATCGTCTTACGTAACACCGTATCCGATTCTTCTCTGAATGCTGCTTCCGGTGAGATCGGGTTACCATGACAGCTGAATGATGAGATGAACAGACCTCTTTCAGCGAATGCCTGCTGGTACGTCTCTCTCGCACGTTCGCTTTTAAGCAGCTCGTCAACATCAATATGACTGCTGCCCGGGTAACACCCTGTTCCGACTTCAACTGCTTCAACGCCTGACTGCTGCACGTAATCAAGCATCTCCTCAAATGATTTATCATTGAACAAAGGATTAAACACTCCTAATTTCATCGTACATCCTCCTAGATTAAAATGGCCTTTTTGTTTGATGCACTTAAATACACCGCTTCAATAATCCGAGACACTTCCCGGGCTTCCGTCGATTTCACGCGCAGCGGCGTATGGTAGAGAATCGATGAAATAAAGTTTTCGGTCTGTAAATATTCAAATGGATGCTCCACTTGAATATAGTCGATATTCAGTGTTGTCATCAATGTATCATCCGCCTGATTGACTTTCATTTCAAAGACATTGAGACCACCTTTAGTGCCAGATATACTGATGTGCTCTTCATCACTTTCGACATTGGCAGCCCAGCTTGTTTCAAACAGCATCGTGATATTGTTCTCAAATCTGATGAATGCTGTCACATGATCATCGACTTCAAATGTTTCAGGGTTAAATGCCCCCCATTCATTGACCGGATTCGGCATGCGGCTCAGCTGATTATAAGTCTGCGCGGACACTTCGACCGGCTTTCTGCTGCCGACGAGCCACATCGCAAGGTCGAGCAGATGACAGCCATAGTCAATCAATGCACCGCCGCCCTGCAGCTCTTTGTTCGTAAAGACGCCCCAGCCAGGGACTTTACGCCGCCGCATCGCTTTAATGCGGATAACAAGCGGCTCACCGATGATGCCTTTATCGATGATTTTTTTGGCAGCGATTGCTTCTTTCATAAAACGATAATGGTAAGCAATATGAAGCTTGCCTTTACTCTTCTGCTCAGCGGCGATCATCGCATCACATTCTTCTGTCGTCAGTGCCATCGGTTTCTCGCACAGGACCGATTTATCATGATTTAAAGCTTCGATCGCAAAGGGTGCGTGGAATTTATTAGGTGTCGTAATAACGACCGCATCTACATGGTCGAGCATTTCCTCGAATTTTTTTGCGACATGCGGGATGCCGAACTGATTGGCGACAACCATCGCACGTTCTACATTAATGTCATGAACACAAGTGATAGCCACATTATCAAATTCTCTGAAGGCTGGGATGTGACGCTCTGTCGCGATACCACCCACGCCCACAATGCCGATTCTGACTTTAGTCATGATGTCTGCTCCTTAAAATCTAGTAATAGTATTTGTTTCTGCTGCTTCGATAGCTTTTAAAATAATGTTCAGTGATGCCCTGCCTTCTTCACCGTCACAAATAGGTACTGTATCTTCTATGATTGACTGAATGAAAGCATCGATCGTATGTGAGTTCACTTGACCGTCTTCATCGTTCGTCTGCATCTCACCGAGCTGCTGCTTGTCGACTTCACCATCTGCGCCGATAAAGATGTAGCTGTAGTCAGGGTCTGCATTCAATTTGAGCACACCTTTTTCGCCGTACAGCACTGTGCTGTTATCTTCTTCACCATTGTAAGCCCATGAAGCACTCAGTGTACCGATAATGCCACCTGTGGATTTCAGGATTAAGACCGCATTATCATCGACAGTTGCCTTCGCTTTCGCTGACGTTTCAATCATCGCGCCGACTTCCTTGAATTCCTCACCGAGAATATAGCGCATTAAGTCCGCTTTATGCACACCGAGGTCACCCATCGCCCCGATAAATGCGCGCTTTTTGTCGAAGAACCAGCTGTCCGGCCCGTCAACGCTCCAGCCTTCCGGACCCGGATGACCGAATGTCGTCTTAAATGAATAGATTTTACCGAGCTTTCCGGCAGCAACATCCTGTTTTGCCGCTTGATGCGCTTCATTCAGCCGCTGATTGTGACTGATCATCAGTTTAGCGCCGCTTTTTTCTGCTGCAACGATCATCTTGTCAGCGTCATCAAGTGACGTTGCCATCGGTTTTTCGCATAACACATGTTTGCCGGCATTCAATGCAGCAATCGTCATCTCAGCGTGCAGATAGTTCGGTGTACAAATGCTCACCGCTTCAACGGTGTCATCTGCCAGCAATTCATTGTAATCACTGTAGCTTGTGCCGCCGTATGTTTGTGCCAGTTCATCGCTGCGCTGCTTGTTGATGTCGCAGAATGCGACGATTTCAGCAGTGTCATTTTCCTGATATTCAGGGATGTGACGATGGACAGCGATGCTGCCGCAGCCGATAATTCCTACTTTGATAGTCATGATGCTACTCCTTTTCTGAAATAGATTCCAGTGGTTGATAATTGCCGTATGTCGGATAGCCGTTTGTACTAGGCTTCGCCCACTGTACGGCATTATTGATGACGCGCTGGACATTGCTGTCATAATACGTCGGATATGTTTCGTGACCTGGCCGGAAGTAGAATATCTTACCGTTTCCGCGCTTAAATGTCGCACCTGAACGGAATACTTCGCCGCCTTCAAACCAGCTGATGAATACTAGTTCTTCAGGTGCAGGAATATCGAAGTGCTCACCGTACATCTCCTCTTTAGGCAGTTCAAAGAACTCTGGCAGACCTTCAGCGATCGGATGGCCCGGCATTACAGTCCAGATACGCTCTTTGTCATCTGCTTCACGCCACTTTAAGTCACAGCCTGTCCCCATCAGTCGTTTGAAGATCTTAGAGAAATGACCGGAATGGAGAACAATAAGTCCCATTCCTTCAAGCACCCGCTGCTGGACACGGTCAACGATTATATCCTGTACTTCATCGTGTGCTTTATGACCCCACCAGATCAAGACATCCGTATTATTGAGCACTTCTTCAGACAAGCCGTGTTCCGGCTCATCTAACGTCGCCGTCGCGACGTCCGCGCCTTCAATAAATGATGCTATTTGCTGATGAATGCCTTCCGGATATATGTTGCTGACAATCGCTGATTCTTTCTCGTGTCTATATTCATTCCATACCGTTACTTTCACAGCACTCGCTCCTTTAATGGTTTAGTCGATGAACGTTCAATAATTGATGTCGGGATAATAATGCTGCGTTTAATCATCTCAGGATGATTCAAATATTCTATTAAACTACTACCCGCTTCCGCCCCCAGCGATTCAGGATAAATATTGACCACTGTCTGCGGCGGGCAGGCTGATTCATTGAAATAAGAATCATTGAATGTTGCTGTCTGTATATCATCAGGTATCCTCAGCTGCTGCTGATAAAGTTCGCTCAGTACATTCAAGTTCATCATACTGTCTGAAGTAATAATCGCCGTCGGCCGGGGTAGCATCGTTTTAATCTCTGCAATAATGCCGCTTACTTCTTCAGTGCCGGCCGCTCCTTCAAATACTTCCGGCATAAGACCCGCCTGCTGACAAGCACGGCTGTAACCTAGAACGCGGTCTTCATTCACCGCGTACGTAGAATTTTCTGCGATGAATACAATGTTTTTATGGCCGAGATTAATCATGTAATCGGTCAGCTGATAAGCCGCCATGACATTGTCATTATCAATATATATTTCATTAGATAATGGACTCAGTTTTTTACCGAGAATGACGAAAGGAAAGTTAATGGACTGTAAGTAGCTGACAACCGGATCATTACTTTTGGAATACAGCAGAATAAAGCCGTCCACCGCGTTGCTGTTGACCAGCTCGCTCACTTCACTGAGCAGTTCCTGTTCATTCATACTTGTAGAGACAACAGTTGAATAATGATTGTCCTTACATACTTTAGAAATACTCATTAACACATCCGTGAAAAATGGATTCTGCGTCATTTCTTTGGAAGCAGTCTTCAGCAGCAGACCGATAGTATTGGACTGCTTCGTCACTAGACGTCTTGCTGAGACATTGGGCATATAACCCATCTCATCCATCACCCGGCGGACTTTGTCCCGAGTCTTCTCGCTGATAGCCGGATGATTGCTGATAACTCTTGATACAGTGGACGGCGCCACATCGGCACGCTTCGCCACATCTTTGATTGTAATCATATTTTCACCTACTTAACCGCACCTTCAGAAACACCTTTAATAATCTGCTTTTGTGCAAAGAAGTATCCGATGATGACTGGAATGATGGAAATGGTTAAGCCCGCAAGTGCTAAATGCCATTGCTTTGTATATTGACCAAAGAATAAGAATAGTTTAAGTGGAATTGTTTCCTGTCCAGGTCCGAGTACGAGCTGCGGCAGCAGGAAGTCATTCCAGATCCAGATGACATTCAAAATACCGACTGTCACAGAAATCGGCTTAAGAAGCGGGAAGATCACATGCCAGTAGATCTGCCATTTACTTGCACCATCAATCATCGCTGCTTCATCAAGTGACTTTGAAATCCCTTGCAGTGAACCATGATAAAGGAAGATTGACAGGCTGGCACCGAAACCTAAGTACATGAAAATAAGTCCCCAACGGTTCAAACTTTCTAAATCCCCGAAAATTTTAACGAGCGGAATCATGACTGACTGGAACGGAATCAGCATTGCTGCAACAAACAGGAAGAAAATCAAGTTGGACATTTTCCCTTTGTTCCGGCTTAGTGCATAGGCCGCCATACTGGAGAAAATAATAATGAGTGCCACACTCAGTACAGTAACTATCACTGAGTTCAAAAACGTCTGCATAAAGTTTAACTGGTCAAAGGCATCCAGGAAGTTTTGGAATGACCGTTCTTTCGGCAGTCCTAAAGTATCTTCGAATATTTGAAGTTTCGTTTTAAACGCATTGACGATCATCAAATAAAAAGGCGACAGCCAGAGCAGACCAATCACTAGACCAATGATTTCTAATAACAGCCATTTACTCTTCATTACATCTCCACCTCTCTTTTTTTGTTGTAGTAAACTTGTATTAAACTGATCAGCATGACAATAAGGAAGAAGACGACGGCTTTAGCCTGAGCAGAACCCATCAAGTTCATCTTGAATGCCGTATCAACAATATCCATTGCGACCATTTTTGTTGAGTTACCTGGGCCACCATTAGTTAATGATAAGTTCTGGTCATATACTTTAAATGCCCCCGATAATGTCAGGAACATGCTGACCGTGAAAGCTGGTGCAACAAGCGGGAATGTGATGTTTTTAAATTTCTGCCATGTATTCGCGCCATCAATTTCAGCTGCTTCCAGTAAATCTTCCGGCACATTCTCAAGATATGCGATATAAATAATCATGATATAGCCTGCCATCTGCCAAGTTGACAAAATGACCATACCCCAGAAACCTGTCGTTGTATCGCTCAGCCAGCCCTGCATCCATTCAGAACCGATAGCTTCGCCGATAGTTGCAAAAACTTTTGTGAAAATGAACTGCCAGATGAAACCAAGAATTAATCCACCGATCAAGTTCGGCATAAAGAATACTGTTCTTAATACATTTCTTGATTTAATTTTACTTGTGACAAGCAAGGCAAGTCCGAGGCCAATTAAATTAATAATAATAACCGCGGCAATCGAATATTTGAATGTAAACCAGAGTGCATTTTTGAAGCTGTCATCTTTAAATAGATTTAAGTAGTTCTGAAATCCTATAAAGTCAGGGACGATTGTCGTATCGCCGTTCCAGTTTGTAAATGAATAATAAATTCCGTAAAGAAACGGAATAATAATAACCATGAATAAAGCGACAAGCACCGGCGCAAGCATTAACCAGAACGCTAAACTTTTTGTCTTCACTGTATTACACCTCTTTTTTTTAAAAAAGGGGACAGACATTCTTAAATATTCGAATGTCTAATCCCCTTAACTATTATTTACGTGCTTTTGCCCAGGCATCCTGAGATTTTTTGATCGCTTCGTCAAATGACAATTTACCTGTTAAGTAATCCTGCAAATACGCACCTAATGCATCATCAGTGTATCCAGTCGGATAACCTTTGAATACCCATGCAGTTGTTTTACCTTCTTGAGAATATTTGTAGATTTCTTTTGATAGTGGATCAGCAATTTTAGATGAATCGTAGCCTTTATAAGCTGGAATGAACTTGAAGTCTTCCATGACAATATTTTTACCTTCATCAGATGTGTATAACCAGTCTAAGAATTCTTTTGCTGCTTTTTGAACTTTTTCATCAGCTTTTTTGTTAACTGCCCAGTTATTAGCAACCCCTACTGGAATAGTCAATTCTTTTGAATCTGTCGGCACTGCAATCAGTCCTACTTTATCAGCTAACTCCGGATTCACATCAGCGATAGTCGGATAAGCCCAGTTACCTTGCTGAATCATTGCTACTTTACCAGTAGAGAATAATTCTTCTACTTGCTGAGAATAATCAAGTGATGCAACAGGTTGTTTAGAGTATTTGTTCTGAATATCTAAATACTGCTTGAATAAATCTTTATGTGTGAATGGTAATGTTTTAGCTTCTGCTGCTTTTTTAATGTCGTTATCGAAGTCAGATGCGAGGAACATGCTTGCGCCGTGATCACTTAACACCCATTTTTCTTTACCTGGTAAAGCGAAGACACCGCTTAAGCCAAGTTTGTCTTTTTGAGAATCAATTTTCTTCGTAACTTTTTCTAAATCATCAAGCGTTTTAATATCTTCTGCTTTAACGCCTGCTTTTTTGAAGATTTCTTTATTGTAGATCAGGCCGTAACCTTCCTGGTTCATTGGAATACCGTATGTTTTTCCATCTTTTTGAACCGGTGCCAGCAATGCTTCATCGATTACATTTTTAGTCGCTTTCATATCTGATAAGTCCGCTAAACGGCTGGCATGCTGTTTTAAGTCTTCAGGTCCGCCGATGTTGAAAATATCCGGTTCATTTTTAGAAGCGATCTTTGCCTTCAGTGCCTGACCGTAGTCATTACCGCCTCCGACTGTTTCAATGTTGATTTTGACGTTAGGATGTTTATCCATATATTTTTGAGCCATTGCTTCAAATTGCTTTTTGAATTCCACTTTGAACTGGAAGACGTTAATTGTGACTGCATCTTTACCGCCATTTTTTGAAGCTGTGCCGCCGCCCGAACCTGAGTTACCACAAGCTGCGAGAACAGTTGCAAATAACAAGACGAACACTAACATCAGACTTGATTGTTTTCTCATTCTCTTTATCCCCTTTGAGTATTATTTTTTAGAAAGCGTTTTCAATGAAACTTTCATATTATCATGACGATTTTTAGACTGTCAACAACTTTTTGCAAACGATTGCATTGAAGTTGCATCAGTCATTTAAAGCGACTATTAAGCTATGGATTAATCAATTGTGCAAACGATTAGCCGAGGCTTGACACGAAATACCTTTTTTATGCAATAAAAAAGAAGCTGATTACTCAGCTTCCTGTGAGGCTTCAAGAATCTTTCTTGCAATGTCCTTAATTTCACTTATATAGTTGGTCAAGCCTTGAATCGTCGGGAAGGCATTGACGACTCCTGCTTCAAACAGGGCGCCCAGCCCTGTTGATACCGGGTTCAACGTTTTTAATTTAAACACCGTCCGCAGCAGCTGGGCAATTTTCGCCAGCTCTTTCAGGCCGGAGACTTTCTCTTTAACTTCAGGATGGTCAAACTTAGCGATATGCTCTTGAATGGTTGGCCATTCCTTCTTATAATCCAGCACATCATCCTCCTGTATTTTAAAATGATTGAGGATGGTCCGTTCAAGTGACTGGTAGTTCTTTTTCATAACGACTTCTTTGAAGCTTGGTGTAAACAGTTTCGGCAGCAGTGAATGCGCCTTATAGTTCAAATAGCTTTCGAGCATATCATCAGCTGCATATTTTTCCTTATAATCCTGCTGCTGCGCTTGGAAGATTTCCGTTATGGTCTGCCTCAAAGTGTCAAGACCTTCCTGAGTGAGCGTGCTGACAAATATATAGGACACCGGCTTTTTAATATAAGGCTTCAATGTCACTTTGAGCTCTGTATTTTTATCGCGTTTCAGCTCTTCTACTGTGTCATGATTAGTAATGTCCACTAACGCGTCTGTTTTATTATAAATAAGTATGAGTTCTTTATCATTTTTGGCAAGATACTTGATTAGTTCGATGTCCGCTTCTTTTATTTTACTTTCAAAGACATAGACAAAATGGTTAATACCACTCTGCTGAATCAATTTTTTATAATAGCCGGTGCTGACTTCCTCTGTACCGACTCCTGGAAAGTCGACGAGAATACCGTATGTATCAAAAGCATATTCTTTAGTTTGAAGTGTCGCATCAGTATGCACGGATGTATGGGCGGTGTTATTATTGTTCAAGGCATTGATCAAGCTGCTTTTTCCGGCATCGGGCTGTCCGATAATACCGATTTTATGATTCGACCGATTAGTTATAAACTGCTGATAGGATGTCACTAACGGATGAATTTCCATGTCATCACTCCATCATTTTTTCATTCTATTCCCTCTCCAAAGACAATTAACACGTTTAAAGTAACAATTACTCATTCAACTAATGACATTCGCTTATTTTACTTATATTTTTAAAAACGACAGGTAGTATTGGATATCAACCCGCTGTTTGCGTTAATATAAGTCACAGAGAAGCACAGTGCTGAATTAAAATATTTTTCCGTTACTCGTCATACGTTATTTATTACAACAAAGTCTTTCATAATAATCAAATCAATTTACATCACTTCTGGTAAAAAATAACTTAGGGCTTAAAAGGGTGGTTTTCCAATGCTTAAAGATTTCAAGTATATTTTCAGCAAAAAATTTCTATTGGCCGCGCTGATTGTGTTATTATTTTTACCGATTATTTACAGTGCTGTCTTCATTTATTCCATGTGGGATCCTTATGGTCAGACAAAGGACCTGCCGATTGCTGTCGTCAATGAAGATGCAGGCGCAGCTATACAAGGCAGGAAAGAAAATTTAGGAGACCGTGTTGTCGCCAAGTTAAAGCAAAACGATAATTTCAACTGGCAGTTTGTCGACCGCCGAAAAGCATCAGCCGGTATTACAGCAGGAAAATACTTCGCCGTCATCCGTCTACCGAAAGACTTTTCGAAAGATGCGGGAACAATGCTTGAAAAGAAACCGAAGCAAGTCCAAATTATCGTCAAGAAAAATCCGGGCTACAGTTACTCAGGACAAAGTATCGGTGATAAAAGTGCGCAGGCTGTCAAAGATAACGTCTCGCTTGCCATTCGTGAACTTTATTTGAAGAAAATTTTCCAGTCCGTTAATGCCATGGAGGAGAACTCAAAAAAATTATCAGCGAACTTAAAGAAAACGAGTCAAGGTGAACAAGACCTAGCTGCAGGCAGCACGCGGGTTACAGAGGGTCTGCAGGCAGCACTTCCTTCTCCGCAGAACCAGAGTGTGCTGCAGCTTGCGCAAAGCTCACAGCAGATTACTTCAGGTTTAGCGTCATTATCATCAAACACAGACAAAATGACATCGCAGCTTGATAGCAGCTTGCAGCAGCTCAGTGCCCGTTCATTCCAGGAAAGCAACGCGAAAAGTATCAGTGACCCTGTGAAAATCACAGAGAACGATGTGACTAAAGTAGCGAACTACGGTCAGAGCTTCGCGCCTTATGTGCTGAGTTTAAGCCTGTACGTCGGTGCCATTGCATTTGTTTCCATTTATCCAGTTGATAAACGTGTCGGCGCCTATAGACGCAGCATAAGCTGGTGGGCAAGCAAATCTCTGCTGATTGCCCTCTACGGACTGCTGCAAGGACTGCTGCTCGCCTTATTCACCATATTTGTCATCAATATTAAGATCGAGCATACGCTGCACTTTACGCTGACACTCGTCATCTGGTCGCTGACAGCGATGTTTATCGTCTGCTTCCTGACTGCGGCGTTCAGTAACATCGGCAAGTTCCTCGCTATCATTGTGCTGATTCTGCAGCTCGGTTCAAGTGAAGGGACGTTTCCGATACAGTTGACGAACAAGTTCTTCCAGACCATGCATGTCTTCTCACCGATGACCTATGTCATCAAGGCGCTGCGAGAATCTATATTTGGTTTTGAAGGAAATGTTCCTTACACGACTTCACTTACTATTATTACGATTATCGGTTTAGTCATGCTCGGCCTGCTCTATATCAGCTATCTGGTGAAACAAAGAGTGCCATGGTTAAGTAAAGCAAGTGAACTTTAGTCTGCTATATAAAAAGCAACTCAGCTGTTCTTCAGCCGAGTTGCTTTTTTGTATGATTAAAACTGCGTCTTCTTACCCATTAAGTACAGGAAATAAGGTGCTCCAATAATACTGACGATAATACCTGCAGGAATACCTTCCGGCTGCAGCAGCATTCGGCCAAGCGTATCAGCCAGCGCCAGCAGTATCGCACCAATCAGCAGGGCAAGCGGCATAAACAGCTGATGCCTTGGTCCGACCATGCTCTTTGCGATATGAGGACCGAGCAGCCCGATAAAACCGATACCGCCGCTTACAGCGACTGCACTTGAACTGAGCAGTACCGACAGCAGCACGAGCACTATATTCTCCCGGGCGACATGAATGCCGACACCACGGGATATATGATCATGTGTATTGAGGATATTCAGTACATTTGCCCGCATGAATATTGCAGGCAGGCAGATGATGACGATAAGACCGAGCAGCACCACAAAGGGCCACGTGTCCCCCCAGATGTTTCCGGCAAACCAAGTGGAAACAAACTCAACCTGGTCTTTATTGAATGTTGTCGTCATCATAATAGAGGCCCCACTTAAAGCAGCGGCAAGTCCGACACCAATCAGCACCATGCGGACTGGGTTGATACCTTCCCCGTGCTTATAGCTCAGCGTAAAGATCAATAAGGCCGTTAATATACCGCCGAGCAGACTGAAGAGCGGTAATACATAGACAAATGTGCTGCTGTCTACTGGAATAAACATAATCAGCAGCACCATTGTAAAACCACTGCCGGCATTAATACCGATAATACCGGGATCTGCCAGCGGATTTTTAGTGATACTCTGCAGCAGCGCGCCGCTCAGTGCCAGTGCAGCACCGCTTAATAAAGTGACAAGCAGGCGCGGCATCCGGAATTCATAGAGAATCATCTGTTCCGTCTGACTGCCCATACCGAAAAGCGTTCTGAAAAATTCGGTGAAACTCATCTTGAAGTCGCCTGTCGTCATGCTCAGCGCCATTACACCGAGCAGTAGAATTAAAAGTGCTATCAATATGATAGTCTGGCGTTTGTGTGCTTCACTCATAGAATTCTGCCATCCTTTCTTACAAGGTAGATGAAGAATGGAACGCCAACTAATGACACAACTGCACCGAGCGGATTTTCTCCGCTCATCCGTGCAATCATATCAGCAGTAACGATGAATATACCGCCGAGCAGCGCAGAAAATGGAAGAACAAGACGATAATCCGTCCCGACAATCATCCGTGCAATGTGGGGGACCATCAGTCCGACGAATGCCAGAGAGCCGACGAGTGCTACAGCGACACCTGAAAGTATCATGGTCAACACCGAAAACACGGTCCGAATGACTCCGGTATTGACACCAAGTCCTTGAGCCATCTCTTCTCCGAGACTTAGAGCAGTCAGCTGTCTGGCACTTAATGTCGTGATGATTAAGACAAAGATAATGACCGGTGCTGCATACAGGAGTTGCTGCCATGTTGTGCCGGCGACGCCTCCTGCGATAAAGAAAGTGATGCTCTGATTAATCTTAAAGAACAGGGCGATCCCATCAGCGAGTGCAGTTAATAACGCCGATACAGCAGCACCTGCGAGTATGATGCGCATCGTATTGAATCCGCCGCGGCGTGACATGCCGATCAGTATGACAGCTGTACCTCCGATAACTGCTCCGATAAATCCAGCGCTCATCAGTGCAAGGAAACCTGCTCCCGTGTTGAATGCAAGCAGTATACTGATAACCATTGATGCACCGGCGTTCAAACCGAGAAGTGATGGATCAGCCAATGCATTTTTCGTCACACCCTGCATGATGGCACCGCTGCATGCCAGTGCCATCCCGACCAGTACAGCTGCTATTTCCCGGGGAATACGAATATCTCTAATGATATTGTAACTTTCAATGTTACGGTAATTAAATAAAGCGTCATAAACTTCCTTTAAAGAATAGTTCTCGACGCCGAGGCAGAATGAAACAATCAGCAGGATGAGGAGCACAGCGAGCAGCATTACACCCTGCAGTTCAATCGATAGTTTATTATTAAATAATTTCATGACGGGCTCCTTAAATTCTCGTATAATGCTTACACAGCAAATCATAAGTGACAAGCATCGGTTTCCCCGTCCTTGGGTCTGTACTCAGTTCAGCATTGATGTTAAAGACTTCTTCCAGCACTGCATGAGTTAAGACATCGGTTGTTGCACCTTGTGTGACAATGCGGCCTTTTTTCATCGCAATGATATGATCTGAGAATCTGATGGCCTGATTGATGTCGTGCAGTACCATAATAATCGTAGTGCCGCGCTCTTCATTCAATGATTGAACGAGTTCGAGAATTTCCAGCTGATGAGAGATATCAAGATAAGTCGTCGGTTCATCCAGAAAAATAATCTCTGTTTCCTGGGCCAGTGCCATGGCTATCCAGACGCGCTGTCTCTGTCCGCCGCTCAGTCCGTTGACCGGACGATTCCTGAATTCATACGTCCCTGTCGCATGCAGAGCCCAGTCAATCATCTCTTTATCTTCTTTTGTCAGACGTCCGAATCCCTTCTGATAGGGGAAGCGGCCGTAACTGACCAGTTCACTGACGGTAAGACCATCCGCAACGGCAGGTGACTGCGGCAGAATAGCAATTTTTCTTGCGACTTCTTTCGTTGAAGATGTATGTATATTCACACCGTCCAGCAGCACTTGCCCGTTCTTGACATTAATAATACGGGCCAGTGCCTTTAATAAAGTCGACTTACCACAGCCGTTCGGACCGATAATCGATGTGATTTTGTGGTCGGCGATATCAACACTCAAATCTTTAATAATATCATGGTCATCATAGCTTACCGTAATATGATTCCCCTGCAGTCTCCCCATAAATAGCCTTCTTTCACAATTTTATAAATGATAATCATTATCAATGCCTTCATTTTATAGTATAATATATATCAAATCAAGATAACTTACTATTAAAGGAGCTGCTCCTATGAGCGATATATTGGATGTTACTGTGATCGGCGGCGGTCCGGCTGGTCTTTACGCAGCTTTTTATTCCGGTTTGCGCGGCATGACGGTGCGCATCATTGAACATCACGACAAGCTGGGCGGCAAGGTCAACCTCTATCCCGAGAAGTTTATATGGGACATCGGAGGCGTTGCACCGAAGCCTGCTGCCATGATTGTCAGCGAAATGATCAGCCAGGGCCTGACTTTCAATCCGGAAGTCAATGTCAACGAAAAAGTCGTCAACATCATCAAGCACAGCGACCAGCATTTTGAAGTGGTGACTGAAACCACAAGCTTCTATTCTAAAGCAGTCATCATCGCAGTCGGCAGCGGCATTATTTCACCGATGAAGCTGGCTATTGAAGGCTGCGAACGCTATGAAGTCAATAACCTGCATTATGTTGTACCGTCGTTAAAGCGCTTTGAGAACAAGCGCGTGCTGATTTCCGGCGGCGGTAATGCAGCAGTCGACTGGGCGTATGAGATTGCTGCGCTGGCACGCAGCGTGCATATTCTCTGCCGGCAGGATGACTTTAAAGGACACGAGGAAATGGTGCGTAAGCTCGACGAGCGCGGTGTCTTTAAAGTGATGAGCCATTCCATCAGTTCACTGCAGGCAACTGGAGACCATATCGATGCGGTCATTATTGAACATTGTCGGACACGGGAAAAATCTGAACTGCTTGTCGATGACGTCATTATTAATCACGGGTTCCATATGGAATGCGACATGCTGGACAACTGTGACATCAAGCTTGAACGTCAAGACAGCTTCTACATTAAAGGCAATGCCGATTCTTCCACTAATGTTGAAGGTGTGTATGCCGTCGGTGATATTTTATCACATGCCAGCAAAGTCCAGCTGATTGCAGGCTGCTTCCATGATGCAGCCAATGCCGCGAATCTCGCCAAAAAATATATTAATCCGGAAGCCGCACAGGCAGGAACAGTATCCAGTCATAACGATGTGTTTAAAGAAAAGAATGAGGCACTTGTACAGCAGCTGAAATAAGCTGAAGTCTCTTATCAACAAAACGCCCCGGCAACTGCCGGGGCGTTTTGTGATGTTATTTACTTGTTCTATCGATCTTACAGGCGGCTGCATCATCCATCACTATCTCAACATTAGGATGATTCAGCAGACTGCTTGCCGGTATACTCTCATCCGGCGCTGACATCGCATACAGCTTCGCCATAATGTCTGCTTTCTTCTCTCCAAGGGCCAGGAGAATAATACGCTTTGAATAAAGAATCGTGTCGATTCCCATTGATATCGCTTTCGTCGGTACATCGTCCTCATTGTCAAAGTACCGCGAATTAGCGGCAATAGTCGTCTCTGTCAGTTCGACGAGCCGCGTTTTGCTGTCAAACGGGGTCCCCGGCTCATTAAAGCCGATATGGCCGTTCTCTCCGATACCTAGAAGCTGAAGATGCAGCGGCCCTTTTTCTCTGATGGCACGGTCATATGCTTCATTGTCTTCTTCCACATCAATTCCATCGTTATCCGGCAGATGAAACTGTGATTGCTGCATACCGATTTTGTCGAAGAAATGCGCTCTCATATAAGACATATAGCTGTTGGGATCGTTCTGATCGAGCATAAAATATTCATCCAGATTAAATGTTTCAAGGCATGTAATATCCGTATGATTCAATGTCAGTAATTCGACGAGCTTCGCATAGACTTCTTCCATTGTCCCGCCTGTTGCGAGACCGAGCAATGTACAGTGGTTATAGTGTATTTCCTTGAACATTTCAATTGCTGTATAATGAGCTGCGTCCTGTCTGCTGCCTAAATTAATGAATCTCATAACTGCCTCCCTTAATCTTCAGGTATAAAACCGTTTCCTAATACATCGCGCACATCATGGACAACGACAAAAGCATCCGCATCAATTTTTCTGATCATTCGTTTAGCACGTGTCAGCTGTGTTTTATTGATGACACAGTATAAGACATCGGTCTCTCTCTTTGTATAATACCCTTTCCCGTTCAGCAAAGTCACGCCTCGTCCGATGTCTTCATCAAGCATTTTTGCAATCGGTTCAGGGTTCTGCGAGATGATAGTGATGGCCTTCTTAGGATTTAAACCTTCGATCATGAAATCCATCGCTTTTGTGCCGATATAAAGACCGAGCGCAGTTAACAGTGCTTTTTCGACCGGAATCACAGTCAATGAAATCGCAACAACAATCAAGTCAAAAAACAATAGGGCGTAAGATGTGCTGACGTCCAAATATTTATGAGCGATGCGGGCAAGAATCGTTGTTCCGGCTGTCGTCCCGCCGACGATAACAATCAGTCCGATGCCGATGCCGACTATAAATCCACCGAACACAGTGCTGACGAGCACTTCATGCAGATGAAGCTGCCAGCTTTCTGTCAGTTTCAGAAATACAGCAAGCGCCATAATGGCAATAACAGTCAGTACCATAGAACGCTTCGACAGAAATTTATAGCCGACTGCCAAGAGCACTAAGTTCATCGCAAGTGTCGTCCAGGCCGGTGACCAGCCAAATGCATATAACAGCACGAGTGACAGACCGGTCACGCCGCCTTCACCAAGATGGGCAGGAATGATAAATGTATTAACTCCTACAGAAAATAGAAAACAGCCTAATAGAACAATCATGACTGTCTTAAATGAAATATTCATCGTCTCCCTCTTTCTCGTTCACTTGACGTAAGTTCTCATTCTAACGAATCGCTTGAGACAAGCGCTCGACTTCTCCATTATAAAAAAGGTGCCGGCTAAAAGCCAACACCTTGATGTCAGTCTTATTTAATTTCAGTTAAAGAATGGCGCCTGAATAGCTTTCAATGTCTCGACAGAACGATTAAATTGCTGCTGCTCAGCAACAGATAAAGGAGACTCTATGATTTGTCTAATGCCATTTCTATTAATGACTGCCGGCACACCGATATAAACATCTTCATGTCCGTATTGGCCATCAAGTTTTGCGGAAACAGTGAGAATAACGTCCTGATTGCCGAGTATTGCTTTAGTGATGCGCATTAATCCCATCGCGACGCCGTAGTAAGTTGCACCTTTTGCTTTAATGATGTCATAAGCTGCATCGCGGACATTGATGTAAATATCATCCATGCGCCCTTTTTTCTCCGGATAGTCTTCCAGCATCTTCTTAAGTGAGATCCCTGCGATATTCGCGCCGCTCCAGACAGCAAGCTCTGAATCCCCATGTTCACCAATGATATTCGCATGAACACTTGACGGAGCAACATCAAATTCCTTACTTAATAAATATCTGAACCGCGCCGTGTCAAGAATCGTTCCTGAACCGATGACCCGCTCCTGTGGCAGACCTGAGAATTTCCAAGTCGCATACGTCAGAATATCTACCGGGTTAGTAGCGACAACAAATATCCCGTCAAAGCCGGAAGCCATAATCTCATCGATGATAGCTTTGAAGATTTTCATGTTTTTACTGACTAAATCCAGACGTGTTTCGCCGGGTTTCTGTGCCGCTCCTGCACATAAGACAACGATAGCAGCATCATGACAATCAGCATATGTTCCTGCGTAAATGTTCATCGGACTCGGCGCATATAACAAGCCATGATTTAAGTCCATCACATCACCACGGGCTTTTTCTTCATTCAGATCGATAATGACGAACTCATCGCAAATCCCTTGGTTTAATACTGAGAACGCATAGCTTGAACCGACTGCACCATTGCCGACAAGAACGACTTTGTTACCTTTAATTGTCTCCATTATAACGACCCCTTAAAAGTTTGTTAATTTTTTCACAAATTTATTATAATACTTTTTCTGCTGCACAGCAATATTTTTGTGAATATATTCACAAAAATATTTGTCATTAAAAAAAACTGGTTCTAAAAGAACCAGTTTTACTCAGCGGCTACATTTTTCTTCGGCAGCAGGGCACGTTGTAACTTACGTCTTAAATTTCTAAGCGTTCGAGTTTTCATGAAAAAGCCTCCTTTTTCATCTCTCTATCAGTTACATTTTACCACTTACCATTCGAAATTACATCAGTTATTTTAAAATCTCTTAAATTTACCAGCTGAACAGGCCGACAAACGCAGCAGATAACAATGATACTAAAATACCTGAGAGCAGCATCATCGGTACATATTTGCTGATAAAGTCAGACGTCTTCTGATCGACAATCCCTTTCAATGTTCCGATAATCATCCCCACTGTTGAGAAGTTAGCGAAAGAAATGAGGAAGGTCACAAGAACAGCTGTCATATGCGGCGAGAATGTTTTCAATGAATCTTTAATGCCGAGCATAACAACGAACTCATTAGTGATGATCTTTGTTGCCATATGACCACCTACGACTTGCGCTTCATTCCAAGGTAAACCTAACAGCATCGCAAATGGTGCCATGTAGAAGCCAAGGATATTCGCAAGACGTACTTTTTCGTGCGTGAAACGATCGAGCAGCGACAACAACATATCAATGAAGTGAGCAAGCGCTACAAAAGCAATTAAAAATGCGATGATAATCAAAATCAATTTACCTGCACCAAGTACAGAATCTCCTAAAAATGAGAAGAACGGCTGACGTTTTTCCTGTTTAATTTCTACAATGTAATCTTCTTCCGGTGTCAATTTGATCGGATTAAGAATTGTCGTAATAATAATCGCGTTAATAATGTTCAAAGGAATCGCTGTCAATACGAGTTCACCAGGTACCATCGTGACATACGCCCCGACAATTGACCCTGAAATACAGCTCATAGACATTAAAGCGATGGTCAATACGCGGGCTGCATTCATTTCACGGACCTGCGCCTGTGACACAGCCAGTGCTTCTGTGTTACCTAATACCATCATTTCTACTGAGAAGAACGATTCAAACTTCGGCTGTCCGGTTATTTTACCGATCAACCAGCCGAACCACTTGATAATGAACGGCAGCACGCCGATATACATTAAAATATCGAACAGCGGGACAATGAATAAAATCGGCAGTAACGCTGCTACCGCCATGTCCATTTTCATCCGGTCAGCGACCCAGCTGCCAAACGGCATGCCGACACCGACATAAGCTGCTTCAAGCATCCAGCTGAAACCGTCTGCTACTCCTTTGACCACCATACGTCCCCACGGAAACTGAGTGAAGAACCAGGCAAGCAGCAAGTTGACAAGCAGCATAATAACTACTGATTTCCAGTCAACATTTTTTCTATCTCTTGAAAACAGATAAGCAATAAGGATAAATACAAAAATACCTAAAACGTTAAGCAATAAATAGGGATTCATAATTTCCACCTTTATAATTTTTGAATGTAGAAAGATTATAGCACTATTAAAGTTTAATTGGATATACTTTTTCTAAAAAAAGCGAACAATTATTTTGTATTGAAGGCAAATAGTACTCGAAAGTCGAATAATAAAAATTTAATAAACGCTTACAATGATAAATGATAAAGAAATATACATATAATATTTTCTTTTAATAGTTTCTTTCAAAATCTGTCCATTTTTATTGATGATACGTTAAAAACATTTATGTTACTATTAGATAATAATAACATTTACTGAACAATAAGAGGCTGACCAATGAAAACTATTTATCCCAAATTATTACTGTTACTGCTTGCGGGACAACTGCTGCTCGCTCCTGTCACTTACGCTAAAACGCCTGTTGAAATAGCAAATGAAGATGGCTATCCGATGACCGAAAACTATAATCCAAAAGGAACGATAGTCATTGCAGCGAAAAATGGGCAGGTTCTCTACTCGGATCACCCAGATGTAAAGTGGCCGCCCGCTTCTATGTCTAAACTGATGACACTGTACCTCGTCTATCAGGCGATGGACCACGGTAAGTTCAATTTAAACACTAAAGTGACGGTCAACGACAAATTTTATGAGATTTCAACACTGCCGATGCTGAGCAATAATCATTTCCGTAAAGGCGCGACTTATACGGTTGATGAACTGCTGCACATTATGCTCACCGCTTCATCGAATTCAGCGACGTTCATGCTGTCCTCGTTAGTCCACAAAGATGATTCTGACTTTGTCGATTTAATGAATAAAACAGCGTCGAAGCTCGGTATGAAGAATACGCATTACTATAACCCGGCAGGCCCTCCGAACAATCTGCTGCTGCAGTACAAGCCGGCGCGTTACCAGGAGGATGATGACAATATTTCTACTGCACGGGACTATGCAATCCTTGCCCGTCATATCGTCAATGAATATCCTCAAGTACTGAACTATACGAAGCTGCTCACTGTCACTGTCAAAAAAGGGACGATTGACGAAGAGACATTCGCCACATACAACCATTCGTTAGAAGGCGCACAGCTCAGCTACAAAGGTGTCGATGGCCTGAAAACCGGGTCAAGCGACACGGCAGGCTTTAATACGACGATTACCGGCAGAAGAAACGGCATGCGCATTATTCAAGTGATCATGGGTGTCGAAGACTGGTATGATCCGCCGGCTGAATTCAACCGCAATAAAATTGCCAATGCAATTATGGACGATGTATACAGCAAGTACAGCTACAAGAAAGTACTCAGTAAAGGCTACTACAAAAACGGTGATCAAGAACTGTACATTCATCATGACTTATATGATGTCGTCAAAAAAGGCGTTACTGGCAAACTGATTTTCAAAGATGGTAAAGCGACCTATCAGTACGCACGTTCATTTGTCTCAAAAGATACTGATGTTCCTAATGTCACTTACGAAGATTACCAGCAGTACCGCATCAAGAAATTCATCGATGACTACTTCGTCCAGCTGACAATAGGCATCACCTTATCTATTCTGGCCGGACTGATATTATTACTATATTACTATAGAAATAACATCAAGAAATTATTCAACAAACGATAAGCGTCCGAGGAGCATCTCCTCAGACGCTTTTTTTAGTGCCCGTTATCGGTCAATGTCATACGATTCAGTACAACTATTCTCAACAGCTGCGCAATGATAGAAAGAGCAATAATAATGATTAAAAAAGGAATAAAACTAGCTTCACCCATTACACCTACTAATGGTGACAAGGCGCCGCCGATTAAAAACTGGACGAGACCAAGTAATGCTGCAGCACTCCCTGCCCCCTGCCGCTGAACTTGCATAGCGAGCGAAAAACCGGTAGTACCAATCATGCTGACCGGCGCTATCAGTAAAAATAATGCACTGAAAAGCAGCCATACCGGCATATGGAACATGAGGACGATCACTGTCGCTATCATTCCTATAAACTGGATGTTCTGACCCAGCTTCAAAATAGCGCCTTCAGGCATGCGGTCTACAAGCCGGGCAGTAAACTGACTGAATAAAATAAGGCCGATTCCATTCACCGCAAACATCAAGCTGAACTGCTGCGGTGAAATACGATAAATTTTCTGGGTAATAAACGGTGACCCGGCGATATAGCTGAATAATACACCGTACGTCAATGACTGAAGCACCAGCAATACTACAAACTTCTGATTGCTGAGCAGTGCCTTGAAATCAATAAAAATAGAAGAAATTCGAGCGTTTTGACGACTTGTCTTCGGCAGACTTTCTTTGAGCATTGTACTCAGCAGAAACATAAGTATGCCGTAGCCTGCAAGAATGTAAAACACGGTCTGCCATACTGAAAAACGCAGGATGATCCCGCCGATTATCGGGGCAAGTATCGGTGCCAGTCCATTGACGAGCATGAGCATGCTCATAAACTTCGTCAGCGCTTTTCCTTTATATAAATCCGCAGAAATTGCACGGGCAATAACTGCCCCTGCTCCGCCGGCAAATCCCTGGAAAAACCGGATGAGTATTAACCAGTTAATCGTCGGAGCAACGGCTGACAACAGCGACATTAATGCATAGACTGCGAGCACGATGAGCAGCGGCTTTTTCCGCCCGACAATATCTGTGAGTGGACCAATAAACAGCTGACCGACAGCAAGACCTATCATACAAGCAGTCAGACTAAGCTGCACACTTGATGGAGTTGTCTGATAATCATCAACGACATGCGGCAGTGCCGGTAAATACATATCAAGTGACAGCGGTCCGAACGCGGCAAGCAGGCCAAGTACAACGACAAGTTTCCATTGGACCTTTGATTGAGTAGACTGAGAATGATTCATAATGACCTCCAGTGATCAAGATAATTCATTATACATTAAATCAGCGGAAGCTAATTGTTTGTTTCATGATTTTGTATGAGGGAAAATATAACTATCAAACTTATGAAAGAAGGATTAGTTAATGAGTGAAGCGATTAATAAAGTGCATCATCAGTTATTTATAGACGGTCAGTGGGTAGACGGCGACGACAAGCAGACGAAGGAAGTCATCAATCCGGCGACCGGCAAAGTAATCAAAACGATTGCTCAGGCCGGCGAAGCAGAGACGACACGCGCTATCGAAGCCGCTGATAAAGCTTTCAAAGAATGGAGCGGTATGGAACTGAAAGACCGCGTGAACATTTTGCGTAAAGCTGCAGACTTAATTGAAGAAAATGCGGATTATATCGCAGAAGTGATGACTGTTGAGCAGGGGAAACCACTTGCCGAGTCAAAACTTGAAGTCATTGACGGCGCTGAAACGTTCAGATGGAATGCTGAAGAAGCAAGAAGACTGTACGGTGAAATCATCCCGGCGCCGAACGCTCATCACTATGAAATCATCTACCAGCCGGTCGGTGTTGTGGCAGCAATTACCCCGTGGAACTTTCCATCAGGGATGGTCACACGGAAGATCGCTCCGGCACTTGCAGCAGGTAATACAGTCGTATTGAAACCATCAGGCGATACACCGCTTACAGCAATCGCTATTTTTGAGCAGCTGGAACAGGCAGGATTCCCTGCTGGAGCAGTCAACCTTGTTATGGGCGGTTCTGATGTTATCGGCCGGACGATGACTGATTCAGATACAGTCAGAAAGCTGACATTCACAGGTTCTACACCAATCGGTCAGGAACTATACAAACAATCAGCCGGCACCCTTAAAAAGCTGTCACTTGAACTGGGCGGACATGCCCCGTTCATTGTGCATTCAGATGCTGACGTCAAAGCGAGTGTTGAAGGTCTAGTCGCTGCAAAATTCCGTAATAACGGCCAAGTATGTATCGCTCCTAACCGTGTTTTCGTTCATGAAGAAATCAAAGAAGACTTCATGACTCAGCTGAAAACTGCAGTCGAAGCGCTGAAAGTCGGTAACGGTATGGAAGAAGGCACAAAGGTCGGGCCATTAATCCGCGAAGACGCTATCGACAAAATTAAAGGACAGCTTGACGATGCGCTGGCAAAAGGCGCTCAACTTGTGACAGGCGGCGAACGCCTGACAGAAGGTGCTTATGCTGAAGGCTTCTTCTTCAAACCGACGATTATTGATAACGTCAACCAATCTATGAACATTTTCTATGAGGAAACATTTGGACCGGTCGTCCCTGTCATCTCTTTCAATGACATCGATCAGGTCATTGCAATGGCAAATGATACAGAATTTGGACTTGCATCTTATGCTTATGCTTCTTCTGCTAAAGTAATATTCGAATTATCAACTCGTCTGGAATACGGCATGGTCGGTATCAATGAAGTGAAAATCTCTAATCCTGAAACACCATTCGGCGGTGTTAAACATTCAGGCTTCGGCCGCGAGAACAGTCACCTCGGCTTGAAAGAATATGTCGTTGAAAAATTCGTCAACACACGTTATCTTTAATTTCACCTCAGCACTTTAAGGACTTTGTAATAGTCCTTAAAGTGCTTTTTGCTTTATCTCAGTTAAATAAGTTTATCCTCTTTACAAAACAGTCGTGACCCTTTAGAATAAAATAGTTAGTTTTGCTAACTAACTATTTAGGAGGTTATTATGAACAATCAGTTATTTTTCGAAGCACTGCTTGATTTGCGGCGTTCTTATGTCGGAGAAATGGATTTTATCGTTAATAACTATCAATTATCTTCCGCCCAGTGGTTTATCTTCAAAACAATCGCACAGACTGCTCCGACGACTCTTGTAGAAGTCGCTAAGGCACGTACGATAGAAAAACCAACCGCAACGAAAATCATTCAGAAATTAGTGGAGTTAAACCTCATCCAGTCTTCTGAAGGCAGAGATAAGCGCGAGAAAATCTTATCGCTCACTGAGCACGGCCAGTCTATGTATCAGGAGATTCAGCAGCAAGTATCTACATGCCAGCAGGAATCGCTGGCCAATATCAGTGTTCCAGTCGAAGAACTGACCGCACAGCTCAATATGGTTACTCAATATTACCAGAATAGAAAGGAAGAGCGCTTTGGAAGAACATATTAAAGAGCCGTTATGGACTAAAAACTTTATTTTAGTCTCAATGATTAACTTCATCATCATGCTGTCTATGTATTTGCTGCTTGTTACTATCGGAGGCTATGCAGTGACTGAGTATCACGTCTCTACCAGCCTCGCAGGACTTGTATCAGGTATTTTCATTGTCGGTAGTTTATTCGGCAGGTTCTGGGCAGGAAAATACATCGATATTTTAGGACAGAAGAAAATTCTTATTATCGGTGGTCTTATTTTTACAATTACAACTGCCCTTTATTTCCTGTCATTCAATTTACCGCTACTCATTATCGTCAGATTATTAAACGGAATTGGCAGCGGTATTGCTTCAACAGCGACCGGTACGATTGCAGCATTTATCACACCGGTTAATAGACGCGGCGAAGGCATCAGCTACTTCAGTATGAGCACTGTGTTATCTACAGCTATCGGACCGTTTCTCGGCATGTTCCTGCTGCAGTTCATTTCATATCAGCAATTATTTATCATCTGTCTTATAATCGCGGTTATTGCACTTATTCTTATTCCAATGATTAAAATCGCCCCGCATATTGAACCTGTTAAATCCAATATGCCGAAAGGTTTGCATATCAGTGATTTCATCGATAAGAATGCCCTTCCTATCGGCTTTGTCGTGCTGATCACTTGTACAGCCTATTCAAGCGTTCTGAGCTTCATTTCATTCTTCACTAAAGAAAACGACTTAGTGACAGCGGGAAGTTTCTTCTTCCTTGTTTATGCGATTACCGTGTTATTATCCCGACCGGTGACAGGACGCATGATGGATACGAAAGGAACTAATATTGTGATGATTCCATCATTTATCAGCTTTATAATAGGGCTTGTGCTGCTTAGTCTGACTCATAATGCCCTGCTGCTATGGATCAGCGCAATATTCATCGGTTTTGGTTATGGTAACTTCCAGTCTATTGCTCAGGCAATAGCAGTCAAAGTTACAGAGCCTCATAAGATCGGTCTTGCAACATCGACTTTTTTTATCTTTCTTGATTTCGCCCTCGGTTTTGGTCCTTATGCACTCGGCAGCATCATCCCATCGACGGGCATGCATGGACTGTACGCCATTATGAGCATTGTTGTTATCATCGGACTCATCGCCTATTTATTATTACACGGAAAAAAAGCACATCTTTATCGATAAGATGTGCTTTTTGACTATTTCGCGAAACGTCTATTAAATTCGCTGAATGTAATAAATCCTTTATTGTCTTCATCATATAACTTGTACTTCAATGATTTCAAACTTTCTTTCAGTCCGATTGTCGTCGCATGGTGCAGCGGCGGTGTTTCATTATGCGCCTGTTCCAGCAGATAGTTCGGAATTCTTGGGCTTAAATGATGGACGTGATGAAAACCGATGTTCCCTGTCAGCCATTGAAACAATTTCGGCAGTCTGTAATATGAGCTGCCTTCTACAGCTGCTTTTACATAATCCCATTGTGTTTCATCTTCAAAATAAGCGTCTTCAAATGTATGCTGGATATAGAACAACCATATGCCAAGCAGACCACCTACGAACAATACAGGTCCCATTACACTGAAGAAACGTGCAGGCCCAAGCAAGTAGATGAGCAGACCATAGACAACGATGACAGCAACATTATGAATATATGTGTTGTTACGTTCTTTTGATTTTGCATCTTTCGCGTTCATTCTGTTTGAAATAAACAGCAAATATATCGGACCAAGAACAAACATCACGAATGGATGTCTGTATGCACGGTACATAAAGCGCTGCATCGGTGTCGCCTCTTTATATTCTTCTATCGTCATCATCCAAATGTCACCTGTCCCTTTTTTGTCGAGGTTACCACTCGTTGCGTGATGCGTGATATGTTCACGGCGCCACTTTTCATAAGGGAACAACGTCAGAAACCCGGAAATATTACCAAGTATTTTGTTTGCTCTCTTATCCTTGAAGAAAGATCCGTGACAGCAGTCATGGAAAATGATGAAACTTCTAATAAGGAAAAATGCACCTATTGTCCCGCAGATAATAGACAATACCAGCGAAATATCGTATACGAGGAATCCTGTCACTATGAGCAAAACATACGGAATCAACGTATTGATAATCTGAATGATGCTTATTTGCAATTCTGATTTTTCATAAGGCTTGACTGACTTTCTTAACTGTAACTTCTTATCTCTATCCATTGGTCACCTCTAAAATAATATATGAAACCGTTAAACCACCATGAATTGATAATTATTATTTGTTAATAGTATCTAGTCATAAACTTATTATACCCTATTTTCTATGAAATAACAGAATAAATAAATTCAAATAACTTCCATTATCTCACCATTTGTTATTAAGTTATAATAATTTTATATTTATATTGCATATATTAAGCATAAATTCATACACTTATTTATACTGAAATAATAAAAAAAGAGGCCTCAGCCTCCAATATAATTCATGTTTATTTTTTTCTGCTGCCTGTTTTTCACGGTTTCTGCTGTTCGTTCATCTGAATAATGATCATCTCTCTTGCGCCAGAACGCCACAAGCCGGGCTTTTAATTCTTCGTCTGATACGCCTTGTCTCAGCAGCCCCTTTAAATCAAAACCACTGCCGGCAAACAAGCAGCCGTATATTTTACCGTCTGAACTGAGTCTGACTCGAGTACAGCTGGAGCAGAATGATTCAGACACGCTTGTAATAAAACCGATTTTTGCACCGTTGTCATGCTCGTAGTACTTGGCAACTTCTCCGAAATATTTCGGCTTGACCGGCGTGATGTCATAATGCTGCTCGATCAGCTGGATCATTTCAGCTTTCGTGACGACTTGATCAAAGTTCCAGCCATTGTCATTACCGACATCCATAAATTCAATGAATCTAAGCGTAATGTTGCGGCCTTTAAAATAATCCGTCATCGCCAGCAGTTGATGATCATTCATCCCTTTTTGGACGACCATATTGACTTTAATCTGGAAGCCGAGGCCGTTGGCATAGTCGATCTGTTCGAGAATTGCTGCTGCTTTAATACCGCGTCCATTGACTTCCTCAAACACATGGTCCAGCGCGTCCAGACTAATGTTAAGACGGCGCAGTCCCGCGTCATAGAGTGCCTGTCCATGTTTTTTGAGCAGCATCCCGTTTGTCGTCAGACCGATATCTTCAATACCCGGGATTTGATTCAACGCGTTGATCAATAGCGGTAAATCGCGTCGCAATAACGGTTCCCCACCTGTTATCCGGATTTTCTTTACGCCAAGTGCCGCATATTGCGTCGCAATTCTAACCAGCTCTTCAAACGACAGCAGCTCATCTTTCGGCAGAAACACGAAGTCATCGCCGAATATTTCTTTCGGCATGCAGTAAGAACATCTGAAATTGCAGCGGTCTGTAACAGAGATGCGAAGGTCACGGATCGGCCGTCCTAATTTATCTGTTATTTGTTCAGTCATCTCGTTCACCTTCTTTCATTATAGCGAGTTCGTTCATTGTATTGATGTTCGCATACCAGTTACCCGGCACTGCTGCTACATCTATATAGTCAGTGTTCTCATTGAATAAATGGCGTAATGCAAGCTTGTCATTGTCAAGCAGCTGTTTGATGACCGCCTTTAAATGGTGCGGGTATATTCCGATCGTCCCATGTATTTGACTGTCATCACGGTATACTGTCAGCTGTCCTTCATACTGCTTTATGAGATGATGTAATGCTGCAGTCGTTATAAACGGTGTATCTACTGAAATCACTAAATAGGCGTCTGCGGGACAGGCTGTCATAACAGAATAAATTCCTGCCAGCGGTCCACGGTTTTTATAGTGATGCTGATCAATCACGACTGGATAGTCTTGAAACCTTTCAGCAATTGCTTCATTGGAACTGATAACCAGCTTGTCAAACTGCCCACTTAACTCTAATGTTTGTGCGACACACTTATAAAATGGCTCACTGTCAAGTTCATAAAAAGCTTTCTGACTGCCGAACCGCCGAGATTCGCCGCCTGCCAGTATAATAGCGATCAACCGCCGCTCACCGGCGGAATCAGGGCGATGACATCCCCGTTGTTGACCAGCTCTTCATCGCTCACTACTTCTTCATTCACTGCAATCTGAAATTTTTCTCCCTGCAGAAAAGGATAGGTTTCATTCAAATGCTTTCTGAACTCTTTCACGCTGAGTTCATTGCTGAAAGTAAAGTTATCTTCTGTGCGATTGATCAGTTCTTTAATATGTGCAAAGTACAGTACTCTCATTAATGTTCCTCCTTGTAGGATGAATGATACCCTTTTTGGCCGCCCATCCATTCCTCGCCATCTTCCCATATTTCCTTTTTCCATATAGGGACGATTTCTTTAATACGTTCGATTGCATATTCATTGGCCGCATAGCTGTCTTTCCGGTGCGGAGACGACACGGCGATAACGACGGCGATATCCGAAATTTGAAGTGCTCCTATTCTGTGTCCGATTGCTGTCACCGTACCCGGCCAGCGTTCACTGATTTCTTCGCCGATCTGTGCCAGCTTCTTCTCAGCCATAGGGATATAGGATTCATACTCAAGATACTCCGTCTTCACCCCTTTTGTCCATTCACGGACGATTCCCGTGAAGACACAGACGGCGCCCTGCTTTGGATTGACAGTGTATTTCCGGTAAGTTTCCGGGTCAAGCGGTGTCGTTACTACTTCAAATGGTTTCATCATTAATCAGTCCCTGTATAATGTCTGTGTAATTGATTGTGCTGATCGCGTCTGTATATATTACTTGAGTAATAGTTGTGAGGTCGAGCAGTTCTTTGTCACTTTCACTTCTCAGCAGGACGATTTTGGGGTAATCAGCCTGCTTGTAGCCTTCGACTAAAATAATGTCTGGAGCTGACGATACTTCATTGATGAGTTCGTCGAGTGATGATTCACTTTTTTTCAGCAGCTTATGCACATAGTGATAGCCTTCAACAATACTTTCGGCTGCTCCGCTTTCCATGTAAGTCACATGATCTCGCTTAAGAGGAATATCAATCTCGTTCCCCGACTTGTCTCCGTGGTGTTTAATGACCGCGACTGTCAGCTGCAGCTTTCGTGCAGCACGGATCAACTGATTGATCACCGTCGTTTTTCCGCTTTTTTTGTAGCCGACGACTTGCAGCACTACCATGAAGCGACATCCGTCAGTTTCGTAATGATGACCTGCACTTTGTCTCCCGCCTGAAATCCGCGTGTTCCACCTGGCAGCATAATCATACTATTGCTCTTAGCAATAGCGACGACCGCGTTACTCTTATTAAATCCGGCAGGCTTGACTGTCCGGTTGATCACATCAAGTTCTGCCCGGATAAAGCGCGTAAATGGATTAGCCTTCAAGAAATCTTCCGTCAGTTCCGCTTCAATGACCGGTGAATAGCAGTTAGTTGCTCCCATCAGTTTCTTAATGACTGGTTTCGCGAACAGCTCAAACCCTGAATAACAGGCTGACGGGTTTCCGGACAGTCCGAAGAGCAACTGGTTTTCCAGCGACGCTACTGTCGTCACGCTGCCCGGCCGCATCGCTACTTTATTGAACAGCACATCCGCTTCAAGTGCCTTGTAAATATCGGGCATATAGTCATAGTCTCCGACCGATACGCCGCCTGTCGTAATAATGATATCATGCGTTTGAAGCGCTTCTTTGATGAGCGCCAGCAGATGGTCATAATCATCGGCAGTCACTTCATAAGTCGCTGCCTTAATACGTAGTTCAGCGAGCTGGCCTGCAATCATCGGGCCATTGGAGTTCCGGATTTTCCCCGGTGTCAGCGGTTCGTCGATGGCTGCAAGCTCTGTGCCTGTGGCAATCAGCGCCACTGAAGGTTTCCTTCTCACTGGCACAGTGCTGTAAGAAAATGTCGCGAGTACGGCCTGTACGCCTGCAGTAATGAGAGTGCCTGCCGGCAGCACCAGTTCGCCAGCTTTACATTCTTCTCCCTGCACCGCAATATTCTCTCCGGATTTGAAAGATTTGCGCACAGTAAACCCTTCTTCTGTCTCAACCGTCTGTTCAAGCATAACAACGGCATCTGCCCCTTCTGGTATAGGCGCTCCAGTCATAATACGCACTGCTTCATTCTGCTGCACCGCGTGACTGCTGACGGCACCTGCCCCAATATGATCGACTGTACGGAAGCTGATCCGGTTATCTCCGCTTGCACCTATTGTATCCACACTTCTCACGGCATAACCGTCATATGGTGATTTATCGAACATTGGTATATCATAAGTCGCAGTAATTGCTTCCGCTGTGTAATAACCCAAACTGTCAGCCAGCGGCACTGTAATGACAGGCAGCTTGTGAGCATGTGCCATACAGCGGGCTACTGCTTCCTCAACAGGTATAGGTGTTCGTTTTTCGAGCATTGTCATCCTTCTTTCTCATTTAACGTACGTCCTTTATAATGATTATATAGGAAAGGGTGAAACGAATGAATCAATTAACACATTTTAATGATGAAGGCCGTGCGCACATGGTCGATGTTTCCGCAAAAGAAGTGACGGCACGGACTGCTGTTGCTGTCAGCTCCATCGAAGTGAATCATATGATTTATGACCAGATCATCAATCAGTCGAACCGTAAAGGCGACGTACTTGCTGTCGCACAAGTGGCAGGTATTATGGCCGCAAAAGATACATCGCGCATCATCCCGATGTGCCATCCATTGGCACTAAGCGGCATCAATATAAGCTTCAGCTGGGAAACGGACGAAAAATATATATTGCATATAGAATGCACTGTTAAAACAAAAGGATTGACCGGCGTTGAGATGGAAGCGCTGACAGGTGCTTCCGTCACTGCGCTGACTATTTACGATATGACAAAGGCAGTCGATAAAGGAATGATTATCGGACCGACTTACCTCATCCACAAATCCGGCGGCAAATCGGGTGACTTCAGTCGTTAGCTATTTGTTCAGCTCATGCACAATATGGAAGATCTCCTGTGTAACAAGCCTGCTCATCGCGAGATTCACCGCACCGACTGAACCTGGAAGACAGAAGATGACACGGCTGCCGGCGGTACCGCAAAATGCACGAGACAGCATAGCTTTTGTGCCGACGTCTTCTGTAAAGCTTAAATACCGGAAGAGTTCACCGAATCCTTCCAGTTCTTTGGCGACAAGCGGCTTGACCGCTTCGATTGTAACATCACGCTGTGCTACACCGGTGCCGCCTGTCGTAATAACGGCATCCACATGCCGAAGCATCTCTGTCACTGCCTGCTGAATAACAAGAACATCATCAGTGACAATCTTGTACTGCTTGACAGTGATATCGTTCGCTTCAAGCGCATGGATAACCGCCTGACCGCCTTTATCCGTCTCTGTTGTCCTTGTATCACTGACGGTCAGTACGCCTGCTGTAATTGCTTTAAATATATTATCATGCATATAATCACCTACCCGAATAATTGATGGAACACTGTTTTTGCTTCGTTGATGGACTTAATATCATGGATCAGCAGACGGCCGCCCGGAAACCACATCATCGGTTTCTCATTGAATTGGAAGCGAATAAAATAAGGGGTTTTCTGATAATTCATATCGCGGTCTGATAGAAAACGCTCTAGTTCTGCCGCATTATCCGTAACACGGCGGAACTGCACGGTATTGCGACCGCACAGCATGGTCTCCTGCTGAGTATCAGCGAGATAAGGGAATGTCGGGTGGACACCGCATGTCACACAGTCCGGCTTCTTTGTTCGACCGAATTTAAGCGTCGTATGGTCATTATTCCAGACATCGCCGTAAATAAGCTTGGCGTCGAATGGTATACCGGTTAATATTTTCATGGCGTAGACCGATTGAAAGCTTGCCGCCAGACTGACAGCGGGCTCAATAATACCGACTGTATCGCACGTCCGGTTCATGACCGGCAGACTGCCGAGCGCACAGTTGAAGCACGGCGTGACGCCCGGTATAAAGGCACAGGCAGCATACGTCGCTTCGACGCAGGCGCCGTAAATCCATGGAATGGTTGTTTTATAGCTGAAATCATTGATGGTCTGGCGCACTTCAAAGTTATCAGTCCCGTCAATCAGCAAGTCACATGACGCGAAATAATCATGTAGCGCCGCTGCATCACAATGGTCGATATGCGCTGTAATCATGACCTCGCTGTCAATCTGTTCAAGCTGTTTTTTAGCTGCTATTACTTTCGGCAGTGATTCTACTGCATCTCGTTCTACGAACAATGTCTGGCGCTGCAGATTGGACAGTTCCACGTAGTCGCGGTCAATAATAATGAGCCGCTTGACGCCTGCTCTTACGAGGGTGCTCGCAGTATGCGTACCAAGCGCCCCCATACCGATAATACCGACCGTTTTAGTATTGATGCGCGATTGCCCGGCCCGGCCGATATGATTAAACTTTTCCTGTCTGTCATAGCGATTCATATATATTCCTCAACTTCTTAAATTTAATGAAACCCATTTCTTTCATTCTACTCTTTCTATAAAATGTTTCCAATATATATGATAATTCCATTGGTGTATACTAGCAGTGAGGAGGCGTCGTGATGAAAGAAGAAATCGCCGGACATCAGTCCATCATCAAATATCAGAACAATGAATTCACTACAGTCGACGATATGATCGCAACAGAATTTCCGCTCACTCTATATGTTAACCGCGAGGAGTTTGCGACAATTGTCTGCAGCCCGACACACCTGCAGGAGCTCGTGCTCGGCTTTTTGGCATCAGAAGGCGTCATTAGACGCCGCGCTGATATCCAGGATATTCATCTGGATGACAGTAAAGGCTTCTGTCATATCACACTGACTAAAGAACTTACTCATAACACTGCTCATTATTCCAAGCGGATGATCAGCTCATGCTGCGGTAAAAGCCGTGAATTTTACTTCGTCAGCGATGCGGCGACCGCCAAAGTTTCGATGACCGATAAAACCATCAAGGCAGATGAGATTATTTATATGATGGAGCAGCTTCAACAGAGCAGCACGAACTTCAAACAAACAGGCGGCCTTCATAACGCAGCGATCAGTGACGGTCATGACTTTTACATCCACCGTTCAGATATCGGTAGACACAATGCACTTGATAAACTATACGGCTACTGCATTGAACAACATATTCCAATCCGGGACAAAGTACTTATCTTCTCCGGGCGAATTTCCTCGGAAATATTAATCAAAGCATCCAAAATAGGTGTAGGTATTATTTTATCTAAATCTGCCCCGACTGATCTCGCGATCAAGCTTGCTCATGACTTGAATATTACTGCAGTCGGCTTTATCCGGAATGGTTCGTTCAATATATACAGCCACCCGCAGCGCATCGTTAAATAAAACGCCCAGGCAAATGCCTGGGCGTTTATAGTGAGGAAAAGTTATTCTGTTTTCAGTAATTCATAACGTTCACTGATTTTTCTATATCCCTGCTTCTGGTACATATCACGTGCGGTATCATCGCCGTCTGCAATCAATATGACAGAACGCTGCCCCGCCCGCTCCCAGACAAAGTGCTGCAGTTGACTGCCGATACCGCGCCCTTGGAACACCTTTCTGACATAAAAATCATCAAGTTCAACAGTCTGCTTATTAAGAATCGCTTCAAGCTTACCTGCGGGTTCACCGTCCATATAGGCAATGAGCTGTATGACTGACGGATCCATTAAATCTCTCGTATGCGTTGTCCGCTTCAGTTCGACGAATTCCTCGCCGTATTCTATTTCACTCTCACGGCAGACGACTAGAAAGTCATTAAATGCTTTTCCCCGCTCCAGCACTTCAACGATTTGCACACGCGGATTGCAGGATGCCGTCAGCTGACTTGTATCAGCTTTATAAAGCTCCATCTTGTTAAGTGTGAAGCCATAATCCCGGCTCAGAGCCAGCAGTTGATCAGACAGCTCCATGTTTTCCGGGAACAGGAACAATAAATGCTGCTGCCCTCTTTCCAGATGGAAGTTCTGCTGGGCTGCGATATCCTCTTTAAACTGCTCAACAGTCGGCATGACTTTGTATTCATAGTAATTGGCATAATATTTAATCAGCTGTGACGGTGTATGGTAATGCGTCAAGCGCGCGTTCTCCAGATAGTGCTCTGCGTCACGCTTTGTCTCATTAAAGGTCAGCATGTCATCCTCCTATTAGTTCTAGTGTTCCAGTGAGTTTCAGTTCTCTTCCTGATGTTATACGATACTCTATAATGTTACCAGTCTGATGGTAATCCAGCGCAATATCTTCACCGACTAAAACCGGCTTTTTAAACGTACTTTGATTACTTTTCAGCAGCGGCAGTTCCAGACTATGAATAATATAATGGACGAGAAGATTTCCCGGAATGACAGGGATGTCTTTTTGGTGAATGCTGTTTCCATCATTTAAAAGCGATGTGTAAGCTGTCACCTGCTCGGTCGTGATCTCAATTTTCATCATGGCCCTCCTGCACAAACGTAGAATGGACTCTTGCCCGCACGACCGGCCCATCATAATAAACCAGCTCATACGTATACTGCTGAAACTGCTTTATTTTACGACTGTCTTTCAGCATAATTTTTACAGTGTAAGTTTTATCCGGTCTGACATTGTTATGAATCACACGCTGTCTTGTATGATAGATGATATTATTGAAAGCTGCCGACGTCTCGCTCATAAACCAGGCTTTCGGCAGCAGTGCATCAGGCACTGCATTTTCATGCAGTAAAAACTCCGAGATTTCTTCAGTTTTAAAGCAAATCTTCACGGTTTCCAATTTCAGCCCACACTTTCAAATAATGTTGAAATACCCTGCCCTCCGCCGATGCCGATTGCTGCTAATATCCGGCCGTGCCGCTGACAGCTTCTTGCGACAAGCATAGCGCCGCTCGCTGCATACGGATGTCCAAATGCGAGTGCACCGCCCGACACATTCAACTTATTATCTTTAATGCCAAGTTTGCTGCAGCTCGCTACTACTTGAGAGGCAAATGCTTCATTAAACTCCACATAGTTGATATCATTGATAGTCAGCTGCAGCCGGCCGAGCAGTTTTTCCGTGGAAGCTACAGGACCGATGCCCGCAACATTCGGTGATACACCTGCTGCTGCTGAATCGATGAACTTAAGCTTCGGCTGCAGACCGAATGCGTTCACAACTTTCTCGGAGACGACTAGTGCCAGTGCTGCGCCGTCGTTCAGACGGCAGGCATTACCAATAGTCACCGTGCCGCCCGGTAATAGCGGCTTGTATCGTGCTAACTTTACTTGCGCAATGTCACTTCTCAGCCCTTCATCATGTGTCTGCCACTCACCGTTCACTTTAACCGGAATACTCTCTTCTACCATCAGCCGGCTATTCAACGCGGCCCGCTGATAACTCAAGAAAGCATAATGATCCTGTGCTTCCCGTGAAACGTTATAAGTCTGCGCAACATTTTCAGCCGCTTCAATCATTGTCGGGTCGCCGATATCACTCGGAGCAAAACGAGCTTTCGTATAAAAAGATAACGGCTCACTACCATATAATGTCTTCGGTTTCATCATCTTCCACGGTGCACGGCTGACCGATTCAACGCCGCCCGCAAAATAAATATCTCCTGCACCGCTCTGCACAAGCCGGCATGCCTGATTGACTGCTTCTAATCCTGAGCCGCACTGCCGGTCCACTGTGACACCCGGGATATGTGCAGGAAGCCCCGCATATAATAAGGATAATCTTGCAATATTGCCGCCCGGTCCAACCGTATTGCCGATAATGACATCATCAGTTTGAGCAGTCAGCTCAGGATAACTTGCAATGAAATAGTCAAACAGCGGTTTAAGCAGCTGTTCCGGCTCCATATTTTGATACCGGCCGCCCAGTAATCCTGTAGGAATTCTTTTGCAGTCAACGATGTAAGCTATATTCATTCAGACCATACCTTTCCTGCATCGCAAAACGTGCAATCTTACCACTGTCAGTATATAAAAAATTTGTATCAACAATCCACTTTAACGGCCATTTATATTTCTCCAACTGCTTTCTTATGGTCAAGTCAGCGAACTGTCTGTCAAAATTCCCGCGCGGATGAACAATAGCCACTGCGACTTCACCGAGCAGATAATGTCTTTTTCCTGTGACCAGTACTTCATGAACATCCAGTTCGCGCTGAATTATGCTTTCTACTTCTTCCGGATAAACGTTTCTGCCGCCGACGATCAGTCGATTGTTACGCCGCCCTTTTAAGTAGAGCATGCCTTCTTCGACGTCTGCAATGTCACCCGTTGCAATCATTCCTTTATTATCCTGCTGTCCGAAATAACCGGTGAATATGTAAGGACTGCTGACAACCAGCTCTTCATCAATTAACCGATAGGTAACATCCGGAAAGAATCGACCAGCACTCGCCGGAAATCGCTTTCTGTCTTCAGGGGTCAAATAGCTGATATAACTCGCTTCACTTGAACCGAAGTATTCATAGACAGTCATATTAGGGAACTGTTCAGCTGCCTTATGCAGCGTGTGACTTTCAAGCTTCGCACCAGAAGACAAAAAGATGAGCGGTGCATCCGTCGTATGCTCTGTCATGAGTTCCAGCATGGAAGGAACACCAAATATGGCCGTTTGTTCTGTGCCGCTGATCATTCGCCCCGCCTGGAAGGATGACATGAGCCGTATTTCTTTCCCGGCATATAAGGCGCTGACCGCTGCAAACAATGTCAGTGAATGGTAAAGCGGCCCGCCGGCGATAAAGAGATCGACATCCTGCAGCTGGAAAACTTCGTCATTCATTGTGAAGCTTGCAAGCCATGATGCTTCGCTCCGCCGGTAGCCTTTCGGTATCCCGGTCGTTCCGGAAGTAAATCCTGTAAACAACTCTTCTTTATCCTCGCGAATCGCTCTTACTTCATAAATTTCACCCATCTGCTGTACCTTCGCCAGAAATGCTTCTCCGTCCTCTATCATTATATCCGGCTTAATCTGCTGCAGCAGCTGGTCATTATAAGGGTGTTCAGGATGAAGCAAAAAAGGACGTGCTCCTTGAAGGACACATCCTAAAAACAATGGGACATACAGCCGTTCATTGGCCAGTGTAAAAGCGACTTTGAGCGGTTTGTTGTAACTATCCAAATAACCCGCTGTCAGACGCATGATGTGCTGCAGTTCACTATAGCTCATGCATTGATCATCAAACTGGATGGCCGCCCCGTCATACTGCAATATACGCTCAGCGACTGCCATACTGAACACCCGGCTCAATATAGCGTCTGACTGAAGGAACTGCACGCAGTTTCACGGCGACAAAAGCTGCAACGAGTGATTTCACAAGGTCGCCCGGAAGGAACACTAAGACGGATTTATACGCTGTTAATAATGGCATGCCGATATTAAATGCCATGAACGTACCACCGATAAGGTTACATAAAAAGGCACCGATAAGACCATTCACTAAAAATACTTGCCACACATTCATCTGCTGGAATCGTTTCTCAGTCAACCAGCCGATTAAATAAGCGATGATAGGAAACGATAAAATATAGCCGCCGCTTGGACCGAAGAACAATGCCAGACCACCCCGGCCGCCTGACAACAACGGCAGGCCGCATGCGACTAAAACCGTAAATAATAAGACACTCAATCCGCCGAGCTTTCTACCAAGCAGACAGCCCGCTAAAATAATTCCTAAGTTCTGAAATGTAAACGGCACTCCGATTGCCGGAATCGGAATAGCCGGTAATATACCAAGCACTGCAATAACAGCCGCAAACATCGCGACAATAACCATGTCTTTCGTCTTCATTAACAAATCCCCCTTTTTCAATTAATATGATTATAGCAATATTGTTAACTTAAATAAATAAAAAGTTTACAATAAACAAAAACGCTTATCTGAAATTCAGATAAGCGTCCTTGTTATATTATTCCGCTACTTTTAATAGTTCTTTTTTCAGTACGTCTCGCTGGTATTCAAGAGAGATCGGATCGTTGAACCAGAAGTCTTCTGAATCATATTGAATCACATGGTTGTTTTTCACGGCATCTAAGTTTTTCCATACATTTGACTCAACGATGCTGTTTGAAATTTTGCCTGTATCGCTTGAGATCATCAAAATATCCCCTGAGTATTTCCCGATCTGTTCAGCTGAAATTTCTTTCCAGCCTGTAGGTTTGACGTCTTTCGTCACCGCTTCAGGCATATTCAGCCCGAATGCCTGATAGATGATTTCTGAACCACGGCCCCAGTTATCGCCGTAGACATAGATTTTTTTCTGGAAGATCTGATAGATAGCGACTGTTTTATCCGCACCGATTTTAGCTTTGATTTCCTTGCCGTCTTGAGCGGTCTTCTCTTTCCACTGATCAACGAATGCTTTCGCTTCTTTTTCTTTCCCTAATATTTTTCCAAGTTCTTCATGAATCTCAAGATAACCGTGTTTCGCATAGTTCACCGGTATCGTCGGAGCAATTTTTGCATACTTTGCATTGTTCTTATCGGTATCGAATGAAATGATCAGATCAGGTTTTAACTCAACAATCTTCTCAACATCACCTGCTCCGAGCTGCACTACGCCGTCCAGTTTCGGTTTCAAAATGTCTGATTGAAACGCGTAAGCATCAACGCCTACTGGTTTCACGCCAAGGTCAAGCAGGTTACCTGTGTAGCTTGCTCCCATCAGTACAATACGTTTCGGTTGTTTAGGAATTTTGATTGTTTTCCCGTTGTCCAGTTTATAGTTAACTTTGCTTGAACTATCAGCTGTGCCTGATTTCTTATCCGTTGATGTATTGCCACATGCAGCCAGTGTTAACAAGCATGCAATCATTAGTATAAGCCACTTCTTCATTGTCTTCCTCCTAATTGAGATTCATTCTCATTTATAATTCTTTTTCATCATACTAGTAAAAAAATGCTTTCGCAACTTATTTTTTTAAGATAATTGATTTTTTGCCTGCTCAGCCAGCAGACGAATAACAGCGTCATCCATCGGCGGATTGTGAAGCCCGGCCCGGACACTTCGGTAACGGCGCTCGGTCACACCGTCCTGCTCCAGACTTTTAGCTCCCATAATACGCATCGCGATATCGACAATCTCCTGCGCGTAGTTAACGACAATGTATTTCGCTGCGCTGAAAGTCGGCCCGAGATTATTCTCACTTGTCAGCTGTGCTGCATGGTAGAGAAAGTGTCGGGCAGTCATGAGTTTCAGCTCCATTTCTCCGAGCTTCATCTCTATATGCGGCAAGTCGGCAATCACGCCTTGAATAGAGTTGGGCGAATGTGCCACAGCAAAATGAACCGCATCATCATGAGCGCCTTGAGCGATGCCTAGATAAACACTTGGAATATGCATGAGCCATGCATTTCCCTGTCTTCTACGGCTTACTTCCACTAAATATCGATCCGGTACAAAAACATCGGTCAATATTAAGTCATGACTTGCAGTCGCACGCATACCCATAACATTCCACGTTTCAACAATTTCCGCACCCGCTGTATGGGCCGGCACGTAGAAAAAGCACATGGCTTCTTTCTCTTCAACAAAAGTCCCTACTATGTAATGCGTCAGCCGGTGACTCATCGATACATATGTTTTAACGCCGTTCAAAAGCCAGCCATCTTCATGTCTTACTGCATGGGTAGCCGGTTTGCCGCCGCGTGTCGGACTGCCTGTCTCTGCTTCAGAGACAACGCGGTTGGCAATTCCACCGTTCACTATATCCTCTGTAAACTGCTCCATCATCTCAGCCGACCAGAGATTGCCGCCGAATACTTCACCGACGATACCAAGATGCCAGCCGATTGCCAAAGCTGTCGATTCATCATAAGACGCCAGCACTTCCTGCAGCAGTATGACAGATTTAATATCACAGCCGAACCCCCCTCTTGCTGCCGGGAGTGACAATCGATTATAGCCATGTTCAAGCAGCCAGTCGATCAGTTCATGATTCAGTCTACTTTCTTTATCAGCCTGCTTCGCCGATGTTTTAATCCATTGTTGATTCTCGTCAAAACGCGCTAACCATTCGCGCTCAACAGCGGTTTCGATAAATAAGTCACGGTCCATTCCTATCACCTCTTCATTATACTAACAACCTTATTATATTATGTATCATCTCTCGTCACTATAATGCAGTAAAACGCCTCGGTCTGCCTTCAAGAACATACTGTCCTAAAGGCAGACCAAGGCGTTAAATTAACTCATCACTTATGGTTTCAAGACGACTTTGATGTTATTGTCTTTCTTCTTATCAAAGATGTCATAAGCTTCTGCTGCGTCATCCAGTGACATTGTGTGCGTAATGATATCTGTCGGGTCAAAGACGCCGTCACGAATCATCTCATATAATTTCGGCATTAAGTGGATCACTGGTGCCTGTCCGGTCTTCACCTGGACATTACGGTTGAAGATCAGCGGTAACGGGAAGTTAGCAGCAGGCGTTGCATAAACACCGGTCAACTGAATCGTACCGAATTTACGAACAGCTTCTGCTGCTGTTTCAATCGGACTGATTGTACCGCGCTGCGGCGTCACTAAATTAGTCGCACGTTCGGTAATCGTTACTTGACCATCCATCCCTACACAGTCAATGACAACATCAGCACCGCCTTTAGTTTCTTCGCGGAGCAGCTTGCCGACTTCCTTCTCTTTATCGAAGTTGACGACTTCAACTGGATTTGTTCTGATGGCATGTTCAAGACGATGCTCTACATTATCTACACCAATGACGCGCTCAGCGCCTTTTAGCTTGGCGAATTTCTGCGCCATCAGACCGATTGGCCCACAGCCGAGAATAATAACTGTATCACCTGGTTTCACACCGGCATTTTCTACGCTCCAGTAAGCTGTCGGCACAACGTCTGATAAGAAGAGCACCTGCTCATCTTTCATATCGCTGTCCGGTACTATAAAGGAGGAGAAGTCAGCGAAAGGCACTCTCAAATACTCTGCCTGTCCGCCCCAGTGGTTACCATGCATTTTACCGAAACCGAATAAGCCGCCGTTATCCATCTTCCAGTTTGCCTGTTCTTGATTTGAGTTATCACACTGTGATTCCATTTCATTCACACAGTAGAAACATTCACCGCAGCCAATGTTGAAAGGAATAACAACACGGTCACCTTTTTTCAGCTTCGTCACTTCGCTGCCGACTTCTTCAACAATTCCCATCGGCTCATGACCGATGACAAATCCAGGATCCATCATTAAATCACCTTGGTGATATAAGTGTAAATCTGAACCACAAATACCAGTTGCTGTAATTTTAATAATCGCATCTGTCGGTGCTTCAATGATCGGGTCTTTAACTTGTTTCACTTCCATTTTCTTTTTACCTTGGAAAGTTACTGCTCTCATATTCATAACACCCCTTTTGTAATTTTTAACACTAGTTATTAATAACCTTTTTACTCTCAGTTAAACCCTGCCGCTTATAAAACCAATATAAGGTTCATGTATTATTCATCTTTATTTATATGAAACTATTGTATACTGGACAAAAGATAGGAGGAATACACTTGAAATATTTACTGACCATGATCTGCTTGATTATGCTTGCCGGCTGCGGCCATCAGCCCGTCAAAAAAACAACTATCACTGTATCTGCTGCTGCCAGTTTAAAAGACGCACTCGGTGATATTAAGAAAAATTATGAGAAAATACATCCCAATATCAATATCGTCTATAACTTTGGTGCCTCAGGAACGCTGAGCAATCAAATTCAGGCGGGTGCACCTGCTGATCTGTTTTTCTCAGCTTCTACTAAAGACATGACTAAATTAACAGCAGGCGGCGACATCAAACAAGAAGATAGTACACCGCTATTAAAAAACCGGCTGGTCATCATCTCCAGCAAAAAACTGACCTCTCCTGCAGATTTAACGGATTCAGCGGTCAACAAAATTGCTGTCGGTACTCCTGAAACGGTACCTGCCGGCATGTATGCTAAGTCCGCTCTGACTCATCTTCATCTCTGGTCGCAGCTTCAACCGAAAATTGTCTATACAAAAGACGTGCGGCAAGTGCTCACTTATGTGGAGTCCGGAAATGTAGATGCTGGAATTGTTTATTTAACCGATGCACTCACTTCAAAGTCAGCGCGGTTAACACTTGCTGATAATCTTCATGAGCCGATTGTTTATCCGCTCGGCATCGTTCGGGCAACGAAGCATCGACAGGCAGCACATGACTTCTATCAGTATATGCAGTCCGCCCACTCCAAAAAGGTATATCAATCGTATGGATTTACTGTTCAGTGAAGAATTTTTTTCTCCCATCGTCATTTCACTGAAAGTGGCATGTACAGCGACACTGCTCAGCTTTCTCATCGGCATTATGCTCGCTTTCACGCTGTCTAAACAAACATTTCCAGGGAAATCATTTGTGGAGACTGTCATTATGCTGCCTATGGTACTGCCGCCTACTGTCGTCGGCTTCCTGCTGCTCTACTTGTTCGGACGCTATGGCATTCTCGGCCAGTGGATATATTCGCTCTTTAATACTACAATGTTATTCAGTATTTACGCAGCGATTATCGCTTCGACTGTTGTTGCGGTGCCCTTGATGTATCAGTCCCTTAAAATCGGCATCGACAATGTCAGCAGCGATGTCCTGGAGGCTGCACAATTAGACGGTGCTAATAGTATCGTAATCTTCAAGTCTATCATCATGCCTTTATCAAAGAATGCACTGCTTACCGGTATTTTGTTTGCGTTCGCGAGAGCCCTTGGTGAGTTCGGTGCCACTCTTATTTTCGCGGGCAATATACCTGGAATCACCCAGACATTACCGACAGCAATTTATGTAGCGATTGAAAACAACGAACTGCTGCTTGCAGGCATATGGGTGGCGATGATGGTTTTATTATCCTTTGTTTTAATGCTTATCATTCAGATGATCAGAAAAGATGCGCAATAAAAAAAGCTGGGACTTAAAGTTCCAGCTTTTCTTTATTAGTTGATTTCTACGCCGCCTGTCACGCCGTATACTTGTCCAGTCACATAGCTTGCATTGTCAGAAGCAAGGAAAACATAGACATCAGACAATTCAACCGGCTGACCTGCACGCTGCAGCGTTACTTTTTGACCGAATTCCGGAATTTTCTCCTGCGGCTGTCCGCCTGTAATCTGCAGTGCTGTCCATATTGGGCCTGGTGCTACTGAGTTCACACGAATACCTTTTTCACCGAGCTGAGAAGCCAGTGACTTAGTGATAGAGACAATCGCCGTCTTTGTCGCTGCATAATCCAGCAAGTTTTTGCTTGGATTGTAAGCCTGTACGGAAGACGTTGTGATAATCGCTGCCCCTTTATCCAGATGTGGAAGTGCAGCCTGCACTGTCCATACTAACGAAAAGACGTTCGTCTCAAATGTTGAACGTAACTGCTGAGTCGATAAATCTTCTACTTTGTCGACAGCTGTCTGCTCACCTGCGACACTACATAAAATATCAAGGCCGCCTAATTCTTTAACGGCTGTTTCGACCATTTCTTTATTGAAATCTTCATTGCGCAAGTCACCCGGGATTAATACGGCCTTTTGTCCAGCCGCTTCAATGACAGTTTTCACTTCCTGTGCATCTGCTTCTTCTGCAGGGAGATAGTTGATGGCGACATCTGCGCCTTCTTTAGCGTAAGCAATAGCTGCTGCACGACCGATACCAGAGTCTCCTCCAGTAACCAGTGCACGTTTACCTTTTAGCTTGCCTGTTCCTGTATAAGATTCTTCGCCGCAGTCAGGGACCGGTGTCATTTTCTGCTGAAGACCTGGTGCTTCCTGTTCCTGCTTCTTGAATTTACCTGGGTAATGTTTAGTTAACGGATCTTGATTGTTGCTCATCTGCAATCACTCCAATATTTAATATGATTTACTTTAATAGTTATTGCACAAATTGAAGATTTTAAACATCCAGGTTTCACTGGTCAATGATTATACCTTATGATCTTTTTTTGAAATCTCTTATATAGTTATATATACTAAAGTTGAAATGAAAAATCATTCATTAAAGGAGAATCATCATGACTCAATCTACACCACATATTAAACCTGAAAACAATCCAATCGCTGAAACAATCCTTTTACCAGGCGATCCGCTGCGTGCAAAATTTATCGCGGACACTTATTTAGAAGACGTTGTCCAGTTCAACGAAGTACGTAATATGTTCGGTTATACAGGAACTTACAAAGGCAAAAAAATCTCTGTCATGGGGACAGGGATGGGTATTCCATCTATCGGTATTTACTCTTATGAACTGATTCACACGTTCGGCGTTAAAAATTTGATCCGTGTCGGTTCATGCGGTGCGATGCAGGAAGGCATCAATGTCTATGACGTCATTATCGCGCAAGGTGCATCAACTGACTCTAACTACGTGGCACAGTATGGTCTACCGGGTCACTTTGCACCGATTGCTGACTACAGCCTGCTTGCCCGCGCTAAACAATTAGCAGACGAAAAAGGAGTACCAAACCATGTCGGTAACGTATTGTCATCTGACATTTTCTACAATGCGAATACAGAAGCAACTGATAAATGGCGTTCTATGGGCATTCTTGCTGTTGAGATGGAATCAGCAGGTCTCTACATGAATGCAGCTTATGCCGGCGGAGATGTAAAAGCATTAGGCATTTTCACAGTAAGTGACCATTTATTGACTCATGAAGCAACAACACCTGAAGAGCGCCAGACATCATTCACTAAAATGATGGAAATCGCTCTGGAAATTGTAGAATAAGATGTATTAATCAGAGAACGCCCCAACATAATCACTGGGGCGTTCTTATCTTTTAGTTACCAATTTGTGCGTTCACGTAATCAGCAAACACTTGTGCCGTACCATTACCGATGTCTCTCATCTTAATCTTCCCGACTGAAAACTCGACAGTGACAGCATCATCTTCAACTTCGACACTTTTAATCTCATCATAGCTCATAACGCGCTGATAAGGCTGGCCGTTCATATCTACAACCATAAAGAACCGCTTGTTAGTCGGCATATATTCTCCGGGAAATTCTGTCTGATTCCCCATTTTGAATTCTATCGTCCCCACTACGCCGGGTCCTCTTTTTTCGGATGGGCTCAGTTCATTCTCATTAAATAGTTCTGACATTTTGAATCCTCCTTTAGTTATCATATTTCTATACCCTTTACTCAAGAAATTATAGCAGAATTAACAATCGATGTAGTCATTATATGATAGAAGTCATCTCTACTGCTCAAATGAGTTTTGTGTCTTTTTTTTGTTATTTTAGCACGGTATGTAAATAACATATTTTTCAGGGTAATGGATAGTCATACACTTTTTAAGGAGTTAATTGATGCAGCAATGGATTACAGCAGTAATGGAGCAGTTTGGTTACTTCGGTGTGTTTTTGTTAATATTACTTGAAAATGTCTTTCCTCCGATTCCCTCTGAAGTCATTTTGACGTTCGGCGGGTTCATGGTAACTAAGTCACACGGCCTCTCCTACATCGGTATGCTGACTGCTTCGACACTCGGAGCACTAGCCGGCGCTGTGCTGCTTTATTACGTAGGAAAAGTACTCGGTCTGCAGCGTATCGAACGTCTTGTCGAACGCTACGGCAGAATTCTGCGCTTAACAACTGCGGACGTCCGCCGAGCTGACAGCTGGTTCTCAAAGTATGGCGGCATCACTGTGTTTCTCTGCCGCTTCGTCCCTGTTGTGCGCAGCTTGATTTCTATTCCCGCCGGCATGAATCATATGAAGCTTATACCGTTTATTATTTATTCAGCACTTGGTACACTCATCTGGAACGGTGCTCTCATTTATTCAGGTGTCCGACTCGGTGAGAACTGGGAACAGCTGCTTCATCTGTTTGATACGTATTCTCATGTATTATATGTCGTCATCGGGATAATGATTATGATCAGCATCGTCTATTTAAGAAAACGCAAATTGTAAAGGAGGAAACAGCATGAAACAGCATTATAAAGTAGTGATATTAGGTGGCGGGTCAGGCGGCATCGCTGTCGCAAGCCGTCTCGCTAAAAAAGTAAGTTTAAAGAATAAAATACTGATTATCGACCATGCAGATTACCATGCTTTTCAGCCGTCCTGGCCGCTAGTAGGCAGCGGGGCAGAAAAGAAAGAGCATACCCGTAAAAAGATGCGCCGGGTCGTGCCGCATGGTGCTGAGTTCATGCAGCATAAAGTCAGCCGGATTCAGCCGATTGAACGCCTAGTGACATTAGACCATGGTCAAACAGTTAGTTATGACTTTCTTGTTGTGGCATTAGGTATACAGCTGGATTTCGACCAAATAGAAGGCCTCACTGAGACACTCGGAAAGAATAATGTCTGCACCAATTATCTTTACGACTATGTGGACTACACATATGACACATTACGCCATGTAACAGCCGGCAACGTCATTGCAACGAAACCCAATTCACCTATTAAAGGTGGCGTTGCTCCTGAAAATTCATTATTCACGTTCCACGATTTCTTCCATAAGCAGGGTGTTCGCGATGTTAAACTGATGCTCCGCTCCGGCAATCATACATTATTTCCTGTCGAGAAATACCGTGATACACTTATCGAACTGTTCACACAAAAACAGATAGATTATACGCTGAATGACGAACTGGTGAAAGTTGATGGTCCACGGCAGACGGCTACTTTCTTTAATTATCAAAATAGGACTACAACAGAAGTCCCGTTCTCCATGCTGTTAGTGACGCCGCCGATGAGTGCACCTGACATCATTAAAGAATCAACTCTGGCAGATGAGGCGGGCTGGCTTGATGTGAACCCTTTTACACTGCAGCACGTCAGACATCAGAATATATTTGGTATCGGTGACTGCACGAATCTACCGACTGTCAAGATGGGTGCGGCCGTCAGAAAGCAGGCTCACATTCTTCCTAAAAACCTTATTTCACAGATGAAAGGAAGAAAACTGAAAGCCCACTACACAGGTATGACAGCCTGTCCGATTGCGACAGAGTACGGCGAGGCAATCATGGCTGAGTTTGACTATAGTCTGAAGCCGAAAGAAACGCTGCCGTTTAATCAAGCGAGAAACAGTAAATTTCTTTATTTATTCAAGAAACGGTTATTACCTATCATGTACTGGTATGGCATGTTAAAAGGCCGCAGCTGAACTCAATTAACGCTAAAAAACACTCGAGCATTAATGCTCGAGTGTTTTAATAATGAAATTACTTCATTACAGCTGACGATCCCAGTGACGCTGCACGACTAACTGGTTCAAGTACTCAGCAGGTGTACTTACTTCTATGATACCCGGCTGACCTTTCTTAACAGAAGTTGTGTCAATTAACGGTGCCACTCTATCGGTAAAACCGATAGTTTTATAATGACGATTCGCTGCTTCAATATAGTCTTTCAATGGTGGAGCAAGTGGTGACACTGCATCAAGTACAAGCAGCCCATCAAACAACGTGGAGTGCACCGTCTCAAATGTTTCAGTGACTTTAACGCCTTCTGACAGTTTCAGCGGACGGTCAGCGATCAACTTATAGTTCACTTTATTCGCTGCGAACTCTTTAATAAATGTTTCAATCTGCACGACATCTGTATTTTCTGTCACAACGACTGCAACTGACAGCGTATCTAATTTCTTAATCGTATTTTCCATGCTGACAGCAGGAGATGCTTTATCAGATTTCACTTCTTCATCAGCAGCCGGCACTTCAGCACCGACGCGAATCGCTACTTCTTCAGCCAGCTTCTTATCTACTTTGTTCAAATTGTTGACGGCGTTTTGTTTAACAAAATCCAGCTTACATTTACCAATTTCAAAACTGAAGCCATCTATCATATGCTGACGTTCTGGTTCGGTCAAACTGTTCAAGAACATCTTCGCCTGTGAATAAAAGTCTGTAAAGCTGTCACTTCTCGCACGTACTTTATGCGCGTCAATGCGTTCATGGTAGCTCTCAAATCCTCCTTCTTCAACGGGCGTCGTATGTGGATTATTATTGTTGATTCCATTATTATGATAACTTGTCATGCCTCTATGAATCTGATGCTGGTGCAGCCCGTCACGCTGGTTGTTCGCAAATGGACAAATCGGTGCATTAATCGGTATCTGGTGGAAGTTCGGACCTCCGAGACGTAAAATCTGCGTATCAGTATAAGAGAACAGACGTCCTTGTAATAATGGATCGTTACTGAAGTCAATACCTGGTACAACGTGCGCCGGACTGAACATAACCTGCTCCGTTTCAGCAAATACGTTATCGACGTTACGGTTTAACGTCAACTTACCGACACGCTGCACCGGCACTTCTTCCTCCGGCCAGATCTTTGTCGGGTCAAGAATATCAAAGTCAAAATTGAACTCGTCTTCTTCAGCAATCAGCTGGACACCAAACTCCCATTCAGGATAGTCACCTTTTTCGATTGCTTCATATAAATCTTCACGGTTAAAGTCGATATTTTTACCGGCAATAATCTGTGCTTCATCCCATACTAAAGAATGCGTCCCTAATAACGGTTTCCAGTGAAATTTCACGAAATGTGATTTGCCTTCTTTATTGACGAAACGGAATGTATTAACGCCGAACCCTTCCATTGTCCGGAAACTTTTCGGAAGTGCCCGGTCACTCATCGTCCACATCGCCATATGCGTAGCTTCCGGATTCTGGGCAAAGAAATCCCAGAATGTATCATGAGCCGTACCCGCCTGCGGAATTTCGTTATGAGGCTCTGGTTTAGCTGCATGGATTAAATCAGGGAACTTGATTGCGTCCTGAATAAAGAAGACAGGAATGTTATTGCCCACTAAATCATAGTTTCCTTCTTCAGTGTAAAATTTCGTTGCGAAACCTCGTACGTCGCGTACTGTTTCAGGGGAGCCTTTAGATCCCGCTACTGTAGAGAAACGAACAAAGACCGGTGTTTTTTTAGTTGTATCATTCAAAAATTTAGCTTTTGTATATTTTTCAAGTGATTCATATAATTCAAATTCACCATGTGCACCAAAGCCACGTGCGTGGACAATTCTTTCCGGAATACGCTCATGATCGAAATGCGTCATTTTTTCTCTGAAATGAAAATCTTCTAATAAAGTGGGACCACGTTCTCCTGCTTTCAACGAGAATTCATCTTCTGCCATTTTAAGCCCTTGATTAGTCGTTAAGGCGGCATCTTGAGTCGTATCAACTGTTACTGATTCTAACTGTCTATCTTTGTCATTAGTCATTAATAATGTTCTCCTTCGATTATTAGTTTTTTAGTTTCATTTCATATCTTTAAAAGTCTACTTCATTTCTACCCTTTAGCCGAAATGAAAAACATGACGCAATGCTCTTTTTTAATTGGCTGTTGTCTGCTATAATTATATTAAATGAATACCTGAGACTTATGTCGAAGGGGAGTAGCTCATAAGGAACATCACCTTGTATCATTCCGTCATTACGAAGCATCTGCTTCCGGGATTATAGAACTTACGTTCAGCGAGACCTTTGCCAATCTTTTTTGGCATGGGTCTTTTTATGTTCATTAATCAATGAATAAGGAGTGTTACTATGGATCCGAGTATCATTATTTCCTACGCATGGGTCATTTTAGTTCTAGTATTACTTGAAGGGCTGCTGGCAGCAGACAACGCTATCGTTATGGCAGTGATGGTCAAACACCTGCCGGAAAAAGAGCGTAAGCGCGCATTGTTCTACGGCTTAGTCGGCGCCTTCATCTTCAGGCTGGCTTCACTATTTATGATCACACTACTCGTGCACATCTGGCAGGTCCAGGCATTGGGTGCAGCGTACCTGCTGTTTATGTCAGTTAAAAACTTATACGCCTACTTCAGAAAAAAGCATCATCCTGATGACGTCCATACACCGGACATCGCAGAAGAACAGGAATTACCGAAAGGCAGCGGCTTCTGGCTGACCGTGCTGAAAGTAGAACTGGCTGACATTGCTTTTGCTATCGATTCAATGCTTGCTGCTATCGCCATTGCGGTCACACTGCCGGAAATCGGCGGCCAGATCGGCGGCATTAATGCCGGTCAGTTTGCTGTCATGTTTATCGGTGGTATGCTCGGCGTCATCTTAATGCGTTTTGCAGCCACTTACTTCGTCAAAGTGCTGGAACAGTATCCTGGTCTTGAGGCAGCGGCTTTTGCTATTGTCGGCTGGATTGGTATTAAATTAGTTGTACTTGTACTCGCTCATGACAAAATCCACATCTTACCTCATGCATTTCCGCATTCATGGCAGTGGCAGGTCATCTTCTGGGCTGTGCTGCTCGGTATACTGGCAGTCGGTATTATCACAAGCAGACGCCATAAAACGTTATCTTAAGTCATCTTCTACTCTTCATTAAAATTTTCTATATCAAAAACCGGACGCGTTATCCCGTCCGGTTTTTGATGTTTGATTGTGTAGTCATGTTAATGTAATAAAATATTTGTCTGTTTCATCATCATAGACGATGTCCAGTCCTGCAATCTGCTGGTTCATTGGAACGGGTGTGAGCGGCTGCTTTGAATCTGTCATAATTAATGCACGGATGAACGGATAATGATGTTCAAAAGATAGACTATAGCTGGCGTTCGGTTCATCGAGCACGCGCCGTATCGGCTTTATGATCTCGTTATCAATGTTCGAAGAATCTGCAAGTTCAGGGTCTAAATATTGGAACACTCGACTTCTGTCGCCGCTTAAGCTCGCTTGTATGACGTCTTCAACTAACGCTTCTACTCTATCTTTATTCATTCTTTATCTCCTCCCGCTCCATTAATCGTCGCTCACATGAAATTCTATACATATCATGCCTTAACTTTATTATTTCATCGTCTTCGAGCGGCTTGAGATGCGCCCCTGTCTGCAAAACATCAAAATAAGGAATGACTTCATCAGTTCGCTCTTCAAGGTGAACCGTACCAATCTGTTCAATCACTGCATCTCTTCTAATGCGCTCGATGGAAGCAGGTTTGTCGTAATATTCTGCAAATAATAATATATCGTTACCAATATATTTCACGTGAAACCTGACATAATCGTGCTGTTCAGTTGCAAAGTAATGCAGGTTACTGTATTTCCTGTTGCTGCGATAAGTAATCAATGGGAAATGAAGAAAAAATTTGCCGAGGTGACGATGAAAATGTTCTGTCTGTAATATTTTACGCCAGAGGTTCAGCTTGACCTGCCAATCTAGTTCTTCTTTCAGTGCTACTGCATAAGTTCCTAAATTTACTATTGAATCTGCTTTAACCCATGGGAAATAGGGAAAGGTTACAAAGACAAGATTAACTGCTCCCTTTTTTCCAGTGAAATGAAGCGAGAGACCTTTTATCGACACAGTCCAGGCAGGATACTTAGTGCTGGGCGGCGCATCAGAGAGTCTGACGAATGCATGCGTCATATCACCTAATAACTTTCTGCCAGCGTCATTGAGCTGAACTGCTGCCCGGTAGCTGCGCCCTCTTGCATGAGCTCTTTTTTTACCTTTATCTGTAACGCCGAGCCGTTCTATCGACCGGATGACGTTGAATGCCTTATTTTCCATTTGACAGTCCTCCCCTGCTACAAAGTTATACCCGTTCAACAGCTAAAACATCAATATTAAAAATATTTTATTATTTCCAGCAATAGAGTAAAATTTAACTAAAAGCTTACGGATGAGCCTCAGAAAGGAATACACTATGACATTGAGCAACAAACCTTTCCACAAAACACGGCAACTTCTCATCGATGTCATGAGCGATTTACTGCGCGTTGCGTCGATTGAAGACATTACTATTAAAGTACTGGTTCAGCAGGCAGGCATCACCCGTTCTACTTTCTATACATATTATCAAGATAAATATGCACTGTTCGAAGATTTAATTGATCAATGCACCCGCCAGATTTACTATGCTCTTAGATATGTACCCGCTCGTGTCACACCTTCCCAAGTCAGAAAAAGTGTATATGACAATATTTGGCAAGTACTTTCTACGTTGTACAGCAATAAGCATATCTTTACTCAGATCGGCCCCGACATACGCACTCGTATGCTTGAAAAGGAAATTCACGCATTTAAGCCTGTGTTATTGCAGCAATTGAACCATTTGGACATCGACCCTAAGATGAATAAAGACATCTTCGTCGCTTTCTATTTATCAGGTATCATTTCCGCCTATCAGCACTGGATCACCACTGATTATGCCATGCCTATTGAAGAATTATGCGAACAGCTTACTAACTTATCGATGACTTTCTATACAGAATACTTAACTAAGGAGTGATTTCTATGTCTAAAACAGCAGTTATTTCTGGAGGAAGCGGTCTTGTAGGACGAGCGCTCACTGAAAAGCTCATTGCTCATCATTTTCATGTCGTCATCCTGTCACGTTCCAATCATCCCAATGAAGCACACATCTCCTATATCAACTGGTCGAAAGACGGCTGGACGCAGCAGATGCCAAAAGCAGATTTGATCATCAATTTAGCCGGTGCTTCGTTAAGTAAACGCTGGACAAAGACATACAAAAAAGATATTTTAAAAAGCCGGCTCGAATCTACAAAAAAACTGCACGATTATCTTGAGCAGTCAGGTGACAAGCCTTACTTCATCAATGCGAGTGCTGTCGGCTATTATCCGACAGCAAAGCGGCTGACATTCACAGAGAAAGATGTCTTCACACCTCATAACTTCCTGTCAGATGTTGTCTGTCAGTGGGAAGAAGAAGCTTGTCAAATTAAAGCGCTCGGTATCGATACGGCAAGATGCCGCTTTGGTGTCATTTTGTCACAGCAGGGCGGTGCGCTGCCGGTCATGGCGAAACCTTATCAATTCGGTGCAGGAGGCCGGATTGCTGACGGCAGACAAGTGTTGTCATGGATTCATATTGACGACTTGACAGAGGGTATACTCTATAGTTACAACGCGCGGTTAACGGGGATACTCAACTTCACTGCACCGAATCCTGTGACTCAAAACGAATTCGGTCGTGAACTCGGCAAAGCGCTGCACCGGCCGCACTGGACAATCGTTCCTAAACCTGTCATGAACGCTATTCTCGGCGACCAGGCAGTCATGGTCACTGAAGGACAGCGTGTACTGCCGGCAAGATTACTGGAGGCAGGATTTACGTTTAAATATCCTGATATTCAGTCAGCGCTGCAGGAGGTTTATTCACGATGACAGCTGAACGTCAGCAGCTGGAAAAATACTGGCGGGAAGAAAAATACACCGTCATGTATCACAGTCAGAAAAGTTACGAAGCCATACGGACGCTCTTAAAAGGTCAACCGAGCTACGAGGCGCTGGATGCTATGATCAAAGCAGCAAAAAATATAACACCGACGCCTGGCTCCAAAATGAACGCTTATCAGCATGTCTGGGGTTACTTTAAACGTCAGGCATCTTCTGAAGAGAAAGCGAAGGCGCTGCAACTGATGGAAGACCTTGAACGATGTGAGCAGGAACTTAAGGAACACTTGTCTACACTCGCACAAAAATATGCTGTCCAGTATTTACTGGACAGCACATTACTTAAAGATAACGCTTGATCAATTCTTCTACTTCGTGTTTCCAGAAGAATCGTTCGAGCTTATTTTTATGGACGACCTGCAGGAGGTCGTTTGTCAGCCAGAGTGACAATACATGCGGCGGTACACCCATGTCATATATTTCTCTCGCTGTGACAAATGCTTCCCGATGTGACATACTACTTTCTTTCCTCCTAGAGATATAATATCCTATGTCTTGACGCGCGCAGCTTCTATTTTACTGCTGTTTCAAATCAACTGATGCCGGGCCGTGCAGCACTTTACCGTCACAGTCAAACCGTGAACCATGACAGGCACAGTCCCATGTTTTTTCACCGTTATTAAAACTTAGCACACAGCCCATATGTGTACAGAACGGACTAACAGCATGTTCTGTACCTTCGTCATCTTTATATACAGCTTCAAAGCGGCCGTCATGCAGAAAGATTCCTGCTTCATCTTCTTTAAGTGCTTCTCGGTCTGTCCGGTAGTCTTTAATCGCTTTACCCTGTCCTCTTATCGCATTAACTGCCTTTTTAGCGGTAGCCTTCGCTTGACTGCCGATTGTATCAATTCTTCCCGGCTGCAGCAGCTCTTCATATTTGTTCGGCTGACCCATTAATAAATCACGCAGCACGACACTCCCGACTGCAGAAGTTGCAATGCCGAACTTATTGAAGCCTGTAATAATAAAAATATGGTCATCGCTTTTACTGTAGCGGCCGATCAACGGCATTTTGTCCTGCGTCATCATATCTTGCGCTGACCACTGATCAGCAATATCATGTGCGTTAAAGAGGTGTTCAGCATCATAAGCCAGTCGCTCATAACATAGTTTGACGTCATCCTTAGCACCTGCCACATGGTTTTCACCACCGATTAATAAGCCGATACCATCTTCTGTTATATAATGGCGCAATGAACGCTCCGGCATATCAGCGACCTGGAACATGGCATAAGGGATTGGCGTATAATCTTTGGCGGCTACAATGTAAGAGCGCTCAATCTCAAGATGCAGCAGTAAATTATGCTTTAGGTTGGCAATCGGATAATGCGTAGCACAGATCAACTGATTGAATGCCACTTCCATACCATTTTCAGTTTCAACCGTATTGCCGTCTATTTTTTTGACCATCGTTTCTTCATAAAATGTGACACCGAGTTCTACACAGACATCGACCATAGCAGCAAGAAACTTCAATGGATGAAACTGCGCCTGATCAAACATCTCAAGGCCCATCGTCGTTTCAAATGGCAGACCCATATCTTTTTCGTGCAGCGTCCCGTTGATACCGAGCTGCTGATAAGCTTTGTATTCTTTTTTTATTTTCTTTTCACTCTCACCGATAGTGACTTGAATACTTGATAACGTCTCCATATCACAGTCGATATCATACTGATCCGCTAAATTTCTAAGAATTTCAATACCGTCACACTGTGATTCGTAAAATAACCGCGCTTCTTTTTCACCGCGCTGTTTAATATAATCCTGATACTGCAGATGATGCTGCGCTGTAATTTTAGCTGTTGTTCCTGCTGTCGTCACTTGAGCAAGCCGCTGCCCTTCAAGCACGGTAACTTCCCGTCCTGCTTTAGCGAGTTGATAAGCAGCAAGAATACCCGCAATACCACCACCGACGACCAGTACATCTGCCTGTAAATCTTGAGAGAGCTGCGGGAACTGTGTAAAAGTCGATGATTTCGTCCAGTACGATACGTTTTCTTTTCTCACATCTTTTCCTCCTTCATTCTGTTTCTTAGCCTATACCCCTATTGAAGAAAGTTAGCAGAAAAAAAAACGATTTTCCTCTAGCAGAAAATCGTTTTAAAAGTTTATTAGGCTGATAGTATTCCGGTTGTTATTTAAACTGTCTGTTTGAAATATGCTGTCTTAACGCTGTTGCTCCGTAAAAGGTTAAGCCGAGATCATAAATATAGCGGTCATTACCTTCCAGTGTATTATGATAAGTAAGATAACATTTATCTGACAAATGATTGAAATGAGAAATAAATAATTCTTCCGACACATTAGAGAATTGATTGACAGTAAGTGTCTTCAACTGTTCCAGAGATAATTGATTCGATTGATGAAGGTTGATCGTCTGAAGAATAAAAATCAGCAGTTCTCTATTTAATTCCATATTATCACCTCATAGGTACAGCTACTAAAATATTTTAATGAATTATACATATATTTAATAATGATATCAACTATAAACTCTTCTAACTTCTGCTACTTGTTAAACTTGACGGTTGTTTTTATCATTGTTAATATAAGTACAATTCTAATAAAAGAGGTATTGATCAATGATTAAGTCATTATGCACTCAGCTTAATAAAGGTTGGCAGCTGTCATAATGCTTATATTTATGCCCGTCATAGATATAAGTCATCTATGACGGCTTCTTGATTATAGCGGCCGGAAGCTTTAACTGCCCGGCCTCTTTTTTGTCTATTACTGGACCCGGGCAGCAATGCCGGGGTCTTTTTTGTTGGAACAATCATTCAAGAAAAGAGGTAGGACAATGGAAACACAATCGCAATGGAGTTCTAAGTTAGGATTTATTCTGGCAAGTGCCGGGTCAGCAATCGGACTCGGTGCGATGTGGAAATTCCCGTACGTCATGGCTGACAACGGTGGTGCTGCCTTCTTATTTATCTTTATTCTATTTACTATGCTGATCGGCTTCCCTCTGCTACTGTCAGAATTCGTCATCGGCCGGCAAAGTCAGACGTACAGCACAAGAAGCTTCAGCAAGCTGACCGGTAAGAAATATCACGACTTGATCGGTCATCTCGGCAATATCGGCGTATTTATTCTGCTTAGTTTTTACAGCGTTATCGGCGGCTGGATTTTACTTTATATGATCCGGACCATCTATGTGCTTGTAGCGGGAAGTAGTCAGCATGATTATGAGGGCTTGTTCGGCAGTTTGATCAGTAATCCGTTCTATGCACTCGGTGGCCAGGCATTATTTATCGTATTGACGGCAGTTATAGTCGCCAACGGTATCCAGAACGGCATCGAGCGCGCTTCAAAAATAATGATGCCGCTGTTGTTCACCGCTTTTATCATTATCATCATCCGTTCACTTACATTGGACAATGCAATGGCTGGTGTCAGTTACTTCTTAAAACCTGACTTCGGCAAACTGTCTGCAGACAGCATACTGTTCGCGCTCGGTCAGTCATTCTTTTCGTTGTCTGTCGGATTCGGCGGCATGCTGACTTATGCATCATATCTTGACCGCAAGACGGATCTCACGCAGTCCGGGGTGTCTGTTGTACTGCTGAACCTGGTCATCACTATTCTTGCAGGGCTCGCAATCTTTCCGGCCACTGCATCACTCGGAATTGAAGCGGCGCAAGGTCCAGGTCTGTTATTCATTGTGCTGCCTTATGTCTTTGACCAGCTGCCGCTCGGTCAGTTGTTCTATTTGATCTTTTTACTGCTGTTTTTCTTTGCAACGATTACTTCTTCTATTTCGCTGCTCGAAATTAATGTCGCAAACGTGACAAAGAATAATAACAATAAGCGTGTGAAGGCTGTCGCGTTACTTGCTATCGGACTTTTTGTACTAGGCATTCCGTCAACTTTATCGTCCGGACTCCTTGGCGACGTCAAATTCCTTGCCGGTACATTTTTCGATAACATGGATTACTTAGTGTCAAACATTATGCTGCCGCTCGGTGCTTTCTTATTCTCCATATTTACAGGTTATCTGCTCGATCAACGACTATCGCATCAGCAGCTTGTTACAAAGCCCTATCAGGAGCCGCTGTTTAAGCTCTGGATCTTCCTGCTGAAGTTTGTTATACCGCTCGTCATTATCGGTGTTTTTCTATCCTTGATTCTGAAGTAAATGAAATTGTCAGAAATCTCCAAGCTCTTCTCACTGGTATAATATAAAGAAAACAGTTGAGGTAATATTTATGAAATCTACCGTTCTTAAGTACATGATTACTGTCATAGGTTCTCTCATAATTGCTATCAGTTTTAATGTTTTTCTGCTGCCGCATGGTGTATTAAGCAGTGGTATCAGCGGACTTGCACTGCTGTTTCATATTCTGTTCAATATTGACACCGGATTGCTCAACATCTTGCTGAATTTACCGCTGCTAATACTCGGCTATATGAAGCTGCAGAAATCAATGATGTGGAATACGATCTTCTGCGTCATCATGGTCTCGGTATTTCTGTCGATTGTTCCTGTCATCCAGGTGTCCGACAATCCACTGCTTGATGTCGTATTCGGCGGTGTTATTCTCGGCATCGGCATCGGCATTATACTGAAGTTCTCCGGGACAACCGGCGGTATGGATATTATCGCTATTCTCATCTCACAGCGCAGTAACGTACCGATTGGCTTAATACTAACGCTGCTGAACGGTATCATCGTCTTAAGTTCCGGCTATTTCTTCGACTGGGGAATCGCACTGCTGACACTGCTGTCCATCTATATTTCCGGGAAGACGATAGACACGATTTATACATCTCACATCAAACTGACCGTCAATATCGTCACAACGCAAGGAGAAGCCATTAAAGCTGCACTAATCGATAATATATATCGTGGTATGACAATAATGGATGCACATGGCGGCTATTCGAACGAACCACGTCAGGTCATTATGATGGTGCTGACACGCTATGAGCTGAAAGATGTCATACAGATCTGTAAAGCGATTGATGGCGACAGCTTCATTCACGTATATGAAACGACAGAAGTCCATGGGAACTTTGCACATAACCATCCATAAAGCTGATCAGGAGTCTGAAACAGCCATCTTCTTGTTTAATCTATGAAGACAGCTGTCCAGACTCCTGTTTTATTAATATTTTTCACTTTAAGAAGCTTCAAACAGGGAATAGAGTTACAAAAGGAGTGTGACAATGATGGAACTTAATGAACTGATGAACAGAAAATGGCCGCAGCAAGAGATTAAGGCTTATTTCGATAGTCTGGAACCTATCTCTACCCATATGATATACGGCTTATGGCGCGGCGAAGAAGTGAATACGCCGCATCCAATGACCAGCTTACTCAAGAAAGCGAACTGGTACGGGAAATACTTTCAAGATGACAACAATGTCACGCCGATCGTCATGCAGGATAAAAACGGCGAATTGTTTGCAGCAAATCCAGGTATCTTGCCACTGAAAGCACCACTCAAGCTTGTCAAACTGCTTTCTAAAGGTTTCTTCGACATGAGTGTCACTCTGATTAAACCGCTCTTTAAAACGAAGTCGTCAAAGGCAAGGCTGCGGATGATGGATTACAATGGTACTCCGACCGCTGCAATGATTTATGACCAGAAGCCGTTGATTGATTATTTGAAGAAAATTGATGACAACACGCTTCTCGGGATGGTCGATGAGACAACAATTTCAAAACATCAGACGCATTACTTCATTTTAATACGCGACGACTCAAACTGGCGGCCGTTTTAACTTGCTCATTGCGCTGGTAGTTTTACACCACATCTCGGTGCTATCGTATCGTTCAGCCATTTATCGTAGAGCAGCGACCGATAAAGCGCGTATACCTCTTCTCCATAAACTTTCATATCACCATACACATAAAATGGTGGTATTTTGTTGTTATTGAACTTGCTGTAATTATTATGAATCAGGTCTGTCAGACGGACAAGGTCGTTTCTAAAAGCATCATTTCTGTTACCTCCTCTGCGCTGATGTTCAATATCACAAGCGTGCAGAAAATGAAGCGCATCCGCTAAGTAAGGATGACCGTCATTATAAATATGCTTCACAATCGGATGTGATAAATAACGTGTGTTGCCCTCTATAATTCCAAGCTCTGCCAGACAGACACGAATGATCTGGTACAGTTCAAGCACTTGTTTGGAAAGCCGTCTATTATCGAGATATAACGCTGATTGTTCATGGCTTTCGAATGGTCTGAAAATCTGCATGGATTCACCTGCTTCCTTATAATTCGGTATGTTTAATGTATGCTCCAGCCTATTCAATACCCTTAATTAACAGCGATAAAAAGTGTTTAAGGCAATTAATGGTCTGCACTGCAATATAGTTGTATTTGCCTGTTAACTCTAGTAGGCTGAGTGTAATCACATATGGAGGTGCTGTAATGTCAGAACAATTATCACACGAAGAAAAAAGAGAACGTCTATACGAACTTATTAAGAAAAATGATGTGGCGATGATGACAACATTATCAAACGATAAGTTGGTGTCACGTCCTATGAGTTATCAGGAAGCTGAAGAAGACGGCAACTTGTGGTTTATCACGATGCGCGATACAGAGAAAGCTGATGAGCTGCTTGCAGATCCGAGAGTGAACATTGCATTCTCTAAAGAAGGGTATATTTCCATTTCAGGAACTGCACGATTAGTAGATGACTTAGAACTGAAGAAAAAATACTGGAACAAAGCGATGGATGCGTTCCTTAACACAACTTATGATGATCCAAATGTCGTCCTCATTAAAGTCGAAGCAGATTCAGCTGAGTACTGGGGAACAGACCAGAAAGCTAAAACATTTATTGAAGGCCTTAAACGATTAGTCAGCACGGACAGAACGAATGATTCAGAAACGAACCAGACATTAGATCTATAATATAAACGCCCTTGCTGCTAACCAGCAGGGGCGTTTATTTAATAGCTCTGATGAAAGGCTGTAATAAGTTCTACGAGCTGTTCTGGACATGTCTCCGGCAGCCAGTGTCCTTCGTCTTCTATTATATGATGCTGGAAGGAACCGTTGACATAATGACCGGAGCGGACCATCTGTTCAGTTGTCAGTGCAGGGTCATTCTGACCGATAATGCCAAGCACCGGCATAGCTACATTCGGCAGATTGAAAAGATGGCCGCTATTTTTCAAGCTGAAATTGCCGCGGTACCAGTTAAATCCCGCTGTCAGTCTACCTGGACGGGTCATATCATGCAGCCACCGCCGCTTCAATTCCTCTGACTCTACGGCCATTTTACGCAGTACAAAGTAGTTGCCTGCACTGAATACCTTTTCAGCAAGGCCCCGCTGCAGAAACAGTCCGACGTATGAGCCTTTAAAGAGCTGCTTAATCGTTCCGCGTCTGAAATAAGCTTTCGGATGACCGACACTCAGCGCCGTATAACTTTCTACTATCGTCGGGTAATGCGCCGCTAAATACCAGCCGAGTATCGCTCCCCAGTCATGGCCGACAACTTTTATTTTCCGGATGTCGAGCGCTAACAGCAAGTCGAACAGATCTTTAGCCGATAAAGCGACGCTGTAATTTTCAGCGTCCCCTGCCATCGCTGTATCTCCGTAGCCTCTTAAGTCAGGGGCAATCACCCGGTATCCCCGGCCAGTTAACAGCGGTATCATTCTATGCCATAATTTGTTTGAATCTGGAAAACCATGAAGCAGCAATATCGGTATGCCCGCTCCTTCGTCAATTACATGATAACTAATGCCGTTAAGTTCAATAGTGACAATATTCATCATTATCCGCCCTTTCTAAAATTTAATATTTCGTCCTTTCCACTTTACTTCCTTCCGTACATATGTAGCAAAAGCTGAACGTATAAAAACATAAATGAAAAATAAGAAAGCGGCTGGAAACAATAAGGCCGTTAACTTAGTGAAGTTTCCTGTCCTTCTTGAAATTATATAAAAATAACTCGAATAAATTAAATAACTCAAAACTGCTATAATTAGATTAAACGGCTGCGTCACTAATCCCCATAGTACAAATAACGGTAATATGACAGTGCCTATCATCCAACTTACAATAAAGGTCATAACAATGGGTTCGGTCTTAGCAGCTCCTGACGCGAAGTGCTTAGCCCAACCTGCAACCATCGACTTTATACCATGCGGATACATGCGAAAGTTCAGTGTGTCTTTACCGAGCAGCAATGTCACCGGCAGCTGCTGCTGATGAAAATTAGCCGCAAGACCAAAGCCTTCAATCATGTTGCCCGCTGCTGCTTTATGACCACCTGTCTTTATATAATCTTCTTTCGAGCATAGAATAAAAGGACCGAATGCGCCTGGCTTTCGCTGTGGTCTGACAACAGAAAAGATGTTCATGCCGGCGATTGTCAGTATATTAAATATCACAGAGAGCTGTTCATACCATGCAGACGTCATATGATACGGCTGTATAGTCAGCAGTCCCTCTTTGTAAGTCGATACGATCCTCGTCAGTGCAGTACGCTCACTAAACCATGTGTCTGCATCCATAAACGCGAGCAGTTCGCCTTGTGCATGCCACGCACCTTCGTAACACGCGGCAGTCTTCCCTTTCCAATCAGAGACGTTGTTGAACTGGATAACATAAGCACCGTGCTGTGAAGCAATACGAGCTGTATCATCTGTTGAACCATCATCCACAACAATCACCTCTGCTGCCATCGTCTGCTGCTGAATAGAAGTCAGCAGACGCGGCAGATTATCTGCTTCATCTCTTGCCGGGATAATGATAGTGACGGACGGCATATTATTGCTTTCTTTTCTGCTGACAACAGGGTGATGCACATACATTAAATAGCCGCATATCAAAGAGCTAAGTGTCAGTACGATGAATAGTATCGTCATTGCTTTTCGCGCTCTGTTATCATTTTTGCGACCTGCTGACCGCTAAGTGTGACCATCGGCATGCCGCCTCCCGGGTTAACAGTCCCACCGGCGAAGTATAAGTTCTGAAAGTAGTCGCTATGCTTCGGATGCTTGAAACCATTATTCTTCCTACGGTCAGATAGCGTCCCGTAGATGGCGCCACGGTCAGAGCCGTAAGTCCGTTCAATATCGGCAGGCAGCCATAAATCCTCTGTGATGATGTGCTGTCTGAGGTCTGTGAGGCCCATCTTCTCAAGCTTGATCAATACACGTTCCCGTAACTGTGCGTAATCCTGTGCAGTAAAGTCCTTGTCCTGCAGATGTGGAATATGCGGCAGGATTTTAATGTTTTCATGTCCTGCTGGTGCTTGTGACGGATCGGTCTTATTTGTGTTCACCAAATAGATCGTCGGATCATCCGGCAGTACTTTGTCGTGAAAGACCTGACTATAATTGCGCTTTGAATCATTTGAGAAGAAGAAGTTATGGTGGGCCAGCTGCGGATATTCTTTATTGACACCGATGTGCATGACCAGCCCGGAACTCGTCGGTTCAAACTTTTTCTTCAGCTTATTGATATGTTTAGGCGGGTTGTCCAGCAGCCGTTCATATAACGGAATAACTTCCATATTGGATACAAAATAGTCAGCCGTCACTACAGAACCGTCACTTAATACAATCGAGTCAATAGCGTCTTCGCGTTGGTTCATATGAACGACTTCAATGCCTGTATGAATCTCAACTCCGATTTCACGGGCCAGCTGTGTTATAGCTAGTGCTAGTTTATGCATACCGCCTGGAACGTACCACGCGCCTTGCTCATGCTGCATATGAATCATCATATTAAGTACAGCCGGTGCATCATAAGACGATGAACCGACATACTTGATGAAGTAACCGAGCATATCTCGGAATTCAGGATTACTGATGTAACGGTTGATCGCCTGCTGCATCGTGCTGAAGTAATCAAATCCCTTCAAAGCTGTCAGCGGCCCGTGATGTTTAATCAGCGGCAGTTTCTTATCAATACCGCGCGCAAAATAACTGTCCTGAGTCAATGCATCAATTTTGCCGGCATATTTCAAGAAGCGCTCGTAATCCTTCATGTCTTCAGCCGTTAAATACGGATTGTTGTCTGTCATGACATTTAAGTCACCGTATAAGTTATATGTATGGCCGGACGGGAAAAAAGCACGCCATTCCAGCGGGAGCCTGACGATGTTCACATAATCGGCCATATTCCTCCCGCTTTTTTGGAACAGTTCTTCAAATATGTAAGGCATGGTCAAAATAGAAGGACCAAGGTCAAAGCCAAAGCCATCCTGCTCAAGTCGGTTCAGTTTACCGCCGATATGGTCATTCTTTTCATAAAGCGCTACAGAGAATCCCTGCTGCACTAATGTCACAGCAGCCGAAATACCGCCGAGTCCTCCGCCGATGACTACTACTTTCTTCATAATGTTTCTCCTTTCTGCAGACCGGACAAATAAGTCACAGCTCGATTCCTGATCATCAGCTTGTTGGCTAATGACACTTTATTTCTGCATGTCAGGCAGTCATACTGATTCGCTCTTACTTCATCAAGTATCGCACGGTAAACCATAGCAGACAGCAGTAACGGTAGTTGTCCTTCTTTGTTGTAATATTTGATGGAATGATAGAACTTGTCATAAATGTCTTCAGCGTAGCATGCCAAGTATTCCCACATCTCGATAAATGCAGAGTTCGCTTTCCCCTCTTCAATCGCGCGTGCGCAGCCATACTTCTCTACTACTTCAACCGGAATATAAATACGCTGATGCTCTCTGTAGTCTTCACCGACATCACGGAGAATATTAGTGATCTGCATCGCAACACCGAGCTGCTCTGCCTCTTTCTTCATCGCCTCATTCGGATGACGAGCTAATATCGGCAGCAGCATTCGCCCTACTGAACCCGCAACTTTAACACTGTAATCTATTAAATCTGCCAATGTGTCGGGCTGACGGAAATTAATATCCTGCTCCTGACCGGCAAGCTGCCACGTGAACATTTCAAGGTCCAGCGAATAACGTGTATGGACGTCACGCAGCGCACGCCACATCGGATGATTAATCTCCGCACCTGCCGCGAAACGCTTCAAGTCTTCTTTTAAGCGGTTCAGTCCACTGATGCTTTGCTCGATGCTCTCTGCTTCATCGACGACATCGTCAGCAAACCGGCAGAAAGCATAGACTGCATAAACTGCATTCGCATCTTCAGCCGGCAGCTCTTTAAACGCATAGTAGAATGATTTAGAATGTTGTTTGATGACTTTTTGGCAATACTCATAATCTTTATTAAGTTTGTTGCGATCCATAGTGATCACTTCCTGTAATTTTTATCATCGAGCATCAGTTCTCCCGCCGCAATTTTTGAAGATAGCAGGACAATAGGCACTCCTGCCCCCGGGTGCGTACTGCTTCCTGTGAAGTACAAGTTCTCGCAGGACACCGCTTTACTCTGCGGCCGCAGATGATTGCTCTGGAATAGCGTCGGCTGAAGACCGAATGTTGCTCCGTTATAGGCATTGAAACGATGTTTGAAATCAACTGGTGTAACGCGTGTCTCCGTCACAATCTCTTCTCTTATATTTTCCATACCCGGCAGCTGCTCGAGTTTCGCCAGCATTTTTTCTCTGTAGTACTGCTCAGTCTCGTCGTTCCACTCATACTGCGCTGTCTTCAGCTCTGATATCGGCATCAATACATAGAGCCCATCTTTTCCCTCAGGTGCAAGTGTCGGATCTATTTTAGAGGCGATGTACATATAGAGCGACGGGTCTTCAAGTGGACTGCCGTCAAAGATTTGCTGAATATTACGGTCCAAGTCTTCTGAGAAGACAAAGTTGTGGACGTTTGTAATCTCTTCATATTTTTTAGCCATACCAAGGTACATGACAAAACATGAACACGAATAATCCATATTATCTATCTTTTTATCTGTATATTTCCCTTTTGCTGCCTCATCATTCACAAGATGTTTCACGGCATAAGGAAAGTCAGCATTGCACATGACATAATCTGCACTGAACATGCCGACAGGCGTTTTGACACCGACTGCCTGCCCATTATGAATAATAATTTCATCGACCGGCACGTTATAATGGATGACGCCTCCCAGTTCTTCAAATAATCTTGCCATCCCTGCAGCCATTGTATGCATGCCGCCTTTAATGAACCATATACCATACAGGAATTCTATCATCGGTATAATCGTATAAAGTGATGGGCTTTTAGCAGGTGACACACCGATATAAAGGGTCTGGAAGCTGATGATGTCGCGCAGCCGTTTATCCTTGATATAGCTGTTCATCATATTTTCAGCGTTGCCGAGCGTTTTCAGCTTCAATCCTTGATTCAGCATGTTTATATTGTAAAAATCACGCTTATGTCTGAACGGCCGCTGCAGAAAGTGGTTTTTCGCTATATTGAACCTGCCGTATAAGTCGCTGATATAGCGCAGGAATCCTTCTGCATCTTTCTCGTCGACGGCTTCAAACAAGGCTGTCAGCTGTACAAGGTCGTTCGATACATCCAGTTTTTCTTTTCCCTGCTTGAAATAGCCGCTGTACATCGGGCTCAGCTGCTGCATCGGAATATAATCGTCAGGGTTACGGCCGGCGAGCTCAAATATTTCTTTATATAAATCCGGCATCATGACGATGGTCGGTCCAAGGTCAAATGAGTAACCATCCCTTGATATACGATGCATCTTACCTCCTGGAAGTGCCTCTTTTTCAAAGATCTCCACTTCATATCCTGCATGCTGCAGCCGAATGGCACAGGCAAGTCCGGCAACGCCGGCTCCAATTACAATCACTCTAGTCATCTTCATTCTCCTCACTGTAAACCGCGCTGTTCCTGCCATGACAGTAACTCCGGACTGAACACAATCGGTCTCTCTTTTAACTCCTGTAAATTCCGTGCGTTAAGCATTGCTGCGATAATGGTCAACTGTTCTTTAAATGATTCAATATACTGGATTGCGCCTTCCACGCCCTGCTCCTCAATGAGCAGCAGCATTGTCCGTGACATACCGACCGCTTTTGCACCAAGTGCATAGCACTTGACGGCATCCAGCGGGTGACGGATACCGCCGCTTGCCAGCACATCAAAATCCGGAGAGGACCGTGCTTCCAGCAGCGAGACAACAGTCGACTGTCCCCAGCCTGTCAAGTAGGTCATCTCTTTTAAACTTCTGCGCTCGTTCTCGATATGAATGAAATCTGTGCCGCCACGTCCGCTGACATCAACAATGTTAACACCAATATGACGCAGCTGGCTGAACGTCTCCTGACTCATGCCGAATCCTACTTCTTTCACTATAACAGGAACTTCGACTTGTTTGACAATTTCTTCTATTGTGCTGAGCCAAGATGAAAATTGCCGATTCCCTTCCGGCATGATTAGTTCCTGCGGCGCGTTGACATGAATCTGGAGCGCATCAGCCTTAATCATCTCAACTGCTTTAAGTGCAAGCTCCACACTTACATCTGCTCCAACATTACTAAAAATAATTCCTTGTGGATTTTGTGCTCTGACGATTGTATATGACTCACTAAGCGTGTCGTCCTTCAAAGCAGCATGCATAGAACCGACAGCCATCGCAATATTTGTTTCACGTGCAACAATAGCTAATTTTTCATTGATTTTCCCGGCCCGGCTGCTTCCGCCAGTCATTGCATTGATATAGAGCGGATGGTCAAAAGTGAGGCTTCCGACCATAGAAGACAAGAAGACTTGATCGACATCAATGCACGGAATAGATTGATGGACAAAGCGCACATCATCAAAATCAGAGCTGGAAGCACCGGGATGGTCGATCGCCAGCTGAATATGCTCATTTTTGCGCCGGGCTCTTTTATTTGTTTCTGAATTCATTTTGTCTCGTCTCCTCGCCTTACATACGGTTATGTTGTTTTTGGTGATAAAGTTTCTCAATTCTTGGTCTATTGTAACGCTGTGTGATGATAAAAGGCGCGTTACTTATAATGCCGAACAAAATGTTCAATAGGGCAGCCCATCTTGGATTCCAGAAGAAAAACAAGAGACCTGCAGTCATTGTAATCCAGTGCGTCAGTTCAGCACGCCGCATTTCAAGGAAGAATGTATTAAGAGTAGCAGCACGGTAGTCAGGAAGAACAGATTTATTATGACCACTTTTAATAAACAGTGTGCCATCCGGCAGTCTATGTTTCCAGGCTTTCACATTGAACACTATCTGCCATAATTCACCGCCGTGCTCCCACCTGTAAGTTTTGAACAATTTCCTTGTGCTGAACAGTTTGACAGGGAGTTTACTCATAACAAATGAATTTCCTATATTAATAAGGCTCCATGCGGCAATATTACGAAGTACCAGCTGCTTCATCATCATACTTCCTTTCATTTATGCAATATTCCTCTATCATAACCTGTTATAGCTGGAATTTTTATTATTAACAGCTGCGTGAGCCTTTTACTCACTCATCAGTCATACGGATGTTAAACTAATGATATATTAAGATGATCGGAGGATATATCATGAGTAGTAATCAATGGAATTTTGACAATACTTATCTCACACTTCCTGATGACCTCTATACCCGTGAACAGCTTCATTTAGTCAGTAAGCCTGAAATTGTAGTAAAAAATATACAACTCGCACACGACCTCGGTCTTGACATAGCTATATTCGATTCACAAGAAATATTTGCAGGCAATTCACTGCCTGAAGGTGCTGAACCGATTGCTCAAGCTTATGCCGGGCACCAGTTCGGCCATTTCTCAATACTTGGAGACGGCCGGGCACTGCTGCTCGGTGAACATGTGACACCGGACAACGAGCGCTTTGATATCCAGCTGAAAGGCTCCGGTAGAACGCCTTACTCCAGAATGGGCGACGGACGTTCACCGCTTGCACCGATGCTGCGGGAATATATTATTAGCGAAGCGATGCATGCTTTAGCTATTCCGACAACGAGAAGTCTCGCAGTGGCGACGACAGGCGAACAAGTCAGACGCGAAGTGACATTGCCAGGTGCTGTATTGACACGTGTCGCAGCGAGTCATATTCGTGTCGGAACGTTTGAATATGCTGTCCGGCTGGAAGACAGCGAGGTTATTCAAGCACTGGCAGATTATACGATCAACCGCCATTATCCAGAACTCAATCGTGAAGAGAACAAATACCTCGCCCTGCTCGATAAAGTCATCGACCAGCAGGCAGCTTTAATTGCTAAATGGCAGGCCGTCGGATTTATTCACGGTGTGATGAATACAGACAACATGGCTATCAGCGGTGAAACAATCGATTACGGGCCTTGTGCGTTCATGGACGCCTTCAACCCGGGCACAGTATTCAGCTCTATCGATGTCCAGGGCCGCTATCAGTATCAGAATCAGCCGGCCATCGGACTGTGGAACTTATCGCGCTTCGCCGAAACATTAGTCACGCTTATCGACCGTGATGAAGCAAAAGCGCTAGAACATGCTCAGCAGGCATTACAGCAGTATGAAAAACTCTATATGAACTATTATTTAACTGAGATGGGCCGCAAGCTTGGAATTCATTCTATAGCAGAAGATGATGATCAATTAGTCATCGACCTGCTGACGTTAATGGAAGAACATGAACTGGATTATACTGGTACATTGCGGACGCTCGCTGAGAATAAAGTTGAAAATATTACAATCCGTAACGAGCAGGCATTTACTGACTGGTATCAGCGCTGGCAGAAGCGGATCAGAACAGAAGACCGTCCTTATGAGCTGATGAAATCAGTTAACCCGGTCGTCATCCCTAGAAATCATCTTGTTGAAGAAGCATTGCAAGATGCGGCAGAACATAACGATTACACTCAATTCAATAAACTCGTTGAAGTCGTCACTGACCCTTATAACGAAGCACATGCTGAGAAATATTTATGTGGTCCTGAACCTGAAGAGCAAGTATTCCAGACATTCTGCGGAACATAACAATACCCCGGCCAAAGCCGGGGTATTGTTTGATAAATTCAGTATATCCTCATCCATTCAAATATTTCCTCATTTTATAAAGTCGAAACGGCGGCTGATTGATTACACCGGCAATTTCATAACCAACAGTTTTATACAGCTTCTGAGCACCATAGTTATTCTGCTTGACAGTGAGAGAGCAAATATTATGACCGTTAGCAGCGGCATAATCTTCTGCTGCTTTAAGCAGCAGTGTCCCTAACCCTACTCCTTGAAATTCAGGCAGTACAGCAATCATACTGATATGACACTCATTCCTCTCAGCTTCGTCCAACCGCAGCAGTGCTGTAATATGTTTAGGGTAATTAAATAACTGTGGAATAATTCGCAGCTTTTTCAGCCTCATAATATGCCATACAGTCATTAACGTCGTTCGTCTTAACATGTTAGCCGGCATCACAGTAACAGCACCTGCTGCCACACCATTCTCTTCTGCCACCCATGTGTATTCATGACTGAAACGATTCCCGGGCTGTTCATACAACTGCTGCATATATTTAATCGACTGAAGGCGATTGGTAGTGCCGAACATAGCTTCACACATCTCACCGATTGCTATATAGTTAATAATTCCGGCTTGATCAGTAGATTCAGCACGTTTAATAATCATCAAATCTCTCCCTTTCAAATACCTATGGTTCAATTCAACACGAACGGGCAAATTGATATAGTTAGTAGTTTTTACCCATTTAAAATGATTATTAATTAAGGCGTGGAGAAAATCTAGATGATAAGGACTTAATCGTAGCAGAATAACAATGAGCTGGCCTATAGGTCAGCTTCTCATATTAGAAAAGAAAGCGTTTTCTCTTGAACTTCTACTGATTACTTATACAATTGAATAAAGGAGATGACAAGATGACAGAAATTACGAGGAATTATTTAAAACAGCTCGATGCAAAAGACGGGCTCGCTAAGTTCAGAGATGAATTTTATTTGACGGATGATGTCATTTATTTTAACGGAAACTCACTTGGTTTAATGAGCAAGCGTGCCGAGTCTTCACTTTATGAAGTGATGGAGACGTGGAAACAGTACGGTATAGACGGCTGGATGAAAGGAAAACGGCCGTGGTTTTACTTTAACGATGAACTGGCTGAACTGATGACACCGCTTGTTGGTGCTGCGCCCGAAGAAATATGTGTGACCGGCTCAACGACAACGAATATTCATCAGATGATTTCAACGCTTTATCAGCCGACAGAAGATCGCTACAAAATTTTAGCGGATGAGTTAAATTTTCCTTCTGATATTTATGCACTGAAATCCCAGCTGCGGTTGAAAGGATTTGATGATACTGCTTTAGTTCAAGTTCAATCAAGAGACGGCCAGACACTGTTGACTGAAGATATTGTAGCTCAGATGACAGACGATGTCGCTCTTATCCTGCTGCCGGGCGTGCTCTACCGGAGCGGCCAGATACTTGATATGAAACAGCTGACTACTGCAGCACATAAGCGTGGTATTATTATCGGTTTTGACTTATGCCATTCAATCGGTTCTGTCCCTCATGAACTCAGTAAATGGGACGTTGATTTCGCGGTCTGGTGTACGTATAAACATTTAAACGGCGGCCCTGGCAGCGTCGGCGGTTTATATTTAAACAATAAGCATCACAACCATGCACCGGGCCTTGCGGGCTGGTTCGGTTCTGATAAGAACAAGCAGTTTGATATGGAGCATGTTTTCGAGAAAGCAATTGACGCCAGCGCCTATCAGATCGGCACGCCTCATATGCTGAGTACCGCACCGCTGATCGGCGCACTTGAAATGATGACTGAAGCAGGAATTGATGCCGTACGTGCTAAGTCTCTGCTTATGACCGATTTATTGATAGAGCTTGTGACTGAACATTTAGTGCCGTTCGGCTTTGTTATTACTACACCACTTGACCATAATATGCGCGGCGGCCATCTTTATATTGAGCATGAGGAAGCAGCACGTATTACAAAAGCAATGAAAGCAGCAGGTGTAATCCCTGATTTCCGTGCACCAAAAGGTATTAGAATGTCCCCTGTTGCTTTATATAATACTTTTACGGAACTGTATGATGCAGTGATGATTATCAAGACGATTATGACTGAGGAGAAATATAAGGAATTCGAAAATGAAAGAGAGATCGTCGCATAATGAGCTGGATTGATATCTCGCAGCCACTGACGAATCATATCGCCCACTGGCCGGAAGACCAGCCTTTTATTTATGAGACAACAGTGACAAAGGCCAATTCCGGTTCTGTGAACATCGGCCGCATTACAACGAGCACTCATATAGGAACACACGTCGATGCACCTTTTCATTATGATACAGACGGCCGACGAATTCTTGACTTAGACATCAACCGTTATATCGGTGACTGCACCGTCATTGACTTGAGTGGCTATGATGCCATTTCAGCAGCAGCCCTTCAATCACAGCTGACTGAACGAGTGGAACGTGTATTGATCAAAACATCACTTCCTAACAATCCGGAACATTTCCCGGAAAATGTTCCCGGTGTCACTCGGGACGGGGCTGAATATTTGAATTCGCTCGGTGTTAAACTCATCGGTGTCGATACACCTTCAGTTGATGATATTTCAAGTAAAGCTTTAGAAGGTCATCATGCGCTTTATGAGCATGATATATATATTCTTGAAAATGTTATGCTGGACAACGTCACGCCCGGCAACTATGAATTGATCGCCCTGCCTCTTGCTTTAAAAGACGCTGATGGCAGTCCTGTCCGTGCAGTCATCCGACCAAAAGGAGTGGTGTCATGACCAAGCAGCATCAAGTATTTGAAGATGAGCCGAACATTCATACAGATTTCAGGAAAGACATGACATACAGCAGTTATCTCGGTCTGGAAACATTGCTTGCCAGTCACCATCCGCTTAGCGGTCATCATGATGAAATGCTGTTTATCACTGTCCATCACGTCAGTGAAATATGGATGAAGCAGCTGATTCATGAACTGACAGCTGCCGTCCATAACATTCAGCACGATCAGTTCGGCGAAGCATTCAAGAAACTTGCACGTGTGTCACAAATTCAGCAGCAGATCAAAAATGTGTGGGATGTGCTCTCTACATTGACGCCAAGCGAATATTTAGAGTTCCGTGATAAGCTGGGCCATTCTTCAGGCTTCCAGTCCTATCAAAACCGGGTGATTGAATTTTATCTCGGCTATAAGACAGATTATATACTGAAGATTTATTCACATGAACCGGAAATTCATGCGCAGCTGCTTGAAGCCTACAATACACCGAGCCTTTATGATGCGGCGATTCATGCCTTGCATCGTGCTGGATTTAATATCGATGCTGATGTCCTTGAAAAAGATCCCGCTATTACTCATACAGCGAACGACAGCGTGAAAGAAGCTTGGAAAGAAGTCTATAGAAACAGCGAAAAATACTGGCAGTTGTATGAACTTGCCGAAGAACTTGTCGATATAGAAGATTTATTTCAGCAGTGGCGGTTCAGACATATGAAAACCGTAGAACGCATCATTGGATTTAAAGTCGGTACCGGTGGTTCGCAAGGAGTCAATTATTTGAAGAAAGTGCTTGATCAATACTTCTTCCCTGAACTATGGCAGCTGCGAACTGAACTGTAATGAAAAATCTTATTTTATTAAAAAAGTGGCCTTCAAGAGTAGTTTGAAGGCCACTTCTCGACAATTTTCACGTTAAATCTTTTCCTATTTAGCCGTGCTGTTTCGTTTTATAGATTTTAATCGCTATTGTATAGCCATCCAGTTCCAGCTTCAGTTCTCTATCGTTAATTATATCCTGTGCTGCAATAGCCTCTACTGCTTTTTGACGTGCTGCCCTCTCCACCTGGTTGAGGCGGTAGAAGTCCATCTTACGCTCACTCTTTTCGACTTCTTCTAGTTCTCGCTCGAGACGGTTTCTATCTGCTGTCTTCATCATTGAACTGCTATAATTGACTGGTTTATAGTTTTCCACTAGTTCTAAATCCGCTAAAATATCTGCTCTTGTTCTCATCTTTTTGCCCCCTGGTTATTTTTAGTCACAAAAAAATAGCTCATCTTAAAATCAAGAAGAGCTATTAGAGAATCTTCTTATCTTTCAAGATATACTTGTTGGAATTAGCACAGTGCATAAGCCTGCTGCTGAGGTTTCATAGGGCCAAATCCCTCCACCTGCTCTGAATAAGATACGAGCTATTAATTTGTAAAGTGATTGTATCATACTACCTTCTATTTGTGTAGTATTAGAATGTTTTACCTAATGCTTCGCCGCGTTCAATACCATCCGCTTTGATTTCTTCTGCCTTGTCAGGATTTGCGTTATGGCCTTCAATAATCAGTTCTTCATATGACGGCACACCTGTAAAGTTCATGATCTGTTTTAAGTAACGGTTGCCAAATTCAAGTTCAGCTGCTGGGCCTTCTGAATAATAACCACCGCGTGCTTGAATGTGCAGTGCTTTTTTGTCAGTTAATAAGCCGACTGGGCCTTCAGCTGTATATTTGAACGCTTTACCAGCGACTGCGACTGCATCGATATATGCTTTCATTACTGCTGGGAATGAGAAGTTCCAGAATGGTGTCACAAATACATATTTGTCAGCAGCAGCAAACTGATCGCTTAATTCATTTAAACGATTGACTTTCTGCTGTTCTGTCTCAGATAATTTTGTGAACTCTTCACCAGACTGTAATTTACCCCAGCCGGAGAAAACGTCGCTGTCGATCAACGGGATGAATGTATTGTACAAGTCGATGTGAACGACTTCATGATCTGGATTAGCTGCTTTGTAGCTGTCGATGAATGATTGACCAGCTGCCATAGAGAATGAAATAGCTGCATCGTTTGGATGTGCTGTAATGTATAAAACTTGAGTCATAGTATTAACCGCCTTTATATATTTATTATATTTGATATATTTATTATACCAATTTAAATTACTGATGCAAGTCTAAAATTTGTAATTTGATTAAAAGTGTAAAACATTACTTTTCACGTCATTCTAATGATTTGACATCAATTTACAGGCTGATTAAAGTAAGAATCAATTAATCACATGAATATAAGGACTAACGGAGGAATAATATGGCGCGTGAAAAAAGAGTAAGAGAAAGACCGTCCGCAACGTTTTCAGATTTTTATCAGTTATTAAAACGGTCAGGGATTAAAAGAGGGTTATTTATATTAGGCATCGTACTGACTTTAATAGGGACTTTCAGTTCACTCGTTGTACCGATGTTGACTCAGCGGTTTATCGACGGATTTGATGCAGACTCTGTTACGACACAGTTGATTCTATTAATCGTCTTTGTCTTCCTGCTCAGTGCCGTCTTTACCGGTATTTCGAACTATGTGTTAGCAAACGTCGGCCAAAGCATCATTAAAGGGCTGCGTGAATTAATATGGGATAAATTTTTAAGGTTGCCCGTCAGCTATTTTGACATGACAAAAAGCGGTGAATCTGTCAGCCGTATCGTTAATGACACTTCTGTTCTAAAAGATTTAATCACACGACACTTTCCGTCTGTCATCAGCGGTATACTAACTATTGTCGGCTCAGTCATCGTTCTTTTCATACTTGACTGGAAAATGTCGCTCTTAATGTTCATCGCAGTCCCTCTCGCTATTGCGGTCATTATTCCATTAGGCAGACAAATGACGAAAGTATCAAGGTCACTGCAAAACGAAACAGCAGATTTCTCGGGAAATCTACAGGAAACTTTGAGCGAAGTAAGATTAATGAAGTCGTTTAATGGAGAAGACGAGGAACGGCTTAAAGCACGTCGCGGCATTCAAAATCTCTATCATTTCGGGATGCAGGAAGCTAAAATTAACGCTTACTTATCCCCTTTAATGTCGACGGTTATGATGCTTATGATTTTATTGATTATTGGTTACGGCGGTATCCGTGTAGCGGACGGTACTTTAACGATCGGTAAACTCGTCGCTTTCCTGCTTTACTTATTTCAAATCATTATGCCGCTGACGACGTTCGGTTTGTTTTTCAATGAGTACAACAAAGCACTCGGTGCTACTGAACGGATTGCTGATATTTTAAAACATGAGGAGGAACCGAATACCGGGACACATCATGAATCCCTCGAATTCGGTGCACTGCATTTTGATCAAGTAAGTTTCAGTTATACTGACGGTACACCGGTGCTTACTAATATTACATTTGATGCCGACCGCAATCAGACGGTTGCTTTTGTCGGACCGAGCGGCAGCGGTAAATCAACTATTTTTTCTTTAATTGAACGCTATTACGAGGTCGACAGCGGCGCTATTGAAATAGATGGTGTCAATATTAAAGATATTCCTATGAACGTGCTGCGTGACAATATCGGTTTTGTCGCCCAGGAAAGCGCTATTACATCTGGTACGATTCGCGACAATATTTTATACGGTTCGCGTCTGGGCGAATACAAGGAAGCGGATATTGAACAAGCCATTGAACGTTCATACGCTAAAGAATTCATCGATGAGCTGGAAGACGGACTGGAGACAGAGGTCGGTGAACGCGGTATTAAGTTATCAGGCGGTCAGAAGCAGCGGATCAGCATCGCTCGAGCATTTCTGCGCAACCCCAAAATTTTAATGCTGGATGAGGCGACGGCAAGCCTGGATGCAAGAAGCGAAAAGTATGTGCAGGATGCTTTGACTGAATTGATGCAGGGAAGAACAGTGCTGGTCATTGCGCACCGGCTGTCAACGATTATTAATTCCGACAACATCTATTTTATTGATAACGGTCATTTAACAGGCAGCGGCACACATCAACAGCTCATTGCCTCACATGATATGTACCGAGTTTTCACGGAACAGCAGTTTGGCCATTAACATTTTCAAATAATAAGAGCATTCCTATTGTTTAGGAATGCTCTTATTTTCTCCAGAATGTTTTACAATCTTTTTTATCTTCAATATTGAAGTTAATGATTTCTGTCAACAAGTCATAGCCTACGTTTTCAGAAAACATAATGCGAAACCGATAATGTATGTGCAGTGATAAGCGCGCATGACTGGTTCCATTTCACTTCCTTAAATTTCAATGACATACAACGCATTCGCTACTTCTTGTTGTAAATCATCAGACCGCCACTGTCTTGTATAGCCGAGACACGCACAAATGTAAGTAATACCCCGTTCAACTAGTGTTTTTCGGAAGTGGACATGACCCATAATGCTGTATTTAACAGCGTACTTGTTATAAATGTCATCAAAATCAGATGTTCCAATGTAAGCATTATAAAAATCAAAGATTCTATGAGGCAGCGGCACAGTAAATTTCTTGTCTGTCACCATATGCGTCATCAAAATAATATGCCGGTCACCCATTTGTTCGATATCTCGCCGCACTGTTTCCGCAAATGCTCTGGACACTATTTTATCCGGCGCCTTCCAATCTATATACAGTTTGTCCTGCCAAGTGCTTCCTTTAAACTTCCCTGCAGCAAGCTTAGCCTCATCAAAACGCGTGTCCGCATAACTATAATTGTACCAGCCGCTATGACCGACTACCGCCCATTGATCATTGATAATATAAGGCCGCTCAATCAGACATTCCGGCAGCTGCTTGAAATAATCATGGACGGCTAATGTATTGAGCTCGTCTTCACTTTGCCAGTAGTCATGGTTGCCAGGTACGAACAGCACATCCATATTCAGCTGATGTTTTAGTGCCACAATAAATCGATAGGACAACTCATAATCATTCGACATATCTCCCGCGACTAACAGCAACGTGACATCCCGCCGGCTCACTTCTGCTGACAGCACTTTGACATAATCATCAAAGGTCCGCTTCGTGTCCCGGTCAAAGTGCAAATCAGAAATAACTCCTATCTTCATTATTAACCCCTCATTTTATCGTCCTTAAAGCTTCATATTCCTCGTTTCTTTAATTACTCTAAAATGCATAAAAAATGCAAATAATGCCATGACAAACAGCGACAGTATTGCTAATCTGCTTGCCAGCGGTCCGTAATCACTGAAGACCCAGGTAATCGTACCGTAAATAAACGGTCCCATGACAGCAGATAATCTGCCGCTCATCGAAAACAGCCCAAAAAACTGACCTTCATGGCCTTCAGGAGATAATTCAATAATCAATGTTCTTGAAATCACCCATATTGATCCCATCGCAATGCCGAATAATATGGCACACAGGTAAAACCACTCTTTCGCAAGCGGCAGACTGGCAAGCACTAATGCCAGCATTAATATTAAAGCAACCCATTGCAGCGCCTTGACTGAGCCTATTCGTTTAGAAATATAGCCGAAGACAAAGGCACCGATAATACTGAACACTGTCGCCATCATAAATATTCCGATAAACGCACTGTTTGAGAAACCGACGACTGTTGTGGCATAAGGCTGCATCATGCTGATGGCAGTTGCCAGCGCATCATTTAAAAAGAAATAAACAATTAAAAATAAGTAAATGGCCGGCTCGTTCTTTGCCATTTTAAAAGTGGTAACTACTTCCTGATAGCCTGACAATAAAGAAGATGACTGCTGAACAGTAGTCGATGGGTCAGCACCGTCTCTGCCGTACAAAAATATCGGGATGCTGAATAACAGAAAGAGCAGTGCTGTCGGAATAAATGTGTCACCTGGATGGTCCATACCGACAAGCCACATGATGCTTAATACGCCTACAAGTGTTCCGAGATAGCCGAGTGCAACGCCGAATCCAGAAATAATCGCATGATCTTCTTTCGGTGCGAGTCTGCTCATCATGGCATCATAAAAGACAAGACTCGAGTTATAGCTGAATTTAGCGATGGTAAATAAAATGATGATCAGCAGAAAAGATAACGGCACACCGAAAACTTTTCCATTTAACTGTGAATCGTATGTTATACCCATTAACACTGTGCTGATAAATACGAGAAGACTGAACCAGATAATCCACTGCTTCTTCTTGTTCGTCCGGTCGATGTAAACACCATAAATCGGACTTAAAATGATCAGCAGCAGGGCGGCAGCACTGGCCGAATAGGCAATCCACGTAGAAGCCAGCTGCTCGGTCACCGGATCTTTGCCAAGCTGTTCGGTGACAAACTGAGGAAAGAATAATGTAATGATATTCGCGCTGAAAATCGTATTGCTGAAATCGTATAATGCCCAACTTAATACAGGTACAGACAGCATCAATCTAATATCGCGTTTCATATAAAACTCCTATCATTTGTCAGTAGTTATTCCCCCTTATTATAACCGACAGTATAGTCATTAGACACTACTACCTTTATTGCATGAACTATAGAATAGACATATACTGAAGAATATATATCATATTTCAATAAAGGAGCTGTTTCTTATGAGACCATCACTTCTGCCCGTTAAACCTATCAGTCAATTAGCTCCTAAACCTATGATTATGGGCTGTGAAGGCGTTGCTGCTGCTATGATTCTGCAGTATAATCACCATTCAATTCCTGCGAGTGACTTAATGAAACAGTGGCCGACGCATCCTGACAACCCCGAAATCGGCTATGTAGGACATCCTTTGATGATTAAACCCGGCGTCCATCAGACGATTTTCCCGTCTGCGCTTGTTCCTTACTTACAGCAATTCGATTCGGCTATCATCGATGGCTCTGGTCAGCCTTTGTCTTATCTTGAAACCGTGCTGGACGGCGGACAGCCGGTCATGCTGTACCATACTCATCTCGGTGTACCGCCTATGAGACGACGCTTTAAAACAAGCAGCGGCTTGAAACACTGGGTATCCAATATTCATGTAACCGTGCTGATCGGTTACGATGATCGCTATTATTATTTCATTGATCCATTATGGATGCAGTTTCACCAGCTGTTGCTGCCTGCACTATGGCCAAGCAAACGGCAGATTCATAGAATGCGTAAACAACAACTGACAAAGAGCTATGACGCACCTGGTCGCATGTGCCTTTACAAACAATCTTAACCCAATTTAACGAGGTGCTTTATGAATTTCAACAGTAACAAAATCAAATTACCACTGCAGCTGACAGCTGTTATTTTAATCAGCATTATTGTCACCGTCATGCTGGTAAAAGAACTTTCTGCCATTAATTTACGGCAGACGATTAATGCCTTTAGAGACATGTCCACCTTATCTTTAGTCGAGCTGATTTTGCTCGGTCTATTGTCGGTCATGGTTTTGACACTCTACGATTTCATTCTGACGCGTGCACTGAAAATCAATATGCCGGTCAAACATACGGCGGCTGTCAGTTACATTATTTGCACACTCAATAATATTCTCGGCCTCGGTGGCTTTATAGGGGCGGGTTTAAGATTTTTTGCTTATTCACCGTTTACAACTGACAAAAAGCAATTGTCAAAATCCATTACTTTGTTACTATTTTCCATGCTCAGCGGTCTCAGTGTCTTATCTCTATTGATGGTGTTCGATGTCTTTGATATTTCTTCACTTACTCATCATGTTTACTGGAGTAAGTATATTATTTATGTCGGCAGTCTATACTTAATATTTTATATTCTCTGGTCTATCATCAAGCCTGCCATTCCCGGCAACCGCTGGCTCGGCCTGCAGTTTATCATGGTGTCTCTCCTTGACTGGTTGAGCATTATTTTATTGTTCTACTTCATTCTGCTGACGCTTGATATTAAAATCAGTTTCACTGTGCTTGCCGGCATGATTGTCACAGCCGCTCTGGCCGGCATACTTAGTATGATGCCTGGTGGATTCGGCACGTTTGACCTTGTTATACTGATTAACCTTAAAGCATACGGTATTCCTGAAGATAAGGTATTACTTTCACTACTGCTGTATCGAGCTGTCTATTATTTCTTTCCGTCGCTCGTAGCACTTGTCCTTTCTATTGTTGTCTATAAGGAACCTGCAAAATCTTATTTAGAAGAGAACAGACTTATTAATTCAGCAATGGAAACAACCTCTTTCTTTAAAGGACTGCAAAAAGATATGCCTTATCAGTTTCAAGGTATTTTGCTGGCATTGTTCTGCATTATTACCAGCGTCATTTATTATTTCAATCATTTTCTAATTATTTATGATGCACTCTATACAAATCAATACACTTATCATTCCATCATTATTGTGTTCCATATAACTGCGAGTCTTGCGCTGCTGATCTGCTCAAATGGTGTGATGCACAACACAAAACGTGGTATTTTGATGAGCATTATTTCAACATTGATGTTGATTGCAACGACCGCCCTATCGTATGGTACTATTATTTCTTACAGCTGGCTTGCGCTGTTGACGCTGATGCTCGGCTATCGGTACAGTAAAGCAAAGTCAATCAAGCGAAGCATCACCCCTATTACCGTACTTATAAGCATTGTGGTCATTGCAGCTATTTTAATAATCAATCAATGGCTGACTGTTAATATTCTTGATTTATACAACTCTAAAATCAACAATTTCAACCTGACATTACTCAATGTACTGGCGTGGATAGCCATCCTGCTGTACTTACTGGTTGGAATGATTATCACACGTTCCTATTCAAAAAGATATGACAGCCTGCTGAATTGTCCTGTTAGTTATGAGACGTTATGCGGCATTATATCGGAATACGGCGGCAATTATGTCAGCCATCTTTCACTGAGCGGCGATAAATCATTCTTCATCAATGAAGAGGCCGATGCTTTCTTGATGTACAGAAAAACAATGAACGCCTGCATTGTGCTTGGTGATCCAATCGGTAATTCCGATAAGTTCATAGAGCTGCTCAACAACTTTTATGATAAAACCACTTTTCTCGGTCACGATGTTGTCTTCTACCAAGTCCAGGAAAAATATATGTCGCTTTATCATGAATACGGCAACAGCTTCTTCAAGCTCGGTGAAGAAGCATTGATTGATTTAAGCACATTCACCGTCAGCGGCAAAAAACAGCGCGCATTCCGGGCGACGATGAACAAAGTAGAAAAAGAAGGCTATCATTTTAAAATCATCGAACCACCATTAACAGATGCGGTTTATTCACAACTAAAAGCAGTCAGTGACCGCTGGCTCAGCGGAAAAGAGGAAATGAGTTTCTCTGTTGGCTCATTTAACCGTGATTATCTTAATCAGGCACCGATCGCTGTTATTGCGAGTGACACGGAAATTGCGGGTTTCTGCAGTTTAATGCCGACTTATTATAACGGCACATTGTCAGTGGACTTAATTCGCTGGCGCCCAGAAATGGACATGCCGATGATGGATGCACTCTATCTTTATATGCTGCAGTATGCCCAGCAGCAAGAATATACTTACTTCAATATGGGGATGGCAACATTATCGAATGTCGGTCAGAACCGGCATGCCTACATACGGGAAAAAGTAGCAGGCAATGTTTTTGAACATTTCAATAACTACTATAGTTTTCAAGGGCTAAGGAAGTACAAACAAAAATTCAATCCATTATGGGAGAGCCGTTATTTAGTTTACCGGAAGTATACGTCTCTTGCCTGGAATCTTATCCGAGTCAGCATCACTATCAATAAAAAACAATAGGGAGCCCGAGGGCTCCCTATTGTTGTCTTATGACTTTCCCCGGTCTTACTGCTTTGTACCATTCGAGGCACAATAGAAAGATGATCGCATAATCAATGAGATCACCACCGTAGTACATCACCTGCGCTCCGACTTGTGCATCAGGTCTGCTTACACCTGCCGGCGGGTAAGGATAAAGCGACTTTGCTAATATTTGATGGGCTGCCAGCGAAATGATCAGGACGATAGCCCGATATTTAAAGCTGAAGCGATGAGCGATAGGATCGATATAGACGAAGGCTGCGGTGAATAAATAACCCGCCAGAAAAATATGCAGATGAACGAGCAGCAGTATAATAAGCGACTCATGCATCAAGTGATATAAATCCGTCCGATAAAGCACCCATAACCCGCCAACATTTAATATAGCGGCAGTGACAGGATGAGTAATAAATTTGACGTAACGTGCTGATAATAGCCTCGTCACCTGCCGGGCATGTTTGACCTGCAGACTGCGCAGCAATAGTGTCATCGGCGCAGACAGCACTAACAATAAAGGCGCCAGCATGCCAAGCATTAAATGGCCATACATATGAAGAATGAAGCTGCTATGCATCCGGTCAGCTAATGGTCCGACCATTACAGCCGTGGCCATCACAATACCTGTCACCCAGCACAGCAGCCGGTAGATTGGCCATTTTCGAAGTCGCTGCTGGCTCATAATCATCAGATGAAGATAGTAAATAATGAGTATGCCGGCTGCCGCTAGTATAACTAATGACAACGGCAGCGGCAACATGTGGTTCATATGGTTCATTTCGTGCCCTGCTTCTCAGCATGTCTAGCGAGCATAAAGCCGCCAATGAGTAACAGCAGCGCTACAATATGCCAGCCAATATCATAGACGATTAAATTGTCAACGTATCTAATCTGATGAATGCCGAACAGCTTATGGTTGATGGTCCCATCAAACAGCTGAAAGGTTCCCATCCCCATCAGCACGTGTCCTATCCAGAATTTCCAGTCCATTAAATGACGGCGCCTGAAATCAGCCAGAAGAAACAAGCCGAAAATCAGCACAAATCCTGCTCCTGAATTTAATAACCCATCTGAGACAATACCGATTGTCTCCGTAGACTTATCATAGAAATGATGCCAATGCAGCAGCTGATGAAATACTGTTTCATCAAGAAATGCAACGAGCCCTAAGCCGAACAAAAAGCCTGACCAGCGGCTCTGTTTCGTATAAGCGGATGCGGTATGTTCACTGGAAAGTTGGTTCATAATGATCCCTCCGTTTTCTTATTGCACTCATACCCTCATTTACCAATAGTTGTACATTATAAAAAAAGCTGCAGTCCGCTGCAGCTTTTTAATTATTTAACTGTAACAAGAAAGTGTTCTTTAATTAACGTTTCCAGCAGTACGGGCAGTTCTTCAAAGGCATTTTTCTTATTGAGGCGCTCAGTCACTTTATGAGCATCTTTGCCGATCGGCCCGCAGTTCAGCACAGGGGCATTATTAGCTTTAATATCATCAAATGGAATATGATATGTTTTATTGAATGACGGCGTATTATGTTCATAAATAGCATCACTTGTACTGTCCGCATCATATTTCGCGTAGCTGAGGTCACTGATGCCATTGAAGTAATGAAGTCGTTTGCTTTCACGGCCGAACTCACGCACTGATGTTGCATTGGCAGTCGCCACTAATGATTCAATCAGTGGTTCAAATGATGAATTGACCGCCGGATAATAAGGCGGTGCAAAGAATGTGACAACAGCCGGTGTAATAGATTTGCATAATGTCAATAAATGATCAACGACATGAATATTCTGCAGATAAAGCTCTGGATAAGTTTTCAGTACATTGTCGATTTCCTCGTCAACACGCGCTTGACCGAACTGACTGACCGCTTCTTTCACCAGTTCCTCATACGTCAGCACCGGGATATCAATCGTATAATCGACGCCTTCCGCTGCCATAATATTATTGTAATCTGCTGCGCATCTTGTCACTGCATCTCTGACAATGTTATTAAACGTATTGAACACATCTGCCGCTGTCTGCTTGAATAAGAAGACATTGAATAATGCTGCCGAACGGAATGGCGTCTGCACATCATAGTAATCTTTCAAATCTTTGTTCATCAACGATACAGGAAGCGGTGTTGCTTCGTCTTCAAAGTGTTCTTTAAACTGTGCATTGAACTCCATCGCCTGGTTGATGTAGCTGAGCATGAAGTTTGAACTGACACCGCTCATTGGTGTACCGACATGCGTTTCTCTACCGTAGCATAAGACAGACGGCATAATCTTACCGATAGAACCGGAATAAACATAATGCGCATGGTCAGTCGATGACTGCTGGAATGTCGGTTCGCTGTTTAAGTGCAGCATAATCTCCAGCCCTTCTGCCTGACGGAGCTCATTCAGCCGTGTCATCGCTGTACGCATCCCGAGTGAATTGACTTCTTCATCCGGCACAGTCAACAGCACTAAGTTAATATCCCATGACTCTGCGATGGCTTTTTCAATCAATGATAAGTGCAGCATTAGTCCCGGCTTCATATCCATAGAGCCGCGGCCGAAGAAATAAGCGTCGTTCTCCAAATCTTCTACAGCTGACTCATCAAGATAAGAAGCATCCTTTTTGAAAGCTTCTGTCACTGCATCCATATCAAAGGCAAGCTCCTGATAGTCACTGAAATCATCAATACCTACTGTGTCATAGTGGCTGATCAGAACAATGGTCTGTTTAGAAGCAGGTGCTTTGTAATAACCCATCACAGAATGTCTGCCGTCACCGGTCGGCGCAAGAATGACCTGCTCCTCGTGTTGTTTAAAGTAATCAAGCTGCTGCAGCAGTGCTTTCACTAAATACGGGAATGTCTTTTCCCCTTCAGAAAGCGTAATACTGTCATGTTTAACAATTTGTTTAAGTAATGCCTCTCTGTCTGCTGCTGTCTGCCATAAATAGCCCATTGTTTATGCCTCCTATTAATACCTATGTAAAGGTTTTCATTATATTATTATCATACTAAAGTCAATATCACAATACGAAGAGCGGGATGTGGTCACTGAAAAGAGTTATGATTGTCTCTCCTACGTATTCCATTTGAAATCTTCTTCAAGTTCTGTTCTTACCACTGACTGTCTTTGTCAAAGAATATTTCAATTTTAACTTGGTTATTTGTTAGCTTCAGCTTAAGACGTCCTATAATAAATTTCAAGCACATCATAACCACCTTTAATATTAACAATGTTTTTATATCCTTTTGCTTTTAATAAACTCATTGCAATAGCACTTCTCACACCTGTCTGGCAATAAACATAGATGATTTCATTTTTATCGTAAGGTACTACCTCTTTTAAAAGTTTACCATAATGCAAGTGCTCCGCTTCCTCGAAGTGAGAATCATTCCATTCTTGAGCTGTTCTAACGTCCAGAATATTAATAGTCTGTTTATTCAGTGCTTTGAATTCATCTGGTTGAATTTGTTGATAGCTTTTTTCCTTGACCTTGTTTGCTGTAGTGTAACCAATCACTTTATCAAATCCAATTAATTTTAATTCTGCTGCTGCTTGCTGCACTTGCTCAAAGTCACCTATAAATTGAAGCGGTTTTTCATAGTCGACATACCAGCCGGCGAAACTTAAAAATTTACTGTTATAAGGAATATTAATACCATCACTTGTGTTCTCAGCAAACACTTCTTTAGCACGTAAATCAATCGTTCTTGCTGCCGGATCCAACTGATCAACAGGTGCAATAACACCCAGATGATACGGCTTTACGCCATCACGGTTAATGCGTTTCATTTCTTTGAAATAATAAGGTGGTTCCGGTTGTTCACTTGTTAATGCAGCGATGAACTGCTCTTCATCTTGGTATTGAAATGCCCAGCTGTTAATACGTTCATAACCTAACGTCGTCACTGGAACTGCTCCTAATGATTTTCCGCTTTCTGAACTGGAAAACAGAATACATGAATTTAACAAAGAAGATGACTATATCATTATTTGCTGCTCAGGAAATAGAAGTAATACTGCTTGTCAATTATTGAATGCTCATAGTGTTAACGTAACAAATGTCGCAGGCGGCATGATAGAATGGAATCGTCTACAATGGCTGCAACTGTTATATTGTTAGCCCTTATTGGAGCAGTAGGTGCATTTATTTCGGGCCTTGTGGGAATTGGAGGAGCTATTATTATATATCCACTGGTGCTCTTTATCCCGCCCCTGTTCGGCATAAATACGATAAATGCCCACACCGCTTCTGGACTTACAGCAGCTCAAGTATTTTTCAGTACGATGAGCGGAAGTTACAGTCAGCGGAAAAGTCCGGACTTAAACCGTTCAATTATTATCCCAATGGGAGCAGGTATTCTTCTTGGCAGTTTATTAGGAGCATATAGTGGATCACTTTTTGATGCTGCTCTTATTAACACAGTCTATACATTTTTAGCTCTTCTTGCGGTCGTTTTAATGTTCTGGAAAGTACGACCTGAACAGACAAAATATCGCTTTAACGCTATTTTATTGTTTATCACTGCCTTAATAATCGGTTATGTATCCGGCATTGTCGGAGCAGGCGGTGCATTCATTCTTGTACCCGTTCTACTGGCGTTGTTTAAGGCACCTTTTAGAACTGTTGTGACAAGCAGCATCGTTATCGCTTTTATCTCATCAACAGGAACTTTTCTGATGAAATCGATGACTGGAGACGTAGATTTCTTCTTAATGCTCCCACTTATTATTTCAAGCCTTATCGTTGCACCTATTGGCACACGTATGTCCCAGAAGACCAATCAAAATGTATTGCGTTATATTCTTGCTGTTTTGATTGCATCAGCTGCCATTAAAATGCTCATGGAAATTTTATAAAAAGCCTTTGTATGAGTTGTTTGACAATTATGAATTTAACCGCGTATGATAAACAATATTTAAATAACAAACTTATCCAGAGTAGTAAAAAAATAGATTTCGTTGATGTGACTTACTACGAGGAATTGACTACTATTCTTAAATGGGCGGATAAAAAGATTCATCACCGGTTATTTCTATACTGGGGCCTCATGTGAATTACGGCATCGATAAAGTAGTCGTACCGCAGAAACTATTTGGTCTTTATCCATTCGACTGGATAGATACTTTACATCCATACGCTGCAGCAATCAAAGGACCTATGACTATACCGACTTCTCGTCATACACAAATTGACGAGACTCAGCTTGCTCAAGCACCGCTTGACGCGTTAGCCTATCATCCAGTGCTCGGACCGGACATTATTGTCGCTAGAGAACGACATGACTTATATATTTTTGGACATTTCGAATACGAGGCAGACACGTTACAGAACGAATACACGAGAGATGTCGGCAAAGGACAGACGATTGATTTACCTTATAATTATTTCCCGGAAAATGATACGACAAGGCGACCGGTCAACTACTGGCAACAGAGCGGCAAACAGCTATTTGCAAACTGGCTGAGCCTTATCCCCGTACATGAAAATACACTATAGCCGCTCCTGTAAAATATAAAAAAGCGAAGTGAAAACAGTTGTTTTCACTTCGCTCTTATTGATAGTTATTTATTTCACACTTTCCTGTTTGTGGTAGCCTCTTATAAAGAAGTAAGCTGCAACAACACCAAGGAAAATAAAGCCGATGATTACTGAGACGCGTGTATCTACGTTGATCAGCATGCCGATTAATACCATTACTAAAAATGCAATCGTTAAATAGTTAGTAAATGGCGCACCCGGCATCTTGAACGGATGGTTTTCAATCAGTTCCGGATGTTTCTTTCTGAACTGAATATGGCTGATTAAGATCATAAACCAAGGAACCATACCCGGTAAGATAGAAGCACTATATACATAGACGAAGATGTTAGATGACCCTTCAATAAACATTGGTAAAATAACATTTAGTATAACTCCGACAAAAATACCGATTGAAATAGCAAGTACCGCATAAACAGGAACACCATTTTTCATGACTTTAGCGAACGTACGTGGCATTTTGCCTTCTTGAGACAATGTAAAGACCATACGGCTTGAACTGAAAATACCTGAGTTACAGCCTGACATGGCAGCTGTAATTACTACGAAATTGATTAAACCAGCAGCAATAGTAATACCGATTTTAGCGAATGTAGCAACAAACGGGCTGCCTACATTGCCGAGTTCATCCCAAGGATAGACTGTAACAATAACAAAGATAGCGCCAATGTAGAAAATAAGAATACGCCATACAATGCTGTTAACAGCTTTAGTAATGTTCTTTTGTGGATCTTTCGTTTCACCGGCAGTAATACCGATTAGCTCAACCCCTTGATACGCACCGACTACTAATGATAATGCAAAGAATAAGCCTGTCCAGCCGTTCGGGAAGAAACCACCGTGTGCTGTTAAGTTGCCAAAACCAATGGCGTGTCCGCCATTGCCTAGACCAAAGAAGATTAAACCGAAACCAGCAACAATCATTAAAATGATAGTTACTACTTTAATCATAGCGAACCAGAATTCAAACTCACCGAATGCTTTAACAGAAATCATGTTAGCAGCAGCGAGTGTCACAATAACGATAAGACCCGGAATCCATGTCGGTAAATCCGGCCACCAGAACTGCATGTACTGGCCGACTGCGATAACTTCACTCATTCCGACAACAACCCACTGGAATATATTGCTCCAGGCAGTCATGTAACCTGCGACAGGATGGATATAATCACTGGCATAATTCGCGAAAGACCCAGTGGTCGGAAACAGGTATACTAACTCGCCCATTGCCCGCATAATGAAAAATAAAAACAGACCTGCGATAAGATATGCGAAAATTGCTGAAGGTCCTGCCCATTTAATTGTGCTTGAAGCACCCATAAATAAACCAACACCAATTGTCCCGCCTAATGCTATCATTTGTACTTGACGGGAACTAAGTCCTCTGTGTAATTGATTATCTTCCATAAGATATTTGCCTTCTTTCTTCAATTGATAAATCATAAGTGACTATTTTCTACCTCTCTATTATACATAATCTTTACAAAAATGAAACAATTACTTGAAAGCGTTTCCGCTTTAAGGGGCTAAAATCGCAAACTTTTTCAAACTTTGCATATTTAAAGAATCATTTTATGAAAAAAATCAGTATTCATCAGCATTATTATAATAGTGTTTACAATAACTTAAGTTTCAGTTAGTTAAGCCGTTATCATTAAAACGCTCCAATAGTGCGGACCGTAATTTCCAGCGCCTCAAATATTTTTAAGACTTGCTTATAATCGTCTGAAGACGCAGCAATTTGGCATTGAATAAGAAAGTGATAGCAGCCAAACTGCTGCTTCGTCGGTCTTGATTCAATCCATGATAAGTTGATGTTATACAGATTAAAGACATTCAATATATTAGCGAGCAGCCCTGGTTTATCGACTTTCGGTGTCAATAACAGCAGTGCCTGCGTCGTCGGATGACTGGTTTCCTGATGAGACAGCACTAAAAAACGTGTCTTGTTATAAGGATAGTCCTCTATATGTTCTGTAATAACCGGATAAGCTGTCGTGCTTTGATGTGGAATGATCGCCACTGTTTCGTGATCGATGTAATTCAGACTGTCTAGTGATGAATCGGAATGTTTAACGTCCAGTTCATAGTCCGTAATAAACCGCTTCGTCTGACTGATGATCGGGGCGATTGAGACAACCGATGAGATGTGTTCCATCGATGGTGTCAGTCCGACGACATCAAACGCAATATCCAAATACACTTCACCGATCACATGCAGCTGATTTTCTATCAATTCATCAGCTATTAAATTAATAGTCCCTTCGATGGCATTTTCAATCGGTACGATGGCTTGACTGTTCGTATGTTGATTGAACTGTTCAACGACTTCATACAGCGACTGACATGGAACAAGATCAGCATGAGGTTGATATTTCACTGCTGCCTGATAGCTGAATGTTCCTTCCGGTCCTAAGTAATAAACTTTCATCTTCATTCATCCTCTATAACAAATTAAAAACGTCTGTAATTGATTTAACAATACCCTCCGGACGAAGGGTTGTCCATCAACTACAGACGCTGTACTATTATTTCTGCAAGTTTTCCTGTCTTAAACGTTCCGGATAGTCTTCCAGCCAGAACTTTGCAGTTGGTAATTCTGCAGGATCCGGACGATAAACTGCATTCCGTCCTGATCCAAGCGCTTTCTTCTGGGCTTCATAATCTTTAAGTGCTTTAACAGCAGGCTTATGAAGAATCCAGATGGCAATGACATTCAGCCAGGCCATCAAGCCGACACCTAAGTCCCCTAGATTCCAGGCAAGTTCAGCAGTTTTCACTGCTCCGTAAAGCGTTGCAGCAATTAATAATAACCGGGCGATATTAAAGCCAATTTTTGTTGCTCCCTCACTTTGTCCACGCATCAAGTAGGAAACGTTTGTCTCCGCAATATACGAGTAGGCAAGAATAGTTGTGAAGGCGAAGAAGAATAATGCCACTGCAACAAAGTATGAACCAAAACCAGAGAAATTCGGATCAAATGTGTAGTTGCTTCCCTGCAACGCTTTGTCTACCCCTGCCTGCACGTACATCGCCGTACCGGAGTAATCTTTAGTACCGTCAGCTGCCTGTGTATAAATGCCGCCATCTTTAATTAAATGCGGAGCACCACTTTTATCCGTTGTGCCATCTGTTGTATTGTAAGTACCTGCTAACAGCACGATTAATGCTGTCGCTGTACAGACAAATAATGTATCTACGTATACTGAGAATGCCTGCACAAGACCTTGTTTCGCCGGGTGAGAAACTTCAGCCGCAGCTGCCGCGTGAGGCCCTGTCCCTTGACCCGCTTCATTAGAATAAAGACCACGTTTTACACCAATTTCAATCATCGCACCGAAAATACCGCCGAATGCTGATTCTAAATTAAATGCTGATTTAAAAATCAATGCGATTAATCCCGGCACTTCATTAATATTCAACACAAGAATAATCAATGCCATTAAAATATATAAAATCGCCATGAACGGGACAACTGCTGTCGCAACACTTGCAATCCATTTAACACCACCGAAAATGATTAACGCAAGAATCAATGCAAGAATGACACCAACAATCCACTTATTAAGACCGAAAGCATTATTCATGGAATTCGCGATAGCATTGGATTGAACACCTGGCAATAATAGACTTGTTGATAAAATAGTAACAATAGCGAAGACGATTCCGTATATTCTACCGAATTTCCCTTTGATCCCTTGTTCTATGTAATAAGCAGGACCTCCGCGGTACTCGCCTTTTTCTTGACGCTTATAAATCTGACCGAGCGTTGATTCGATAAACGCAGAACTCGCACCAAGAAAAGCAGTTGCCCACATCCAGAACACTGCACCGGGACCACCGATAAAGATGGCAGTAGAGACGCCGACGATGTTCCCTGTTCCGACCCGACCTGCAAGCGATAAGGCGATTGCCTGAAAGCTGGAAATACCAGCAGCAGATTTTTCACCCTGGAACATTAAGCGAACCATTTCGCCGATATGCCTGACCTGGAAAAACCGCATCATGAGTGAAAAGACAATACCTGTAAGTAACAAGCCGTAAACTAATGGTTTACTCCAAACTAAATCCAACAGCCAGCTTACTAAACTTTCCATCTAACTCATCTCCTTTTGTATACAATACAATTTGCATAGATTATTATTTAATATTATATATATACATCATCATTTATACAACAAAATATTTTAATTATTCTGACTTTAATAATTATTATCTTTTTTAGAATAATAAGTGCAGATAATAATAATTATTCACAGTTTTTTTCTTATTTTATTAAGAGTTAACATTTTATGCAAAAAATTATTTGCAAATTAAATTTATTTTTATGCATTTTTTATTAACTGTCAGTAGTCCTTCATACAAAAAAAAGCCGCCTATCGGCAGCTTTTAAAACTATTTAACGCGCATGAGCTATCGTCTGGTTAATATAATCGTAAGCTGGCTTCCTGCACCAGGTTTAGTCATATGAACACCTCTTATTTCCCTTTATAAGGAATCACGTCTTTGCCGTATTCTTTCTTAATAAAAGCTTTCATTTCATCAGATTGCAGCACTTTGAGTAAGTCCTGAAACTTCTTATCATTTTTATGGCCTTTCTGGACCGCAAGAATATTGGCAAACGGTGATGACTCATTTTCTATAGCAATCGCATCACGTGACGGGATAATCCCATTATCGATTGCATAGTTGGAATTGATGATGACAGCATCTCCTTCATTATTTTTATAAGTTTTAGGAAGGAATTCCGCACTCTGATCATTATTGAACTCAATATTTTTCTTGTTTTCTACAACATCAGTGAACTTAGCATCTTCAATTTTAACGCCTTTTTTAATTTTAATTAAACCTTCATTGACGAAAAACGACAGAAAGCGTCCTTCTTCAGCCGGGTTGCTTGAGACAAAAATCTTGGCGTGATCAGGCAGGTCTTTTAAGCTCTTATGCTTTTTGCTGTAGACGCCCATTGGTGTTGTGAATACTTTTCCGACTTCTTCTATTTTGTAACCATGCGTTTTCTTCTCTTCATTCAAATAAGGCACGTGCTGGAACAAATTCGCATCAACATCCCCTGCTGCGAGTAATTTGTTAGGAATTTTATAGTCATTAACGATCTTCACTTCGACATCATAACCTTTTTTCTTCATAGCGATCGCTGTATGTTTAACAACTTCCCCATGAGGAGCAGGTGAAGCTGCGACAACAATTTTCTTGTCTGCTGCTGTTTTTTCTTCGCCGCAAGCGGCTAGAACTACTGATAACACTAATAATACTGCTAAGCTGATGAATCTTTTCATGTTGAATTCCCACCTTTTGATTGATTGTCTTAACAACGATCAACTCATCAGTTCACAGCAAAATAAAAAATACTTCCTCCAATATAAGAGAAAGTATAAAATCCTTTCTCTCATCTTCTAAAGTATTGCTACTTTATGTGAATTAGCACCATGTCGTTAAACGACGGTTGCCGGGTTTCATAGGGCACATCCCTCCACCACTCTTGATAAGAGTTAACGTTATTAAATTGGTTTTATCTTAGCATGAGGAAATTTTTACGTCAATGGCTTCATAAAAATTAATTGTAAACTATTCTTTTTCTTTAAAATTCTTTTTAAGGGGAGCTAATATCTGCTCTTGTGATTTGCCTACTTTACTTCCTACACTGGCTAGAAATGCGCCTTCTACGAGTGGGAAGTGAGCGACAGTAATATGAGTGAAATCATTCATTTTATTATATTAATCCATACATTTTACTCTATAAAAATATTAATGAAATGCTTTACAAATGATTTCGTCCATAGTAATATTATAAATCGTAATGATTACGTATTGGAGGAAGACAGATGAAAGTTCCGATTACAGTACTCAGTGGATTTCTTGGCGCTGGTAAGACCACTTTATTGAATCATATACTGACGAACACTCAAAACAAGAAAATTGGTGTTATTGTCAATGATATGAGTGAAGTAAATATTGATGCTGATTTAGTCGATATGAGGCGGACAGACGAAAAGATGATTCAACTGCAGAACGGCTGTATATGCTGCACACTCCGTGAGGATTTGATGATAGAAATTAACAACCTTGTTGCCCGGTCAGAGCTTGATTACATCGTTATTGAATTAACTGGAATATCCGAGCCTGTTCCCGTTGCTCAAACATTGACATTAAACGATGAAGTGCTCGGCATTAATCTTGCTGAACAGACGCGTCTTGATACGATGGTGACAGTAGTAGATGCCAACCGATTCTGGACTGATTACGAAGCGGGCGAGTCACTGCTTGATAGAAAGCTCGCAGCTGACGAGTATGATACACGTGAGATCATCGACTTATTGATAGACCAGATTGAGTTTGCTGATGTTATTCTGCTTAATAAAGCAGATCTTGTCAGCGCTGAAGATGTCGGTGAGCTTAAAGCACTATTAAAACAGCTGAATCCTGAAGCTAAAGTTTATGAAACAGCTTATTCAACGATCGACCTTGATTTAATATTGAATACAGGACTATTTGACTTCGATAAAGCGAGTCAAAGTGCCGGCTGGATTAAAGAGCTGAATGAAGAGCACATACCAGAAACAGAAGAATACGGTATCGCCTCATTTGTGTACAAAAGAAAACGTCCATTTCACGCAGAACGCTTTATGGACTGGCTGATGAATTTTCCTGCTGATATCGTCAGATCAAAAGGATTTTACTGGCTCGCCACGCGTCATGACACGTGCGGTCTGTTATCTCAAGCCGGCAATTCCCTGCAGATACAAGGTGCAGGCGAATGGGTCGCAGCGGGTTCCCCGGAAGATATTAACAGCGCACTCGCTATGGATCCAACGTTACAATCTCGCTGGGACAGCACGTACGGAGACCGTCAGACAGAGCTTGTCTTCATCGGAATTGATATGGATCAGGAAGAGATTACTCGTACGCTTGACGCTGCGTTACTGACTGATGAAGAGATGACGATGGACTGGACTGCCATGAAGGATCCACTGCCGCCTTATACCGAAGTCGAGCAGCCGGACACTATATTATCATAAGGAGGACCAATCATGAGAGTTAATGTGACACTCGCATGCACAGAATGCGGAGACCGTAACTATATCACCAAGAAAAACAAAAGAAATAATCCTGAACGTATCGAACTGATGAAATACTGCCCACGACTGAAGAAGCATACACTGCATAGAGAAACTAAATAAAAAGAAAATCTTGATGAACTATCATCAAGATTTTCTTTTTTTACACTCATTATAAATGTTTGACGATATGAGGCATATCCCACGGTGTAATAATACCGATGACATCCTCTTTTTTTGTGAGTCTGCCGAGCGGCGTAATAAGCACGACAAGGTTAGAATGCCCTCTTTCATCTCATGGAACAATGAACCGAAGTCATCTTCTCTCCCGGTGATTTTCTGCATAGCTTTATGGAGTGAATTAAATTCAGCGATAAACTGGTTAAAATTATTCATAGGCAGCTCCTTTAATCAATATTATTGATTAGTATAACATTGTCACTGCAGCTGCCGCTTATTCACTCTGCTTTCTGCTGCCCAGCCATGCGCTTATTCCACTGATCACTGCCGGAAGAACAGAGATGAGGACGATAACAATAAGCACGATTTCAAAATTATTTTTTACGACCGGAATATTTCCGAAGAAATAACCCAGCCCGAGGCATATACTGACCCAAAGCAGTGCACCGATTATATTGTAGGTAAGAAAATAGCGGTACTGCATATGACTCGCCCCGGCCACGAATGGAATAAATGTTCTGATAAATGGCATAAACCGTGCCATAATAATTGTCTTGCCACCATAAGCGTTAAAAAATCGGGTTGCTTTCTCTAAGTGCTCGCCTTTAATGAACCGTCCTGCATTACGAGATTTCGTAATACCAAGTCCTGCATACTTGCCGATTTGATAGTTCACTGTGTCCCCAATGACTGCGGCAAGTGTACATATAATGAATAACAGCACGATGTTGAGCGCTCCCTGCGGCGCAAGAGCAGCAGCTGCAAAGAGCAGTGAATCTCCCGGCAGAAATGGCATAACAACGAGTCCTGTTTCAATAAAAATCATTAAAAATAAAATGGCATACGTCAGCACCCCGTAATCTTTGACAAGATTAACGAGATACTGATCAATATGGAGCATTAAGTCTAATAAATAAGTCATCATCAATCCCCATTCTCTAAACTGCTGGCCGTCACAGCGAATGACTTGCTGCCAGTGATTTTATGACTTAACCACGGATTAAGTAGTGAATCATATAGTTTGATGAGCAGCATTACCCAGAATATGCTGAATGCTACGCCGCCCATAATATCCGTAATAAAATGCGCATGGAAGTATAACCGACTTAACAATATGCTCATCCAGCATATATAAGAGACTGTATTGACTATAATCCGATAAATTTTGTGTTTGATTTTAGGGACAAATATAGCAACGATTATAGTAAATAGCAAACTGCTGGCCAGTGAATGACCGCTCGGGAAAGAAAACCCAGTGTCTGCCAAAAGATGGTCATACGGTCTTGCACGATGAAATAAATCTTTCAATACAATACCGAGTATGCCTCCTGAACCAACCGCAAACAGCACCCATATAGCAAATGAGTAATAGCGTTTTTTCAGCATGACAATAGCCGCGCTTAAAGTAATAATGACCACTGTTATGACATCGAAATATCGGGCAAAGAATGTAAAGTACGAGTCGATCAACCCGCTCGTGAAATTCATCTGCGGCTCTCCTGTCTGCGTCAGCCACCAGTTGAATATTGATAAATCTAATAAATGCAGTGTATGGACTTTCAGTTCTATGCCGAGCGACACAAGGGCAAATATAATAAATGATAGAATCATAATGATATTAACGGTTGTATGTTTAATTGCTGTTTCTTTATTCAAGACTTTAACCTCTTAACCCATAGTTAGTGCAGGTTCTGCACTAACTGTTATTTATTGACTTGATTGATCGTAGACTGTGATTGCGTCACCGCATTATTAATTTTTGCGGTATCAGGATTAGAAGCGCGAACTGCTGCCAGCACAGAATCGATTGTTCCATCCACCTGCGTCCATTGCTTGTTATCGATAGCGCGCAGTTTCGGCTCATCTGCATCCCAGTCATGCTCTAGTTGATCTGCATTTGTTTTGGCAGCAGTATAATCTTTATGAGCTGCAGCCTGCTTAATGCTCTTTTCTATCGTTATAAATTTATTGAGTTTACCTGACAATGTCGCAGAACTCGGGGCGATACTATTCATTCGCCACTGATAAATGCCGAGCCCGCCAATCAGGAAGACAAGTAAAACTGCAATGGTCTGCATCAATACTGCAATTCTGTTTGTGCCGTTGACTGTAGTTGATGTGACCGTATGATCAACATAATCTATTTTAGTAATCGCAAGATAGATGATAATGGCTAATATAGCGACCAGGAAAATCACACTTGTCACTGTTGTACCAAAGCCAAAGCCGCCGTTTGCTCTTGACTGTGACAATAAATCGCCGAGCGAAGCACCGAGCGGACGCGTCAAAATGTAGGCAACCCAGAACGCAAGAATACTGTTTAAATTCATATATTGATATGCCAGATAAACAAGCGCGATAATAATGACAACACCGATTCCTGTATACAAGTAACCGAAACCGAGCTGTTCAGAATACAAATCGCCGACCGCTGTTCCTAATGCAAAAGTGAATAAAATCGTCAGCCAGTAAAAAGCTTCCCGCTTCCTAGTGAATACCGAATGAATCGATAATGTTTTTTCACTTTTATACCAGAATAAGAAAGTCAGTGCCAGTGATAATGAGAAAATGACTGTGCTTAATTCCAGTGGTACGCCCATATTGTCTGTCAAGTTATCTGTGACCAATGTACCGAACATACTTAACAGCACGACTGAAATCCAGTAAAGGAAAGGTTTATAGCGGTCAACTCTAAACTGAAAGAACAAGGCAATGCCAAGTGCTATACCCATGATGATAGTCGTGACCGTTAATCCGAGACCGATATTGAAGTTGATAAAATCTGCAAATGTCTCTCCTACTGTTGTACATAATATTTTAATCAGCCAGAAAAATAAGGTGATCTGTGGGACTTTGTTAAGCAGTTCAACGGGTTTATTTTGAGATTCCTGCATGAATGCCATCTCCTTTAAGTTGATAGACTGAATATATCAGCTTATACTGAAACGAAACTGAAAAAACCAGCTTATCTTAAAGATTTAAGATAAAGCTGGTTTTTTTATTAAGTTCTGATTTCACTTCAATAGTGCCGCCCATCTCCGTCACTAATTCCTTCAGCAGCGTCAGACCGATTCCAGAACCATCAATGGATGGATTTCCCCGGTAATACCGGTCGAATATTCGTTCAATACGCTTAGCATCAATGCCTTGACCGTTATCCAGCACTTCGATGCGGAGTCCACCTTCTACTTTTGCCAGCAGCTCAATCGATACTTCAGGACTATTATGCTTAACAGCATTATCAAGCAGTATGGTCACCATCTGCTTCAACTTATCGGGAGCGATCATATAATAGAGCGGATGTTCATACGCCGGTCGAACTTTGACTGCATATAAGTCATTCTGCTGTTCAATCAGTTCATCAAGTACTTCTGCTGCATTAATCATCATAACAGCATCATCTTCCTGACGAATATTCAACGTTCTTGTAATAAGCGACTGCAAATAACGGACTTCGTTCTTCATCTTACTCAAAGCATTCTTACTGCCATCAGATAGATGCGTTCCTTCAAGTGCATTCACATAGTCAATGCCAAGCGATACAGAAGCAAGCGGTGTCTTCATCTCATGAGAGGCATTCTGAATGAACACACGATGCCGCTCAAGCATTAATTCATAGGCTCTGACTGGTTTAATCGCTAAATAATAAGCCGCACCGACGATAAGAACCAATGTAATCAACAATAGTACAAGCAGCAAGTTATAAAGAAGTATCTTCGTCTCCTCATAATCTGACGAGTCCGACAAACTATAGACCATTGAGCCGTCATTCAGCAGCCCTTTATCTATTTGATAATAAAAATGATGGTGTTTCCACATGAAAGAAGTACGCCGGTCAGCTGTAATATCTGATTGAAGAGCGTCCGTTGAAAACGGCGTATGATTGCTGACTATATAATTCGACTGCACAATAAAATAAGGATGCCCTTCGTTCACTGATTGACCGTTATTTAATGTTTCCACTACACTTTGCAGCTGTTTGCGAGAAGTCTCTTCCACTTCTTTATTGACCTGCCATGAATAGATGAGAATAATGAATAAATAGATGAACAGCATGAGTCCAAATAACAGTGCGACATATCTTATGAATACTTTCCTGAAGTTATATGGGTTCATGAGATGACTTCCAGTTTATAGCCTACACCGCGAATACTCTTTATTTTAAGATCACTGTCATACTGCTCGAGCTTCTTCTTCAACAATCTGACAAGCGCATCGATATTGTTATCTCCAACCAACTGATCTGATGTCCATATTTTATCAAGAATATTTTCACGTGACACCGTGTGATTTAAGAACAGCAGCTCCAGCAGCAAATACTCCTTGCGCGTTAAGTTCATCTCCACATGACGCGCTGTGAACTCATGCCGGGTCAAATCAAAGGAGACATTCCCAAGCTGCTTCTGATTAAGATTGATCTGCTGATAACGTTTAATGACAGCGAGCATCCGCGCTTCCAGTTCATCCATTTCAAACGGCTTCGTCAAATAATCGTCTGCACCGACAGTGAGACCCTCCACTTTGTCGTGAAGCTCCGACTTTGCCGTGAGCATAATTACAGGAACATTAATCTGCTGTGCGCGCAGCCGCTGAATGATCTCTATGCCGGTTACTGACGGCAGCATCCAGTCGACAAGTACAATATCATAACTGCTGTGATTGAAATACAGCTCCACGTCCTCACCATCGGTCAGCCACTCCACCGTATAATTTTTGAGCGTTAATATATCTTTTAAAAATCCACCTAATGTCTCATTATCTTCAATCAATAAAACCTTCATAACGCACCCCGCCTCGTCAACTATGTAGTCGTGCCCACTGACTTTTCTTTATTATACTAACTTAACCATTGTTTTTATCAGCTTTCTCTACTAAAAGTTATTCTATGCTTACTATACTACTGCTTTCAAATATTTAAGCTGAATAACAATCATGCAATGAAGATTATTGAAATATATGATAATTACACAAAATAACTGGAATTAATGTTAAATTTATTGTAAACACCATATAATAACTTTATATATTGGAGGAAAAAAATGAATAAAGAGATCAAAGAGTGGCTTCTTTCTATCATAATTGTTGTATTCGCCTGGTTGATTATTAGTACTTTCATCGGAGTAGTTTATAAAGTTAGTGGTGACTCTATGTTTCCAACTTTTAAAGATAAAGATAAAGTCATTGTAAGTAAAATTTCTAACACGACTCATACTATTTCGAGAGGCGATGTTATTGTATTCCATGCAAATAAAAAACATGACTATATAAAAAGATTGATTGGAGTACCAGGAGATAAAATTGAATCAAGAAATGATGTTTTGTATATAAATAATATAAAAGTTGACGAAGATTATTTAAAAGAAAATAAGTTAAATAAAAATGATATGATGCTTACTGAAAATTTTACTGTGAAAGACCTTATTCATTCCAATGGTAAAGACAGAATCCCCAAAAATAAATATTTAGTATTAGGAGATAATAGAGAAGTAAGTATAGATAGTAGAAGATCATTAGGATTAATAGATAAAGATCAAATAGTCGGAAAAGTAGTATTACGAATTTGGCCATTCAATCAATTCCATATTAATTTTTATCCTGATTCCTTTAATAAAGTAAACGACCCAAAAAGTAAAATGTAAAATAAATCAATAGTTGAAACACTCAAAGTTAGTCATATAAACGAAGAGTCTAGAACTACTTATGTCCTAGACTCTTCTATGTTATTCAACCGGTATCCACATTTCAGCTGTATAGTCAGCTGCTGTGACATTACCGAAAGGATAGTATTCAAATTCTGGAGCCTGTCTTAAGTCATGCTGGGAAGCAGGTATAATGACTTCATAAGCTTCATTAGTGACACGCTGAATTTCACGCGAAACGGGGCGTCCTGCCTCAAATACTATATATTTACCTGCCGGGATGTTATGAGAAGCCCATTCTGACGTTTCCCGGTCAGAACTTACTCCGATCATATAATCGACACCGTTGTCCGTCGGAAAATATATACCGAAAAATCCTTGAAACTGTTCATCTGCTTCAAGCGTTAAGCGCGCGCGTTGGTCTGACTGCTTAAAGTCAGTCCAGAACTGCTGTATTTTTTCCTGTGCTTCTTCTATACTGTCGTAGCTTCTTTTCTCTCCGATGACCCGTGTCTCTGCTAGTTCTCTTACTTCATATGCCATTACTATTCCTCCTCGGATGATATCATAGACCATCTATTTATTTAAATGACATCTTAAATACTTTCGGCAGTTCTGCCTCAAAGCGCATTGCTTTATTGGTCGTCGGATGTGTGAATGCCAGAACGTTTGCATGCAAGCCGATACGTCTGAACGGGTTTGTTACAGCTCCGTATTTTTTGTCACCGACAATCGGATGCCCAAGCTCTTTCATATGAATCCGTATCTGGTTTTTACGTCCTGTCTCCAGATTGACTTTTAATAATGTCTGCGTGCGATTAGTGTTCAGCACTTTATAATGCGTCACAGCCTTTTTGCCGTTGTTCGGAGTTTTGCTGGAATGCATGGTCAACGTTTTATCTTCAGTGAGCCAAGTTGTAATAGTGCCATCTTCTGTCATGCGGCCTTCTACAAGTGCGATATAAGTCCGTTCACTTACTAACTGCTTCCAGTTGTGCTGCAGCACTTGCTGCGCTTTTTTGTTTTTCGCATACATCATGACACCGGACGTCTCGCGGTCGAGCCGGTGGACTACATATATACGGTTTTGTGGATGTGCTCTTTTAACATAGTCTGACAGCAGGCGGAATGCTGTGTTTTCGTTATCTTTTTCTGATGCAATAGATAACAGCCCCGCTTCTTTGTTCACTACGATGACATCTGTATCTTCATGCAGTATTTCAATCCCCTTGATTTTCGCTTTTTTGTTCGGTGCGCTTGTACGGATTTCCACGATATCACCTTGTGCGAGTGGTGCATTGAACTGACTCGTTGATTCATTGTTAATAAAGACATGGCCTCTACCGAGCATTGTCTTCACTGTCTTCTTACTTCTCTCCGGCATTACTTCAAATAAAAACTTGAGTAGTTCTGTTGCTTCGTGTACTTCCCATGCGGCGTCACGGCCATTTCTTCTGTTCATTATATACGTCCTTTCGGTCATGTGATGACCGTGCTATTAATTCATTTTGCTTATTAAATGGTAAGGTGAGTAAAGTGAGTATTTATTAATATATTCAAGCTTAACCAATGAATTCTCTTACAGTGGCAGCCAGCAGGTAAACGTTCAATAGACTGAGAACCACTGCCAAGAGCCAGGCAGCAGCTGTTACAAGTTTAGAGCTGATGAACTCCCCCATGATTTCTTTTCTGCTTGTCGCGATGACAAGCGGGATAATACTGAACGGTAAAGCTAAGCTAAGAAAAACTTGTGTGAATATCAGCAAGTCTTCAATCTTATCATGACTAGAGCCGTAGAACAGCAGGCAGACAAATATAGGAACAACAGCTATTACTCTAGTGATCAGGCGTCTTGCCCACTGCGGCAGCCGAATGTGCAGATAACCTTCCATGACAATCTGACCAGACAGTGTCCCGGTAATCGTCGAGTTCTGCCCGCTTGCCAGTAGTGCAACAGCAAACAGCGTACTCATCGCGGCACCGCCTGCAGCTCCGCCGACATGTGAATGAAGGAGTGCGTTATAAAGCTCATAAAAACGTCCAAGTGACTGCTGGCTGCCATAAAACAGGGCAGCACCTAAAACTAGCAATAGACAATTGACAACAAATGCAACAGACAGCTGAATGTTGGAGTCTATCATGGCATACTTAATAGCCTGACGTTTCCCTTCATCATTTCGTTCATAGTTACGCGACTGCACTAACGACGAATGAAGATACAAGTTATGCGGCATAATCGTTGCACCGATAATTCCAAGTGCTATGTACAGAGCGCCCTGATCAGTGACCACTGCTTTGTGCGGGATGAATCCTTTGAGAACAGCACCCATATCTGGTGATGCCATTATCACTTCGTAAGTAAAGATGAGAAGCACTGAAAAGATAAGGACACCGACAATCGCCTCTATCTTTCTGAAGCCGAGATGCATAATCATCAGCAATAAGAAAACATCGAGAATCGTAATCGCAACGCCAACTGCTAACGGCAGACCAAAGAGCAGATTCAGCGCAATCGCACTGCCGATAATCTCCGCAATATCAGTTGCCATAATCGCGAGCTCGGTAATTAACCACGCGAATACACTTAATTTTTTCCCTGTCATCTGCCTTGTCACCTGAGCGAGATCCATGCCACTTGCGATGCCGAGCCGCGCGCTCATCGCCTGCAGCAGCATCGCTGACAGACTAGACAGCAGAATCACGAACAGCAGAATATAACCATATCGTGCGCCGCCCGTCATCGACGTGATCCAGTTGCCGGGATCCATATAACCTACCGCTACAAGCAGGCCCGGACCAATGTACATCAGCAGTTTTTTCAATCCAGTCGTCTGCGCATCAAAGGAAACAGTGCCATTAATTTCTTCTAAACTTTTATTCATATAGCCACCTTTTTAATGGAACTTACCTTACTATCCATCTTCCTTATTATCTTATGAGTACGTTCTTTCCACTGCTTACCATTATAAACGAAGCTGCTACGATTGACACTCATGAGAATTAACTTTAGGTGATCCTTTCCCTCTTCTTCTATTATCAATTAAAAAGCCAGCCCATTAACTGGACTGACCATCATGTTTTAACAAGGAATAAATATAAGCATCCTTATAGTCATCTCTATTTTTCAAATAACTTCTCAGCTTTCCTTCCAGCGTAAACCCGCTTCTCTCAGCTACTTTTTGACTTGGAATATTATCGCACTCTATTATCAGAGTAATTCTGTTGAAATTAAAGCTGTTAAAACCAAGACTGCATATACCAGTCACGGCTCTAGTCATAATCCCGTTGCCCTGCAGGTCTTCAGACAACCAGTAACCGATATCAGCAGACCGATTAGATTGGTTAATATTATGAAAATCAATCATTCCAGCTACCATCTGCTGGTAGCGGATAACGAGAGTCACCGACTTTCCAGCGCCGAAATTTTTCATCATTTCTTTAAAAGTAATGATCTCCTCATCTTCGTTTTGAAGATGATCAAGCCATGGCAGAAATTCTTTCAAATAATCACGCTGTCTCTCAATTAAACGATAGACGACCGGTCCATCTATTTCCGGACGAGGGAGAGCAAGTTCTAGTTCATCATCAATTTTGTATGAAAGCATGTATATCCACTCCTGTTATGTTATCCTCAAATGTCTTTCATCTTTTATTTCTTCTAAATAACTAACAATCTGTAAATAATTTTCGTCAGTAAAATCTGTAAATATATACCACTCTGAACGATAATATATTTCAAATTTGCTTTTTAACATGCCTTTTTTAAATCGATATGTTTCAATCTCATCAATCGGAATGCTGTGAGAATTAACTGCTGCTTCTAATAATGGGTTAAAAATAATTAATTGGTTCGTTGTATCTAATATTAACTCACCTGGAAAGTTAACCATTCTAAAATTAAAAGTTTTTATTTTACATGCTGTTTTTATCATCATCTCGTCACCTCTAATATTTTATTTAAAAAATATATGATTAATCACAACTATCGATGAAATGAATCGTGTATCTTTCATATGGATCCACTCAGAATACTAGTGACGTCTATAATCATTTAGATTCTCGAACACATGCATCAGTTGTTTGTTTTCTTTAAAGATTTGTAACTGCAGCTGATGAGAAGGATCTGTTAATGATTTAACATTAAAGTCCGGTTTAAACGTATCATTTATAATCATTTCCTTGTCCAGCACATCACCGGCAGCAGGCGTTAGTTTAAGCGTTTTCGACGTGCTTTTATGACCGGATTTTAGTATTTCATCCGGATACAAAATATTTATATATAGCACTGGATGATGTTTTTCTATGTAACTACTAGCACTTGGATCTATAACATATTTAATAATGTACTGCACATTGTTATTTGCTGTTTTAACATTAAAATCTTTAATCATAAAGTGCGGCTGAATAAATAAGTCTTCTACTGTTAATGCTTTATTAACTGCAGGAGTTTCCTCTGCTTTTTTGGCCTGCTCAGTTGTTACCTCTTCTTGTTGTTTTTGAACTTTGGCATGTTCCCTATGCTGGCTGCAACCTGTTATAACTATCAGTAATATGATGATGACAACTAATCTCTTCATTAATCACCACAGCTCCATTATTTAATTTCACAGAAATATTACAATATTCTAATTTTTTATATATAATTACATCATAATATGTAACGTCTGGAATTGGAAGCAAATTATTAATTTTATAATAATTTACTTTTTATTGGATTAAACTATAGAGGTGCATTGGTAGCAATAACGATGATTAAAAATATTACAGAGGAAAATTTAACCGAGCTATAAATTCAGTGCACTTCTTTCTTATTCAAGATACCTATTAAACCCGCCTTCGCTGTTAATCAGCTGACCAGTAATCCACTGGCCTTTATCACTGTGCAGGAATAATACTAAGTTAGCAATATCGTCAGGCTGCCCCCAGCGTTTGTCATTGAATTGATTCGAAATCTGATGATAGACTTCACTGTTCTGCTCGATATAACCTGTATCTGTCGGCCCTGGATTAACAACATTCACTCTGATATTCCGTTGTGCCAGTGCATATGAGCTTTGCATGCCTAAGTTTGTGACAGCTGCTTTTGATACCGCATAAGGAATCTCAGAAGTCATCGGTCCTAGGTGTTGACCTGACGTGAACAAAGTAATGCATCCTTTTTCTGCTTGTAATTGTGCCTTGAAGTGTTTAATCAGCAGCATAGCAGCTGTTACATTCACTGTCAGATGTTTATTAATCTCTTCTGCATTCCAGTCGTCAAGCCCACATTGTGTACTATAAGCATGACAAATAATCATGTGTGATATTTCGTATGGCGCTAATTCATTAATGAGCGACTGTACGTTGTCCGCTATCGATAAATCACAATCTTTCAGGCGAACAAACTGACCCTGATACACATCTCCAGCATCAGCATAACCCCTCTCCTGGTCATATTCACTTGAACCATGGGCATAAACTTTGTAGCCTTCCTTTAAGAAACGACGGACTAAATTCGCACCGATTCCACCGTTACGACTGACACCCGTAATCAATATATTGTTCATAAAGTCCTCCTTATATCAACATCAAGCAATGATAAACTGCAATTATTTTAGTGCTGTTGTTCCTTTAAGTGCTGGTACATAAGTTTAAGCGGACCATTATAAGCGAGTGTGAATGCGTACTTGGCTATATTCTCTTTTGATTCCTGCATGCCATTTTTCACCCATTCTTTAATCAGCCCTGTCTGTGCGTTGACGATAAAAGCAAAGTAATATTCAATCGGCACGATGTTCAATTGCTCAGGCAAATCAATGTTACTCTGTACATAACTTCTGATGATACGTGAAAATTTCTGCGGCAGTCCTGCATCTTGATTGATTAACGTCACATTGAAAAATTCTTTATGATTGATGATGACCTGCAATATGATCTCAATCAGCTGTGTTGAGTGCTGCTCCAGATTAACATCAACTTGAGGATATTTGCGGTCCTGCAAGGCTTCTTCCAGTTCACGCATGACTTCATCTTCCAGCTGATCACGTAAATCAAACTTATCGAGATAATGCAGATAGAAAGTACCGCGGTTGATGTCTGCTTTCTCTGTAATCTGATTGATCGTGATATCTTTGAATGGTTTCTCCGCTAATAAGCTGAAGTAAGCATATTTAATACTTTCTTTTGTTTTTCTGACGCGTCTATCCTCCATTATTTTTCCTTCTTTCCAGAAATGATGAACATATAATAATTATGTGTTCATTAATCATCACATTATATATTATTGGTTATTGTGTTCTTTATTATTCGAATTATAATATACATCGTAATCATTAATCAACATTATATTCAATAAGGAGAAAACATATGAATATTTTAAAAAATAAACTATTTTACTTACCGCTTATTACCGGCTCACTGCTCATCTGGATTATGTCATTAGCTTTTTCCCCAGCTTTCAATCCGAAGCCAAAAGATCTGCCGATTGCTATCGTCAATATGGATAAAGGACTGCTGATTCAAGGCAAGCAGATGAACATCGGCGAGACTTTTACCGATAAAATTAAAGATAACAAAGACTTAAATGAAACAGTTGATTTTGTCACTATAAAGAGCGAGAAAGATTTGAAAGACGGTTTTGACAACAACAAATATTACAGTGCTCTTGTAATTCCAGCGAACTTCACTGAGAATGCCACAAGCGCTATGCGTCACGAAATACAGACTGCGAAAAAAGCTGAAGCAGCGGCGCAGGCGAAAAAATCTCAGACTGATTTAAAAGCTAAAGTCGCAAGTGGCGTCATCTCGCCGCAGCAGGCACAAATCATCGTCCAGCAGATGCAGGCGAAAATGAAAGAAATGCAGAAAAAGAACGCTGACCTGCTAAAACCGATCATTGTTGAAAAAGGTCAGCTGGAAGTTATTATCAATCAAGGTGCCTCAGTACAGGCGGCACAGATTAGTGACAAAATGCTGTCTAGTATGGGTAACAATATCAATATCATGTTAAGCAAACAGGCTGTAAAAAATCTGTCCGACAATCAAATTAAAGTATCAGCTGATCACATGGACCAACTGATGAATCCTGTGACAGTGAAACATACAACAATGAATAAAATTCACGACCATCAGGGAAATGGTATGGGCGGCATGCTGCTCTTCACACCTATCTGGATGGGTTCACTTGTATCAGCAGTTGTGTTATTCTTTGCTTTCCGTACTTCACATCTTGTGACACAAGGTGAACGTCTGAAAGCGACATTCATGCAGTTTGCGATGGCGGCTTCAGCGGCCATCGTCTCAAGTGTGCTTGGCGTATGGTTTATCACGCAAGTTCTCGACTTCTATATGCCAAACATCACGCAGACAACGATATTCATCGCAATTTCAATGTTCGGCTTCATTATGCTGATCCTTGGAGTCATGTCATGGCTCGGCATGAAAGCCATTCCGCTATTTGTGCTGCTGTTATTCTTCAGCATGCAGATGCTGACGTTACCTAAACAAATGCTGAATGATTTCTACCAGACCTATGTCCTGACTTGGATTCCTTTTGGTTTCTATGTCGATGGTTTACGTGAACTGATATATCTCCATAAAGATCTGACACTCAATACACCGATCATTGTCATGACCGGCCTTGCAACATTCGGTATGGTGATTACGTTACTCGCTGCTGTACTGCGCAAGCATAGCGACAAACGTGCTGAAGTACCTGCATAAAATTATCTTCTCCTTAAAATACACCCTGGACGTTAGATTTAAATCTAACGTCCAGGGTGCTTTCAATTGTAATACCATTGTTATGAGGCTTACTTATATTCTATTCTGTGTAACCACTGATTACTATTTTTCATTGTTTTCCTATAGTATGTCTGCTCTGCCGACGGTCATTATGAACATCAGTACATCAACCTATATTTAGACGCATGTCGATACCAAAATATTATCAATCGTCCAGAGATGATAATTAAGATGCTATTGAAATAAAAAAACGACCCATCAATGGATGAGACGTTTCACAAGAAACTGTTAAGATATTCTGTCATCCTGTTTGCGCACTTTATAGATAATATATCCGATAATAAAGCCAATCAATGCCGGCAGCACCCAGCCCATGCCGATCGAGAAGAATGGCAAATAGTGATTTCCGAAATTTATAATACTTTCGGCGAATCTTGTCTGACTGAGAAATGCAGGACTGGCTTTAATACCATCAATCAGTGCTGCAATCAATGTGAAGTAAATGGTTGTCTGATAAACAGTTCTTGAATGGTGATAAAACCCGCCGAATAAAGTCAGCAGAATCAGTACAATCGATAACGGATAGAGGAACATTAAGACCGGCACAGAATAGGCGATAATCTGAGTTAGGCCGAAATTTGCGATAATGAAAGCAGCGAAGCTCACAACTGTCGCGAACATAATATACTTCTGACTCGGGAATAGCTCAACGAATGTCTCCGAGAAGGCAGTGATTAAGCCGATAGCTGTTTTCAGACAGGCAACGATAATAATTAATGATAAGAGAATGATACCATAACCACCTAAGTAGTACTGAGCAATCTGTGCCAGCGCAATTCCACCGTTATCACTCACTGCAAACTTCCCTAGACTCATCGTCCCCATGACTGCGAGTAATGTATAGATAAGCCCCATTAGAATAACCGTTATAAGACCTGACTTGACGGTTTCTTTCGCAATGATTCTCGGCTCCGTGATGCCGAGTTTCTTAATCGTTGTCACGATGATGATACCGAATGCCAGTGACGCGAGTGCATCCAGCGTGTTATAACCATCCACAAAGCCCTTCAAAAGAACAGAATCCTGATAATCAGCGGACACTGCTGCGGTTGTCACGCCACCCATCGGATGAATCATAGCCAGCAGAATGAGAAGTCCTAAGAGAATCAGAAAGACTGGATTCAGAAACTTACCGATATAATCTAGAATTTTCGATGGACGACGTGCGAAGAACCATGCTGTTAAGAAGAATATTGCACTGAATAAACTTAAATATAAGCCCGCTGATCCTTTTGGTAAAGACGCGCCGAACGCAATCTCAAAAGAAGTCGTCGCCAGTCTCGGTAATGCGAAGAATGGCCCGATAACTAAGTAGAGCAGAATGGTGAATATATAGGCATATGTTTTATTGACGCGATTCGCAATATCGAATAGACCATTTGTCTTTGAGATTCCAATTGCAATAATACCGAGGAACGGCAGACCAATCGCTGTAATCAGGAAGCCGAGATTAGCAATAAAGACATTTGAGCCTGCGGTCTGACCAAGGTGGATGGGAAAAATCAAGTTCCCCGCCCCAAAAAACAGACCAAATAACATCGAACCGATAAAAAGGTTTTCTTTAAAAGTTAGTTTTGTTTTCATAGATATTACTCCTAAGGTGTATTCAATTATCTGGTTATTGAAAAATTCAATATCATCCTTTAAAGCGCGGCAGATGATTATCATCCCATTATAATATAAGTGTCAGAAAAATAGAACTCCAGTGCAGATATACCCGCTTTAAATGTATTAATTACATTATAGACGGTCTGTCTTGAACGCTTAATTCTCCGGCAGATCTCACTGACCGAAATTTTCTGGTGGTAATATGATTCTATGAACGCAAGTTCATCCGTGGTAAGATGTGTATAGGCCATTTGTGCTAACTCCTTATGTTTTCTTTGGACGGAAATACATATTGAGTTTAGCACAGAAGGCTTTATTAGTTGTCTAGCTTAATTTTACCATCGGCGTATCTAATTATTATTGTTGACACGCTGTAAATATGTGCTATTATTTATTTAGATACCGAACTAATAGAATTCTAATTAAATAAGAGGTGTTATGGATGGAACTTAAATTTCAAATGCTCTTGCGTACTTTAGGTCACTTACAAATTCAAAAGGGTAATCAAAAACTTTTGGAATATGATATTACCGGAGAACAAGGGCATGCACTAGGTTTTATCAATGATCGACAACAAGAGGGATTGACACAAAATGAACTGCAACAACGTTTCGGAAGAAGAGGATCGACCATCAGTAGTATATTAAAGAACCTCGAGAAGAAGCATCTAATATATAGAGAGACAGATCCAAGTGATGAAAGACGTAAATTACTGTTTATTACTAACGAAGGAAAAGCACTGGTAGAAGATTTTAATTCGGTTTTTGAGGAGATGGAAACGACTCTTACCAAAAACATGACACCTGGCCAACAAGCAATGCTTGAAGAACTACTTAATCAAATGATTGATAATTTAAAATGATGGCTGTATGGCCATCTCATTTTTACACATATTTAATTTAGATATCTAATTAATTTTAAGGAGATTATATCAATGGAAGATAAAAGTTTATATTATTTCGAAGAAGCACCAATTACAAAATCAATTATGCATTTCTCATTACCGATGATTATAGGAACATTACTTAGCGTTATTTACAGCATTCTCAATATATATTTTATCGGTTTTTTAAACGATAGTCATATGATTTCAGCACTTACTTTAACAACGCCTATATTCGCTCTATTTATGGGCCTTGGTAATTTGTTTGGTGTAGGAGGAGGAACATATATTTCACGTTTAATGGGAGAGAAGAACTATACTAAGAGCCAACAAGTGTCCAGCATTGCATTTTACGGGGCCCTGTTACTAGGAATTGTTATTATCATAGCGTCCCTCCCTTTCGTCAATCAAATTTCAACCTATTTAGGGGCAACAGGGATGACACTGACGTATACGAATGAATATATGAATATCATGCTCATCAGTGCTCCCTTTGTCTTACTGTTCTTTGCACTGGAACAACTTGTTCGAGCAGTGGGATCACCCATTATCAGTATGATAGGTATGATTGCAAGCGTCATACTCAATATAATTTTGGATCCATTACTCATTTTTCAATTTGATATGGGCGTAACCGGAGCAGCATTAGGCACGTTACTTGCCAACTTGATAGGTAGTGCTTATTACATCGGATATATTATGACGAAGAGTACAACTTTATCTGTAAAATGGAAAGACTTAAAGGTGAGTAAAGAAGTGTTGACTGAAATCTTTAAAATAGGTATTCCAGCTTTCGTAATGAGTGTTTTAATGGGGTTTGTAGGGTTAGTATTTAATCTGTTCCTAGTCAACTACGGTAACGAAGCAGTAGCGTCATACGGCATTCAATTTCGTCTAGTTCAGTTCCCTGAATTAATTGTGATGGGATTGTGTGAAGGTGTTGTACCGCTTATCGCTTATAACTTTATGTCTAATAAGAAACGAATGAATCAAACAGTGAAAACAATTATTGTGATGATTTTAGCATTAGTCGTTGTTAGCATTGCTGTTGTATTTATATTTGGACACTCTTTAGTCGGACTGTTTACAACAGATTCAGCAATTATTAATTTGACAGTTTATATGCTGCGTGTAACAGTTACTTCACTCTTTTTGAACGGCGTAGGTTTTATGTTGATTGGAATGTTACAAGCAACAGGGCAAGGAAAGGCATCGATGGTGATGGCCATTGCGCAGGGCGTCATTATTATCCCAACTTTATACGTATTGAATCACTTTTTTAATTTGCACGGCGTCATCTGGTCATTACTCGTCGCAGAAACACTTATTGCATTACTCGCTATAGTAATTGTCTACAGTTTACGCAAAGAATTAACAGTTGATACAAAAGAATTAATGGAGATATAAATAAAGTTGCTGCACCTTATCTATAAAGTACGGGTTCAGTTGTTATAATGATATGAATTGATTTTTCTCCATCAATAATGAACTATATATTCATAAGACTAATCAAATTTTAAATGATTTAACGACAAAGGATGAATAACATGAGAAATGATTTTACATTAAGATTATTACAACAAGCTGGTATTTCAGAGGGCATGCATGTATTAGATGTTGGATGTGGGCATGGTGAAGTCACTCAGGTGATTCTGGAACTGGTTGGTAAATCAGGCAGTGTAACTGCATTGATATGAACGAGCAGCTACTAACAATGGCAGAAGCAAATAATCACTTCAATAACGTTTCATATCATCAAATGGATATATAGCAGCTAGACGAGCTAGATCAGTACGATGCCATAGTCGGTCGCAGAATCTTAATGTACTTGCCTGATGCAGTTAAAGTACTGCGTGAATTAAACAAGCATCTCAAAACTGGTGGAGTCATTGCTTTTCAGGAAAGTGATGCATTAGCTTCCGGCATAGGAGCAGATTCCTTTCCCCTCCATCTCCCCTTGCGCTAAAACGTGTTTTGAAGACAATAGAATGTGAGGGTGGCAATATCAATATCGGCCAGCAGCTATATAGTAAATTTGTTGAGTCGGGTTACGATGAGCCCAAAGTCATGTCAGAAGTCATTATTCAATCCTCATCTTCTGGCAGCGATTTATTCTGGTTAACTCAGGTGATGCATGCACGTATGCTCGAGCATCATGTCATTGATGAACAATTGAATCTAGACTTACTGGAGAAAGAAATGGACCTGGAATTAAGTAGTACCAATGCTTCATTTGTCAGAGATGTCATATTTGGTGTTTGGAGCATTAAAGATTAATCTCATCAAACAGGAAAAAACCTTCTGTAATAAATACAGAAAGCTTTTTTCATTTCTTCAGTTTCTCCAAGGTGTTTCATATGAAAACCATCGATTTGATTTGACATCCGCCAGTTTTGTAAAGGGGCGCATGGGTAGGTGATGCTCTTTGAGTTCGTCCTCCAAGTATTCTCTTAGCATCCATACATGAGCAGGGTTAGGTGAGTCCATAGAAAGCACCTGTTGCAGCTGCGCTATCGTCACGGACATTTCACTTGCTACTTGTTCTTCTGAATAACCGAGACGAATGAAATCTCCTGCAGTTCAAATTTCGTATCTTCAGTTTCCTGTCTATTTACATGTTACTTTTCCTCGAGCAGCTGATACTTTACTAGACTATCTGCTGCATGTAGAATCGCTTCTTCTTTAGTAGATACCGGTGTCCAGCCGAGTATTTCTTTAGCATGCTGATTGCTGACATTTCTATTCATGTTTAGTAGTAGCCTTCCTTCTTTTGCACTAGGAACCACTCTACCCATCACATTCAAAATCCAGTCCGGCACACTTTAATCAGAGATTTTATCAGCTATTTCAGGGCGATCACGTTTTAACAGTTGTGCAATCTCAGGCATTGAAATAGCGCCGTCACTTGAAGCTATAAATCGTTCATTCTTAGCAGCTGGAGTTATCATAGCACGGATATGCAAGTCAGCCACATCTCGTACATCAACAACGTTAAGTGGAATATTAGGAACTCTTGACATACTGCCGTTTAGTAGGTTCTTAACAAGTCCAAAGCTTCCTGTTACATGTTCACCCAAGAATGGTCCTAAAATAGCGACCGGATTGATTGTTACAAGTTCAATATCATGCTCTTTAACATATGCCCATGCACGCTGCTCAGCAAGTAATTTCGACTTCTCATAGACAGAAATTCCCGGCTCATTAACATCTGTCCAGTCTTCTTCAGTTGTTTCACCTGTTTTCTTACTAAAACCAACCGCCCCAAAGTTCGAAGTCATGACCACTCGCTTCACATGTGTATTTTTTGCGGCTTTTAAAATCCGGATAATCCCCTCTTGAGAAGGCTTAATGATTTCTTCTTCATTCTTAGGATGATGAAAGAAGACTGGTGATCCAATACTTAATACATAATCACAGTCCTGAATAATCTCTTCCCAATTGTCATCCTTTGATAAATCTGCTGCAGCAAATTCGAGATGACTTACATCCTTTACACCATTTGCCTACATCGTCTGAATGACTTCGTCTTGTTTTTTCAGATTTCTAAGAGTGGTCTTAACGTGATATCCCTTATTTAGTAACTGCAGTATGGTATGCATTGCGAGAAATCCTGATCCACCTGTGACTAGTACTTTTTCTGTTGTCATAGTATGCTCCTTTAATTGCGTTCAAACATTTGAACTTTCTAAATTTCTTGTATATAATAAACGGATAGTTATCCACTTGTCAATTTTATTAGTATAGGAGTTTCTAATTTGAGAAAAGATGCTTTGGAAAATAGAAAACGAATTGAAGAAAAGGCGGTGATGCTGTTTCACGAAAATGGTGTAGACGCAGTGAGTATGAATCGTATTTCACAGGAATTAAATATTGGTATGGCAACTCTTTATCGTAACTTTTCCGATAAAGCAGCTCTCTGCTACCAGTTGATTGTCAATGATTTCAGTGACTTGTTTGAACAGTTTGACAAGATACAGCAATCATCCTTAAGTAACAAAGTTAAATTGCAACGTTACATCGACCTCTTCCTCACATTCAAATCAGATCACATCGAACTGCTTAGATGCGTGGAACAGGATGAGAAAAAAAATGATTTTAGGGAGACTGAAATTTATAGTCAACTCTACGGCTATTTCTTTGAACTATTTAATGAAGCAGCTACATTCAAGGCAGATATGCTGATGACTGCCATGACTACACAAAGCTATCATTATCAGAAAGAAAAACGTCATTTAACAAATGAAGGATTTCGCGAGCAGCTTATAAATTTATTTATGCATGAGGAGGATTAACATTGAGAGTTGTTTTTATAACAGGCGGTAATAAAGGATTAGGTTATGAAGCTGCGAAGCAACTTGTAACGAAAGGTTATAAAGTCTATATCGGCTCCCGCGATTTAGTTCGTGGTAAAGAGACCGCTCAAACAATCGGAGCATACGCCATACAAGTAGATGTAACTGATGAGATATCTGTTCAAAAAGCAGCTGATCGGCTTAATCAGATAGAAGGTAAAGTTGATATTTTAATTAACAATGCAGGCATTTCTGGTGGGTTTAACCCGCCCCGTGATATCACTGTCGAAACGATGACAGCTGTCTATAACACAAATGTCTTCGGTATTGTTCGTATGATGAGACATTTCATCCCATTACTTGAACAATCTGCACAGCCTGTTGTCGTTAATGTCAGTAGTGGCCTTGGTTCCTTCGATATGGTTACAAACCCTGAAACGATGGAATCTAAAGTTAATTCACTTGCTTATTGTTCATCGAAGTCAGCCGTTAATATGCTGACACTTCAGTACGCAAAAGGACTTCCACATATACAGATTAACTCAGCCGACCCTGGTGCTACTAATACTGATTTAGTCGGAGATGCCAGCAATAATGCTAAACCTGCATCTGAGGGAATCATTCCAATCATCAGATTAGCAACTATAGATGCCAATGGCCCCACAGGCACTTTTGAAAATCAACATGGCACTATGTCCTGGTAAATTAAATATAGGAGGAATATAAATGGAAACATTAAAGTTAAAAGGCGCAAATTTAAATTATCATAAGATGGGTCATGGTCCAGTCCTCATCTGTATACCGGGTGCAAATGGCACAGGTGATATCTTTTTACCACTGGCTAAAGAACTAGCAAATGATTTTGCGATCGTTGCAGTAGACCGCAGAGGGTATGGTGCAAGTGAACTGACTGAACCACTACCTGCATCTGCTGAAAATGCAGTAGATGATTACCGTGTGACACGTGATGCAGCAGATATCGCAGCACTTGCGGAAGAGCTTAGCGATGAGCCCGTCTACATCATGGGTTCAAGCTCGGGCTCTATTGTTGCTATGCACGTTTTAAAAAATCATCCGGAAATCGTGAAGAAAATTGCGTTTCATGAGCCACCAATCAATTCATTCTTACCTGATAAAGTTCACTGGCAGCAGAAAAATAACGAAATCGTTGATATGGGATTATCCGGTGATATGCCTGGCGCGATGCAACTCTTCGGAGAGACATTACATATCGCTCCTATTGATGAAGAAATGATGGCTGCGCCAGCACCTACACCTGAAGAGGAAAAAATCCGACGCGAAGAGATGAAGAACTGGATGAAATACGAAATCAGACAATATACAACATCTGATATAACTGTCGATGATTTAAAACAATATAAAGAGCGAATCACGCTACTCAACGGTACGGATTCAACAGGTTCTTTTCCACAAGATGTTAACTTCTATTTGGAGAAAGAAGCAGGATTAAAGTTAGTAGATATCCCGGGCGGACATTTAGGATATATTCAAAAAACTAGTGGCTTTGCAGCCACTCTCAAAGAGCTATGGCAATAAAAAAGTATTTACTTTGTCACCCCCCAGATTGAAATATAAAGTTCAATTCCAGGAGGATATCACTACTATCTATTAATTTTGAAAAATCAATAATAAACATCGATAATATCTACGTTTTCTAATGATAGTAAGTTTATAAGAAAACTCCACAAAGCTTTAAAATTATATTTTTTATTATTTGAATAGGGGTGTTATTCATGAAATCTATTACATTTGAAGAACATTTTACTTTACAGGAAGTGCAGGATGCATGGCCCGATATTAAACCAGATGCTGATGGTGTGCCGTTAGGTAAGATGTTGAAAGCACTGGAATTTAAGACAGGTTTTACTGACCAGGATGAATTAACAAGCCATCATCAAGAACGACTGCAGTTCATGGATGAACAATCAATCGGTGTTCAAGTCCTCTCTTATGGTAACCGTGCCCCATCCGGTCTGACAGGACAACAAGCCGTTGAGCTATGCAGATTGTCAAACGACCGGCTTGCTGAATATATTCAGCAGCACCCTGATCGTTTCTTAGGTTTCGCAGTCCTGCCTATCAATGAACCTGAAGCTGCAGTCCAGGAAATGGAACGTGCCATTAAAGAACTAGGATTTAAAGGTGTCCTTATTGCAGGACATCCTGCAGACGGTTTTCTTGAACAACCACAATATGCAGGTATATTTGCTAAAGCTGAAGCACTTGACATCCCTATCTATCTGCATCCAGCACCAATCGGTTCTCTGCCTTACCAACATTATTATAAAAGTGATGCCTATTCTGATGAAACAGCTGCATCATTTGCGTCATTCGGTTATGGCTGGCATGTTGAAGTTGGACTGCATGCCATCCGCCTCGTCCTCAGCGGACTCTTTGACCGTCATCCAAATCTGCAGATGATTATCGGACACTGGGGAGAATTCACTCCATTCTTCCTTGAAAGAATGGACGAAGCTTTGATGGCAGATCACTTAGAACACCCTATTAGCTATTATTTTAAAAACAATTTCTATATTACACCGAGTGGCATGTTAACTCGTCCGCAATTTGATATGGTAAGGGAAGCATTTGGTATTGAACGTATTCTCTATGCAGCTGATTATCCATATATTCGTCCAGATAATATGGCATCGTTCCTTGAAAGTCTCGATTTAACTTATGAAGACCAGGAACGTATTGCTTTCCGTAATGCTGAAAGACTGCTTAAACTTTAATACATGCAAATGAAAATACACACGCCACAGCGTGTGTATTTTTACTTATTCAGCAGCTTTTCATAACAGTTAAACTTAAACGGTTTTCCGTGAAAATTAATCTGTCCTTTCAATTGATAATCTAAACGCTGAAAGATCTTATTCATTTCGATATTCATTGATGAAGTATCAGATCTTATAACTGTAATATGCTGATCAACAGCTGATTGTTCAGCAAACTGTATTAATTGTGTCGCATATCCTCCCTGACGATCAGCGGGATTAACAGCCAGCCGATGTATAACCAGATAATCTCTTTTATGCCAATCAAGTTCATCATATTCTTCAGGGGTTTCTTGGTTAAGCACAATAAATCCTTTAATTTCTTCTCTGTCTTCCAATATATACAGCGTCCGCTCCCGAATATCTTTTAGAAAGTCTTCTCTCAACGGATAATGCTCATCCCATTGAGGATTATAGGAATCTTTCATCTCATTGACAGTATGATGGACGATAATCATAATCTCATCTAAATCTTTCACTTCTGCCAGCCGATACATTTAAAACCACCTCTTCATTCGTACTGATTAGTGTATAAATTGCTACGATATAATAGCCCATCATCTTCTTCCTTTCATTTCAACTTCTTCCTCAATAATGCCTGCCGGGCCATGCGTAATCAATTTATAGAAATGCTGCGCTAAATCTTCACTGCTCATTCTATCTGTATCCTGCACCCAGTGCTTAATAAGTGCAATCCCTGCCCCGGATACATAACTCATAAAGTAATCAAAGGGAATAGCACCTATCGTATCATCTTTCTTTCTAAATAGACTCAAATGCACATTGATCAGCCGATAAAGTTTATCTTCGATATTACTATCCTTTAAATTAAAAGCAAAGTAATAATAATCCATGTGCTCATCTATATGATTTACCAGCCCGTCGATTACATCTACAACAGCGTAGGTGCTTTGAACGGCTGTATGTCCGATAGCGTGATGAATCAACTTGATATAATCATCTTCAATCTTATCAAGCAGATCGTATTTATCATAATAATGCGCATAAAATGTACTTCGATTAATATTTGCTTGATCTGCGATGGCCTGCACAGTAACTTGTTCGAATTGTTTAGTAGAGGAAATTTCGAAAAATGCTTGTTTAATCGCTTCCTGTGATTTATTAATTCTTCTGTCTTGTTTCATTACGCCTCCTGCAGAGTATATATTTCATTTCATTGTCCTACAATGATAGTCAATCTGTTGGAAAACCTACAATACACCTGATATTGATGATTGTAACACGTTTGCTTAAGTCTTATGATGATGACATCAACATAAGGTAAAGAAAGGAATGATTATCATGAACCAGCAATTAATGGGCAATCCTGAACTCACTGTAACTGATGCAGCAGAATTGCATGAAGGACTTAATCATATCGTAGTAGATAGCATCCAGTACGGCTATCAGGAAATGATCATGGAGAAAGATCTTCCTGTTACGATGGTAGACGGCCACGTATTATATGTGAATGTCTTCCGACCAAATAAAGCCGGACAATTTCCCGTTGTTATCTCAGCAGATACATACGGTAAAGACAATAAACCTAAAATAACAAATATGGGACCGGTATGGCCGACACTCGGTCCTATCCCAACTTCTAGTTTCACTCCTGAAGAGTCGCCTGATCCAGGTTTCTGGGTTCCTAATGATTATGTCGTTGTAAAAGTTGCACTTCGCGGCAGCGCAGGTTCGCTGGGCGCATTAAAACCATGGGGATTAGACGAAGCGAAAGATTACGCCGAAGTGATTGAATGGGCCGGCCGTCAGCAGTGGAGTAATGGCAATGTCGGTACGAACGGTGTATCTTATCTTGCTGTCACACAGTGGTGGGTTGCTTCACTTCAACCGAAACATTTAAAAGCAATGATTCCATGGGAAGGTCTCAATGATATGTACCGTGAAATCGCCTTCCACGGCGGAATTCCTGATACCGGATTTTATCGCTTCTGGCATCAAGGGCTTATGATGAGATGGCCGGACAATCAACAGATTGAAAACTTGCCGGCCCAACAGCAGAATCACCCATTGTTCGATGATTACTGGAAAGGTAAACAAGCTGATTTAAGTGCCATTCACATCCCTATCCTTGCATGTGCTAGCTGGTCAACGCAAGGTCTTCACAACAGAGGCAGCTTCGAAGGATTTAAGCAGGCAGCTTCTCACCAAAAATGGCTGTATGTTCATGGCAGAAAAGAATGGGAAACATATTATACACGTGAAGCATTAGAAATGCAGAAAGCTTTCTTTGATTATTTCCTTAAAGGCATAGAGAATGACTGGACTGAAACACCTGCCGTCAGCTATGAATTACGAGACAAATTCTATAAAGGAACACGAAAAGAAGCTAAAGCATGGCCACTGCCTGAAACTACAGCAGAAGCTTATTACTTAAATGCTGACAGCTTAATGATGGAACAGCAGTGTCCAGCTGAAGAAGCAGTTATTTCATATGATAGCTCATCAGAAAATGATGAAGTACGCTTTACAAAAACATTTGACCAGAAAACAGAGCTCACAGGCAATATGAAGTTGAAACTGTGGGTATCTTCTGAAGAAGCTGATGATATGGATTTATTTATCGGTATTAAAAAACTTGACAGAAATGGTGCTGAAGTTCATTTCCCTGACTTTAACCACATTGAAAAAGGACAGGTGGCTGCAGGCTGGCTACGTGTATCTCACAGAGCACTTGATACAGAAAGATCCACTCCATTGCAACCATGGTTGAAACATGAGGAACGACAATTAATGAAACCTGGCGAAATCGTTTCAGCAGAAGTAGAGATTTTACCATCAGGGACTTTGTTTAAAGTAGGCGAAAGTATTCAAGTGGTTATCAAAGCAAGCGAAGTGATTAAAGGAAGCAGTACATTTGGTGCTAAAACACGTTACGAACATACAGAAACCGTAAACAATGGACGCTATCACATTCATACAGGTAAACACTACGATTCGCATTTACTCGTTCCCGTGATTAAATAGAAAAACAAATAATAGAACGAAGAACCTGATGCGTTTGTCTCCAACTATACTGAGATGTCTCAGTCGCTAATACGTATGCGAACTTCTGAACGGTCAGAACAATTTTCAAGTTAAAAAACTAGACAGATCCAACCCATGAACTCCTACAAGAGCAAGTAGCAGTTTTATAGGTTATTATCAAATGAAAGAATCTGGGATAAAAATAACTAATTCTTTGATTTAGGACGTACTTTAATAAAAAACGGAAATTCCAAATTGGAATTTCCGTTTTTAAATGCAAAAAAGAGACTGTTCGCCGATTGTAAAATTAAGCTAGACAACTAAAAAAGCCTTCTGAGCTAAACTCAATATGTATTTCCGACCAAAGAAAACATAAGGAGTTAGCACAAATGACCTATACATGTCTTACCACGGATGAACTTGCGTTCATAGAATCATATTATCACCAGAATCTTCCGGTCAGTGAGATTTGCCGAAGAATTAAGCGTTCAAGACAGACCGTCTATAATGTGATTAATGCTTTCAAAAAAGGAGTATCTGCACTAGAGTTCTATCAAAACTATAAGAAAAGAAAATCCCTTTGTGGAAGACATAAAATCGTCCTTCCTAATCGTCAGATCAGTTATATTCGAGAAAGAATAGCCGACGGCTGGACACCTGACACTATCATAGGCAGAAATGAAGAACCTATCAGCTGTTCTGTCAAAACTCTGTACAGAATGTTCAGGGAAGATATTCTTCCTGTTCAATCACTTCCGATGAAAGGGAAAAGAAAACCTAACGGTCATCATGAGAAAAGAGGTCGTCAGACTTTCAAACGTCACATTTCAGAAAGAACAGTTGAATTTCCCGACTTTGATAGAGAGTTCGGTCATCTTGAAGGCGATACGATTGTTGGTCGTCGTCATGGTAGCGCAGTCATCACCCTTGTTGAACGAGTTTCTAAGATGATCATCACCCTACGACTGGAAGGTCGCAAGGCATCCGACATTGAAAAAGCATTAAACAGTATGTTCTCGGCTTTACCTTATCGTCTCTTTAAATCCATTACATTCGACTGCGGTAAAAAGTTTTCCAGCTGGAAGTCAATCAGTAACCAACACGATATATCTATCTTTTTTGCTGATCCAGGGACACTTTCGCAGCGTGGTCTAAATGAACATTCAAATGGAATGCTCAGGAGAAATGGCCTGGACAAAGATATGGATTTCAACACAGTTACGGATGACTATATTATCCAAGTTGCACATTCGCTAAATAATCGACCTAGAAAATCTCTTGGTTACAGGACACCATTGGAAGTATTTATGAGTTTCATCGAAGATGAGAAGTTGTCTAGCTTATTTTGACAAACGAAATGATATTAATATGGTAATTTTGTGATACTAACCTTTGTACCTTCAAACATATGATTTTTCAATAGTAATTCAAATTCTTTTTTGTTATCAGCTTTAGCTCGATTTACAATTACTTCCTTGAGCATTTCTGGTTTCATTTTACAAACTGCAAATGGTTTATCGTTCATTTGAGTTTCAGGATTTAAAGAACTATCACTATTTATATTTTGTATAATATAACGAATTTCTTCCTCCTGTCTTAAATATGGATTTTTAAAAAATAGAGAGAAGAAATATAATGCTTGTACTATCCCTAAAATCACTTCCGACATGTCTGGTGAATCATACTTAATATTGTCATGTGCAACAATCCATGCTCTAGCTAATTCTTTAATATAATCGAGTTGTATTTGAAGATTATATTCTACTTTTAAAGGAAATACATAAGCATTTCCAATTGTATATTCATCAAGTGTCGATCGTCCTCTCGAATAATATTCACCAAGATTTCGCATTATTTCTGAATTTTCAAAACCTAAGGCAAGTTCACCATAGTTTGACAATGCCTGTGAATAATTATTTTCACTAAAACTCCAAACGTAAGTATCATAAGGTAACTCGGTGTTTAACCTTTTTATCATGGAAACAACATCTTCCGGGGCATTCAAGTTTTTTAATTCACTTTCCATTAACTCATAAACATATTTCACTTCATTAGTATCATTCATATAGTGTATAGATCCAATTAAGAATTGCTTAGATACTATAATTTTTTCAAATGCTTCAACATTAGTATAATGGTATAAGTTTTTTACCACTTTTGGATCAGCATAAAATTGACGAGCAATTATTTCTGGTTGTACACTTCTATAAAATTTAGAATTTACATCATAACAGTCATTTAATAATTGTAAACCATCTGTATTCATAGATAGTACCATTTCTTTTGTATTTCTAGGTACATCTTTACTTTTTAAAAGTTCATTTAATTTATCCATAAATTCTCACCCCACTATTAGAAATATTATGTCTATAAATTCATCGTATGTTTCAAAAATAATTTATTATGACATTACTTACAAACCCTTTCTATTCTCTACTGGCTCTTTGAACAATATGATGCACACCATTCTTTTCAAATAAATTATGTTGCTTCATTCCTATTTTTGCAGCTACCTTTTGAGAAGGTAGATTATCTATAGTTGAATATGAATATATTTGTTCAAATCCCAAAACATCAAAAGCATATTCCATACATGCATTTGCTGCTTCAGTTGCATAACCTTTATTACAGTATCCTTTAATAATATGAAATCCAATCTCAGGTAGTACTTCTCCATCAATATTTTGCATCGTTATACCACAACCACCTAAAAAAGTCCCATCCTCCTTCAGAATAACCGCCCATAAACCGCAATTATATGTAGCATAATTTTCGATATTCCACTTAATCCATTCTTCAACCTCATGCTCATTAAACGGATGATCATAGTATTGCATAGAGTCATAATCAGACAATACTTTAGAAAGAGAGTATTTATCTTCTGTTCGTAATTCTCTTAAAATCAAACGTTCTGTTTCTAGTATCGTCATAAAAATCACACTCTCTATTTCAATAATTTATGTAAAGTGTACTCAAAAAACGTTATTGAAGATTGTTAAAAACCTCATCACTTATGATACGCCTGCCCTTTCATAATCCTAAAACTCCGATACACTTGCTCCAGCAGTATCACTTTCATCATCTGATGAGGAAAGGTCATTTTGCTGAAGGAGAGTTTATAATTGGATCTGGCGCTGACACTACTATGCAGGCCGTTCGAGCCACCGATGATGAAGGTGAGATGGCTTTTGCCCATATTCATATTGTTTTCGATATGATTCGAGAGTTCAACTGAATCCAGCTGCTTCCCTTGTATTTCCAGTGTATAGACATAGCTGTCGTCTTTCACTTTACTCAATATACGCTCCGCTTCTTTCTTCTTCGCGATTTCAATATCCTTGTCACTCATATGATCCGTGTCTTTCTCATCCTGTACTTCTATCAGTTCTATTTTCGTATACGCACCTAACCGCTTCACATACTCATCCACAGCCTGCTTCCAATACTTCTCTTTTAACTTACCCACAGTAATGATCGTTATTTTCATATATATTCATCCTTTTTACATAACTTATCCTAGTTATCCACAAGTTATTCAGTTATTCACATTTCACAACCCTTATTTTACACTGTTTAATCACTTTAATGTCATTTTTATTAACGTTATCTTTGCATAAACATAAAAAAGATGCCCATTTTACCGGACATCTTTATACATTGTGGATAACTCGATACTTACCCACAGAGTTATCCACTATCTTATGTGAAGTATTGTAAATATATTTAACTACAGTTCATAAATCATCGTCGCAAAGTCTTTATCCGTATCATACAGCACGACATCGTTTTGCGTATCGATATCATGCTCATTCAGCACCTGCTCCACACTCATCCGCGCTAAATCTTTCATATTGTTATCCCGCGATAAATGCGATAAGTAGATCCGCTTCGTCGACCCGGTGATCACTTCACGCATCGCATACGCCGCATCTTCATTGGACACGTGGCCTTCATCGCTCAATATCCGCTGCTTTGTCTTCCACGGATATCTGCCCATGCGCAGCATGTCGACATCATGATTGCTCTCAAAGACGAAGCAGTCACTGCCGTGAATCATCCCTTTCATGCGGTCTGAGACGTAGCCTGTATCAGTAATAAGAGACAATTTCTTATAGTCGTTGTGGAAGATGTAGAACTGCGGATCGATGGCGTCATGCGAGACGTTGAACGATTCAATGTCAAATCCCGCGATAGACTTTGTCTCATAAGGGTTGAAGATAAACTTCTGATCGGACGGTATATTCCCGTCTTTCCGCTCAATTGCCTTCCACGTGTTCTCATTGGCATACACCGGTAGTTTATACTTTCTCGCTAGAACACCTAGTCCTTTAATGTGATCCACATGTTCATGCGTCACAAGTATCCCTTTCAAGTCTTTAATATCGCGGTCAATCTGATTGAACAGTGCTTCCATTTTTTTACCGGTCAGGCCGACATCTACCAGCAGTGCGCCTTTATCACTTTCGACATATGTTGCATTACCGGTCGAGCCGCTTGCCAGTACGGACATTTTTATCAAGATTATCACTCACTTCGTTACTTCAATATAGTTTCTTCAGGCTGCAGCGCATCGACATACACTGTTTCATGTTTGCCGCTGTTATGAATAATGGCTACTTGCCATGTAGGTTTCAGCACTTGCCCTTCGATATTCGGGCTTACGGAATAATAGCCTAGTCTGACAGCTTCTACTTCATCTCCTGAATGAAGGACATTCTGATAGTACAATGTTTCCAGTGCTTGTCTCGGTTCAATGACCTGCTTCTTCTCATTGTTTTTCCCAAGTCCAATCTGCAAGTCATCTAAATATGTCTGTTTATAGCTTTTAATCATATTATTGCTGTCATATTCAAACATGATTTGTGCCGTTTCATTGCTTAAAATCGGATAGTTCTCAAACATCTGCTCATAATAGATGCGTTTGTTTTTACGGTCAATACCGCTGAGTATATACTCGGACCCTTCATAGATTTCGTCGTCGATATAGCTGTCCAGTGCTTTAGCTATAACGGGTGCCTCTATTTTAGGAAGATAGATGGTTTTGTTGACGGCTGTAGAGACAACAGTCGCTTTCTTCTTATCTTTGTCGTCCGTATAAAATACTTTGCTTGTTCCAGAGACATAATTTAATTCCACATCTTTAGTCGGCAGCATTTTCGGCAGTTTAATGTTTTCTTTTGTGAATGACAATGTTTTTTCGTCTTGTGTATCAATTTTATGAGACTGCTGCACTTTATTATAGTAAATGTAGCCGAGACAAATATTCATCACAAGAAAGACAAAGATGAAGAGTGAACTTGCATGTTTCCAATCCACTATTTCAGCCTCCCGTCTTCGTATTTCTTCCATTCACCTTGATATTCAATATACCAGCTCGGTTCAAAGAGCAGTGTCGTCTGCAGCTGCAGGTCATTCGGTGCTGATGTCTTCATTTCATAGCCGATGATCATATGCGTAATGTCCTCATAGTTATAGCGTCTATTAGAAGCTAACGCAAAGCGCACCTGTTCTGCAGTCGGCAAGTTTTTAGTAGTGCTTGTCGAAGGTACTGCGACACTTGTAGAGAAGAGGCCTCGTCGATATTCATAGACTTCATTCTCTCCCCAGGTGACGTTGATCTCAGATAACCCGCTTTGATTGAAGACTGGAAGTCCGCTTAAAAACATCTGGTAGTTGATGGCATGATTATCCTGCCGTATAGAGAATAGACGATAATCATCAGTGAATCCGCCGTGCTTACTAATAAAGCTGAACGAATTTACTAAGTTCTCCTCTGGATCCGGTTTAACGCTGTCTGTTTCTGATAAGTTATTGTACTTGTAAATCGAATTCTGTGTAATGGAGACGACTCCAGTATTGCCGAAATATGTCGTCGGTCCATTTTTACGCGTCCGTTCAATCACGTGCTCCTTTTCGTCAAGCACGGCATTATTGATATCCTCAACATTAATTCTATCAGCCATATAGCGGTAAGTCTTGGCATGGTCCGAACTGAACGGTGCATACACATTTGTTTTCTCATCCGTTGTCTTTTCATTAGTAATAATGCCGCTGTATTTAATCATACGGCCGTCATATGTTTTAAGCAGTTTGTTGAACGACGCACTTTTAGCGGTCGTTTCCACTCTCAGCATTTTATCAGCTGATAATAAGTAAAGCGTCAGTTCCGGTCCGCTGTCACTATCGATAATCAGCCGGTTGAACTGATGTTTATCGACAAACTTATTGTTTAAATTCAGCACACTTGTTAAATACATATCGTTCGGCATATTGACAGTAAAATCAAAAATAATGTATTTCTTCCCGATTTCTGATGTCAGATTGTTAGCGAGCAGTGTTGTCTTCTTCACTTTACTGCCGGCAATCTTGTCCGTGAAATCCATGATGGCATCGACATCAGAAGTCCCTTTCACATTCTGCTCCTCGTAGGAAATCATTTGAAAAGGCATAAATATACTTCTAATATTATCGTTATTTCGTGGACCAATCGTCGGTGTTTTTTCGTCTGGTGATGTTTCTACATTGGTCAGTTCAGGTGTATAATTCCAGATTTTATAAGTCAGAATCACACTTGAAATAATCAAACTGAAAAGCAGGAGGCTTTTCATCACATCTTTAAACATCCCAATCACCATCATCCAGCACTTCACAAGGAAGTGTAATGTAAACTGAAGTGCCCTGACCTTCTTTACTGTTAGCCCATATACGGCCGTCATGCGCTTCTACAATCTCTTTACTAATCGCAAGTCCAAGTCCTGTACCACCCATATTGCGGGTTCTTGCTTTATCTACACGGAAGAAGCGGTCAAAGATTTTATCCACCTTATTAAGTGGAATACCGATACCGTTATCTTTAATCTGAATCGTCATCCGGTTGAATAGCATATTCTGTTTCACGTGGAATTCTACTTTTTTCTTACCTTTTGAGTATTTCAATGCATTGGAAATGACATTGTCAAATACTTGGGTCATTTTATCGGGATCAATCTCAACAAATATACCCGCCTTCGGAATATCTCTGACGAATGTCGCGTTCTTTCCTTCTGTCATTTCAAAGCGGTTGATGATTTTATGGATGAACATATTGAAATCAATCAGTTCTTTGCTTAATACTTCGCCGGAGTTGTCCATTTTAGATAACTGCAGCAGGTCATTGACGAGACGAATCATCCGGTCTGTCTCTTCACGTGTGACTGTAAGAAATTGCGGTGCAAGTTCAGGATTCTGCCATGCCCCTTCTTCCAGCGCCTCAATATAACTGCGCATCGATGTGAGCGGTGTCCGGAGCTCATGAGAAACGTTCGCGACGAATTCGCGACGTTCATTTTCAACGTGGTGCTGCTCTGTGACGTCATGCAGAACAGCGATATAGCCATTGATAAATCCGGTGTCCTGAATAATAGTAGAAAAGCTCGCCCGCACAATCAACTGTTCTTTTTCATTGATATCCATAATGATGCCGCCGGAGTTATCCTGCAGTTCTTCCATGGAATAGTGCTCTTCAATTTTAAGGACATCTAGTACATGACGTCCTTCTATTTCATCGCGGTTCATATCGAGCATTTTAAGTGCCATATCATTGACGATACGCACCCGTCCTCGTCTGTCTGTCGCAATAACGCCATCACTCATATGCGTGATGACAGAATCAAGCCGCCGCTTCTCACTTTCAGTGTTAGCCTGGGCTTCCTGCACCCGTTTCGCGAGATTGTTGAACGTCAGCGCGAGCTCTCCGATTTCGTCACCGCCATATACTTTAACGCGGTTCGTATAGTTCCCTTTTGACATCTCTAACGCCTGATTACGCATATCAGCAATCGGTTTTGTAATGGTTCTCGCAATAAAGAATCCGAGGATACCAGTGATGAGGAGTGATAATCCTGTCCCGATAATGAAAATCTGGTTGATCTTATCCAGCTGCTGGTAAATCGTTTCTATTGTTGATTCGACATGGATAACGCCGACAAGTCTGTCATTGACCGTAATCGGTTCGTTCAACACCCAGACTCGTTCTTTCGAGCTGCCGATATTTCTCAGCTGAATACGGTCATTACCTGTACCTAATGACAGTGCTTTTTGTATTTGTGTATCTTTATTTTTCTGGATGGAAGGAGAATTGCCATTATTCTTACTGGACACTATGACCAGTTCATCGCTGTTGACTACTCTTATGTCGTCGATATCTGACCGTGATTCACCGATACCGGAGCGCGAGGAATATTCATCGACGATGTTTTGTATCTCACTTTGAGTATTTTCAGCGCTGCCGCTGTCCTGATATGCCTTCTGTATGTCGTAGTCAATCTGCTTCACTTGACGTGTAACATTACCTTTGAAGTTCTCTGTCAGCTCTTTTTCGAGGTTATTCGTGAAATAAAGACCGATGATCTGCATACCGATGATAATAAGCAGCACATAAATTAACACTAATTTAATATGGAGGGATTGTAAATTCTTCAAAAACTTCTTCATTGATTATTCCTGTGACTGCAAGAAGTAACCGACACCGCGCCGTGTGACGATATATTCCGGGTGAGAAGCATCATCCTCAATCTTTTCCCGTAATCTGCGGATTGTGACGTCCACTGTGCGGACATCGCCGAAGTAATCATAACCCCATACCGTCTGCAGTAAATGTTCACGCGTCATCACCTGACCGATATGTTTCGCCAGATAATGGAACAGTTCGAATTCACGATGTGTCAGTTCAATGTCCTTGCTCCGTTTTTTAATAGAATAAGCATCCGGATAAACCGTGATATCTTTAATGACAATATCATTCGTCTCTTCTTTTTCTTCAGACTGTGCCTGTGTATAATGGCGACGAAGATTGGCTTTGACACGGGCAATCAGTTCTCTCGTGCTGAACGGCTTTGTAACATAGTCATCTGCTCCGAGTTCCAGACCAAGCACTTTATCAATTTCTGAATCTTTTGCAGTCAGCATGATGATCGGCATATCATATTTCTTTCTCACTTCACGGCACACTTCCATACCGTCACGGCCCGGCAGCATAATATCAAGCAGCACGATGTCCGGCTGCACTTCATAAATCAGTTCGACGGCGTCATCGCCATCGTAGGCTACAGACACTTCATAACCTTCTTTTTTCAAGTTGAATTCTAATATATCGGCAATAGGTTTTTCATCATCTACAACAACGATTTTCCTAGACATGGCGTAACCTCTTTTCATAGTAGAGTCTATCATTATATGCTATCTTTTAATTTAACATTATTTCGGGAATTTTTCTATCTCCCGTTCTTAACACAAAAAAAGATATGCATTAAATGCATATCTTTTACAAGCGGTCCCGACCGGGATCGAACCGGCGATCTCCTGCGTGACAGGCAGGCATGTTAACCGCTACACCACGGGACCTTATATTTAAATGGTGACCCCTACGGGATTCGAACCCGTGTTACCGCCGTGAAAGGGCGGTGTCTTAACCGCTTGACCAAGGGGCCTTGGTTTTTTCAGCACAAGATTGATTATAGCATGAGTATAATTCAGCTGGCAAGCATATTTTAAAAATTTTTAGTATAATAAATGTATACTATCAAAATATTATTAATGAGAGCGAGGTAGATTTATGATCGATATTTCATCCGAGAAATCACATAAAAAATTGCCGCTGACAGAAAAGATCAAGCGGCTTATCATGATTACGATCGGTGCTATTCTCATGGCGGTTGCGCTTGAATTATTTTTAGTGCCGAATCAAATACTAGACGGCGGTATCGTCGGTATATCCATTATGTTCAGTCACCTGCTTCATCTGCCGCTCGGCCTCTTTATCTTCGTCCTCAACCTGCCTTTTTTCTTTCTAGGCTATAAGCAAATTGGTAAATCATTCGCCATGTCTACTGTTTATGGAATTATGGTGCTGTCTATTGCGACAGCCATTCTGCATCCAGTGCCTGCGTTCATCGATGAGAAGTTTCTCGTCACTATTTTTGGTGGTGCCATCCTTGGTATCGGTGTCGGCCTTGTCATCCGTTATGGCGGTTCGCTTGACGGCTCTGAAATACTCGCCATACTTATCAGCTCGAAATCACCGTTCTCTGTCGGTGAAATCGTTATGGTCGTCAACTTCTTCATCTTTATCGCTGCAGGGTTTGTGTTCACGTGGGAATCTGCCATGTATTCTGTCATTGCTTACTTCATCGCCTTTAAAGCGATTGATATCGTGCAGCTCGGACTCGATGAATCGAAGTCGGCCTGGATCATCAGCGACCAGTACGAAGAGATCGGTGACGCTATCACTAATCGACTAGGTCGTGGTGTCACTTATTTATCAGGTGAAGGTGCATATACAGGAGAAAACAAGAAGATTATTTTTGTCGTTATTACACGGCTGGAAGAGTATAAGCTCAAAGATATCATCAATCATTTTGATGACTCAGCGTTCGTCGCTATCGGTAACGTTTCTGAAGTTAAAGGCGGCCGCTTCAAGAAGCGCGATATCCACTAAAAATACATGAAACGAACCCCAAAAGTCTGACTTTTGGGGTTCGTTTATGAAGTTTATTTTTTTAATTCTGCCATAAATCTTCAAGCAGATTCGTCTGTGTACGGTCAGGACCTACAGAGAAGATAGAGATTTTCACGTCACACAGTTCAGAAATGCGCTCTAAGTAACGGCGGGCATTGTCAGGCAGTTCTGCCATCGTCTTGCATGCTGTCACGTCTTCTGTCCAGCCTGGCAGCTCTTCGAAGATCGGCTGACAGCGGTTCAGTTCATTTAAGTTTGCTGGATACTCTGTAATTTCTTTGCCGTCCAGCTCATATGCTGTACAGATTTTAACAGTATCAAGACCTGTCAGTACGTCAATTGAGTTGATAGATAAGTCTGTAATACCACTTACGCGGCGTGAGTGACGCAGCACGACTGAGTCGAACCAGCCGACGCGGCGCGGGCGTCCTGTTGTTGTACCATATTCACGGCCGACTTCACGGATATGATGACCATCTTCATCGAATAATTCTGTCGGGAATGGACCGTCACCGACACGTGATGTATAAGCTTTACATACACCGATGACGCGGTCAACGAACGTCGGTCCGACGCCTGTACCGACTGTTACGTTACCAGCAATCGGATTGCTTGATGTGACGAACGGATATGTTCCGTGGTCGATATCAAGCATAACCCCTTGTGCGCCTTCAAACAATACTTTTTCATCTGCATGGAAAGCATCATCCAGCACTTTAGCTGTATCTGTTACAAATGATTTCAAACGTTGTCCTGCTGCGAAGTATGGCTCAAAAATTTCTTCGAACGTAAAGCCTTCAGCATTGAACATTTTTTCGAACAGTTCATTTTTCGCTGCTAAGTTCTGCGTCAATAATTTACGGAATGTTTCTTCGTCCAGTAAATCCGCCATACGGATACCAATACGCTGTACTTTATCAACATAAGCCGGACCGATACCTTTTTTTGTTGTACCAATCTTGTTGTCGCCGCGTTTTTCTTCTTCCAGTTCGTCCTGCTTTAAATGGTAAGGAAGAATCACTTGCGCACGGTTTGAAATACGTAAATTATCCGTGTTGATACCGCGCTCGTTTAATGCATCTAATTCTTTCAGCAGGGCAACAGGATCTACAACAACCCCGTTACCGATCACTGATAATTTATCTGAATAAAAAATACCAGATGGTACTAAATGTAATTTATAAGTTTCGCCGCCGAATTTAATCGTATGACCCGCGTTGTTGCCGCCTGAAAAACGTGCGATGACGTTTGCCTGTTCTGACAAGAAGTCTGTAATCTTACCTTTACCTTCGTCTCCCCATTGTGTTCCAACTACTACGATAGATGACATCCTTGCACCTCCAAATTTAATCAACCTTTGTTATTCTATCAATGAATGACATAAAAATCAAACAAAAACCGAACGTTTCAAATGTAAATTTATAGCGCTGACCGATTTATTCATGTGTTATGGAAACATGCTATAAATATTGATATATCAATGATTTAAAGGTATTCTAACCGAACAAGTTATACAAACATCCGCCGTTTAAATACAAGTATTCTATATTAAAAAACGTACGTTTTTTATTTTATGCTAAAAAATGTACGTTTTTTATAATTGTGATTATTTTATGACGATTATTGATTGCTCAGCCTTCTAATCCTGAATATTCATAGCTGATGTCTGTGAACTTATTATACTGCTTCATAAAATTAAGCTTTACAGTACCTGTCGGGCCGTTACGCTGCTTGGCGATGATGATTTCAATCTCACCGTTCTCATCCTGTACGCCCGCATCAATTTCTCCTTCTTCACCGTCTTCTCCGTTCCCGCGATTGTAATAATCATCCCGGTAAAGAAAAGCGACAATATCCGCATCCTGCTCAATCGACCCCGATTCACGAATATCACTCATCATCGGCCGTTTATCCTGACGCTGCTCGACGCCCCGTGACAGCTGGCTTAATGCGATGACCGGGCATTCCAGTTCCCGTGCCAGTGCTTTCAGCATCCGTGAAATTTCAGAAACTTCCTGCTGACGGTTATCTGAACTGCGTGAGCCCGATCCTTGGATAAGCTGTAAGTAGTCAATCAATATCATATCAAGACCATGTTCCTGCTTGAGCCGGCGGCATTTTGCACGAATATCTGTAATTCGGATGCCCGGCGTATCATCGATATAAATATTTGTTTTAGCAAGTTTACCGATTGCCACCGTGAACCGGTTCCAGTCCTCATTTTCCATCGTTCCTGTCCGCAGCCGGTTAGAGTCTACATTACCTGTGCTGCAGATCATACGGGTGGCGAGCTGGTCAGCACCCATCTCCAGAGAAAAAATAGCGACAGAATAACTATTGTCATGCGTTGCGACCTGCTGGGCAATATTAAGCGCAAACGCCGTCTTACCGACAGATGGACGCGCTGCGATAATAATTAAGTCATTGCGGTTAAATCCTGCAGTCATCTTGTCAAGATCGCGGTAACCAGTCGGTATGCCGGGTGTCTGACCTTGATTGCGGTCGAGCTCCTCAGCATTCTCGAATACCGTCTGAAGAATTTCTTTAATATATTTAAAGCCATCTGTACCGCGGGATGCTGAAATTTCCATAATGCGTTTTTCAGCATCGCTGAGCAGTGACTCTAGTTCAAGTTCATTGTTGTAGCCGTCTTTTGCAATAGAGTCGGCAACCGTAATCAGCTGTCGTTTAACGGCATCACGGAAGACAATCTCTGTATAGAAATCGATATTCCGGGTCGTCGGCACTATATTGGACAGTTCCAGCAGATAGCCGGGACCGCCTGCTTCATCGAGCGTCCCTTCTGCGGTCATCTGATTCGTAATAGTCACGACATCTACTTCTGTGTTTTTTTCTGCAAGCGACAGCATTGCCTGGAAGATATGCTGATGGTTCTTCCGGTAGAAGTGATGCGGCATTAAACGCTCAAGCGCCGGCATCAACAGCTCCGGATCAATTAGAATCGCACCAAGGACAGACTGCTCCGCTTCTAAATGATGGGGCATCTGCAATGATTGATTGTAGTCTTCCATCGGTGCGCCTCCTTCAATATTATGCTTCTGTTACATGGACTTTCAGTGTTGCAGATACTTGATGGTGAAGTTTTACCGGTACGCTCGTGTACCCGAGGCTTCTAATTCCGTCCGGTAAATCCATTTTTCTTTTATCTACTTTTATGTCATGCTGCTGCTTCAATGCTTCAACAATCTGCTTTGTACTTACAGAGCCGAACAGCCGGCCGCCGTCTCCAGCTTTAGCTGTCACATCTACTTCAAGTGCTTCAATGCGTTCTTTCAGCTGTTCCGCGTCAATCAGCGCCTGTTCTTTGTCTTTTTCCACGCGTAAGTTCTGCGCTTTAAGTTGTTTTAAGTTGCCTGGTGTCGCTTCAACTGCATAGTTATTTTTAAGCAGGAAGTTATTTGCATAGCCGACCGGCACTTCTTTAACTTCACCTTTTTTGCCTTTACCTTTAACATCTTGTGTAAAAATTACTTTCATTATCCTTCACTCCTTGAGAATTGTTCTGCGATAACTTCTTCAAGCTGGTCAATTGCTGCGCCTACTGTGATATTGCCCAGCTGAGTTGCAGCATTAGACAGGTGGCCGCCGCCGCCCATCGCTTCCATGACCAGCTGAACATTAATTTCACCTAACGACCGCGCAGAGATGCCTATCATATCTTCACTGCGTCTCGCGACAACAAATGAGGCCTCAACGCCTTCAAGACTGAGCAGTTCATCTGCAGCCTGTGCGACGACAACCGGATGATAGATTTCATCGTCTCTACCGAATGCTATAGCGACTCCGTCACGGCCAAGTTCAACCGTCTTTATCAGTTCGCTTCGTTTTAAATATGTTGTAATATCATCTTTTAAGAAATGCTGACAGAGAATCGTATCCGCACCGTGGCTTCTTAAATAACTCGCAGCGTCAAATGTCCGGGATCCCGTCCGCAATGTGAAGTTTCTTGTATCTACGATAATACCTGCAAGCATAACTGTCGATTCAAGACGCGTCAATTTATGTTCCTCCGGCTGGTATTCCAGCAGTTCCGTGACCAGTTCTGCTGTCGAACTTGCATAAGACTCCATATAGACTAACAGCGGATTGGAAATAAACTCTTCACCGCGGCGATGATGGTCGATGACGACTTTACGCGATGCTTTGTTCAATATGTTCTCATCTATCACCATAGCAGGTTTATGCGTATCCACTATGACAAGCGTCGTCCGGTTGGTCATGAGCGACCATGCTTCATCTGACGTGATAAATGTCTCATTCAGTTCGGGCTTGGCAGCAATTTCACTCATTACCCGGCTCAATGTGTCATCAATATCATAGTCATTCAAGACGATGTAGGCTTTCAGATTATTCATCTTAGCAAATCGTGCTACTCCAACAGCTGCGCCGATCGCATCCATGTCCGGCCGTTTATGACCCATAATAATAACATTGTCGCCTTCCGCTAGAATATCTTTTAAAGCATGGGAAATGACTCGTGCTCGCACGCGGGTCCGTTTTTCCATCGGGTCTGTCTTACCGCCGAAGAAACGCACACCGCCCGCTGAGTTTTTGATGGCTACCTGGTCACCGCCGCGGCCGAGCGCAAGATCCAGACTTGATTGCGCCAGTTCGCCGAGCTCAATTAAGTTATCAGCACCTTCACCGATACCAATACTCAATGTAATCTGAGTTTTTTTCTCACGGCTTTTTTCACGGATGATATCAAGCAAATTAAACTTCGTCTGTTCAATCTGGCTTAAAATATGATTGTTCAAGAAAATGATGAACTGATCTGATGAATAACGTTTGACATAAACACTGTTCTCTTCAGCCCAGCTGTTGATTGCTGCCGTCATCATACTGTTCATCTCAGTTCTGTTGGCATCGCTCATATTTTGTGTGAGTTCGTCATAGTTATCAAGGAAAATCGTACCGATGACCGGCTTTGATTCTTCAAATAACTTGTCAATCTCTACTTTATCGCTAATATCCTGAAAATAAAGCACTTTCGTCTTCTCGGCATAGCGCACTTTGAACCGATGTTCTTTATACTGCGTCTGCACTTCATCAATACCTGTCACTTTCAACTGATTCAGCAAATTCGGGAAAATTTCGTTAATCGAATCGCTCAATATCGGCCGGTCAACCTTCTCGTGGATAAACTGGTTATGCCATTCCACATGGTCAAAGTCATCCAGTAATACGACACCAATCGGCAGTTCAGTGATTGCATATGACTTCCCTTTGTCAACCCGGGTAGCCAGCTCCTGAAAATACCGTTCATTGCGCTGAATACTACTATGCAGCACAAAAGCACAAATAATAATAATCGCTATAATGATACTTCCTGCAAGCAATGCCATCAGCCGATGAACAGTAAATAGCAGACCAACGAGAATCAAGGCAGCCAGACACATTACCACAAACGGAAATATGAGCGTCTGCCTATTATATTTACGATTCATCAAGACACCTCACTATTCATTATAGTTTAATTCTTGCTTTTAAATTGATGATGAGATCCAGCATTCCTAATAGCTGTGTAATCGGCGCCATAATAAAGGCGAAGATAAACATCAATAGATTAATGATCAGCGGCGTGCGTTTCACTTTAACATAGAAACTGATCAATGAAATTCCCTGAATAAATATAATCCATTCTAACACATACTGTAAGTTTGTGACTATGCCGAGCAGAACCACATCCTCTGGTGTCAGAAACAGCTTGATGACAACAGCGATGACATAAATATAGAGGGCAATTTTCGGTACCCGCCAGAAGTAAAGCGGCCGGAAATTAGGCGTCGCAATTTTAAAACTCCGTAACAACGGAAGTGCAATCAGCAGACTGACAAGACTGAGCAGGAAAATCAGCAAAACTATAAGCCCCGGTACTTGAAGCTGCATTTGATCCAGCGCCGAATTAAACAACGCGATGTTTTCCCAAGAAATATTATCTTTTGATAATTCAGTTTCAACCATTGTCATGTAAGAATCTTTAACGGCTGCAAACCATTGTTTAGTCGTCGGCAGTAAATTCAATAGCTGCATGGATATAATAGACAGCAGTGTGTAAAAGCTGAGCAATGCTGTCAGCGCAAACAGCATAGTTTCCTTTGATGCACGCGTTTCAAGCAGCTGACCGATTAAATAGCTCGAGAGCAGAACACCTATAATGACCTGCAGCGCAAATAACTTCAGCATAACGAGTGAGATAATCAGCACAATGCCGCTCATCACATAAAAGCCGAGTTTATCTTTGTAGTATAAATAGACTCCTGGAATCAACAGAAAAGGGGCAGTGATGAGAATAAGTGCAGGCAACGCGTTCATTAGTAGAGCGATCAACAGCATAATAGCACTTATCGCCAACGTTTTAATTAAATCCAATTTCAAATCTGAACACTCTTTCTCATATAAATTTCATAACGTTTCTATTTTACAACTTATGAGCCAATACCTCAATGTATGTTAATTGAATACACTGAACGACAAAAAACACATTGTCAGACGAGACAATGTGTTAGTCGTTAATCATCAGTATTTATTCTTCGATAGCAAGTTCAATACCTGCTTCAAACTTAACGTCTTTACCGACCATTACGCCGCCTGATTCAAGCGCCTGATTCCAAGTAATGCCGTATTTCTCGCGGTTGATTTTCCCTGATACGATGAAGCCGGTCACATTTCCACCAGTCATCGGATTTTTTTGAACACCGTTGAATTCAACATCGAATGTTTCAGTGTGTGTCACATCTTTAATCGTTAATTCACCGGTTACAGATGTTTCTGAAACAGCAGAAGAAACGAATTTAATTTCAGGATACTGCTCGATATCGAAGAAATCAGCTGATTTTAAGTGACCATCACGGTCGCTGTTATTCGTATCGATAGAATCTACTGTCACTGCTGCTGTCACTTGAACAGTAGATAAGTCGTTAATATCTCCAGTCGCCTGAACGTCGTAATCAGTGAACTCCCCTTTTACTTTTGAAACCATTAAATGTTTGATAGAGAACTCAATAGAGCTGTGATTCGGATCTAATTTAAAGTTTGTCATTGCTTCATAACCTCTTTCTAAGATAAATTTTTATTTTATATAATTAATATATCAGATATAATTAATATAGTAAAGTATAAATAATATATTAATATGTTTTTTACAATCTTAACAAAAAACGTATACAGAAGATATTATCTCTGTACACGTTCTTTTAATATAAGAATTGTTTATTTAATCACTGTCTGGCCGCCCATATAAGGCACTAATGCTTCAGGAACTGTAATAGTACCGTCTGCATTTTGATAGTTCTCGACAATCGCTGCAAATGTCCGGCCGACTGCAAGTCCTGAACCATTCAATGTATGAACATATGCTGTTTTGCTGTTTTTGTCGCGCTTGAAGCGGATGTTGGCACGTCTTGCCTGAAAATCTGTCATGTTAGAGCATGAGCTGATTTCTTTATATGCATTATAGCTCGGCAGCCATACTTCAATGTCATACGTTTTGGCAGCACCGAAACCGATATCGCCGGCACATAAGGCAATCGTACGATAAGGAATGTTCAATGTCTGCAGTACTTTCTCTGCATGCTGCGTCATCTCTTCAAGCGCTGCATAAGAGTTCTCAGGCAATTCATAGCGGACCATCTCCACTTTGTTGAACTGGTGCATACGAATTAAACCACGTGTGTCACGACCGGCTGACCCTGCTTCAGATCGGAAACATGCAGTCTGTGCTGTGAACTTTACCGGGAACAATTCAGCATCCATTATTTCATCACGATAATAGTTCGTGAGTGGTACTTCTGAAGTCGGAATCGTATAGAAGCCTTCTTTTTCTACTTTGAACAGATCTTCCTCAAACTTAGGCAGCTGACCTGTGCCGAACATAGATGCTGCATTCACAAGCTGCGGTGTCACCATTTCCTGATAACCGTGCTGTGTCGTATGCATATCAAGCATGAAGTTCATTAAGGCACGTTCAAGTCTTGCTCCGTCTTTAGTCAGGAAGACAAAGCGTGCGCCGGATACTTTCGCTGCTCGTTCAAAATCAGCCATTTTCAAGTCATCAATAATATCCCAGTGTGCTTTCGCCTCAAAGTCAAAGGCACGCGGTTCGCCCCATTTACGGACTTCTACGTTGTCATCTTCGTCTTTTCCTGCCGGCGTTTCATCGCTTACTAAGTTCGGTAGTCTCACTAAGCGGTCACGCAGTTCTGCGCTCACGCTGTTCAACTGGTCATCGATAGCTTTAATGTCTTCGCCGACTTGACGCATCGCTGCAATCGCTTCATCTGCATTTTCCTTATTACGTTTTTTCAGTGCAATGTCTTCACTTGCTTTATTACGCTTTGCTTTCAGTTCTTCCGTTTGAACTGTTAAGTCGCGTGATTGTTTGTCGAGCTCAAGAATCTCGTCGACGACCGCCGCATCGAAGCTCCGCATTTCCAGCTTCTGTTTAACTAAATCTGGTTCTGTTCTAAATAATTTAATATCTAACATAATAGTGCCTCCTAATGTGTATTTTCGGGAACAAAAAAATACCACGTCCCTGTACAAGGGACGTGGTATTTACGCGTTGCCACCCTAATTAACAGCCTAAGCTGTTCACTCCATTAACATAACGGTTAGACCGATTACCCGCTTCATCCGGATAGATTTCATCTCCTGTATTCATCAGTTTTCACCAGCCACTGACTCTCTTTGAAATACGTTAGAAATTACTTATTCCAGGGTAATAGACTATGTAATTAACCTTATCTTATCAAATCACCTTTAGATGTGCAACTGAATCTGTTAGACTATCTGTATTCAGACCAAAGGAGACAATCATGGAAACTATTTCACAGATCAGCATTCCGCAAAGAGAAAATGAGTCACATAAAGGAGACTACGGCCGTATTCTATTAATCGGTGGTAATCAGAACATGGGCGGCTCTATTATGCTGAGTGCTCGTGCCTGTGTCTACAGCGGCGGCGGATTAACGACGGTCGTTACCCATCAGACGAACCATACAGCACTTCATTCTCGCTGTCCGGAAGCGATGGTCAGTGATCTGGCAGATATTAAGCGCCTCAGTAAACTTGTCGCGGACGCCGACTGTATTTTAATCGGGCCAGGGCTCGGGCTTGATTTCCAGGGCAATAATACGCTGACTTTCCTCTTCCAGCATATTCAAAATCACCAGACCGTCATCATTGACGGGGATGCCATTACTATCTTGAGCAAACTGCGCCATCCGCTGCCCGACTGCAATGTCATCTTCACGCCGCATCAGAAAGAATGGGAACGGCTGAGCGGTATTCAAATTGACGAGCAGACACCTGAGCGTAATAGAGCGGCTGCAGATGCGCTCGGCGCTCAAGTCGTACTCAAGAAGCATAATACAGAGCTTTACTTGACTTCCGGTGACTATCGCATCGAAAAGGGGAACCCCGCTATGGCCTCAGGCGGCATGGGAGATACATTAGCAGGTATTCTCGCAAGCTTCGTCGGTCAGTTTGAAATCGAGGATGCTATTAAGAACGCCGTATATATTCATAGTAAAATCGGTGATAAGCTGGCACAGGACATGTATGTTATCCCGGCTTCAAAAATTATCGATGAAATTCCTTATATGATGAAGCAGCTGGAAGAATAACTGCTTTATGAACTAAAAAACGAGTCCGGATAATTATCCGGGCTCGTTTGCTGTATAGCATTAATAGTCTTCTTTTAAGTGATCTATCGTCTCAACATCTCCGCTATCTACGAAAATATCTTCTTCAGGCTCTTCGTCGACAGTATCAACTGTTCCGACTAAATGACCATCTTCAGGCTCAATGATTTCTTCTTCCCTGTCAAAGTCTTTCTCAACTTTAGCGACAGTTGCGACATGCTGCCCTTCACCAAGACGAATCAGCTTCACGCCTTGTGCGCCGCGCCCGTTCTGAGAAATATCATTGACATCAAGACGAATGATGACACCTTGATTTGTCACGACCATCAGATCTTCTTCACCCGTTACAGTTGAAATATAGACCAGCTCACCATTTTTCTCTGTAATCGTCGCGGTCTTTATCCCTTTACCGCCGCGGTTGGAAATACGGTAGTCGCTTTCTTTCGTCCGCTTACCATAACCCTTCTCAGTGACAATCAGCACTTCATGCTCATCATTGGAGTTGATGACATCCAGTCCGATAACAGCGTCACCTTCGCGCAGGGAAATACCTTTCACGCCCGCTGCTGTACGGCCGAGTGGGCGCAGTGTGCTCTCTTCAAAACGAATAAGAGACGCATTTTTAGTGCCGATGATCAGCTGTTTCGTTCCATCAGTCAGACGGACCGCAATCAGTTCGTCATCTTCACGGAAGCTGATCGCAATTTTACCGTTTTTATTGATCCGGGCAAAGTTAGCGAGGCTTGAACGCTTGATCAGACCTTTTTTCGTCGCAAAGATAATAAAGGCATCTTCACGATCCAAGTCTTTCACAGCAATCATCGTACTGATTGTCTCGTCTTTTTCCAGGGACAAGGCGTTAACGATCGGAATCCCTTTAGACTGACGTGACAGTTCAGGTATTTCGTAGCCTTTCAGCTTATACACACGCCCTTTATTCGTAAAAAACAGAACATGATCATGTGTAGAAGTCGTCACGATTTGGCTGACAAAGTCATCTTCAATCGTGTTCATCCCTTGAATGCCGCGACCACCGCGGTGCTGGGCACGATACGTAGAAACCGGCAGACGTTTAATATAGTTATTATGGCTGAGCGTAATAACGATGTGGTCTTCTGGAATCAGATCTTCGTCTTCCAGGTGGTCGAAGCCGCCTGTCGTAATTTCAGTGCGTCTGTGATCACCGAAACGTTCTTTAATATCCGTCAATTCCTCGCGGATGATCTCAAGAATTTTTTCCTCGTCTGCAAGAATCGCTTTCAATTCCGAAATATAAGCGATCAAGTCCTGGTATTCCGCTTCAATCTTGTCGCGTTCAAGACCTGTCAGACGACGAAGACGCATATCCATAATAGCCTGTGCCTGACGTTCAGACAGACTATAGTTCGTCATTAAACTTTCCATTGCCTGGTGGTCGTTCTCCGCTGCACGGATCAACGCAATGATTTCATCGATATGATCAAGCGCTATGCGCAGACCTTCCAGTAAATGCGCCCGGTCTTCTGCTTTTTTCAAATTGTAGGCCGTACGACGACGGATGACTACTTTTTGATGTTCAAGATAATAGTAGACCATCTGCTTCAAGTTCAGCACTCTTGGCTTGCCTTCTACAAGTGACAGCATGTTCATCCCGAACGAAGTCTGCAGTGGTGTTTGCTTGTAAAGATTGTTTAAAATGACGTTAGCATTGGCATCACGGCGGATATCAATAACGATGCGGACCCCTTCTTTAAGACTTGTCTCATCACGAAGATCTGTAATCCCATCTACTTTTTTGTCACGGACAAGTTCAGCAATCTTCTCGACGAGTTTCGCTTTATTGACCTGATAAGGAATTTCTGTGACGATAATGGTCTCTTTCCCGTTTGGACGGGTTTCGATGATTGTTTTCGCACGCATCATCACTGAACCGCGTCCCGTTTCATAGGCACGGCGAATACCACTGCGCCCTAAAATCAGCCCGGAAGTTGGAAAGTCAGGACCATGAATATGATCCATCAGTTCTGACACTGTAATATCAGGGTTATAGCTCAGTGCCAGCACGCCGTCAATAACTTCATTCAAGTTATGCGGCGGAATGTTAGTCGCCATCCCGACTGCGATACCTGATGCCCCGTTGACAAGCAGGTTCGGGAAACGGGCAGGAAGAACTTCCGGCTCTCGCTCATTTCCGTCATAGTTGTCAGCGAAGTCAATCGTATCTTTATTAATATCACGCATCAATTCCATAGCGATCTTGGACATGCGGGCTTCTGTATAACGCATTGCCGCTGCGCCGTCACCGTCCATTGAACCGAAGTTACCTTGACCATCCACCAGCGGATAGCGGTAACTGAAGTCCTGAGCCATCCGTACCATCGCTTCGTAAATTGAAGAGTCACCATGCGGGTGATATTTACCCATGACGTCCCCGACGATACGAGCTGATTTCTTGTACGGTTTATCAGAGGTCATCCCCTGATCGTTCATACCATATAATATACGGCGGTGAACCGGCTTCATGCCATCTCTAACATCCGGCAGTGCACGCGATACGATAACACTCATGGCGTAATCAAGAAATGATTCACGCATTTCTGTACTGATATTTCTATCTTTTAATCGTTCTGTATTTTCTGCCATCAAGGCGCCTCCTATACATCTAATGTCGCGTATTCAGCATTCTCCTCGATAAACTGACGACGATGTTCTACAACATCACCCATCAACATTTCAAAGGTCTCATCTGCTTCAATCGCATCTGTCAAGGTTACCTGCAGCATGCTTCTGTTTTCCGGATTCATTGTTGTTTCCCACAGCTGGTCAGCGTTCATTTCACCGAGACCTTTATAACGGGAAAGCTGGATCTTTGGTGTCGGGCTCAGTTCTGCTCTTAGCTTATCAAGCTCACGGTCGTTATAGACATAGTAGACTTTCTTGCTCTGTTCTACTTTGTATAACGGCGGCTGGGCAATATAAATATATCCCGCTTCAATCAGCGGTCTCATAAAGCGGTAGAAGAACGTCAAAAGCAGTGCGCGAATATGTGCACCATCGACGTCGGCATCAGTCATAATGACGATTTTGTGATAACGTGCTTTTGAAATATCAAACTCGCCGCCGATACCTGTACCCATCGCTGTGATCATCGCCCGGACTTCATTATTACCAAGAATTTTATCCAGTCTTGCTTTCTCTACGTTCAGAATCTTTCCGCGCAGCGGCAGAATCGCCTGTGTTTTAGAGTCACGGCCGGATTTTGCTGAACCGCCTGCTGAGTCACCCTCGACAATATAAAGTTCGCTCTCTTCCGGCGATTTACTTGAACAGTCGGCAAGTTTACCGGGCAGACTTGCGACATCGAGTGCTGTTTTACGACGTGTCACTTCCCGCGCTTTTTTCGCAGCAAGACGTGCACGTGATGCCATAATCCCTTTTTCCACAATAATTCTCGCGACTTGTGGATTTTCGTACAAGAAGCGCTCAAAATGTTCTGAGAACAAGTTATCTGTAATTTGACGCACTTCTGTGTTGCCGAGCTTTGTCTTTGTCTGTCCTTCAAACTGAGGTTCACCGTGCTTGATGGATACGACTGCGACCATCCCTTCACGGACATCTTCACCGATCAGTTTTTCTTCGCTCTCTTTAATGAGCTTATTTTTCACTGCATAATTGTTAATGACACGTGTCAATGCACGCTTAAAGCCATCTTCATGCGTTCCACCTTCATATGTATGAATATTGTTAGCATATGACAGTAAGTTAGTCGCATAACCTGTATTGTACTGAATGGAAATTTCTACTTCTACATCCGTCCGTGATGCATGAATGTAAATCGGTTCTGGAAATAATACTTCCTTCGATTTGTTCAGCAGCTCGACGTATGATTTAATACCGCCCTCATAAAAATAATCATCACTGACGATGTTTTCTTCATCGCGTTCGTCGATGATTTCAATACGAATACCTTTATTCAGGAAAGCAAGTTCTCTAATACGTTTCTGTAAAATCTCATATTCATATTCTGTTGTTTCTGTGAAAATTTCAGTATCTGCCTTGAAGCGGATTGTCGTTCCTGTGTAATCTGTGTCTCCAACTACTTTCAGGTCAAAGGCCGGTGTTCCTTTATGATAAGCCTGATGATGAATTTTTCCGTCTTTATGGACGTATACTTCCAATGTTGATGACAATGCATTAACAACTGATGAACCGACACCGTGAAGGCCGCCGGATACTTTATAGCCGCCGCCGCCGAACTTACCGCCGGCATGAAGCACCGTCAATATAACTTCTACCGCTGGACGTCCCATCTTTTCATGCATATCAACCGGGATACCACGTCCATTGTCAATGACTTTAATCCAGTTATCTTGCTCGATGATGACTTTAATATGATCTGCAAATCCTGCCAGTGCTTCGTCAATACTGTTATCAACGATTTCCCATACAAGGTGATGCAGACCTTTTGATGCAGTAGAACCGATATACATACCCGGGCGTTTACGTACTGCTTCCAGTCCTTCAAGTACTTGTATCTGATCCGCTCCGTACTGCTCTAAATTATTTTCCAAAGATGGTCACCTACTCTTTATTAGTTTGAATATGCCCGTGATCGACGTAGAACAGCTTCGCCTGTTCAATCGTTTCATGTTCTATTCCTTCGACAGAGGTCGTCGTCACAAACGTTTGTACTTTATGTTGAATCGTCGTCAGAAGATGTGTCTGTCTTGTATCGTCCAGTTCGCTGAGCACATCATCCAGCAGCAGAATAGGATATTCCCCTATTTCTTCGTTAATCAGTTCAATTTCAGCGAGTTTCAGTGACAGTGCTGTCGTACGCTGCTGCCCTTGTGAGCCGTAAGTCTGGACATCTATACCATTGATGGAGAAGGTCAGATCATCGCGATGCGGACCGTACAGGCTCGCCATCCGATCAATCTCCTTATCCATTGATTCAGACAGCTTGCTGTAAGTCGCTGCTATCATGGCTTCCAAATTGTCCTGCAGCTGCAGGCTGGCCTGGTAATGAATAGTCAGCATTTCCGCTGTCTTGGTAATACCGCTGTGGATATCAATAGCTTTCTCTTCCAGCTGACTGATAAACTGATGGCGTCTAAGCGTCAGTCTTGCTGCGTATTCACTAAACTGCTGATTCAATACATCAAGCATTGTGCGGTCGCCTTGCGGGTTCTGCTTCAACTGCTTTAAATAATGATTTTTCTGTTTGAGGATACGCTGGAAATTAGAGAGGTCATTGAGGTAGACAGCGGAAATCTGACCGATTTCTATATCTATAAAACGGCGTCTGATCTGCGGGCTCCCTTTGACCAGATTTAAGTCCTCGGGCGCAAAGAGCACCACATTCATATGGCCGATATACTGGGTTAGTTTGCTTTGTTCCAGGTGATTAGCTTTCGCTTTCTTGCCTTTTGAAGATATTTGGAGAGAAAGCGGCATCGTGCCATGTTTATACTCAAGTTCCCCTTCAATTAACGCAAAATCAGCGTCCCAGTTAATGAGCTCTTTATCATGTGTGGCACGATGACTCTTGGCGAGTGCCAGACAATAGATCGCTTCAAGCAGATTGGTCTTCCCCTGTGCATTCGCACCGATAAGCACGTTGACTTCATCATGGAATGATAAAGCCACCTGCTCATAGTTGCGGTAATGGAGAAGCTTTAATGTTTTCAGCTTCATCGGGCAGAAAGATAAGAAATCTTATACTTACCTTCCCCTTCAATTTCAAGAATATCGTCTTCATGCAGTTTTTTGCCGCGTCGTGCTTCTTCCTCACCATTCAACAGCACAGGGTTATCCTGTAAATACCATTTCGCCTGGCCACCAGTACTTATAATCCCTTCAGCTTTAAGAAACTGGCCAAGGGTAATTTCATTGTTAAACCGTACTGTCTTTACCATCTCAGGTTCACTCCTATCCGTCTCAGTCATCATTTAATTATACCTTTTTTTACACAAAAAAGCATGTTATTGAACTAAAAAACCGCCTATTCAGTCATATAACTCAAACTTATATTTCAAGACGTCACAAGCCTTGATTTCAGCGGATTAATCAAGCGAAAAATAAGCCCGATAAAAAAAACAGATGGCAGTTCATCCATCTGTTTCTACGCTTTATATTCAACTGGTTTTCTAATCAGGAACATCAATATAGTAATGAGCAGAAAAGCTGTACCTGCAAGAAACGGGATCGTGATGAAACCTGCCCAGTTAATGTACTGCACGTTACACGGTACGCCGCCGACACACGCTTTCACCGGGGAAAAGCCAGGTATTTTCTGTTCCATATAGTGATAAACCGAAAAGCCGAGGCCGATGATTGAGAAGGTCATCACTAAGTATTTAAAGGGATAAAAGTCATTGAGGGCTGCAAACCCGATAATCACGACGAGCGGATACATGAGTATTCTTTGATACCAGCACATCTCACATGGCACAAAGTGTCTGATTTCTGAGAAATAAAGGCTGCCAAGCATAGCTATGATAGCTATTACCCAGGCAATAAAAAACAGTTTATTATTTCGCTCCATTATTTTTTAGCATCCTCAATCGCTTTTTCAACAGCATTGATTTTCAGCTGGTCACTGACTTTTTTGCCGTTCACAATAATCGTCGGTGTTTCGTTGATCATATAAGTTTGATAAAGTTCAATATCTTTCTCTACAGCTGCTGTCTCTGTTTTATTCTCAGCTGCCTTGACGATTTTAGTGATGTCTTTAACACCCGCTTTTTTTGCTGCAGCTTTGACAACAGCTGATGTCAGCCATTCGTCGGTAGTTGATGTGTTCGTATTCGGCTGTGCTTCAAACAGTGCATTATGGAATGCCCAGTATTTGGTCGGTTCATTTTTCAGTACCGCTTCAGCAGCATGCGCCCCTGTCAGCGATTCTCCGCCGTGAAATGGTGTGTTGATAAAGTACATTTTCAGCTCGCCTTTATCCACATATTTTTTAACGAGTTCAGGCTGGATATTCATATCAAAGTATTTACATGCAGGACATTTAAAATCACCGAACTCGACTAATGTCACCGGTGCATCCTTATCGCCGAGCATCGGCTGCCCTGTTGTATCAATCTTGCTGTAGTCAGAACTTGTCTTAATCTCTTTGTCTGCTGCAGCTGGCGTATCAGTCGAATCATTATTCTTCTGACCGAAGATGACCATCAGTACAACAGCTGCGATAACAATAAGTGCAAGTATCATTGCAAATATCATATTTCCTCTGTTTTTCATTGTATTCTCCTTACAGATAATTAGTGATAATAAAACCAAGATAGTATAAATTTTATACTATCTTGGTTCAATAAACCACTATTTAATCATTACTATTCTGTGACAATGCTATTTCATCTGCAGCGCCTGTCTGAAGTTTTTAATCAGTCCTTTGCCGTAGCTGAAGACGCTGCCTTTATAGACACGGGCCGCCAGCATAAGCAGTAAAATGACCGTAACAAGACAAATGATAATACCAATAATAATCTGCAGATCGCTCGTCTCTTGAGACAACGTGCGCAGCAGCATGACCATAGGCGTGAAAAACGGAATATAACTTGTCACTTTGACAAGTGTTGTATCCGGGTTCGTCAGACTGAAAATAACAATATAAAAGGCTGCAATATTCATAAACGTCACAGGCATGACAGCCTGGCCGATGTCTTCAACCCGGTTGGTCAGCGCGCCAATAATCGCAGATATGCTGATATTGATAAGCAGGCCAAGCAGCAGGAAAATAACAGCGTAAATCACAATACGGGACGAGTCGTTCGTAAATTTAAGCCCCATATCAGCGAGACTCTCTTTCAAATCAAAGAAGTAGATGCAGGCAAGAATTGTTAACACGAGAATAGCGATTTGTGTAAGTGCCACTGCTATTATCCCGGCGATTTTAGCCATGATGTGATTGACGGGCGATATGCTCGTGACAATCATCTCAATAACGCGGGATGATTTTTCCATCGCGATCTCAGTCGCAGCCTGTGACCCATAATTGATGGTAATAAAGAAAATGAGGAAGACACCGACATAGACAATTCCTATATTCAGTGGTTTTACATCCTCTTTCACTGTTTTACTGTCGTCTGCTGCCAGCACTTCATTTTTAACGTCAGCCTGGGCTGTAAGCTTCTGTACGTCATCAGGAGAGAGTTTCAACGTTTTTGCCGCTTCACTGCTCTGCAGAGCGGTCAGAGTCGCCTGGACGCCCGCTACCGTGTCATCACTTGCCGAATCTTTCGTAAAAACTTTCGCTTTCAGCTGGTCTCTGTCTCTAGTAAGCTCAATCAGCTGCTTATACGTTTCATCTTCGACTCCTTTTTTGCCTTCTTGAAAGTTCAGTTCTTTAATCTTCATAGCTTTGTTCGTCTGCTTATAAGCCGTGGCAAATGCATGCTGCAGCGCTTGATCATCACTGGAAATAGCGGTGACTTCATTCTCACTCTTATCGAAGAACGCGATAATTTTGTCGGCATTGCTCAGCGCAAGCAGTATCGCCATTAATAAGACAGTCGTAAAAATAAACGAGCGGCTCGATAGTTTCTTCCAGTAAGTCAGCCAGAATGTCGGAAAGAATTTATTCATGATGCCCCACCTTTGCAATAAAGATATCGTTCAAAGACGGCTCTGCCACTTCAAACTTCGACACATAGCCGAGTTGTTTAACCGCTTCAAAGACAAGCGGCGCAACAGACTGGTCAGCAATCGTCAGCCGGACATCATGACGGTTCTGTCTGCAGCTGATCACTCCTTCAATATTCTGCAGCTGACTGAAGTCATGCTCGCCTGCAATGATGATTTCTTTGCGTGCGAAGTCGTGTTTCACCTGCTTAATATTTCCCGAGACAACCGTTCTGCCTTTATTTAATATGCAGACGCGGTCACACATTTCTTCCACATGCTCCATCCGGTGTGAGCTGAAAACGATAGTCGTACCGTTGTCATTCATTTCTTTAACCGCTGCTTTCAAAAGTTCTACATTAACTGGATCAAGGCCGCTGAACGGCTCATCAAGAATCAGCAATTTCGGCCGGTGGATAATAGCACCGATCAGCTGGATTTTCTGCTGATTACCTTTTGATAGCGACTCAATCTTCTTGTCGACGTTCTCCGGCACTTCAAAGCGGTCAAGCCAGTAGTTCAGTTCTCGTTTCACTTCAGTGCGTTTCATGCCCTTTAACTGGCCGAGGTAGTTGATCTGTTCTGACACTTTTAATTTAGGGTTTAACCCGCGCTCTTCGGGCAGATAGCCGATTTCGTCTGTCACACTGTAATCAATCGGCTTCCCATTATATGTAATAGAGCCTGACGTCTTCTCAAGAAGACCTAAAATCATGCGGAACGTCGTTGTCTTGCCGGCACCATTACCGCCAAGGAATCCCAGCATTTCATGACTGGGCACTTCAATGTTCAAATCATCAACTGCTGTGTAGTTGCCGAATTGTTTCGTTACGTGCTGCAAAGCTAGCATATATATACCCTCCTTTTCTTTTTAATATTAACAATGATGGATGTTATTTACAAACACAAACAGACGACTCTCACGTTTTTGTGAGAGTCGTCTGTTGTCCTATTAATATGTTCTGATCGGCAGAATCAGCTGAATGACATTCTCGTCATCTTTTGGTTTTAAGATGAATGGACGCATCGTACCGAAGAACTCGATAGAAACTTCATCGTTATCGATAGCTTTCAAGGCATCCATCATATATTTAGAGTTAAAGGAGATTTTCAAGCCTTGTCCTTCAAATGCTGATGTCGCGACGCCTTCTTTCACCGTACCTATTTCCGGGGAAGTAGATGACAGTTCTACATGCTGCGGGTCAGCTGACAGTTTGATGACATTATTGCCGCCTTCACGGGCAAGGAGTGAGGCACGGTCAATCGCATGGAAGAAATCGCCATTATGGAGAGCAAGCGACGTCTCATAGCTGTCCGGGAAGAGACGGGATGTATCTGGATAATTCCCTTCAAGCAGTCGTGAAATAAAATTCACATGTCCTACTTTGAAAAGGACTTGGTTAGAAGCGAAGAATATATCGATTGTCTCATCTTCGTCGCTGATAATCTTATTGAGTTCACTCAAAGCTTTACCCGGGATAATCGCATTGATATTGTCCAGACTGTTCTCAAGTTTCAGCCGGCGCAGCGCTAGTCGATGGGAATCTGTTGCAGTACAGCTCAGTTCTCCGTCTTTGATCAGCCAGTTAACACCAGTTAACACTGGACGTGTTTCTGAGGTGGACACAGCGAAATTAGTCTGTCTAATAATGTTTTTCAGCACATTGATCGGCAGTGTCATAGCGTCTTCTTCAGAAACTTGAGGGAGCAGCGGATACTGGTCTGGATCAAGTCCTGATACGTTGAATTCTGACTGGCCGGAAGTAATTTTTGCCTGGAACTGATGATTTGTCTCAATAGTGACTGCTGCAGCCGGAAGTTTTTTGATGATATCTACAAAGAAACGACCTGGCAGCACGATAGAGCCTTTTTCTTCGATAGTGACAATTTCCTCGTGATTCACTTCTGATGGGATAGTGATTTCAATCGATACTTCTGAATCTGAACCTGTCAGTAACAGCTTATTGTCAGTCGCGTCGATTTTAATACCTGTCAGAATCGGCAGTGTTGTTCTAGGCGAGATAGCTTTTAACGTGTCATTTAATTGCGTAATGAAATAATCTCTTTGGATGGTAAATTTCATAGTAGGAAAACTCCTTATCGTCGTTATATATATTATATTATATCTTTTAAGTTCGTAGTAATAGTAATAGGGGGTGTGAATAGGTGGATAACTGCAGTAAACGCATAACAGCCAACATATCCACATGTGTATAAACTGTTTATAACTGCAGCACTGTTATTCACGTTATCCACAGCTATCCTGTAATCTCTTTTTCAAGATTATCAATCTCTTTTTTGAGACCTGCATCATGTTCAATCTGCTTTTTGATTTTTTCATGGGCATGGATGACAGTCGTATGGTCACGGCCACCGAATTCCTCACCGATTTTAGGTAAGGAGTAATCTGTCAGTTCACGGGCGAGATACATCGCAATCTGTCTTGGAAAAGCGATGGATTTTGTCCGTTTTTTAGCTGTGAAATCTTCCATTCTGACATTATAGAACGAACCGACGATAGTCTGGATGTCCTGGATGCTGATTTTTTTCGGCTTGCTCGTTGAGATAATGTCTTTCAGCGCTTCTGCAACGAGGTCAGCTGTCAGTTCACGTTTTACGAGCTTGGAATATGCAGTGACACGCGTCAATGCACCTTCTAATTCACGAATGTTGGACTGGATCTGATTGGCGATATAAAGCATCGCTTCGTTTGGTATATCAATTTTTTCTTCTTCTGATTTTTTGCGTAATATCGCAATTCGTGTTTCTAGATCAGGCGGTGTGACATCTGTGATTAGACCCCATTCAAAGCGTGAACGAAGACGGTCTTCTAGTGTCGGTATTTCCTTTGGTGCTCGGTCACTTGAGATGACAATCTGCTTATTGTTCTGGTGAAGTTCATTGAATGTATGGAAAAATTCTTCCTGCGTCGATTCTTTGCCGGCAAGAAACTGAATATCATCGATCAGCAGCACATCCACATTACGGTATTTAGATCTGAATTCCTCAGTTTTATTGTCCTTAATAGAATTGATAAATTCATTCGTAAATTTCTCGCTGGATGTGTAGACGACTTTGGCGTTGTCCTTATGCTCCATCACGTAATGCCCGATAGCATGCATTAAATGTGTTTTTCCGAGGCCGACACCGCCGTATATGAACAGTGGGTTATATGCTTTCGCCGGTGCTTCAGCGACAGCGAGCGACGCAGCATGGCTGAAGCGGTTGCCACTGCCGATGACAAACGTATCAAACGTGTTATCGATGTTCAGCTGGCTTGGCAGTACTTCTTGTTCTTTGCGACTTACGATAGGTTCATGTTTAAGTTTGTCTTCCAGTACATCTTCACCGGAGATGATTTTGACATCCAGCTTTTCTCCGATCGTCTCCTCAATCGTCTCCTGGATGATGGTGATATAGTTTTTATTGAGCCAGCTGGCGTGAAAAGCAGTCGGCGCTTCAATAACAACCTGATTGTTATTCAATGAACTGATGGCTGTATGGTTGAACCATGTTTCATAGCTTGGGGTTGATAACTTTTTCTCGAGATTTTGCAGGACTTTGTTCCAAATAGAATCAATTCCACTCATAATGTGCCTCTTTCTCATTAAAATTTTTTCTGAAGTTATACACAGCTATTCACCATGTGTATAAGCTTAAGCACAAGGTGTGAATAATTATCCACATATTATTAACATTGTGTGGATAAATAAATCCAGTGGTATAGTTTTTCACACGAAATATAACAAGATATTATCAAATAAATACGATAATATCAACATATTTGTAAAGTTATCCACAAAGTTACCATGACTCACCCCGCTATTTATACACACCTGTGGATTTGTGGGTGACACAAAAAATAAATGTGAATAACAGAAATTCAGTTTTTAATTATCCACATTTTTTATTGTTTAAAGTGTGGATAAGTGTATAACTTTTTTAATATCATCAGCTGATTTAGTAGTTGCAAGTTGAAATGTAATTTGTTATACTTCAGTAGTTATTGTCAATCACATATAAAGTGAAAATAGAGGAATATATTAATAGGAGGTGTCCTAAATGGTAAAACGTACTTATCAACCAAATAAACGTAAACATAGTAAAGTTCACGGTTTCCGTGCACGTATGAGCACTAAAAACGGACGTCGCGTTCTTGCACGTCGTCGTCGTAAAGGCAGAAAAGTATTATCAGCTTAAGATCACTCTTGCAGTGGTCTTTTTTTTGGTTTAAAACGATGGTCTCATCTAGTATAATTGTATAAAATGCGGGCCTGGAAGTGAGTGAAAACAGTGGAAAAGAATTATCGGATTAAAAAAAATGAAGACTTCCAGACGATTTACAAGCGTGGTAAATCAGTAGCTAACCGTCAGTTTATTGTCTATCGGTATGATGCATACCAGCTTGAGCATTTCAGACTTGGCATTTCCGTTTCTAAAAAGCTCGGGAACGCCGTTGTCAGAAATCGCATTAAACGTTCCATCAGAGAAAGCTTCACCAAACATAAGCACGACATTGTTCCGGCAGATTTTATTGTCATTGCTAGAAAGCCGGCAAACGATATGTCCGTTGAAGAGATTAACAGCAGTCTTGAACATGTCATGAAACTCGCTAAAGGATTCAATAAACGAATTAAGTAGAAAGGAGCTGTGCTTGTGCTGCAGAAGACATTCACAGGCAGAACAGTAGAAGAAGCGGTTCAACTGGGCTTAAGCGAAATGAACGTCACTGAAAACCAGGTCAAAATAGATGTGCTGAAACCGGGTAAAAAAGGTTGGTTCGGCTTCGGACAGTGTGATGCAGAAGTGAACTTGACGATTATTGATCCTGAACTGAAGAAGCTGGCTGATCTGAACACTACTGCAGCACCCGCAGAAAAATCCCGGTCTGTCGTTGCAATTCAGCGTGAACCTTTCATTAAAGACACTTCAGAACTGAAAAAGAGCACAGCAGCTGAACTGCTGAAAGAGCAGAAACCAGCTGACGGCCGCCTCAACATTTCTGATAACGCAGAAAAAACAGCGGATTATGTTAAAGCAGTCATCAGTGCGCTGGATATTAAAGTTACAAGCGCCTGCCGTATTAAGGGCAATGACATAACCATTGAACTGTTTTCTGATGAAGCGGCGCGAATCATCGGCAAGCACGGGCAAGTTTTGAATGCGCTGCAAGTGCTGGCTCAAACATATTTTCAGAACATCCAGAAGAGCTTCGTTACCGTAACGATTGACATTGAAAATTACCGGGCTAAAAGAAAAGAAACACTTGAGACATTAGCACTGAACATGGCCGGTAAAGCTAAAGCAACGAAACGTCCTGTAAAGTTTGAACCGATGCCGAACTATGAGAGAAAAATTATGCATCAAATGTTAACGCGCATGAAAGATATAGAAACGTACTCAGAAGGACGGGAACCTAACAGATATTTAGTCATTAAAGCTAAATAACCATTAGCGAATTAACTCTAAAAACTTTTGTTTTTAGAGTTAATCTGTTTATTTAAAGCATATTCATTTTAATTTCAGGGCGTTCGTTCTACAATCAACAAATGACTATTATGGAGGAGATACTATGGATTTTGATACGATTTCGAGCATATCGACACCGATGGGTGAAGGGGCTATAGCCATCGTCAGACTATCAGGGCCGGACGCTGTCACAATTGCTGACCGTCTATATAAAGGAAAGACTGCATTGAATGATGTGCAGAGTCATACGATTAACTATGGCCATATCGTCGATCCAGTCTCCGGAGATATTATAGAAGAAGTGATGGTCGCGGTGATGCGTGCACCGAGAACATTTACGCGTGAGGATATAGTAGAGATCAATTGTCACGGCGGAATCATGACCGTCAACCGCATTCTTGAATTGACATTATCGAACGGCGCACGGCTGGCTGAACCGGGAGAGTTTACAAAGCGCGCATTTCTAAACGGCCGTATTGATTTATCACAGGCCGAAGGGATTATGGATTTCATCCGCTCTAAAACGGACCGCGCAAGCAAAGTTGCGATGAATCAGATAGAGGGCAGGCTGTCGACAATGATCAAAGGGCTGCGTCAATCTATTCTCGAAATACTGGCGCAGGTGGAAGTCAATATCGACTATCCAGAATATGATGATGTAGAAGAAGCGACGACGCAGTTTCTGTTAAGCGAAGCGCGACAGATTGATTCAGCAATCGATGGTCTGCTGCAGACAGGTGCACAGGGGAAAATACTGCGTGAAGGGTTATCCACAGTTATTATCGGTAAGCCCAATGTCGGTAAAAGTTCGATGCTGAACAATTTGATTCAGGACAATAAAGCGATTGTCACGGAAGTCGCAGGAACGACACGAGATGTACTGGAAGAGTACGTCAACGTCCGCGGTGTGCCGCTCCGACTGGTCGATACAGCAGGTATTCGTGAGACAGAAGATATCGTTGAAAAAATCGGGGTGGAGCGCAGCCGTGAAGCACTGAAAAAAGCAGATCTCATTTTGTATGTGCTGAATTATAATGAGCCGCTCACAGCAAGTGACTATCAGCTGGCTCAACTGATTAAAGGTGAAGATGTCATCGTCATCATCAACAAGACCGATTTGACGCAGCAGCTTGATCTCGAGGAAGTGCAGCAGATGGTCGGCGATGTGCCGATGGTGCAGACATCGATGCTGTCTCAAAGTGGTATTGATGCACTGGAAGAAGAAATCAGCAGACTGTTCTTTCAGGGCGAAGTCGCGGCTCAGGACATGACTTATGTTTCTAATGCACGGCATATCAGTCTGCTGAAACAAGCGAAACAAGCGATTAACGATGCGATGACAGCTGCAGAATCAGGTGTCCCTATCGATATCGTGCAAATAGATTTGATCAGAACGTGGGAACTGCTCGGAGAAGTCATTGGAGAAGAAGTATCAGACAGCTTGATTGATCAGTTATTCAGTCAGTTCTGTCTCGGTAAATAAGGAGGAAATAAAGTGGAACATTATGATGTCATTGTCGTCGGTGCCGGTCATGCGGGTGTAGAAGCAGGTCTTGCTTCTGCCCGTAAAGGCGCCAAAACTTTAATGCTGACTATCAGTCTAGATTCTGTCGCATTCATGCCATGTAATCCATCAGTCGGCGGACCGGCTAAAGGAATCGTTGTCCGTGAAATTGACGCATTAGGTGGTCAGATGGCCAAAACGATCGATAAAACGCATATTCAAATGCGTATGCTGAATACAGGTAAAGGTCCTGCGGTGCGCGCGCTCCGTGCACAGGCCGACAAAGTACTTTATCAGCAGGAAATGAAAGAAGTCATTGAAAATCAGGAGAACCTGGATATTATGCAGGGAATGGTTGAACGTCTGATTATCGAGGACGGTAAAGTCAAAGGTGTGGAAACAGTGATTGGTACGACGTATTACGCAGACGCAGTCGTGCTGACCACTGGGACATTTCTGCGCGGTGAAATCATTCTTGGCAATATTAAATATTCATCAGGCCCGAACCATCAGATGCCGTCTATTAAACTTGCGGATCATCTGCGTGACCTCGGCTTTGATATTGTCCGTTTTAAAACAGGTACACCACCACGTGTCAACGGTGGAACGATTGATTACTCAAAAACTGAAATTCAGCCGGGTGACGATGTCGGACGGGCATTCAGTTATGAAACGACAGAATATATTTTAGACCAGCTGCCATGCTGGCTCACTTATACAAATGATAAGACGCACCAAGTCATCGATGATAATCTTCATTTGTCTGCGATGTACTCAGGCATGATTAAAGGGACAGGCCCGCGTTACTGCCCGTCCATTGAAGATAAGTTTGTGCGTTTCAACGATAAACCACGGCACCAGATTTTCCTTGAGCCGGAAGGACGCAGCACGAAAGAAGTATATGTTCAAGGATTGTCTACAAGTCTGCCTGAACACGTCCAGCGTCAAATGCTGCAGTCAATTCCAGGTCTTGAAAACGCGGATATGATGCGTGCGGGTTACGCGATAGAATACGATGCGGTCGTACCGACACAGCTCTGGCCGACATTAGAAACGAAAAAAATTGACGGCCTCTTTACCGCAGGACAGATCAACGGGACATCAGGTTACGAAGAAGCGGCTGGACAAGGACTCATGGCTGGAATTAATGCAGCGGCTAAAGTGCTGAATCATGAGCCGGTCATTTTAGGACGTGCTGATGCTTATATCGGTGTGTTAATCGACGACCTTGTAACTAAAGGAACAAATGAACCGTACCGTCTCTTAACAAGCCGTGCAGAATACCGTCTGCTGCTGCGCCATGACAACGCAGATATCCGCCTGACAGAAATAGGTCATCAGATCGGCTTGATCTCAGATGAACGCTATCAGAAATTCCTGCTCAAATTAGATGCTATTTCCGAGGAAATAAGCCGGCTGGCTGCTTATCGTATTAAACCAAATGACAGAACACAGGCGATTATTGAATCACATGGTGGTGCAGCATTAAAAGATGGTATATTAGCGATCGACTTACTGCGCCGTCCGGAAATGGATTATGCGGCTATTATTGAACTGATGGACGAACAAGTGACTGTAGATCCTGAAGTGGCCGAACAAGTAGAAATTCAGACAAAATATGAAGGCTATATTCAGAAATCACTGCAGCAGGTCGATAAGATGAAACGTATGGAAGATAAAAAGATTCCTGAGAACATCGACTATGATGCAATCCATAGTCTGGCGACAGAAGCCCGTCAGAAACTTAAAGAAGTAAAACCGCTCAGCGTCGGTCAGGCATCTCGTATTTCCGGCGTCAATCCGGCAGATATATCCATTCTCCTTGTGTACATCGAGCAAGGTAAAATCGCAAAGGTGAACTAGATGAACGAACAACAATTTGTTAATAATTTAGCTGAAAAAGGGTTTGAATTAACAGAGACACAGCAGAAACAGTTTGCAATCTACTATAAGAATTTAGTAGAGTGGAATGAGAAAATTAATTTAACAGCAGTGACTGCCAAAGATGAAGTTTATTTAAAGCACTTCTTTGATTCTATTACACCAAGCTTCTATTTTGATTTCAGTAAGGTCGAAACGATGTGTGACGTCGGTGCAGGAGCGGGGTTCCCGAGCATTCCTATTAAAATTCTATTTCCTCATATTAAGCTGACGATTGTTGATTCTTTGAATAAACGGATTAACTTTCTCAATCATCTGGCGGCAGAACTGAACCTTGAACAAGTCTGTTTCGTCCATGACCGCGCTGAGACATTCGGTAAATCACCGCAGCGTGAGCAGTTCGACGTAGTGACGGCACGTGCCGTTGCCCGATTGTCTGTGCTGAGTGAGCTCTGTCTGCCGCTCGTTAAAAAAGGGGGGCATTTCCTGGCGCTCAAAGGTGCTCAGGGAGAAGCTGAGATTGACGAAGGTCTATTCGCTGTTCATATACTAGGCGGAGAAGTAGTGGCGAATCATCAGTTCACTTTACCGATGGAAGAAAGCACACGTTATATTGTCGACATTGAGAAGCGCCGGCAAACGCCGAAGAAATATCCGAGAAAACCCGGAACACCGAATAAAGAACCTCTGATGAAGTAAAATGATATGATTTAAGAAAGTGAGCCGATTGTCATGAAGAAACCCTTTTCTAAATTATTTGGATTACGAGATAAGGAAGAAGATGTTGTAGTAGAGCGTGAACGCGAAAAAGGCAACGTCATTATTCTGCCGATAGAACGCATTGTGCCGAACCGCTATCAGCCGAGACAAGTCTTTAATGAAGAGAAAATTCAGGAGCTGGCTGATTCTATTAAATCATATGGCCTGCTGCAGCCGATCGTTGTCAGACCAATTGAAGAAGGTATGTTTGAGATCATTGCCGGGGAACGTCGTTTCCGTGCGATGAAATTAAACGGCACAGCGGAAACAGAAGTGATTGTGAAACCGATGAATGACAAGCAGACGGCAGCGATTGCGCTGATTGAAAATATTCAGCGTGAAAACTTGTCAGCTGTAGAAGAAGCAGAGGCTTATCGCAAACTGCTTGACCTGGACGGGATCACTCAGCAGGATCTTGCAGTCAGCCTAGGTAAAAGTCAGTCATTTATTGCCAACAAACTGAGACTGCTGCGCCTGTCACAGCCTATTCTGGATGCTCTAGGCGGCGGCATGATTACAGAACGTCATGCGAGAAGTTTATTAGCATTGTCGCCTGAACAGCAGCTGGAGATGCTTCAGATCATTAAAAGTCAGAGCCTGAATGTCAAGCAGACGGAAGAGCGCGTGAAGCGCATGCTCGGCGGAGAAGATGTTAAACCAACACGTATCGCCTTTACACGTGATATCAAACTCGCTTTCAACACAATCGGCGAAAGCGTCAGAACAGTAGAAAAAAGCGGTATTAAAGTAAAACGTAAAGATACTGAGTATGAGAACTTCTATGAGATCTCAATCAAAGTGTTCAAAAACCCGGATAGCAAGTAATATTTTCAGAAAAACAGACAATCACAGTAGTGACTGTCTGTTTTATTATGATTGAGCACTTGAATGCAATGTATGGCAAATATTTTAGGTTGTGCAGTTTGCGCTTAAAATTGATATAATCAGTAGTATGAATAGGGCCGTACTACAAGCGAGGAGAGAAGTTACATGAAAATATTGGCTATTGCGAATCAGAAAGGCGGCGTAGGTAAGACAACGACGTCCGTGAACTTAAGTGCCGCTCTTGCAGCACAGGGAAAACAAGTACTATTAGTCGACACAGATCCCCAGGGTAATGCGACGAGTGGTGTCGGTATCGATAAAAATAATGTGGAATACTCAGTGTATGACATGCTGGTTGAAGATGTGTCTATTAACAAAGTCGTGCTGCCGACTGAACAGGAAAATCTCTGGATTATCCCGGCGAATATCGCACTTGCCGGCGCTGAGATTGAACTTGTGTCAGCGATGAGCCGTGAAGTCCGCTTAAAATATGCTTTTAAAGAACTGGAGCAGAATTTTGATTATATTATTATCGACTGTCCGCCGTCTCTTGGTCTGCTGACGATTAACTCATTTACAGCGGCGACAGGCATCATCATTCCTGTGCAGTGTGAATATTATGCGCTTGAAGGATTGAGTCAGCTGCTGAACACGATTAAACTCGTGCAGCGTCACTTGAATCAGTCGCTCGAGATTGAAGGCGTACTGCTGACAATGCTCGATGCCCGCACGAACCTCGGCAATGACGTTATGGCTGAAGTGCGTGCACACTTTGGTGACAAAGTATACGACACGATTATCCCGAGAAATGTCCGGCTGTCAGAAGCACCGTCTCATGGCCAGCCGATCAATGTATATGATGCCCGCTCTGCTGGTGCAAAAACGTATAACGAATTAGCAGAGGAGGTCATCAGCCATGGCTAAAAGTTTAGGAAAAGGTTTAGGGCGCGGGCTTGATGCGCTCTTTCAGGACAATCAAGGTGATGAAGTAGTAGAACAGCTCCGCTTACATACTATTCGCCCTAATCCTTATCAGCCTCGTCAGGAGTTCGAAGAAGCAGCACTGCACGAACTTGCTGAATCGATTAAAATTCACGGCGTCCTGCAGCCGATTGTTGTCAGAAAGTCTGTTAAAGGCTATGACATTGTCGTCGGAGAGCGCCGCTATAGAGCGAGCAAGCTTGCAGGTAAACAGGATATTCCTGCGATAGTCAAATCAATGACGGATAAGCAGATGATGGAACTTGCGATCATCGAGAACTTGCAGCGTGAAGACTTAAACCCGCTCGAAGAAGCGAGAAGTTATCAATTAATGATGGAACACTTAAACTTAACGCAGTCAGAAGCGGCTGACCGTCTCGGTAAATCAAGACCATATATCGCTAATATGCTGCGTCTGTTGAACTTGCCGGCCGACATCAAACAGCTGATTAATGATAAGAAAATATCAGGCGGTCACGGCCGGACACTGCTCGGCTTAAAAGATACTGAAACAATGCAGACAGCTGCCGCCAAAGTCATCACTGAAGCAATGAGTGTCCGCCAGCTGGAACTCTACGTCAAGTCGTTAAGTGACCAGCCTGTCAAAGATAAGAAAGAAGCGACAAAACCGAAGTTTCTCGTGAAACATGAGCAGTCATTAAAAGAACGACTCGGTACAAAAGTTGAAATTTCAAAGTCGCGCAAAAAAGGAAAAATCGCCATCGAATTTACATCAGAAGAAGAATTCAACCGGTTAATTTCCTTACTGGAAAGCGCCGGCCGTTAACAGCGACTGATGAATTATTTCAATGAATTTATGCAGGAAGTCGTAAAACCTTTTACAGATCCTGAACTATGGACGATGATTCTTAAAAACATTTTCTGGGCGGTCGTTACAATTATATTGGCGATGGTTGTCGTAAAACTCGTCCATAAGTTCATCGAACAGTTCTTTAATGTCAGAAGACGATCGAATTTATCGCATTCTGAGAAGAGAGACATTACGCTCGTCAAACTACTGCAGAATATCGCTTCATATGTCGTCTGGTTTATCGTTATTACAACAATATTAAGCAACTTCGGTATTAAAGTTGAAAGTATTATCGCAGGAGCGGGTGTAGCAGGTATTGCCATCGGTTTCGGTGCACAGACACTTGTTAAAGATATTATCACCGGCTTTTTCATCATCTTTGAAAACCAGTTCGACGTCGGTGACTATGTCAGAATTAATACGACGGGAACAAAAGTCGCAGAAGGAACAGTGCAGTCAATCGGCCTCCGTTCAACGCGCATTAGATCGTTTACAGGAGAATTGACGATACTGCCGAACGGGACGATGAATGAAATCGTCAACTTTTCAGTCAACAATTCTGTTGCTGTGTTTGAAGTGTCAGTATCAAGCGATGAGAATTTAAGAGACGTCGAGCAGCTGCTCGAGTCTTATCTGGAATCACTGCAGGAGAAATATGAGGAGCTGACAGCAGTCCCGGATATACTTGGTGTTGAAATGGTCAAAGCAGGAGAAGCGGTCATTAAAATTGCGGCTGAGACACTACCTAATAATCATGCGAAGATTGCCCGCCTGCTGAGACGTGATTTAAAGGACTTCCTGGACGCACATGGTATTAAAGCACCGGTGCCGCGCATGGTCATGTACAATCAGCCGAAAGGAGGTCCTGGGGATGGACAGTAACTACAAGCTGAATGATATTGTCGAGATGAAAAAGCAGCATGCCTGCGGGACAAATGCTTTTCGCATTATCCGCCTGGGTGCTGATATTAGAATTAAATGTGAAAACTGCGGCAGAAGCGTTCTGCTGCCGCGGCATGAATTCAATAAAAAAATGAAAAAAATAATTTCGTCCAGTGACGAAGCTTAAAGGAGAAAAACATGGCATTAACAGCAGGAATCGTAGGTCTCCCAAACGTCGGGAAATCAACATTATTCAACGCAATTACTAAAGCAGGGGCGCTGGCGGCCAATTATCCGTTCGCAACGATCGACCCGAATGTCGGTATCGTAGAAGTGCCGGATTACCGTCTGGACCGGTTGACAGAACTCGTGAAACCGAAGAAGACAGTACCGACAGCGTTTGAGTTCACAGATATTGCCGGTATCGTTAAAGGGGCTTCTAAAGGTGAAGGCCTTGGCAACAAATTCTTATCTCATATTCGTGACGTCGATGCAATCTGTCAAGTCGTCCGTGCGTTTGATGATGAGAACATTACGCACGTCTCAGGAAAAGTAGATCCAGTGGATGACATCGAAACAATTAATATGGAATTAATTCTCGCTGACCTTGAGTCAGTGGAAAAACGCTATGCACGTGTTCAGAAGATGGCCAAGCAGAAAGATAAAGATGCAATAGCTGAAGAAGCAATACTTGCTATCGTCAAAGAAGCACTTGAAAATGAACGCCCGGTACGCAGCATCGACTTTACGCCTGAACAGTTAAAGCTCGTTAAAGGCATGCACTTATTGACGGCTAAACCCATGCTCTATGTCGCGAATGTATCAGAAGATGACTTAGTGAGCGGCGATGAGAATGATTACTTGAAAGCCATCAGAGCGTATGCGGATAATGAAGGCTCAGAAGTAATTGTGATCAGCGCGAAGATCGAAGAAGAACTTGCTGCGCTTGACGACGACGATAAAAAAGAATATTTAACAGACCTCGGTATTGAAGAAGCAGGTCTTGATAAGCTGATTAGAGCATCTTATCATTTACTTGGTCTTGCAACGTACTTCACAGCAGGTGAACAGGAAGTCCGTGCCTGGACGTTCAGACATGGCATGACAGCCCCTCAATGTGCAGGTATTATCCATACAGACTTTGAACGTGGGTTCATCCGTGCGGAAACTGTAAGTTATGATGACTTAGTCGACAACAATGGTATGACAGGCGCAAAAGAAGCGGGTAAAGTCAGACTGGAAGGCAAAGAATACTTGATGAAAGACGGCGACGTAGTACATTTTAGATTTAATGTCTAAGGAGGACTTATATGCAGCCTTTAAAACGGATTATCTATGGTATTAAAGTCATCACGAAGTCTGACGACAAGAAAGAGAAAATGTATCATGTCACTTATTATTATTTCGTGCAGGCAGTACTGCCAGATGAGCATGTGACATTGAATGAAGACATCTATGACAAAATCAGCTATGCAGCTACTGCCATACGCTACTTAGATATCATCAGCTGCGATGAAATAGAGCCCGGAGACAGCGATTACCACTTATATGACTATCTTTACAGAACAAAGGACACGAAGCTGTTCCATGTTAAAGACATGGTCGTCTATAAGTTGAATGAAGTATTGTACTAATGTTGTAATCTGTATAACTCTATGCTATAATATTCAATTGTGAGTAATGAAAATTATTCCTTGCTTTACGTAGTAAAGCCGCATAGACCATAAGGAGGTGTAATAGATGAGAACATACGAAATTATGTACGTTGTACGCCCGAACATTGAAGAAGATGCGAAGAAAGCGTTAGTAGAACGTTTCAACGAGATCTTAACTTCTAACGGAGCTGAAATCATCGAAGCAAAGGACTGGGGTAAACGTCGTTTAGCTTACGAAATCAATGATTTCAAAGAAGGTTTCTACCAAATCGTACGTGTTAACTCAACGGATCAAGCCACTAACGAATTCGATCGTTTAGCTAAGATCAATGACGATATTATCCGTCATATCATTGTACGCGAAGAAGAAAAATAATAACAGGTGGGGGCGATTGCATGCTTAACCGAGTTGTATTAGTAGGTCGTTTAACAAAGGATCCAGAATACAGAGTCACACCATCAGGCGTGTCAGTAGCCACATTTACATTAGCAGTTAACCGTACATTTTCGAATGCACAGGGAGAACGCCAGGCAGATTTTCTGAACTGTGTCGTCTTCCGCAAGCAGGCAGAGAATGTCAATAACTTCTTAAGTAAAGGCAGCTTAGCCGGTGTAGACGGCAGATTGCAATCTCGCAGTTATGATAATCAAGAAGGCCGCAAAGTGTATGTGACTGAAGTCGTCTGCGACTCAGTGCAGTTCCTTGAACCTAAAGGCGCTAACCAGAACCGTCAGAATAATAATGATGACTATTCTGGCTATGATCCAGGATTCGGTGGACAAACACAAGGTCAGAATTATCAATCCAACAACACTAATCAAAATAATTCAAATCAGGCATCATCCGCTCCATCAAACAATCCTTTTGCCAATGCAACAGGACCGATTGATATAAGCGATGATGACTTACCGTTCTAATAGACTATTGTAAGGGAGGCAGCAATCATGGCAGGTGGACCAAGAAGAGGCGGACGTCGTCGTAAAAAAGTTTGTTATTTTACAGCAAACGGTATTACACAAATTGACTACAAAGACTCAGAAATGCTTAAAAAATTCATCTCTGAACGCGGTAAAATTTTACCACGTCGTGTAACAGGTACTTCAGCTAAATACCAACGTATGTTAACTGTAGCTATCAAACGTGCACGTCATATGGCTTTATTACCATATGTTAAAGAAGAGCAATAAGATTGAAGACCTTGCAGCTATGCTGTAAGGTCTTTTTTTACATGTTATTGATATAGTCCTGGAGCTTTGTAAGAGGGATGCCGTTTGCGTCGTGATACTTTGCTATATACATTTGAGTGATAGCGAGAAACAGCTGGCGGCTCTTTTTTATCTTCTTAATAAAGAGATTCATCGGCACAGGGTCGTTATTTTGTAAGCCGGGCTGCATATAGAAAATTGGATATTTAACGTAATTAAACTTCTTATAAAACGATTCAAGCGGGCTCACGCCATACTGATCTTTTTCGCATTCCAGCATAATGGTCTCAAGACTGCAGTCAATAGCTGTCATGCGTTCTTCTGCATAAGCAAGCAGCCTTGAAGCGACGTGTTGTCCTCTGTATGCAGGATGAACGACTAAATAAACGATAAAGCCGATATGATAGTCTTTCTCCACATGAAATGTAATAAAACCTGCGAGCTGGTCGTCAATCGTCAGACCGATGAATTGATAACGGTCGTTTAGTAACTGCAGACTGCGGCGAAAAACTTCTTCTGACTCTCTGATTTCTGCAGGGAAGGTCTGGCCGTACAATGTCATTGCCTCTTCAAAATAAAAGTCTTCTGTAATATTGATAACAGTCATCTCATCATCCTTTCATTAAAATACATATATGCATTATATCATCTGTTAAACTATCAACTTTTATTAAAAATATAATACAATGAATAACAATTTTCTTGATTAATAAATGTACAATAATTATAATAAAAAAGATAATGTGTAATATTATACGTTATTGGATGTGTTTACAATTATGATACAGCATTTCTTATTAAATCGACGAAAGTGGAGGATGAGAATGGATGACAGGACGCTGAAATTACTTCTGCTACAAAATTATCAGCTGCTGGAGAGACTTGACCCTGATAAAGCAGAACTTTATCAGCAGTACAAAGAGATTTTAAGAGAAGGTATTGTATATGATTACAGCACGATGTTTGATGAATTACCGCGGGAAGAAGACTGTATTCCTTTTGAAATAAGCGAAGAGGTCATCGAGATTGTCCATATGTTTATACATATAGGGAAATCTATAAGAGTCTCTCATTATGAAATGAAAGTTCCGTATTATTTTTTAGGATTTAATCATCATGATGATGATGAGTGGCATCATGCTCGTTATGCTGAGCATTACTTAAGACGGCTGGATGAACAGCAGGATCTTGACTTGACTAGTTATCATTTAAGAACTGAGAAGAAAAGTTATTTGAGTAGTTACCGCGATATGTTGAAGGTTTATCATCCTTACCAATACGATGACTATTTAACATACGAGGTGCTTGAGTCTATATTGAACTGCTATACGCATAAATAAAAGGAGCGGGAAATTTCCCGCTCCTTATCCTAAATGATCTAATAATACAGAAGTCAGTACACCAAAGGCTGTAATTAAACCGACCAGTGCACCGCCGTCTTCATAAGCTTCCGGCATCATTGTAGCACCAATCATTGTAATGATACCGCCTGCCGCAAAACTTGAAATGAAGGCGAGTACTTTTGGATCTGCGTTATCAAGAAAGATGTAGCCTCCAAGTGAACTTAATCCTGCAATAACTGTGACCGCTATAAATAAAGATAAGATTTTCTTTTTAGAATTCCCGCTTTTTAGCATCCCTGACGTACTTGATAAGCCTTCTGGTATGTTGCTGATAAAGATGGCAAGGAGGAGCAGCAGGCTGACACCTTTTCCGCCGATTAAGCTGACACCAAGCATAATGGATTCAGGAATTGCATCCATGACAGTACCGATGAATATTCCGGCACCAGATTCAGCATCACTTGATTGATTATTACTTTGTTTTTTACTGTCCTGCTTATTATTCTCTTCATCCGGAATTGCTGATCTCTTTCTATGTTTTCCGCCTTTACTGGAAATAATAGCTTCTAAAACAGTAAAGACAACAGCCCCTACTAAAAAGCCGATAATCGTATTGGCGATTTCACCTTTAGCAAGCGATTCCTGCAGCAGTTCAAATGTTGCCGCACCGATTAATACACCTACACCGAAAGCCATAATAAAGCCAAGCAGCTTTTTCGGTATTTTAACAAGCAGGCTGATAATAGAGCCTAATAGTACAGCACCACCACTGACGAGTCCCCAAAGTAACGCCATTCCCATAAAAACGCCTCCAAAAAAACCTCGAAGGAGAGCCTCCGAGGTTGATATTTAATGTTTTAATATTAACGACGATTTAAGTCGTTATCTAAACGGTCGTTATCAACATGAGTGTTTTGAGTATCGTCGATATTAACCTGTTCTTTACGTACTGTTTCAGATACATGCGCTGTATCTTGAACACGGTTTTTCTTAATGATTAACTCTTCAGCTACAACGTTTTCTTTCTCAACGTTGATGCGTTCTTCAGTTAATGGTACACGGATTGTATCGTTATCTAAACGGTCAAAGTCAACATCTCCGTCTACTCTTTCGTCAACACGGCGACGTTCAATCGTCACTTCGTCACGGCTTACTGGTACATCGAATTCTTGACGCTCTTCAACTACATCTTTGTCGATACGTACTTCGCCTGTTTGAACTTGATCTTTACCTACACGTAAACGTTCTTCGTGTAAACGGATTTTTTCGTCATCTGATAAATCAGCGCGGTTTTTAATATCTTCGTCGAATTCATAATCGCGGCGGTCGTTATTTAAAGCTCCGTCACGTCCTCCAACTAAATTGTTATCTAAGCGGTCGTTATCTACTCTGTCAAAATCGTTTGTGTTATTAAATTCGTTTCTCATGTCTACTCGTTCCTCTCTGTTATTAAGATTACTTTCTCGGTGGTGTGATGAATACTGTGCATCAGTATCTGATTCATAGCTTGCTCTGTTGCTTAAGCCTGTAGTGCCATCATCTGGATGACCATAGCTTTCGTTCGTTAACGTACGGCCTTTGTCATTGTTTACAGCGTCTGCGCTTGCAAATCCGCCGACAACACCATTCGTATTACCAACGCGGCGTGTTTCGTTACTTTCCACGTAATGATGATCACGTGTTGTAGTCGTTGTATCGTTATTATATGTTGCATTGTTATCTACATATAATAGGATGTTGCCGCTTTCAACTTCTCTCACATACTGATTCTGTTCGGCATCTGATAAATTTAATCTTTCAAATACACGATGCTGTGGGTCTTCACCAGTAAATAAGGAAGCCACTTTGTCACCGAATGAGCCATCTGCATTCTTATACTGGACATCTGTATAATCCAGCGCCGAACCTTCAAGCTTATTCTTCGAAATTACATGCATGTCGCGTTCAGCGATACCTTGTGATTTCAAGTTGTCGATTCTACTTAAAAGTGCTTGTTCGCTTGAAAACGATTCAATGTTTCTCATTTCAGCGTATACCTCCCAATTACTTTTAATGTGATTGTGATGCTCTAAGATGTCGTTGTAATTTTCTTGTGATAGTTAATTGATACCCGTGCTTTAAAAAAGCTAAACACTAAAACCAAAATATTTTGAAATCGCAGGCGACTTATGTGACTGAGCTGCGGAGATATTTCTCTTGAAAGCCTTATATTATGCGGATTTCCTGTTGATATCCTGAGATAACTTTGTTATCATCATAAGATAAAATAAATCAAAAACACTCATATAATATAAAGGATATGGCTTTAGAGTTTCTACCACATTACCGTAAATGATGTGACTATGAGTAATAAAAGACTGGATTCGCTATATCCTTTTTGACCAGGAAGTATATATTGAATCTTCTTTTTTTACTCACCTATTCTTTAATAGAGTGAGTTTTTTGTTTAAGGAGGACTCAATTGGAATTACTACAGCAAAAGGTAAAAGATGAAGGTGTCGTTATTGATGGAGCGATCTTAAAAGTCGATGCATTTTTAAATCATCAGATTGATGCCCATCTAATGAAAGAAGTCGGACAGACATTTTATAATTATTTTAATAAGAAAGGTGTCACTAAAATATTGACGATTGAAGCGTCAGGTATTGCACCGGCGATTATGGCAGCACTCGTCTTTGATGTACCGTGTCTGTTTGCGAAAAAAGCCGTGCCTTCTACGCTGACTGAAGCCGTCTATGCGACAGATATCCATTCTTATACGAAAAATAAAACAAGTCATGTAGTAATTTCCCAGAAGTTTCTCAGTGCGGATGACAATGTGCTGATTATTGACGATTTTCTTGCCAATGGTGAAGCAGCGCTTGGTCTGTATGATCTAGTGAGACAGGCTGGTGCTGACTGTGCCGGCGTCGGCATTGTCATCGAGAAAAGTTTCCAGCAGGGCGCAGCCCGCTTAAAAGATGAAGGGCTTGATGTATTAAGTCTCTGCCGTATTGCTTCACTTGAAAATAATAAAGTGACATTAGTGGGAGAAGAATGATGAAAAATTTGTTACTGAGTATTCAGCATCTGCTGGCGATGTATGCAGGTGCTATCATCGTACCGATCATTGTTGGCGGTGCGCTTCATTTTACGCCGCAAGAGATTGCGTATCTCGTGTCAATCGATATCTTTATGTGCGGGGTAGCGACATTCCTGCAAGTTTATAAAGGAATTGGTATCGGTCTGCCGGTTGTACTTGGCTGTACATTTACAGCAGTAACACCGATGATTATAGTCGGCTCGAAGCATGGCATAGGTGTACTCTATGGCTCGCTCTTTGTTTCCGGGATTATTATTGTACTGATTGCACCGTTTTTCTCTTATTTAGTTAAAATATTCCCGCCCGTTGTCACTGGCAGTGTCGTTACGATTATTGGTATTACATTAATGCCGGTTGCGATGAATAATCTCGCTGGTGGTCAAGGCTCAAAAGATTACGGTAGTCCTCTTAACATTATGCTCGGCTTAATTACATTGATCATCATCTTATTGATTCACCGTCTGTCTTCAGGATTTATCAGATCAATTGCAATCCTGCTCGGTCTGATCGCAGGAACAGTTATTGCAGCGTTTTTTGGTCTTGTGCATATGGATGCAGTGACGCAGTCTAACTGGTTTGAATTACCACGACCGTTCCGCTTCAGCGGCTTTAAGTTTGAACTTGGCTCCATACTATTATTCGTTATTGTCGGCATTGTCAGCTTGATTGAATCGACTGGTGTCTATTCAGCACTCAGTGAAATCACGAAAACCCCATTGACACGTAAAGATATCGGAAAAGGTTACCGGGCTGAAGGACTTGCGATTATACTCGGTTCCATCTTCAATGCCTTCCCGTATACGGCGTATTCACAGAACGTCGGTCTCGTCTCATTATCAGGCGTCAAGTCCAATAAAGTAATGTACGGCATGGTGGCACTGCTCTTATTCTGTGGTTCTATTCCAAAGCTCGGTGCTATTGCGACTATTATCCCGGCAGCAGTTCTCGGCGGTGCGATGATTGCGATGTTTGGGATGGTCATGGCATACGGCGTTAAAATGCTCGGTGCCATTGACTTTACGAAGCAGGACAATCTGCTGATTATCGCGGTTTCAGTCGGCCTTGGTCTCGGTATCACAACCGTACCCGGTGCTTTCAGCAAGTTCGGCAATGACTTTGCCTGGTTGACCCAGAACGGTATTGTCCTTGGAACATTTACTGCGATTATTCTGAATTTATTATTTAACGGCTTTAACAATCAACAAAACACGGATTATATGAAATAATAGAGAGATAGAAAAGAACTTATGATTTTTAGAATAATAAATGGAGGTAGTCAACATGTGGGAAACAAAGTTTCAAAAAGAAGGACTGACTTTTGACGATGTATTACTGATTCCTGGTAAATCAGATGTACTGCCGAACCAAGTAGATTTAAAAGTGGCCTTATCAGAGCGTCTCAAATTAAATATTCCAATTCTGTCTGCTGGTATGGACACAGTAACAGAAGCGAAGATGGCCATCGCAATGGCACGTCAAGGTGGTCTTGGCGTTATTCATAAAAACATGTCCATCGAGCAGCAGGCAGATGAAGTGCAGAAAGTAAAACGGTCAGAGAACGGCGTCATTACAAATCCGTTCTTCTTGACGCCGGAAGAGCAAGTATTTACAGCTGAACATTTAATGAGCAAATACCGTATTTCCGGTGTGCCGATTGTTAATAACGAGAAAGAAATGAAACTTGCAGGGATTATTACGAACCGTGATCTCCGTTTCATTGAAGATTACTCTATTAAAATCAATGATGTCATGACAAAAGACGACCTCGTCACAGCACCAGTCGGCACTACACTTGCTGAAGCTGAGAAGCTATTGCAGCAGTACAAGATTGAAAAGCTGCCGCTTGTCGACGATAAAGGGATGCTGAAAGGTTTAATCACGATTAAAGATATCGAGAAAGTGATTGAATTCCCGAACGCGGCTAAAGATGAGCACGGCCGTCTGTTAGTAGCAGCAGCCGTCGGTATCGCAAAAGATACAATTACACGTGCGAAGTATTTAGTAGAAGCAGGAACAGATGCACTCGTCATCGACACAGCACACGGCCATTCTAAAGGTGTGCTCGACATGGTGTCAGAGCTTAAATCAAACTTCCCTGACGTGACATTGATTGCAGGTAACGTGGCGACTGCTGAAGGCACACGTGCATTGATTGAAGCAGGAGCAGATGTCGTTAAAGTTGGTATCGGACCAGGCTCTATTTGTACGACGCGTGTCGTTGCAGGAGTTGGTGTCCCTCAAATTACTGCTATATATGACGCAGCCACAGAAGCAAAAAAACTTGGGAAAACGATTATCGCAGACGGCGGTATTAAATATTCCGGCGATATCGTCAAAGCGCTTGCTGCCGGCGGGCACGCGGTTATGCTCGGCTCACTGCTCGGCGGAACAGAGGAAAGCCCCGGAGCGACTGAAATCTTCCAGGGACGTCAGTACAAAGTGTACCGCGGTATGGGTTCACTCGGTGCGATGGAGAAAGGGTCTAAAGACCGCTACTTCCAGGACGACAAAGAAGCGAAGAAGTTCGTGCCGGAAGGAATCGAAGGACGTATCGCATTCAAAGGAGCACTGCAGGATACTATTTATCAGTTAATCGGTGGCATTAGAAGCGGTATGGGTTATACAGGCGCTAAAGATTTAGCGGCGCTGAGAGAAGAAGCACAGTTCATCAAGATGACAGGTGCCGGTCTGAAAGAAAGCCATCCGCACGACGTGCATATTACAAAAGAAGCACCTAACTACTCAATATAAGGAGATATCATACATGGAAATGGCATTAGAGCAAGAACTGATTCTTGTCCTCGACTTCGGAAGTCAGTACAATCAGCTGATTACAAGACGTATCCGCGAGATGGGTGTGTACAGTGAGCTGCATGACCACGAGATTTCAATCGATGAGATCAAGAAGATGAACCCGAAAGGCATCATCCTCTCAGGTGGACCAAACTCAGTATACGAAGAAGGATCATTCACAATCGATCCTGCTATCTTCGATTTAGGCGTACCTGTTCTTGGTATTTGTTACGGCATGCAGCTGATGACGAAGTTACTCGGCGGCTCTGTAGAACGTGCGAACGAACGCGAATACGGTAAAGCAGTCATCACGGCTGAGACACATTCACTCTTCCATCTGCTGCCGGAAGAGCAGACGGTATGGATGAGCCACAGTGACAAAGTCATCAACATCCCTGAAGGCTTCCGCATGATCGCGAATTCACCAAGCTGTAAATACGCAGCAGTAGAGAACGCAGAACGTCAGCTGTACGGCGTGCAGTTCCATCCGGAAGTCCGTCACTCTGAATACGGTAACGACTTACTTCGCAACTTCATCCGTAAAATCTGTAACTGCACAGGCGAATGGACGATGGAAAACTTCATCGATATCGAAGTGGAGAAAATCCGTGAGCAGGTCGGCGACAAAAAAGTATTATGCGCGATGAGCGGCGGCGTCGATTCATCAGTCGTTGCTGTGCTGCTGCATAAAGCAATCGGCGACCAGCTGACATGTATCTTCGTCGACCACGGTTTACTGCGTAAAGGCGAAGGCGACATGGTCATGAAGCATTTCGCAGAAGGGTTCAACATCAATATCATCCGAGTAGACGCGAAAGACCGCTTCATGAGCAAGCTTAAAGGCATCTCTGACCCTGAACAGAAACGTAAAATCATCGGTAATGAATTCATCTATGTCTTTGACGATGAAGCGTCTAAATTACAGGGCGTTGAATTCCTGGCGCAAGGTACACTGTATACAGATATCATCGAATCAGGTACAAAGACCGCTCAGACTATCAAATCTCACCACAACGTCGGCGGCTTACCAGAAGACATGCAGTTCAAATTAATCGAACCGATCAACACACTCTTCAAAGATGAAGTACGTGCACTCGGTATCGAACTCGGTATCCCAGAACACCTCGTATGGCGTCAGCCGTTCCCGGGCCCGGGTCTTGGAATCCGTGTGTTAGGTGAAATCACAGAAGAGAAACTGGAAATCGTCCGTGAATCAGATGCTATTTTAAGAGAAGTCATTGCACAAGAAGGACTTGAACGCGACATCTGGCAATACTTCACGGTCCTCCCTGACATCCGCTCCGTCGGTGTCATGGGCGACTACAGAACATATGACTATACAATCGGCGTCCGTGCCGTGACAAGTATTGACGGCATGACGAGCGACTTCGCACGAATCGACTGGGAAGTGCTGCAGAAAGTATCCAGCCGGATCGTCAACGAAGTGAATCACGTTAACCGTGTGGTGTATGACATTACCTCTAAGCCACCGAGCACGATTGAGTGGGAATAGAACTATAAAATAGTAAAACCCTTTAACCACAGCGGTTAGAGGGTCTTTTTTGTGTTCTGAAATTAGAAAAAACAGCAGAAAAACAGCAAAGTGTGAGAAAAACTGTTCTCCAGGCATAAAAAAAGAGCCGATTTATCGACCCTCCTTAATAACTAACCGCTTCTAATTTACTCATCATGTCTTTATCCATCTGTTCGGTCACATGGCTGTAGATCTGTAATGTGGTCTTATGGTCTGTATGGCCTACTCTATCCATAATAGCCCGTAGCGAGACCCCTAACTGACTTAACAGCGATATATGGCTATGTCGTAGCGTGTGAGTGGTTACATGCTTATCAATCAGCTTCTTGCCCTGGTCGTCCTTTATCTCGTCTACAGCCGTCTTGATGTTGCGATTGACCGATGATAACGCCATAGGATTGCCGTAGTGGTTAGTGAAGATGAAGCCGCGATCTATATAGTTACTGTCCCACTGTGTCGCTTTCTTATTCTCTAGCATGACTTTACGCAAGATGTCACAGCTTCTAGTGGTCAGTGAGATAGTTCTATAGGACGCTTCCGTCTTAGTTGTATCTTTCAAACCATGCCCCTGGTCGTCATCTATCCAGTGAATAGTACCGTCTATTTCTAGTGTCTGTTTATCAAAGTTGATGTTATTAGGCTGTATGGCCAGTAACTCACCGATACGCATACCGTTAAGAGCCATGAACTCGACAATATAAGCAGTGATTAAATATGACCGCTTCATGTAGCCCGCCCGTTTCTCGTCAGCGAGTGCGTTCAGCTTATGCACTATCATCGTGATCTGTGACATTTCTAAATAGTTCTCACGTTTAGCCTTTACCTCGTCCCTGGTCTTCGCTTGCTTAGGGATAGTTACGTCCTCCAGATAGGATATATCAGTTAAGTTATAACGTTTCTGTGTGTACTTCATGATGTTTCTGACAATGCTCATAGCGTCCTTGATGACCTTATGGCTTAGATTGTCGTTGGAAGCGGAATTGATGAAGTCCTGGAACGTTTCAGCCGTCATATTCTTAACCAGTATGTCTTTATCTACATTCCGTTTAATGTGTTCAATCTTATAATACTTAGTGGCGATGGTGGACTGTTTAGACCCCGATACTATTTTGTAGTTAGAAAACCATTCATCGCACGCCTGGTGAAACGTAAGGCTTTTAAGTGTCGATGGTGTTCTGTCATTCAGCTTCTCTTTAACCTTTTCCGTCAACCGCTTCTGTGCTTCTTTCTGTGAGGGCTTAGTGTCCTTATTCATCACTACAGATACATAACGCCACTTGTCTGTTAAAGGGTCTTTATACTTCTCATAGAAGCGGTACTTCTCTACCCCGTGCTTGTCTGTGAATGGTACTGACCACATAGGCTAGTCCTCCTTGTCTGTTTCTTTATCATATTCATCAGTGAGACGGGCTATCTCACTAGATATAAATTCAATCGCATTTAATAAGGTTTCTTTACTAAAATCTAATTCTTCTTCATGTTCTTCTAATTCCATTGACAATACTTGTAATGTATTGTCATATTCATATTTGAAATTTTCTTCCGAGAAGTTTTTTCTCAAGTCATTGAGTACACGTAAATCGTTACGAAGTCTGTCTAGCTTTTGGGCTATTTCATCATAATATACTTCTATATGATTAATTTTTGCTTGCTCTTCTAACGCTTTCTCATATCCAATTTTTATATTTTCTTCTATATCTTCCATAAATAATAATTGAGTAATCATGTTCTTAATAAATGATTTATGTTTATCGTTTAATTCGACATATTCATCAAAACCATTATTTTTGTATTGAAATTTTAAATCAAATTTATTATCCAATACATAAAATAAATCTAAATATGGTTTCTCAAGTGGTACGTTGGAAAGATTATCGTAAGCACCTAAGTATTTACTGTAGCTTATTTTAAAATCATCATCATGGGCAATATGGCGACGTGATGGATAACCAGCTATACTATATAATTTTTCTTCTACGTCAGCATGATCATAGCCGATATGCCGTAATGCTGTAGCAAGTCTATTAAGTACTTTTTTACTAGGTACATTGTTATTGTTGTTATTTTCTATAGCACTGATATAGGACTGACTATAACCGACATAACTACCTAATTCTTTAGCAGTAACTTTTTTATTTTTTCTTAACTTCTTAATGTAGTCTCCTAGTTGTCTAGCTTCTTCATTAATCATATTCAACCTCCTTGTTTAATAGTCATTTTTATCACAAATATATAATAACATTAATTTTATCTTAAATAAATATGATATACATCTTGAAAGTTATTTAATCTTGATATATCATATTACTTGTAATAAACATTTTTTTATAACAAATAAAGTGATAAATGAGGTGATTTATTGTTTAAGTGCTATTCCATTCAGACCGAGTTAGATAAGCGTATGACCTTAAAAGGATATACAAACATGACACTAGCAGAAGCAGTGGGCGTTACTTATCAGCATTTAAGTAGTATTAGAAATAGAAAAGTTAATGCTAGCCCCAAACTTGCCAAACGTATAGCGGACAGCCTGGGCGTAGAGATTGAACAAATCTTTACGATTGAAGCTAAAAAATAAAACCATTAAGGGAGGTGATTTCATGAAGACAGTCATTAAAACAACGCTTTATCTCATCATTGCTTACAGCCTGGGACAGACCTTTGATATGACAGGACAGCACAGCGTAGCAATTATGTATTTTAGCTTATTGGGTGTTATCACCTACGAAGCGATGAAGTTAGATAGTAAAGGGGGACAAACAAATGAGTAATATCGTTAAGTTACGAGAAGAGCCGACACCACAGAACAGTGTACTTAAAGATGAACAGGTCGCACCCGTAAAGATGATTTACTGTAAGATCTCGACACTACCGAAGCTATTCAATATCAGCAAGGCGACAGCATACCGATTTCTTAAAGAAGCGGAGGATATGGAAGAGTTTAAAGGTCGTATCTGTACAGACGTATCAGCGACTTTAACGTTAGTTCATATCGACACGTTCAGCGAGTTTTTAAGAAGTAAGCATAAGAAGTATCTATAAAGTTAAACCGCTTCACACACGGCTTATATGAGCCACATAACACTATTAGGAGGAAAAAGAACATGGAATTTATCAATTATCCCGAGGTAAAACACGCCCCACTAATCGAGTTAGGTTTTAACAATGGCATGGCCACAGGTTACGAGAAAGTAGAAGCACTGATTAAGGAAGAGTTACCGAAGTATGAAGATGGCAGTAAAGAAAGCCTGGTATTAAATAACTTATTGCTACAAGTGAATGTGAAGACGATTGAAGAAAAACAACGTATCAGCGAGTTAGAAAGCTATCTGAAAGAAGCGGTCAGCTACAATCAGCAGAAAAAGAAGCAGTCATTATTGAGCAGATTATTTACGAAAATAAAAAAAGCCTAGTTACTTAACTCACCGTCCAAAGTTAGTAAGTAACTAAGCCCACAAAAAGAGGACTATTTTCTAATAGTCCTACTTGTATTTTAACAGAAAGGAATAGCCCTTTACATTAATTATATCATGCCAGGGGCGACTATGCCGATGAAAAATACTCTATTCACCGTTAACCATTATGCCAGTCTTGACGCTAACTCTTATGTAGACAGCAAGGACATGGACTTTAAAGAGTTGGTCGAGTACCTAGATACAAATACTGTATCAGATAATAAATATAAAAATGGTCTATTCCTTATAGGTGACATGTCCGACACGCACCGTATCAATGACCATATCATCAATAAGCACGCTTTAGCGATAGATTATGACGAGTTACCCGAGGGCTTTGATTTAATACAGCAGATTAAGGACACGTTAGGCTTCTCGTGGATATGCTTCTCAACGCATAATCACACCGCAGACAAGCCACGTTTACGCCTGGTTATACCCTTATCAAGTCCACTGCATAACGACTACTACAGCCACGCTATAGCTGTTATAGATGAAGCATTAGGCGTGAAGTCAGACCCGAGCAGTGTGAAGCTAAGCCAAGCACAAGCACGCCAGGTACTCAAAACCGCTTCAAGTGATCGTGTGTTTGAGTATAATGAAACACATTTACTTGATACGACTAAGCTAGTAGAAATGATTAAACAGCGACAGCCTAAAGATAAGCCACTGATGGCCACGAGAAGCCCGAGAAGAGACGCTAGCCATTGGTCAAGTATTTGTTACGGGGTAGGCGAGGGACAGCGTAACAGCAGTTTAGCGAGCATTACAGGGCTACTACTTTATAGAGGTGTACCGATAGAAGCGGTCACGGGTCTGTTATGGTGTTGGAACAATAATAATGATGTACCGATGGACGAGAAAGAATTTAAAAAGACACTCGACAGCATACTGAAAAAGCACCTAGACGGAGGAGGTAGATTAGTAACATATGACAACAAAACAGAAACCGACTGAATTAATAGAATACGCTAACGAAGTCAGACAGGAACACAGCAGTAAATTAGTGAAGTTTGAGAAAGGTCATTCAGAGTTTTGGGACGGTCAAGCATTCAAACATGATGAGTTCGCTCAATATATTTTACAGAAGTACCACTTCATCGTATTAGATGATGACGCATTACATTGCTTTGAAAAAACACATTATGTATATGTCGATATGGCTAAGTTCAGACGTATTTTAGTTAAAGATATGCCGATACTGAAAGAAGCACAGCGGAAAGAGGTCTACTACAGTCTGATGGCCAGGGCTAAGCAACGTCAACGCTCACACCCTCGCTATCTATCACTTAAAAATGGTGTGTTTGATGTTAAGGAGAAAGTGCTACACCCTAACAGTACCGACTATATCATCACTAATCACATTAATGTGATCTATGACCCTAAAGCCTACAGCAAGGACTTAGACAAGTTTTTAAACGATATTGCTAACAACGATAGACAGATTAAGAAGTTGTTATTAGAAAGTGTCGGTTATGGTCTCTATGCTAGTCCGTTCATGCAAAAATGTTTCATTCTCTATGCACCAGGAAGCAACGGAAAATCTTCATGGTTTAACTTGCTTTATCAGTTTTATGGTAAAGATAATATCACACCCCTAAGTCTGAAAGATACAGAGCATGAATTTAAGTTGTTCGGTCTCTTAAATAAGATGGTGGCAATAGGTGATGATATTTCAGCTACACGCCTGGAGGACGCAGAAAACCTAAAAAAATTGGTCACGGGGGACGCTATCTATTGTAATAGGAAGTATGAAAGCCCTCTACCCTTACACAATTATGCTACCTTGATGTATTCCAGTAACCAGTTACCCAACATTAAAGATACGACACACGGGTTATACAGACGCTTAACCATCATTCCTTTTATGAATACATTCAGCAAAGAGAAAGGCAACCTGGACTTATCCATCAATGAGAAGTTAGATAATCACATTGTTAGATCTCACTTATTCAATGAAGCGATTAAGGGCTTAGATAGAATACTTGAAAAACAAGAGTTCACCGAACCTAAAGCAGTCACAGACGCACTACAGCAGTATCAGAAAGATAATAATATCGTGGTCGAGTTTGTGGAAGATGTCGGAATGGATAAGGTAGTAGACCGAGATGACAGATTAGTATTTGATGATTTCCTAACATGGCTAGAAGAGAACGGGCTTAATAAGAAGTCTAAGAAGTTTTTAACCGCAGAACTTGAAAAGGCTTATGGTCTGATAAAGGGTGAAACTTCAAAACGTATCAATAATAGACCAACTAAGATAAGAATATATAAAAAAGGTTAGTATTCTGCCATACTGCCATACATTCTGCCATACGCTTAAAACCAGTAACGACAAGCGATTAAACGTATTGTATGGCATGTATGCAACTTTTTAATCAAAAAATATTATTTAAATAAGAAGTAGCAAGTAATATATAAAGGTTTTGGCGTTTTTTTCTGCCATACTGCCATACAACTGTTAAAACCCTTGATATATAAGACTTTAAACGTATGGCAAATATATTTTTGTATGGCAAAAAAAATGACATACACAGCGACATAAATACTACATTTCACTACATTAGGAGGTCATCGCATGTATAAAGAGTTTTACGGTGAGAAGCTCACCCAGGAACAGCTAAAGACAATGGATAGAATGATAGAACATTTCAAGAAGCGGTGGGAAGTAGCCAGTATCGAGAAAGAATTTATAGAAACGACTTACCACGATGACGGGACAGTGACTAAAAGCGTGGTCTTTCAGTTCACAATAGCGGAAGAGATCAGAGAAGTGATAACACACGTACTAACGGAGGATATTATCAATGAATGTAAAGCTGTTTAAAAGAGGTTATGTGGATTGTCAGCCCTATGCCGATAGATATGGTGGTATGACAGACAGACGTAAAGAGACACAAGAAGAGTATGAAGCACGGTTGAATGAATTCCTGGAACAGCACCACATTATAGATATTAAGCCTATCTACAGCGGTGATTGGGACGAGGACGGTGGCGGTGTCTACTGTGAACTTATGGTGATGTATGAGCCGATGAAAGTCAATAACCCGTTCGCTAAAAACTAACCTAACTAGACCGTCTATAATATGGCGGTCTTTCTACTAAAGGTGGTCTATATGGATAAAGCAGTGAGCAACTATTTAGAGTATGAATTAAGGTGTTATAAGGCCATGAAGCAACGCCAGGCATTAGAGGATAGACGACAGCTAGACCGCTTCACAGCACAGGATATGACCGCCCTGGAACGTTACAGGCGTAGTCGATATAGAAAGCACGTCATAGAAGTGATAGAAGAGACTTATGAGAGTGTAGACGAGTTAGACAGACAGCTTATAGAACTTTATTACTTTGATAACAGTAGTGTGATTAATGGCGATGGCGTGGCCGACAAGCTACACATATCAAGACGGGACTTCTACAATCGGAAGCAGAAGATATTAGACCGCCTGGGGAAGTGTCTAGGGGTGGAAAGCTAACAAATGCTAACGTTTTGAAGTACAGAACTTGATAAAACTTGAACTTTTCAGAGATATAGAGGGACTAAAAACCTAATAAAACCTCATAAAACCTCACAAAACTTAACATTTACTAATTAATACTAACGCTTTGCATGGCCTAACAGCCCTTAAACCCTTGATATAGAGCGATTTTAGTTAAATGATAATGCAAATTAATGCAAATTTCAGCGACTTTTTTAATGTTGTATTTCTCAATATATTTAGGTGTTTCAGCACTATATGACAAGCGAGGTGACAAGATGGCCTATACAGGTACAAGAAAGCTATGCACGTCAGAACTTTTCGAGATCAATATCAATAAGATGAAAGTAGAGGACAGCTTCATAGGGGTGAAGCGGTTGGGATTAGACTTCGCTGATTTTACAATGCCATGTTATGTAGAGGGTGTAAAGGTGGGATATGGTACACGTTACTTCTTTAGGTGTGGCCGATGTAATGCCAGGGTGACTAAACTCTATACAGTACCGAAGCCGACAGCGAAGCACACGACAGGCTGTAGACACTGTTTAGAACTGAACTATATTTCACAGCAAGCGACTAAGACTGATCTAGCGTATGAATACCATTTAATGAAGCGGTATGGTCGTATGTTAGACCCTAATTATCATTTAGTGGACTTTACAACGCCTTGCCCCTGGAAGCCTAAGCACATGCACTATAAGACGTATGAGAAGATAAGGAATAAATACGAGAAAGCCAGTCATTCAGCACATAAAAAATTCAGTGCCATGATAGGACCGACTATAGAAAGAATAAGAAAACAGCTATATGGTAAGCCCTCCCCCTTAGAATAAATCGGCTATCAAGACAGAAATCAAGGAACGGTGTAGGTCTCGACTGTCTAGAAATTTCTAGTCTCACGTACGACCCCACCCCCCTAAAATCATAACGGTTAGACTATCGACTGTTCAAAAATATAGCTGTCTCACACGTAAGGGGGGTACTTCACCTTTTAAGATAATAAGCAATCTATTAAGGAGGTTATCAATGAAGCTAAAGCGGTGTAATCAGATACTTCACTATGAGGGTGGCAAGATAACAGAATACGAACTACTGACCCGATATAACCCCCGTTTCATCAACGGTAAGATACAGGCTATTCAATATCAGATTAATGCCATGTACTCACTTAATCAGTCGCATGTCGTAAGCTGTGACGTGAGGGGTGTGATTAGTGTCAGCTACCCAGTAGATAAGTTAGTGATATGGATAATCGAGCAGAAAGAAGCCCTGGAACGATATAAGACCGCTTCTAGTGGCAATCTAGCAACACTAAAAAGAATAGTCAGCAGATACACGCCCCAGGAACAGAAAGACATTATCAGATACATGGCTTCTAATGGCCGTTACAGACCTATAGGCGTGATAGAACGGCTACAGGTAGATTTATATAGAACAGTGAATAACGCCCGTCAGAAGCGGAATAGAGGGCGTAGAGAAGCACAGCAGAGGGCTGTATCTGAACACGTAGCACTGATTAAGCAGACCATCAATAAAGAGCGTGAGGTGTTGGCGATATGATTGAAATAGTGAGGTGGGAGCCGTTAACTAAGAATGATATTAGGGTATTAGAATCACGGCTAAAGTCCTATCATCAACTTGCTAAAGTATATAAGAATAGACCTAAAGAGTGGTCAGATCTCTATTATCAGAATGTAGGGACAATCGTTAACGGGATAATGGAAGCATACAACGAGTGTACAGCCTTTGAGCAGAATATCATTAAGCTGTCTTATTGGGATATTCAAGATGATAAAATTATAGCGGAAGTGCTAGGTGTTAAAGTCAGTCATATAAAAGCCCGTAGAATGAAGATATTAAAGCTAGTGGCCAACGCCATACTTCTAATATGAAATACGATAAAGAAGCGGTGAAGCTGTTCATAAAGAATTATCACAAACATAGTGACAGCCAGGACATAGACCAGTTAGAAGATATAGATGACTTCTTTAGCATTACAGACAGCGTGGCCTATGACATGGAGGACAGCACGCATATAGATGAAATAGCGTTCTTCAATGAATTGGAAGCGGTTATAGAGCAAGTAGGAACGATGAAACAGCAGTTCGTTTTTTATATGCTGTGTGAGGGTCTGACGTTAGAAGAGACAGGCAAGCGAGTTCTATTATCCAGGGAACGAGTAAGACAGTTATATGATGATCTACTGAATAAGATATGTGAGTAAGCCTTGTTTATATGACGGGAGTTATTTATGGAATAGGACAGATAAAAACAGCAAAAAAACAGCACGCTTCTGAGAAAAACAGCAACGCCAGGAAACACATTTAAGATATGCACCGCTTCAAACCCTTGATACATAAGGTTTTGAAACTCTATGAAATTTCTCTATTTTCTATTTTGGATTGAGTGGGAATAGTTGTAAAAATAATAAGAATCCTTTAACATCAAGTGTTAGAGGGTTCTTTTTCTTTTAAAATTGATTAAAAAAGGGCAAAAAAAGGGCATACTAGTTTAATTACTAGGAACGCTGAGAGATAATAAAATGAATATTATGCGACGTGAAGTCCTAAAATAGGATGGCATATAATTGCTAGGGAAACTGATCAGCGTAAACAATCCTTACGCCCTTATATAAGGATGAAAATAATGTTTAGGTCCTTTAAGAAGCGAACTCGAAAACTATCTTTCGAGCTTTCGAGTAGGGCCAATATCTCGTCCTTATTTTATTAGATCTACTTATCTCACTTATGGATTATATAAGTCAGATATTGATTCTAATAATAAAAAAATGATAAATAAAAAAATCACTCAACGAATATTGTTGTTAAGTGATTTTAAGTGGGATATCTGTTAGATTATAAATTTACTTTTCGAGGATGCTATTAAGCGTCTTCAGTTGCTCTAAATGCTGTGGGGTAATGCCGATTTTCTGAAATAAATTAACAGTGCTCTCGTTTTCCATTCCTCTATGAATATCTATCAGCTCATTAATTAGATTCGTTCTTATATTTAAACTCTTTGTAAATAGTAGGACGACAATAAACAAAGCGTATAGGTCATTTTTACCGATACCTTGCTTATAATCTAAATCCGTAATAAAAGGATAACCGAGCAATTGATTAAAGTCACTCTGTGAGATACGGGCTTCATGTTCGGTTGATCTATATGAATAAAATCTTTGTCCATGAGCGATTCTATTTCTAAACTCTCTTAACAAATTAAAGAGATTAACATTAAGCTGGTTGATATTAATTTCATTCTGCCCTGGTGAGTAATTTTTTAGAGAAGTCATGTTTAAAGTTACTTCTTCTCTATGCTCTTTCTGCAATATGCTGAACCATTTGATAGTCTGGCCAAAATTATGAGGTAGTATAATAATCCAAGGGGGCACATGATTATGATTTTTAAGATAGTGATTAATCGAATCATTATATTTAAGATTTAGTGTTTTACTCACATCATTTAATATACCGCCACGTTTGGGCTTGTGCTGGTCATAGAGTTTGGTATCAAGGTATGTATCTTTTCTATCATATTTTTCTTTACCATGCTGATCTCTAAACTTTTCCGTAGGCTGTTGAACTCCATAATATTTAGCAACGACAGCAGATAGATTTGTTTTTAAAGATTGTTCTATCAAGATGATATATTTAAATAATGTATTTTTTAAGCGAGTATCAAATTTATAGCAAATATAGAAGTCCATAAAAGTAGTGCCTGGCTTATAAAATGCATCTCCCTCGCTTCTATAAATGTCATAGTAGGCATTAATAAGCGAATAATAAGAAATGGTTTTAAGCTGTTCTAAAGCGAATACTTTATCTTGTATAATCAGACCTCTGTCTTCTAAAAGAACTAGCTGATCGTCACAGCTTAAATAAGGCTTACTATATTCAGACTGATTTAAATAACTTTTAATCTCCGCAATCTTCCTCATATTCTATTCCTTTCTATAACGAAAAAACTCCCATGCTTAGCACAGGAGTTTCATCGAGTCGTTTCAGCGAACAACTATCTCATGTCCAAATGATACACAAATAGCTTTTATAAGTCAATCGTTAAATTTTGGATGTTTCTCATGAAACTACTATAAATTTATCCGCTCACTGCTTCCAGCTTATCCATCACATCTTTATCCATCTGTTCAGTTACATGGCTGTATATCTGTAATGTGGTCTTGTGGTCTGTATGACCTACTCTATCCATAATAGCCCGTAATGACACACCTAACTGACTCAACAGCGATATATGGCTGTGCCTTAGCGTGTGCGTCGTCACATGCTTATTAATCAGCTTCCCATCCTGGTCGTCCTTTAACTCATCTACAGCCGTCTTGATGTTGCGATTGACGGAAGTAAGGGCCATAGGATTGCCGTAGTGGTTAGTGAGGATAAAGCCATGATTTATATAGTTGCTCTCCCACTATGTCGCTTTCTTATTCTCTAACATGACTTTACGCAAGATGTCACAGCTTCTAGTAGTCAGTGAGATAGTCCTATAAGACGCTTCCATATTAAGTACATTTTTCATACTGTAGTCTAGATCATAAAAAACAATAGATTGTCTTATTTATCATTATAGCTCAATCTGTAATTTATTGTATATTAAAATGTAAAAATTTAATTTCAGTAATTATTTTTAAGACAAGTTAGTAATATGGGTAATCAAGCAGAAAGAAGCCCTGTTAAAACAAATTGGAGGCTTTTTCGTGTAGCTGGGAACAGGTAGGGAAGTCTCTAATTTTCAGACTTATTCACTTCTCGCATATAAGGAAGGCCTTGAAAAACCAAGGATCCTTAATTTCCAAAAGTATATCGGCCTGTATAAAAATGCTGAATAACGCCCAAATTAAGATTTTAAAAGTAATAAGGTTTAAAAGAAGAATAATTACATATCTTATGTTTATATAGAGATAATAAAATTTGTATGTATAAAAAAAGCTTAAAATTATCTTTATATATATCAATAAATAATTTAAAGTATAAAATATAAAAGCTTTTTATAGAAAGGTAGAGAGAAGATGGAATATTTATATAAATATTATTACAATAATGAACAAAAAGATTATAAAGAAGAAGTAAAAAAACGTCTTTCAGCTCCTTCAAGAATAGAGTTTAACTTTAAAGTAAAACAATATAAAAGAGAAGATAAGCATAGACTATATTTTATTCCTACTTTAAAGATGATAAAAATGGTTGAAGCCATTGCTAAACGTGATAGATTACTAGATAAATATTTTGATGCTCTTCCTGATTCAGCTCGTGAAGCTTTTGAGAGGGAAGTAATAACTAACGAATTATTTTCAACTAATGATTTAGAAGGTGTGAAAAGTACTAAGAGAGAAATTGCTGAAAGTGTGAAGCTTGCTAAAGAGAATAAAAAAACTAAAAAAACTACACGTTTTTTGAGCATGGCTAACTCTTATTTAAGTTTATATCTTAATGAAATTAAACTCCCTTCGACACCACAAGATATAAGAAAAATTTACGATAAAATTTCAGCTTCAGAAGTGGAGGAAGAAGATAAGATAGACGGAAAGTATTTCAGGTTAGATGGTGTGGATGTTAAAACTAGCACAGGAAAGGTAATACACCAAGGAATAAACGGGCATGAAAATATTATAATCGCCATAGATAAGATGTTAGATATTCTTAACGGGTACGAAGAAATTTCAGCAATAATAAAAGTAGCTGTTGCCCATTACATTTTTGGATATATACATCCTTTTTATGACGGAAACGGTAGGACTTCAAGATTTATAAATAGTTTATACCTTTCTAAAAGTCACAGCCGCTTAACATCTATCTCCTTATCAAGAGCTATAAATAATAACTCCAAAAAATATTATGAAATATTTGAGCATACTAACAGTACGCTTAATGCCGGCGAACTAAATGAGTTTATTGAAACCTTCTTAGAATACATCATCAAGGGACAAGAAGAAGTCAAAAATGAATTAGTCATAAAGCTTAGACTGATAGATAGTGCATTTTTAAAATTATCGTCAGAGAAAAAGTTAGAGAACAAAGATCAAAAATATTTCGATGCTTTATTTATTATTGGTCAAATCCAGCTATTCACTGATAATGATTTGACAGTCCAGGCGATGGCAAGTTATTTAGAAGTAGCTGAAATAACGGCCCGTAAAGTATTAAATGATCTTGTAGACATGGGCTTGTTAGAAGTAGAGGGTAGCAGGCCGAAGTTATATAAAAGTATAGAAGGATACTTTGATTTTGAATAAAAGAGCAAAAAAAGGGCAGATATTTGTGACTCGGGGCAACGCCAGGAAACACATTTAAGATATGCAACGCTTCAAACCCTTGATATATAAGGTTTTGAAACTCTATGAAATTTCTTTATTTTCTATTTTGGATTGAGTGGGAATAGATATAAAAACCTCTAACCATCACGGTTAGAGGTTTTTCGTGCTATTTAGCATCTTCTTTAGAAGGCAGTGGATAGAAGCCGGCTTTGAACTGCTGCCATAATGGGTCAGGCAGGTCGTGTTTATTTGGGTGGTGAGGGTCGAAGTAAGAGATGATCTCGTCTTCTCTGCCTTCTTTGATCTTGCTGACAAATGCGTGATCGAGCAGAAGTCCTCTGCCCATTGCGATCAGTTCTACGCCTGTATGTAGAGCGTCAATAGCCTCGTCTGCTGTGAAGATGGAACCGATACCGATCAATGGCATGCGACCATCGACCCACTGATGAAGCAGCTGGATACGGCTTTGGCCTTCGTATTTACCTTCATGGACTTCACCATGAATGTGCATCAGTGAAGCGTGTAAATAGTGGAGCGGCTTTTCGATTAATCGTTTAATCAGTTCTTCAGTCAGCTCCATCTTAATGCCCGGGTTAAACGCTTCTTCTGGTGAGAAGCGGTAACCGATGATGAATTCTTCATTGCCGTATTCTTTTACTGTGTTGACGACTTCATCGACAACTTTCAGAGCGAATAGCAATGGATCTTTCCACTGGTCTGTCCGCTTGTTGAAGTGAGGAGAGACAAACTGATGGATAATATAGCCGTTTGCGCCGTGAATCTCTACACCATCGAATCCTGCTTCAATGGCACGCCGTGTCGCTGCGCCGAATGCTTTGATTGTCTCGTTGATCTCTGTTTCTGTCATTTCTCTGGCAGTGTGCGTGTGCGCCTGACGGAAGCTTTTGAGCGCCATCGCACTTGGTCCTGCAACGTCACCGTTTGGAGTATACTCCGGCAATGCCTGGACGCCGCCGTGATGAATCTGGATGATAGCTTTTGCGCCGTTCTTTTTCATTGCTGCCGCTAAGCGTTTTAGTCCTTCAATGTCACTGTCACGGGCGATGGAAGGCTGTCCTGGAAAGGCCTGGCCTAATTCAGTGACATGAGACGCAGCTGTAATCGCCATGCCTACGTCTTTTGAGCGGCTTTCCATGTAAGGAATCTCTCTATCCGAGATTGTTCCGTCTGCATTAGAAGAAATATGTGTCAGTGGTGCAAGAACAAAGCGATTGCGCAGTGCTACACCGTTATTTAATTGTAAAGGTTGAAATAAATCATTGTATTTAGTATTCATTGTGATGCCTCCTTATATCAATCAGTATAGCATCTATAAAAAAGGTGACAAAAGAACTGCCTGCAACTGTTTGTGAGATGTTAATGAAGTGAAATTTTTAAAATCATGTCACAAAATTGTGCAATCTTTCAGCCGTACTTTGTAGAGGGTTTGTTGTATGATAGGCTTATAGAATTTTGTGAAGAGGTGAAATGAATGAGCACAACATACAAGAAGTTGTTTGTCTTCGTCCTTGGACTGATTGAAATTATTGCGGGTTTCGCTGTTTATAAAACATCATTATTCGGAGCTTTTGTTTTTATCGCATTAGGTTTGCTGTTTTTAATCGTCATGTTCATTATAGATCGCCGTGCTAATAATCCTTATAACGGCCGCTTTATTAATTAAATCCTGCCTGCTCAGTTGAGCGGCAGGATTTTTTTATATGAACTGCATTATAAAGACCAGCAGAATGACAGCGGGCAGAATATATTTAATCGCTATAAACCAGACGCTGATAGTTTTAGTCTTACTGTTGAACTGGCTGATGATGGCGTCTTTATCCATAAAGTGTCCGCAGGCTATAGTAGTCGTTAAAGCACCGAGTGGCATCAGTATATTCGATACGAGGTAATCCATATTGTCGAATATCGTGCCAGCGCCGAAGCGGATATCATTTAATACACCGAACGACAAGGCAGCAGGTATGCCTGCGATAATAATAAAGCCACTGAGCAGCAGTGACCAGCGGCGGCGCTGCGAGTTATCATTTTTCGTGACGTTTGAAATATTGAGTTCAAGCAGCGAGATGGAAGATGTCAGTGCTGCGAATAGAAATAATATTAAAAACAGTAAGTAGAAGACATTACCGAATGCCAGGTGGTTGAAAATCTGCGGCAGCACAATGAACAGTAAGCCAGGTCCTTGCTCGGGTTTAACGTGAAACGATGCGGTTGCCGGGAAGATTGCAAGTCCTGCCATAATGGAGACGAGCAGATTCATAATGACGATGGAGAAAGAAGCAGTCCCGATATTCGCTTCTTTGTTTAAATAAGTGGCATAAGTGATCATGCCAGTTGTTCCGAGTGATAAGGCGAAGAATGACTGCCCGAGCGCAAAGACGATGGACTCAAAAGTAATATCTTCAAACCGGGGCGTCAGAAAGTAACGGACCCCTTCAGCGGCACCTTCCAGCGTCAGTGAACGGATGATGATAACAATAAATAAAAGGAAGAGCAGCGGCATCATCCATTTTGATGCGCGTTCGATGCCTTTTTCGACACCCATCGAGACGATAAGTGCAGTAATTGCGATGAACAGAAACTGACCAAGTAAAGCGGTCCATGGCGTGCTGATAATCCAGTTGAATGATGCTGCTGCATTTTGCGGCTGAATGATGTTAACGAATGCTAGCAGCGTTCTGCCGATATAGATGATGATCCAGCCGCCGATGACACTATAAAAGGCGAATAAGATGAAGACAGCAAGATTGCCATTCCAGCCGATTAAATTGAATAGTTTATAGCCGGTCAGTTTATCGTATAGGGCAGTCGTATATGTCTGTCCTAATTTACCGATGCTGAACTCCATCATTAAGAGCGGTAAGCCGATTAGTATGGTGAATAATAGAAATAACAGCAGGAAAGCACCACCGCCATACTGGCCGGCCATATAAGGGAACTTCCAGATGGCACCGAGACCGATAGCGGAGCCTGCACTTGCGAGAATAAAACCTGTAGATGACATCCATTGTGACTTATGATCCATGATGTAAAATCCTCTCTTTCACTTTAACGCTTAAAAGTGATAATATCACATTGAGTATAAAAGTCAACATGAGTAATGAAAGTCATTCAAACATTATTTTTAAAATAACAGCGCAGCATCCGGCTGAATGCTGCGCTGTACAGTGTTCAGTAATGATTAAAGATCATCGTCGTTTTCAGCTGATCTTCTGGTTCATAAACGTGAAGTGACTGTAGTTTTTCGATGAGTAACTGCTGTAGCTTTCTGGCTTCCTGTTCAGTCAATACTTTAGCGGATAACTCTATAATATGTTTATCTTTAATATCCCACTTCTCGAGTTTAATCTTATAATCATCAAGTCTGCCTATATGCCGTTCAAACTCAATAGGACCGATGATAGACGGGGCAGTAATAGTATTTAAATACGTTTTGAAGGCGTCATGAACTTGCTCTTTTAAGTGCAGGTGACTTGTTGCAAGGTCAGGAAGCACGTGGTCTTTAGCTGACACTTCCGCTTCGTAGTAGACACTGAGCGTCTGTCTGCCGGCACCGTATTCGATCTCAAAGCTGCCATCCTTAAAGCCGTCCTGCTCCGCCTGGCTCACCGCTTCGTCAACCGATGCTGTAACAGGGTAACGTTTTTTGAACTGCAGCTGATAGATATCTTCATCCTCTGATTTACGGATACGATAAGTCATATTCTCCATGTAATGCGTCTTGTCATGGTCGATGAACTGGACAAGAAAATCTTCATCTTTTTTCTTAGCATTAAATGCCTCAAGCACAAATGAAGCAATCTTGCCTTTTTTCGATAATGCCTGTCGATTGGCATATACCTTCACTTCGTAAGAACTGATCATATGGTCTCCTTCGTCATGCGTAATGTAGCGCTGTACTGTAAATTTTAAACTTACAGGAAAAGCTTTTTGAAGAGGTGTGTTCAACTAATAGTTATATTATAATTATAAAGTTAAGAAGACAAATCAACAATATAGGGGATAACTGATATGAAAAATGTATATTTTAATCATGATGGTGGAGTTGACGATTTAATTTCTTTATTTTTATTGCTGCAGATGGACAATATAAAACTGACAGGCGTCAGTGTAATCGATGCTGACTGCTATATTGAACCTGCTACTTTTGCGAGCCGCAAAATTATTGCACGATTTGGTGACAACAAAATTGAGACGGCCATGTCGAAGGAACGAGGCAAAAATCCGTTTCCAAAAGACTGGCGGATGCATGCCTTTTTTATGGATGCATTACCGATATTAAATGAACGCCAGACACTGGCACCGCTTGCAGAACAAGAAGCTTATCAGCACTTAATTGATAAAGTAATGGCAGAACCGGAGAAAACGACACTCTTATTCACAGGTCCGCTGACAGATCTAGCTAAAGCACTTCAAGTGGAACCCGCTATTACTGAGAAAATTGAGCGTCTAGTCTGGATGGGTGGAACTTATCTTGCAGAAGGTAATGTCCATGAACCAGAGCACGATGGGACAGCAGAATGGAATGCTTTCTGGGATCCAGAAGCAGTAGGTGTCGTCTTTAAGTCATCTATCGCTATAGACATGGTGGCACTCGAGAGCACTTTACAAGTTCCTTTGACGACAGAAGTACGTCAAATGTGGGCGGATGAAAGAGCATTTGAAGGAGTCGATTTTTTAGGAGTAAGTTATGCCATGGTGCCGCCGCTTAAGCATTTCGCGACAAACTCCACTTATTATCTGTGGGATGTCTTAACAACTGCTGCTCTCGGCAACCCTGACTTAGTGAAATCAAAAGTCATTCAGTCAAATGTGATTACAGAAGGACCTGCTCAAGGAAGAACATATGAAGAAGAAAATGGCCGGCCAGTAAATGTAGTTTATGATGTAGACCGTGAGCAATTTTTTGAATATATTACGACGCTTGCTAAAAAGATAGATTAGTCTATTATTCAGCATTAAGTGATTCTATGCCTTTAATAAATATGAATAAATTTCGTGAAAAGCATTGACAAAAAATAATGGGTGTTATAAGATTGTTATTGTCTTATTTGGAGGAATACCCAAGTCCGGCTGAAGGGATCGGTCTTGAAAACCGACAGGGGCTTAACGGCCCGCGGGGGTTCGAATCCCTCTTCCTCCGCCATTATTTTAAAACCAAGACTAATTTTTTGATATGTAGATGTCCTCTCCGGGGCATCTTTTTTTGTGTTAAAAAATAATTAGATGATCCAGTGAACAATGATAATTGCCCAGCTGGTTATTGTTATATAGCCTGAAGAATTTGTAACCCTTTTCAGAAAGCCTTTACATACTTGTATAGACAGATTACAATGAGGATAACAAAAATAAGGGAGATGGCAAAATGGCGGTCAATAGAGATGAAGTCAGACAAATTATTGAAGCGGTCGGCGGTAAAGAGAATGTCAACGCAGCAACACATTGTGTCACAAGATTACGTTTAGCATTGGTTGATGAGACGAAAGTCGATAAAGTTGCACTGGATAAGTTAAATCTTGTCAAAGGTTCATTTGCAGCAAACAATCAGTTCCAGGTTGTGATCGGGCCGGGTACAGTCGATGACGTATACAAAGTGTTTGTAGAGGAAACGGGCATCGGAGAAAGCACGAAAGATGATGTCAAAGCGGCAGCGGCAGAAAAGATGAATCCGTTGCAGCGTGCAATTAAAACATTAGGAGATGTCTTCATCCCGTTGTTGCCGGCTATCGTTACAGCTGGTTTACTACTTGGTGTAAACAACGTTTTAACAGCCGGCGGACTGTTCGGCGATAAACCGCTTGTTAAGATGTTCCCGCAGTTAAAAGACTTAGCTGAAATTATTAACTTTATTGCAGCGGCACCATTTATCTTCCTGCCGGCATTAATCGGCTGGTCAGCGATGCGGGTGTTCGGTGGCAGTCCGATTCTCGGTCTCGTGCTCGGTCTTGTTATGTGTCACCCGGGTCTTGCGTCACAGTACACTCTTGGTGATCAAGATACAGGTGAACTGACAAAGATTCCTGAATGGAACGTCTTTGGACTGCATATTGAGAAATTGAACTATCAAGGGCAAGTACTTCCTGTATTGATTGCAACGTGGGTGCTGGCGAAAGTTGAACGCTTCTTAAATAGACGCGTCCATGATTCGATTAAAATGCTTGTTGTTGGGCCTGTCTCATTACTCTTAGTAGGTTTTCTTGCATTCATTCTTATCGGACCAGTCGCTTTATGGCTCGGTACACAGATTACAGATGTCATTCAGTGGATCTTCACAAGAGCCGGCTGGTTAGGCGGTTTGATTTACGGCCTTATTTATGCACCACTCGTCGTCACGGGTTTGCATCATATGTTCCTTGCGGTAGATTTCCAGCTGATGAATTCAAATTTAAAAGGCACGTACTTATGGCCGATACTTGCTATTTCAAATATCTCACAAGGTTCAGCGGCATTCGCTGCATGGTGGCTGTACAAACGACGCAGCATGGTTAAAGAACAAGGTCTGGCATTGACATCGGGAATATCAGGCTGGTTAGGCGTCACAGAACCTGCGATGTTCGGTGTGAACATCCCGCTTAAATATCCTTTCGTCGCAGCAATTATCACGACAGGGATTGTCGGTTCTATATTCGGTTCACAGCAGTTGCTCGGTAGAGTAGGGGTTGGCGGACTGCCAGGTATCATTTCGATCAATGAAGGATTCCGCCTGACGTTCCTGCTCGGCATGGTGATCGCTGTGATTCTGCCGATTGTGCTGACACTCATCTTCTCAAGATTTGCTCAGAAGAATAATAAAGAAGTCATCAGAGAAATCGATTAACTTATAAATCTTGTTCAACTGAAACTATTTCAAAACGTTAGGAGTTTTTTAATTGGGAGTTTCCGACTGGAAGAAATCAGTGGTCTATCAAATTTATCCGAAGTCATTCAATGATACGACAGGTAACGGCCACGGTGATATTAACGGGATTATCGACAAGCTGGACTATTTGAAGACGCTCGGCGTGGATTATTTATGGTTGACGCCGGTGTATTGTTCTCCGATGAACGATAACGGCTACGATATCAGCGATTACTATGAAATCAATCCTGACTTCGGTACGAAAGAGGATTTCAGACGTCTGCTTAATGAGGCCCATGCGTGCGGTATTAAGATTATGTCTGACATCGTCATCAATCATACATCAACAGAACATCGCTGGTTTGTAGAGTCACGTCAGTCGAAGGACAATCCTTACCGTGATTATTACATCTGGAAAGACGGAGACAACGGCAATCCGCCGACGAACTGGGAGTCGAAGTTCGGCGGCAATGCCTGGCAGAAAGACGAAGTGACAGGCCAGTACTATCTCCGTCTCTTCGATGTCACACAGGCAGACTTGAACTGGGAGAACAGTAAGCTCCGCCAGGAAATTTATGATATGATCAATTACTGGATTGACTTCGGGATGGATGGTTTCCGCTTCGATGTCATCAACTTGATCTCTAAAGCAGAATATAAGAATTCTGAAGCAATCGGCAAGGAGTTCTATACAGATGGACCACGAGTTCATGAATTTCTACATGAATTAAACCGCAATACATTCGGCGATAAAGAAGGGTTTATGACAGTCGGTGAGATGAGTTCAACGACACTCGAGCACTGCATTAAGTACACAAATCCTGAACGTCGTGAGCTGAGCAGCGTCTTTAACTTCCATCATTTGAAGGTGGACTATAAAGACGGTGAAAAATGGTCTGAACAGCCATTTGATTTTGTTGAGCTGAAGCAGATTCTCTTCAAGTGGCAGCTCGGTATTCAAGCAGGAGGCGGCTGGAACGCTATTTTCTGGTGCAACCATGATCAGCCCCGTGTTGTGTCGCGTTTCGGTGATGATTCGACAGAAGAGAACCGTGTGTTAAGTGCTAAAATGCTCGCGATAGCGCTGCATCTGCTGCAAGGTACGCCGTATATATATCAGGGCGAAGAAATCGGCATGACGAACTTGTATTTCGACAATATTAAGCAGTACCGTGATGTGGAGTCATTGAATGCCTATTCTATTATGAAAGAACGCGGCATTTCAGACGATCAGGCGATGCGTATACTGCAGCATAAATCACGGGATAACTCGCGTTCACCTGTGCAGTGGGATGATAGTGAGCATGCCGGCTTTACAACTGGAACACCGTGGATTGAAACGGCGAAAAACTATAAGACGGTCAATGTCAAACAGGCGCTTGCAGATAAGAATTCTATCTTCTATACGTATCAGCATTTAATCAGGCTGCGACATAACTTTGAGATTATCACGTACGGCAAAGTTCTGCCGTTACTGGAAAATCACCCTGAATTATTTGCTTATGAGCGCAGGCTGGACGATGATACATTGATTATAGTGGCCAACTTCAGTGCGCAGGAAGTCACTGTGCCGGATGATATAGCGCTTGAAGGAACTGTACTGATTAACAATTACGAATCATATAGCCGTACGCTTAAGCCTTATCAGGCAGTAGCTGTTAAAAAATAATTGCAATCACTTTGTTCCAAAACAGTTATTTTATGTTAAGATGATTTGGAAACAAGGGGTGACCGATAAAATGAATAGAAATAAGTATCGAATAATTTATCAGGAGCTGAGCGGTAAGATCGTCAATGGTGAATATAAGCAGCATGAACAGCTGCCTTCTGAAAATTTACTCGTGAAGCAATACAATGTCTCACGTGAAACAGTAAGAAAAGCGCTTAGTCTGCTGCAAACAAATGGTTTTATCCAGAAATTAAAAGGTAAAGGTTCTGTAGTTATTTACAATGAATCAATGAATTTCCCTGTATCTCAGCTCATCAGCTTTGAAGAAATTAAAGAATCACTCAATATGGACTATGTGACAGCTGTAGAAATATTCGAGAAAGTGAACGCCGGGGATTATCCTGTCGTGATGGCAGCGCTTGACCTTGCAGAGCAGACAGAATTGTTTAGAGTCGTCAGAACAAGGCGTAAAGGAGGAAAAGTCAATATTATCGATACTGACTACTTCCTAGTTAGTCTTATGCCGAATTTAACGAAGGAAATTGCCCGGCAGTCCATTTATTCTTATATAGAGAATCAGCTGGAACAGACCATCAGCTTCTCCAACAAAGCTATCACATTTGAACCGATGACAGCAAGTGAACTAGAGCTGTTCGGAGAAGTGACGCCGCCTTATGCAGCAACTGTCCGCTCAACTGTCCATCTGGCTAATGCGCTGCCTTTTCAGTACAATATATCAAAGCACTGTGCCAGCGAGTTTAAGTTCGTCGACTTTTCCAGACGTCCAGCTCATAAGAAAGCATAATCAAAAAACAGCAGTGTTTTCCTTGCCAAATATTCATAATGTATAGTATGATAGATTCTGCCGTGCTAAGTGGGGAGGTAGCGGTTCCCTGTACTTGCAAGCCGCTTAGGCAAGACCGAATCCCTCTGCTGAGGGTAACATTTTGTGAGGCCTGACCTTGACACGTAGTGTTGAGAAGACGGTCCGAGTCAATATAAGCCCATGAAGCATGTCAGGTCCGGAAGGAAGCAGCATTAAGTGGTCACTTATATGTGGCTGGGGCAGCCGTCTTTGAGCTGTCGACCAAGGTTCCGCTTGTGACTGTTAAACGAAGCAGAGGTGCACGGTATTTATATAAAAATTAATCGTACATCTAATAGATAGACCTAGGAGACTAGGTCTTTTTTTTGAACATTTTCAGCTGAGTGGAGCTTTCAATAACATTGGATATAAGATAAAGAAATAGTATTACTACATATTTATTACACGAAAGTGTTATAGTAAATAACGACATAGAAACAATCACAGAACGGGAGAGTTTTTTAATGAAGTTTTGTAATTTGACGATAGATGAATTTGAATCGTTTGTTAACGACCATTTCAGTCACTATACACAATCTAAAGCTCACTACGCGGGTCGTCAGGCATTAAACCTCGATGTCCATCTCGTAGGAGTGAAAGAAGGGGATAAAGTGCTGGCCGCCTGCTTGTTGAACGGTGCGCCGAGCTTTAAATTCTTCAATTATTTCTATACGCATAAAGGGCCGGTGTTTGATCATCATGACAAAGCACTTGTCGATTTCTTCTACACGCATTTAACTAATTATTTGAAGAAGCATAAAGGGCTGTTTGTATTAGTGGACCCTTATGTTACACGCAACCATCTGGACGGCGACGGCCATGTCACTGAGTCATTTGAAGTTGACGATATTATCACCGGAATGGAACGCCTCGGTTATAAGCACCAAGGCTACAGTGTCGGTTACTCCATGGATTCCCAGGCACGCTTCTTGTCAGTGCTCGATTTAACGGATAAGACAGATGCTGAACTGCTGAAAGAAATGGAGTATAAGACGCGCCGAAACATTAATAAGACTATCGAAATGGGCGTACAGATGCGTGACTTATCAGATGATGAGATAAAGAAATTTTTCAGACTGTATAAGATGGCGGAAGACAAGCATGATTTCTCATTGTTTGACCTGCAGACATTTAAGCGCATGAAACAAATGTACGGAGATAACGCGCGCGTCGTAATGACGTATATCGATCTGAATGACTACTTAAAACGCCTGAACGACCAGCTGAGCGCAAAACGTACGGATTATGACAAGGCAGCAGCAGAACTGGCAGAGAACCCCGACTACAGAAAGCTGAAAAATAAAACAGCCGAACTCGAGAAGGCGGTAGCACAGCTCGAGAAGAAAGTCGCAGAAACGGACGCTTTAAGAGCAAGTGACGGCGATATACTTGAGCTGGCGAGTGCTATTTATGTTTTCAACAATCATGAGCTGTATTACTTATCAAGCGGCTCTAATCCTGCCTATAATCAGTTCATGGGCGCGTACAACATGCAGTGGGAAATGATTAAGTTTGCCAATCAGCTTGGCCTGAAGCGCTATAACTTCTATGGCGTCAGCGGTGACTTTACAGAATCATCGCCTGACCTGGGTGTCGCGAAGTTCAAGAAAGGGTTCAACGCCTATATTGATGAACAGCTCGGCGATTTCATCAAGCCGCTGAACCCAGCAGCATACTGGCTCTACAAAAAAATGAAAAAGAAATAACAACGTTTCAGGAGACTTATCAGCAGCTCATGCCGATAAGTCTCCTCTTTTTTGTTATGAAGCGGTTATGTCTAATGGTATAATAAAAGGACCAATATTGATGGAGGGGACGTCTTGAGTTATCAGGCTTTATATCGTGTGTTCAGATCCCAGGCTTTCGAAGAAGTAGTTGGGCAGAAGCATGTTACGACTACGCTGAAGAACGCTATAGCGAGAAACAAAATATCACACGCTTATTTATTCAACGGACCGCGTGGTACAGGGAAGACAAGTATCGCGAAAATATTCGCCAAAGCTATCAACTGTACAGAACGCCATGACGGTGAACCGTGCAATGAATGCGCATCATGTCTGTCAATCACGAATGGGACAAACTCGGACGTCATTGAAATTGATGCAGCGAGTAACAACGGCGTTGATGAAATCCGTAATATTAGAGATAAAGTGAAATATGCACCAGGTGAATCCAAATATAAAGTCTATATTATTGACGAAGTGCATATGCTGACGACAGGTGCTTTCAATGCTTTGTTAAAAACATTGGAAGAGCCGCCGGGTCATGCTATTTTCATTCTGGCGACGACAGAACCGCACAAAATACCGCCGACGATTATTTCCCGCTGTCAGCGATTTGATTTCAAGGCAATTGCTACCCCTGATATTGTCGAGCATTTGAAATATGTGTGTGACAAGGAAAGCATCTCGTTTGAACTGCCGGCACTTGAATTTATCGCCCAGACAGCAGAAGGCGGTATGCGTGATGCACTTAGTATTTTAGATCAGGCGATTGCGTTCGGAGACGAAGAGCTGACATTGGCACATGTATTGGACGTGACGGGCAGTGTCGGTAAAGAAGATCTGCGGCAGCTGACTGATGCGATTGTAACGCATGACGTACGCACGGCTTTTGAGTTATATCATCAGCTGTTAAGCGGCGGCAAGGAAGTAAACCGTCTTGTGACTGACTATATTTATTATTTACGTGACGTCATCGTTGATGTTGCAACAGGCACTAAAGGAGACGGCCAAATATATGAAGTCGACTTGTCTGTCATTTATGAGATGATTGATAAAATTAATGACACGCTTGTGTCGATGCGGTTTGCAGTCAATATGAACATTCACTTTGAAGTGCTCATCGTCAAACTGTCTGAACTTGTGAAGTCTCACGAGAAAGGGGCAGGTGCGAGTACCGAGTACATCGATGCGCGGATGAAAGAGTTCGAGGAGAAGCTTTCGAATATTCAGCTGAATCCGACAGCAGCACCGGCTAAGGCAAAACCGAAAGCAGAGCGCCATGTAAACAAGTTCTCAATTGCACAAATAGAAAATGTACTGGATAACGCCAATCGCGAAGATCTGACATATTTGAAGGAGAACTGGCAGGCGCTGATTGACCATGTGAAGCAAAATGATAGGGCGCTCGTCAGCCTGCTGCAGAACTCAGAACCGGTGGCAGCGAGCAGCACGCATGTATTGATCAAGTTCGAGGAAGATATTCACTGTGAACTCGTCAATAAAGGTGACGATAAACGTGAACAGATTGAGTCGATTGTATACACAATCATCAATAAAAAAGTTAAAATGGTAGGTGTACCTGATTCACAGTGGCTGCAGGTCAGACATGACTACATTAAAAACAAGAAGCAGCAGTCAGAAGTGAAGGCAGAGCCAAAAGATGATATCATCAAGACGGCAGAAGAGTTGTTTGGTAAAGATACAATAAATTTAATTGATTAATAGGAGGAACTAATTATGCGCGGTGGCGGAAATATGCAGCAAATGATGAAACAAATGCAGAAAATGCAGAAGAAAATGGCGGAAGAGCAGGAAAAATTAAAAGACGAACGTATTGAAGGAACAGCAGGGGGCGGTATGGTGACTGTTGTTGTTTCAGGTCATAAAGAAGTGCTTGATGTCATCATCAAGGAAGAAGTAGTAGATCCAGAAGATATCGAAATGTTACAGGACTTAGTACTGGCAGCAACAAACGAAGCATTATCTAAAGCGGATGATGTGACGGCTCAGCGTTTAGGTCAGCATACTAAAGGAATGAACATTCCAGGAATGATGTAATGCATTATCCTGCACCTATTTCAAGACTCATAGACAGCTTTATGAAACTGCCGGGAATCGGCCCGAAAACAGCGGCGAGACTTGCGTTCCATGTGCTTGATATGAAGGAAGAGGACGTCATGAACTTCGCGAAAGCGCTCGTCGACGTAAAGCGTGAGCTGACATACTGCTCTATTTGCGGTCATATTACGGACACGGATCCATGTTATATTTGTGCGGATAAGACGCGCGACCGCTCGATGATCTGCGTCGTTGAGGAATCGAAAGATGTCATTGCGATGGAGAAGATGCGTGAATACAAAGGGCTGTATCATGTGCTGCAAGGTGCCATCTCTCCGATGGAAGGCATTGGACCTGAAGATATCAACATTCCAAGTCTGTTGAACCGGTTAAAGGATGAAACAGTACAGGAGTTAATTCTGGCGACGAATCCGAACATCGAAGGAGAATCGACAGCTATGTATATTTCGCGCCTCGTCAAACCAATCGGCATTAAGACGACGCGTCTTGCTCATGGCCTGCCGGTCGGCGGTGACCTTGAGTATGCGGATGAAGTGACACTGTCTAAAGCTATATCAGGACGTACAGAAATATAAAGAAGTTCAAAAAAGCAGTGAAGCATCCAGCTTCACTGCTTTTTTGTGAAATAGTATTAGATGAGCCGCTTCCGGATGGCACCTGACAAAGTATCGACGATGATGACCATAATGACGATGCCGATCAGGATAATGCCGACGCGCTCCCATGTTCTTCCCTGCAGTGCGAAAATGAGCGGCGTACCGATACCGCCTGCACCGATTAAGCCGAGGATAGATGCACTTCTTAAGTTGATCTCAAAGCGGTAGAGCACAAATGAAATGAATGCCGGCAGTATTTGGGGCACGACGGCAAACATCAATGTCTTTGTCTTGTTTGCCCCCGTTGCCGTTAATGCTTCAGACGGTCCGAGGTCAAGGTTCTCTATATTTTCAGCAAACAGTTTGCCGAGCATACCGATTGAATGGATCCCGACTGCCAGCACCCCGGCGAATGCCCCGGGACCGACGGCTTTAATGAATAACAGCGCCATAATGATCTCCGGGAATACGCGGATGACACTGAGCAGAAATTTGCTGAGCTCTGACAGCAAGCGGTTGGAAATATTGCGCGCCGCTAAAAAAGCGAATGGAATACATAGAACCGCTGAGATGATAGTACCTAAAAAGGCGATAGCGAATGTCTCAAGCAGACCGCGCAGCAAGTCCTCGCCATCAGGCATATAGACATAGCTCCAGTCCGGGTGGATGATACCGGACAATATGTTTGACAGAATCTCCCATGACTTTTCTTTTATTGCTATCGCCGGCATGCCACTGAATGCCCATATGTATACGGCGAGCAGCAGAATAATGAGGAGGATATTTCTGATAATAACAGGCGCTGATGATTTAGGCTTTAAATGATCATAGTTTTTAATCATAACAGTTTCTTCCTCACTTTCGAGCTCGTATAGTCGATGATTATTACAATAAGCAGAGTGAACAGTATAATCGCAGTCACTTTCGGATACTCAAAGTAACCGAGTGTCTTATCATAGAACAATCCGATACCGCCGGCGCCGACAAGACCGAGGACGGCAGCCGCACGGATATTGATCTCAAACGTAAATAATACAAATGAGAGATAAGGTGCGAGTGCCTGCGGGAGCACACCGAACGCTATCCATTTTGATTTATTGGCACCGACTGCCGTCATCGCTTCAAGCGGCCCGTTGTCGATATTCTCCAGTGCCTCATAGAACAGTTTGGCGACGATGCCGAATGACAGTACAGTCAGCGCGAATATACCGGGCAGTGCACCGATACCGAAGACTGCGACGAATATAGAAGCGAGCAGCAGGTCGGGAATCGTCCGGACAATATTGAGTAAAAAACGTACGGGCATGTTCACCCAGCGTGATCTGAAGACATTGTTTGCTGACAGCAGAGCGACGGGCAGTGCAAGCAGTGAGCCGAATGTCGTGCCGAGAACAGCCATACGTATAGTGTCGAGCATCGGTGCAATAATTTCTTTGAAATAAGACCAGTCCGGCGGCAGCATTTCCTTAACAAGGTTCATCATTTCCGGTGCGCCGAGCGCCAGGCTCTCTAAACTGAATCCTGTCTCAAAGCCGCTCCAGATGACTAAAGCCGTGAGCAGCAGCAGGGAGAAGATGGTTTTATAGCGCTTAGCATTGTTAATTGACGGGTTCATCAGTTAACCCCCATTTTCTCATCATCTTTAATTTCCCGTCCATATATGCGGCTGAAAGCATCGTCTGTTGCCTGTTCAACTGGTCCGTCAAATACAATTCTGCCTGACTGCAGTCCGATGATTCTTGTCGCATATTCACGAGCCAGGTCGACGAAGTGCAGATTGACGATGATAGTGATGCCGAGTTCTTTATTGATGCGCTGTAAGTCGTCCATAACCTGCTTAGTAGTCAACGGGTCAAGAGAGGCAACCGGTTCATCAGCTAAAATAATTTCCGGCTCCTGTGCCAGTGCACGTGCAATTGATACACGCTGCTGCTGACCGCCTGACAGTTCGTCAGCACGGTTATAAGCTTTCTCAACGATGTTGACGCGGTCAAGCGCTTCAAGAGCAATCTGCTTATCCTCTTTCGGAAATAGACCGAGCACCATTTTCCAAGTAGGATGATAGCCCACACGTCCTGACAGTACATTTCTGATGACTGAAGAACGCTTCACTAGATTAAAACTCTGGAAGATCATACCGATATTCCGGCGCATCAGCAGCAGCTTGTTTCCCTTAGCCTTCGTAATCGACTGTCCGCTAATCGAGATATCGCCGGATGTAATTTCGTGCAGGCGGTTAATAGAACGGAGCAGCGTTGATTTCCCGGCACCTGACAGACCGACAATCACTATAAATTCTCCTTGATTGATTTCAAGGTTGATGTGATCCAGTCCGACATGGCCGTTTGGATACACTTTGCTGACATCATTAAATATGATTTGGCTCATCATGACACTCCTTTATAATAAAAGGCTAAACTCACACATGTGAGTTTAGCCTTCTTAGTAGCATATTTATGCTCAAGAAATTATTCTTTGACTTTTTTGTCATACTCACGAATAACATCGAACTTAGAATCATCTGATTTCACATAACCTTCATGTGAATAAACTTCGCGGATAACTTTTTGTCCTTCTTTATCTTTGCTGATATCGATAAACGCTGTTGTTAATTTATCTCTCCATTTGTCAGTCATATCTGAACGAACAGAGATAGTATCATTTGGAATTTTTTCTGTATATTTGACGATTTTAGTATCTTTGAAGACGTTTGGCTGGTCGCCTTTAACAATACTACGTGCATCCTGGAATGTTACTGCGACATCCACATCGCCGTTCAATAATGAAATGACTGCCTGATCATGACCTTTAACTGTTGTCACTTTCATGTCCTTCAGTGGATCGATGCCTTCTTTCTTCAAATCGACCGCAGGGAACACATAACCCGCTGTAGAAGTGACATCCTGCATCGCAATTTTCTTGCCTTTCATATCTTTCAGGCTGTTGATTCCAGAATCTTTTTTAACGATAAACTGAGATTTGTAGTAATCAACGAGTTCTTTAGTTGGAGAACCATCATCATTAACACCGTAACGCTGTGCCTGCAGCAGGACGTCAGCCGCTTTTTGATCATGTGCTAACACATAAGCTGTTGGCGGCAGGAAACCGACATCTACTTTTTTAGACTTCATCGCTTCAACAATTGTATTGTAGTTAGTAGATACAGATACTTCAACCGGGATGCCCAGTTTAGCTTTTAATAACTTTTCAAGGGGCTTCGCTTTTGCTTCAAGTGTCTCAGCATTCTGAGAAGGAACGAACTGCACAGTTAATTTTTCAGGCGTGTAGCCTTCTTTGCTTGATGACGCAGTAGAATCTTTTTGAGTTTCTGATTTATTGTCTGTCGTGCCACAAGCTGCAAGTACTGCAACGGCCATTAAAGCAGGGACAGAAGTTTTCACGATTTTTTTAAACATGATGATGCTCCTTTTCCTATTCCTATTTTTGTAACGTTCTAGTAAATGATAACAAAAGAAGTCTTTGAGCGGTTATAACAATCCTGTAAAGATTGAAAACGAAATCGCCTATTTACTTACATATCATTTACACAGAATTAAAACTACTTTGCTAATAATAAGAGGGTGTCATGGATCTATGCCATCATAGTGAAAAGAGGAAAACTAATGATTAAAAAAGCAGTTATTGCTACAATGACAACGTTCATGCTCGGCACACCGGCTCTTTATGCAGAAACTTACAACGATCAGGCGCCAGTCATTAATCCGGCAGTTTCTAATGGACAAAGCGTACTCGTTGACAATACACATGGGCAGACCGCAGGAGCAGCAGACTGGGTCATTGACGGCGCGTTCTCTGATTTCGGTCGGGGTGTAGCAGCAAAAGGCTATCAAGTTAAAGAGCTTCGTAAAAAAACAGCAGTCACTTATGAAGATTTAGCACCGTACGATGTATTTGTTATACCGGAAGCGAACATTCCATTCAAACAATCGGAACAAGATGCAATTTTAAAATACGTTAAAGAAGGCGGTAGTGTATTTTTTATCGCCGATCATTATAATGCAGATAGAAATTTGAACCGCTATGATTCTTCGGAAATTTTTAATGGCTATCGTCGAGGTGCTTACGGGGCACCTGCTAAAGGAATGACAGCAGAAGAAGCGCAATCTGTCAGAATGTCAGGCGTTACAAGTTCTGACTGGCTGTCCAATAATTTCGGAGTGAGATTCCGATATAATGCGTTAAGTGACCTTGTCGCGACAGATATCGTCAAAGATGCAGGAGCATTCGGTATCACTGCCGGTATCAACAGCGTAGCGATGCATGCAGGCTCTACTATCGCACTGACCAACCCTGACATCGCTAAAGGCCTCGTGTACGTCCCGTCAGGATTAACAACAGCGGACAAATGGGGACCGGCAGTCGATCAAGGAGTATACTTCGGCGGCGGTAAAGATGAAGGTGCTTATGTAGCTATCAGTAAAGTGGGATTAGGAAAAGCTGCCTTCATCGGTGATTCTTCTATGGTAGAAGATGCAACTCCTAAATATTTAAGAGAAGATAACGGCCAGACTAAAAAGACTTATGACGGTTATAAAGAACAAGATGACAGCACATTGTTAACTAATATCGTCAGCTGGCTGTCGCGCGATGAGTCCTATACTTCATTCAAGGAGAAAGGACTGACACTGGATCAGGCATCACCTATACTTTCCTTTGAAGTGCCGGCAGCATCTACAGAACCTGCAACTGAACCGTGGTCTACACCGGCAGCGACTTATAAATGGTATGATGAGTCGACTTTCAAGCAAGGCAGCTATGGTTATTCCTCCCTTGTCTCGAGTACTGGATATGACTTTGTACTGCCTGTAGTTACAAATGGTCAGTCATTTAATACGACACTTGTATTGAATGGTCTGACACCTAATACAACTTATAATGATTTAAAAGTAGGCATCTATAATACGGCAGGCACTCAGCTCGGTTCTTTCTATATGAACAATCAATGGAGTGCAGTGGGCTACAGTCCGGCTGTTACTTTGACTACAGATGCTCGAGGCTCTGCTTCAACGGTTATCACAGCAAAGACGACTAAAGGAATAACAGGGAACGCGAATATTAGATTAAAACGCGGCACATCCTCTCTTTACACAGAAGCATTTACGATTAAATAAAGACTGTATAGTGAAGCGGCCGATAATCGGCCGCTTTTTTTATAAAGTGCTATTTGCTATAATATGGAATAGTCAAAGGAGTGACATAATGAATAAGACAGGATTAGTATTAGAAGGCGGCGGTATGCGCGGTATATATACAGCGGGTGTACTGGATTTGTTTCTGGATAAAGGTATCGAGTTCGACTATATCATCGGTGTTTCTGCAGGAGCCAATATGGCAGCTTCCTATTTATCGAAGCAGCGTGGGCGTAATAGGCAGGTCAGCCTTGATTTTTTAGGGGACAAACGATACTTATCTCTTCAGAACTATATTAAAAACCGTGAAATGTTCGGCATGGACTTTATCTTCAATGAAATTCCAAGTGTTCATGTACCTTTTCATATGAAGGACTTTCTTCTATATGAAGGACAATATGTCGTTGCGTGTACTAACTGTGAAACGGGAGAGACGGAGTATTTTGACCAGTCTTACTTGAACAAAGATCTGCTCACAATTTTGAGAGCATCAAGCTCGCTTCCGTTAATGGCACCTGTCGTTGACTATCAAGGTAAGAAATTGCTGGACGGCGGCGTGACTGATCCTATCCCGCTGCGTAAGGCACAGGCAGACGGCATTACTAAAAATGTCGTTATACTGACACGGCCAAAAGGTTACGTGAAGAAATCAAGCCGTCTTGCTAAATGGTTTAAAGTGAAAGGTTATCCGCAAGTTGATGAAGCAATGCGCAGACGGCCGGCCCGCTATAATGAAACACTCCACTATGTTAATCGTCAGGAAGAAGTGGGCAATGTAGTAGTCATCCGGCCATCAGCTGATTTAAAAGTTGATCGCATGGAGAAAGATAAAGGAAAGCTCGACGATCTCTATCAATTAGGTTACAGCGATCCCGAGAAAGCACTGGATAAAATTAATGCATTAAGAAATATTAATTAATTGTTAAAAGTGTAAATTTTGCGCTTGTAGAAGGGCTTGCAACCCTGTATAGTTATATCTTGTCCGGCAGAGATAACGGCAGCTCAAAAAAAGAAATTAAAAAAAGAGTTGACTTATACTTCACATGAGAGTATAATTAAATCTTGTCCGGCAGAGATATAACAACATACTAAAACTTGATTTTAAAAAAAATTTAAAAAAGAGTTGACTTTCAAAACGAAAGAGAGTATAGTTAAATCTTGTGAGACGAAAAATGAACATTGAAAACTGAATGACAATATGTCAACGTTAATTCCAATAATTTGAGTACTTTAGTACTTTCAGAGTGACTGGCTTAAGCAGTCAACGAGCTTTTATCAGACAAACTATTATGGAGAGTTT
>NZ_SCWC02000039.1 GCF_004359525.2 Macrococcus equipercicus | reverse complement strand
TATTAATAATGTGATGTCTGCATAAATGCAGACGCGCGATTTCTAAGAATTCAAAAAATGAACTCACTCGGTATTGCTTGGTAAAATCTTTTTCTTCTTCATTGCTTATCTAGTTTTCAAGGTACAAATTTAATGGTGGAGACTAGCGGGATCGAACCGCTGACCTCCTGCGTGCAAAGCAGGCGCTCTCCCAGCTGAGCTAAGCCCCCAATATTCTGGAATATATTTAACTATTAATGGTGGGCCTAAATGGACTCGAACCATCGACCTCACGCTTATCAGGCGTGCGCTCTAACCAGCTGAGCTATAGGCCCATTTGAATGATGAACATTCAAAACTGAATACAATATGTCAGACGTTAA
>NZ_SCWC02000038.1 GCF_004359525.2 Macrococcus equipercicus | reverse complement strand
GATGTATTCCGCGCTCGGTTTGCGCTCGCCCTCGTGCAGGGCGATCAGGATTTCCCCATCCAGCGTGCCGATCGTGCCCGCGTTGCTGTACGACAGGTTGATCCCCGAGTTCGGCACGCCCAGGTTGTCGAGGATGGTCGACAGCTCCTGCTTGGGAATGATCTCGCGGATGGCCGTTTCCACTTCGTCGGCCAGCCGTGCGGTTTCTTCAATCCGCAGGCCCGACGGCGCGCGCATGTGCAGGCGGATCTGGCCGGCATCGACATCGGGGAAGAAGTCGCGCCCGAGAACGAGGTACAGGGCACACGACGCCACGCAAAAGCCCAGGAACGACAGTGCGAACACGCGGCGGTATTCCAGCAGCCCGCCGAGGATGGCGG
>NZ_SCWC02000037.1 GCF_004359525.2 Macrococcus equipercicus | reverse complement strand
CCCGCGTTCTGCGGACAGATCTGAACGTGGTCAAGCCGGATCACTCCGGCATCAGCCAGTGACTGGGCCGCCTGCATCGCCTGCGCCACCGAAAACCCGGGAAAGGCCCCGAGCGCCAGGTTGGGCGTGACTGTGCAGAGGGCGGCGCTCATTGTTCTGCCCCCGCGGTGGCAGCCTCCTCGACTCCGAACAACTCGTCCGGCTCATACTCCGTCGTATCCGATTCCGTGTAGTACACGGTATGTACGAAGGACAGGAGCTTGCCGGTCTGCAGGTCAAAGTAGGCCTCGCCGCTGCCGCCATCGCCGTTTTCCCAGCCGGAGCGGTCAGTCAGCTCGATTAGGTTATTGAGGATGTGCTCTGCTGCGTCTTCAACTGACATCGTTTTCTGCGCGACAGTTG
>NZ_SCWC02000036.1 GCF_004359525.2 Macrococcus equipercicus | reverse complement strand
CACTACAACATGAAGTTCGTCACGGTCGACGATCAGCTCGTCGACTCGTCCGGCAAGCCGCTGGCCAACGTGCCGCACCTGGGCATGTCGGCCTTCAAGATCGGCAACCAAGTCGGCCAGGCGATTTCCGACGAGATGAAGCGCCGCGGCTGGAAGCCCGAGGAAGTGGGCGCGCTGCGCATCACCAACTATGAGTTGCCGACCGCCAAGCTGCGTACCGACGGCGCGACGCAGACACTGCTGGCCGGCGGCTTCAAGAAAGAAAACATCTTCGACGCGCCGCAAAAGACCACCGACGACGCAGGAGGCTTCAATGCCGCGTCGCCGGTGCTGGCACAGCATGCTGGAATCAAGAAATGGGTGATCTTCGCGCTCAATGAAGAAAGCGTGCTGGGCGGCGTGCGCGCCACCGAGC
>NZ_SCWC02000035.1 GCF_004359525.2 Macrococcus equipercicus | reverse complement strand
CTGGAACCTTGTTCCAGCTCGCAAAAAGGAAGCCACTGTCCTCCTTACGGTTATCCGCATAGCCATTTATATTTGCTGAGACATTATAAGTCGGCGCATAGACCTTTAGAAACGGTGATTGAGTACTGGTCTGTCAACATAATATTGGACAGTTTTTATAGAATATTTCTTTATATTCTTTTGGTGTTAAATCATTCAATGCACCGTGCGGTCTGATATTGTTGTACCAGTTCACATCATCAAAAAGTTCAATATTCAAATGATTTAGAGAAAGAAAATGAAATTGATTAATAAATTCGGTCTTCATCGCTTTAAAGGTTGCTTCAGCGACCGCATTATCATACGGACACCCTTTCATACTCAACGATCTCTGAATACCGAAGGTATCAAGCACTTCATCTATGAGATGATTATCAA
>NZ_SCWC02000034.1 GCF_004359525.2 Macrococcus equipercicus | reverse complement strand
CAACAGGCGCGCGGAGCTGGTCAGCGCATCGGGGTCACGCACGCCCACCAGCAGGCGGCGATGCGCCCATCCGTCTTGGAGCGCCACGAGCGCCAGACCGGCGCCCGGCAGGCTCGATACATGGCTTTGTGCGGCGATGCGCGGCAACACGCCCACGCCCAGGCCGGAGGCCACCATCCGGCAAACGGCTTCAAAGCTGCGCACCTGGATGCGCAGGCGCAACGGCTTGCCCAGACGCAAGCTCTCGTCGACCAGTTGCGCGGCGAGCGACGTGCCCGGCGGCAGGCTGACGAAGTCGAAATCCACGGCGTCGGCGAAGTGAACCTGCTTGCGCCCGGCCAATGGATGCCCGCGCGGCGTGACCAAGGCGAGATCGTCCTCGCGATAGTCGAACGATTGCAGCCCCTCGCACGGTGTACCGG
>NZ_SCWC02000033.1 GCF_004359525.2 Macrococcus equipercicus | reverse complement strand
CCTCCAGGTCGCCGGCGCCTCTCCCGATCACTGCGGCGCATCGGTCGCGGACGGCGCGCAACCGAAGGTGCTGTCCAGCAAGCACGCTGGCGCCAGCCACCTGCTCTGCTACCGCGCCTACGCGGTGCTCGTGTCCTCGGCGACCCGGACACCGCTGTGGTCAGCCGAACACCTGACCGCGCAGGCGGTGAACCAGGCGCGTGAGCTGCCGCGCGAAAGCGATTTCTTCGAAGAGACGTCTTTGCCGGCAACCGCCCGCGCCACCCTGCAGGACTACCACGGTAGCTCGCACGTCCAGATTGACCGTGGCCACATGTCGCCAAGCGGGGACTTCGGCGACCTGGCATCGCAACAGGAAAGTTTCAGCTTGGCCAACGTCGTCCCGCAGAACTCGGTCAGCAACCGCCGCATGTGGAGCCACCTGGAG
>NZ_SCWC02000032.1 GCF_004359525.2 Macrococcus equipercicus | reverse complement strand
ACAACAAACTCTTCGCCGCCATAGCGCGCCACCAAGTCGGTCGGGCGCTTTCCCGCAACGCGCGAGAGGATGTTGGCAACCTCGACAAGACATGCGTCGCCCCTGCCATGCCCGTATGTGTCGTTGATCTGCTTGAAATGGTCGATGTCGACCATGAGCACCGACAGCGGTTGCCCCGTACGCCGCGCGCGTTTCGATTCGGCCGCCCAGCATCTGTCGAATGCTTGACGATTGCCGACCTGCGTCAGACCGTCCAGCAACGACTGCCGCTCAAGCCTGTGATTCGCAGCCATCAGCGCCCGATATAGCCTTGTGATATCCGCAATCAGCATCGACAGTACAACCGCCGAGGACACCACACTGAGCAGCCGTGCCGCGTACCATCCCAGCGTATAACGAGCGCCCCCATGCAGGGTCAATAACGAGTCGGCCAAGCCGACAGCGAGCGCCACGGTGACCCAGACATCCAC
>NZ_SCWC02000031.1 GCF_004359525.2 Macrococcus equipercicus | reverse complement strand
ATAAACAAGCATATATAATGCCATTTTCCAGCCACCTTCACATAGGTCAGATCACTCACCAGCACCTCCATCGGTCTTTCTCTATAGAATGCTCTACCCAGACCATTGGTGATATCACGTTCGTTTGGTCGAGCCGGAAAGGCCCTGTAACGCTGGGATGTGTAGGTGGAGACAAGATTCTGTTTTTTCATAATGCGGCCAATCCTTCTCCTGGAAACCTTAATTCCCTGTTTATCTAAATGGATTTTGATTCTTCTCGTGCCAAAACAACGCCGGTTTGTATTGAAAATCTGAACGACCTTCTCAGTGACATCTCCATCGTGATGATTTTTTCCTGTGTCATTCAGTTTATTCACTTCATAATAGTAGGTGCTTCTGGGAATCTGCAGGACTTTACACATTGCTGATACTGAATATTTCTCGGCATTCTCACGAATGACGGCTATCTTCGTCCCATGATCAGCGCTGCAA
>NZ_SCWC02000030.1 GCF_004359525.2 Macrococcus equipercicus | reverse complement strand
AGTACTCAATCACCGTTTCTAAAGGTCTATGCGCCGACTTATAATGTCTCAGCAAATATAAATGGCTATGCGGATAACCGTAAGGAGGACAGTGGCTTCCTTTTTGCGAGCTGGAACAAGGTTCCAGGAGCTGCAGGCTATGGGGTCTACCTATTTAACGGTAAGGACTATGAACTGGTCGATATTCTTGATGGTAATACGACCACCTGGCATACAAGAGAGAAGAAGCTGTGGCCATTAGGTGGTCAGTACCTACTCAATAAGGATGGGGTTGTCGGCGGGGGGCGTGAGCTGCCACTTGATCCATCATCCACCTATGCGACTGCCGGCGGAGATGCTGATAATAAGTACAAAGTGAAGATTACTTCTTTCAGACATGCAGGTACTTCAACAGGCAAGATTGAAAGGTATTTCAACGGTGAAAGCGACATAGATATCGCAGAGTAGAAGGAAGTGGAGATCCAGAAGGATGCATCGCCGGATTTTGGGGATGAGGAATTCTACCCGACGGTCGATACAGAACTCGGGACTTTCAACACATTCAACAATAACCAGGTCCTCAGTGAATCTGATGCATCTCTGCCAGGTCGAGGACCTGAGATAGAGGCAACAAGAAGCTTCAACTCGAAGACCAATCATACAGGTATGTTCGGTCTCGGATGGATGAGTGGATTTGAACGCAGACTGAATATTGAAGATACAGCTGTCACGCCGAAGGTCGTCCAGTATACAGAGGAGGACGGCTCCA